>CBINGZ010000029.1:0-73746 GCA_966250335.1 uncultured bacterium | reverse complement strand
CTGCGGATCTCGCTGGCGTTGTAGTACGCCCCCTCGTCCGACCCGTCCGGATCGACCAGCCATTTCACCATCCAGAAATACTCCCCTTCATCCTTCAGCTCGGGGAGGGCGTTGACCGTCTTGTAGATGGAGTTCTTGACGAACTGTTCCCCCTGCGCCGGGTCGAGCGGGTTGACCCCCGCGCCGACCCGGCCCGAGGTCGTGTAGACGACCTTCTTCATATCGGGGGTACGCGAGACCTGGACCACCCACTTCTCGTTGACGGTCATCGCGTAAAACTTGGCGCCGCCCCCCTTGTTCCCCAGTCTCAGGTCGAACGGCAGAGCAAGGGAGTTGCCACTGGGGGGCTGCGCCGTATTCCACTTCAATTCTATCGTACCAGGAGGGAGATCTCTGCCGCTCTCCGGCTCCAGAAGCTCGGAGGTTCCCATGCCGACGGTGAACCGTCCCTTGACCGTCTTCTTCGTATCCTCATACGAGCTGTCGCTCCCCTTGAAGACCTTCTTGGTGAGCGTGACGTCGGCGCTCCAGGTGTAGTAGGTGTCGGGGGAGAGGAACTGCGCCTTCCTCTCCTTCTCATCCTTGTTCTGGTCGTTGTTGATAATGATGTTCTTCGACTCCTCCTGCTCGAACATGTCGGGCTGGCGGGTCGGGTTGTCGAACGGACCGTTCTTCCATTCGATCGTCTTCGTCGCGTTCGTCACCACCGTTCCCATCCCGTTCTTCAGGATATAGGTGGAGGCGAACTTCGTGTAGTTCCGGCAGTACGGATCGAACTGCACGGAGACCGGAAAATATCTGAACGGGAGACGTTGATTATCGCTCGGGAACGACCCGGTGATATACGCCGGAAGGGTGCAGTCCTCCTTCCTGGTCGTATCCTTCGTCTCCTTCCTGGCGGTATCCTGCTTCGTGGTATCCTTCATCGGATCGTCGCCGTAGATGAAGGTGCAGACCCGGCTTCTGCCGTCGTCGCGGAAGGTGACGACACCGGCGGGATCGGAGGCGCGCACCCTCCAGGCGTACCTGCTCCCCTTCTTCAGTTGAGGATCGGCTGCGCCGTACTGGAACATCGTGGTCGTCAGTTCCCTGGTGTAGAGGGTCGGCGGGGTGGCTGTGTTGATCGCCTCCTCGGCGTTGCGCTCCGCGGGAATTACCTCGGCCAGCGACATTGTATAGGTGATCGACGGCGGCGCCCCGGCCGCAGGGGACCACTGGAAGAGGACGAGCTGCGGGTTCATCGTCTGCGTGATCTTCATATCGCACGGCGGCGAGACGAGCATCGGCGCTTCGAGCGCGCGGATGGTGAAGGTCGCGCATCCCGGATTGGGAGAGAGGACCTCCCTGGTCGCGTGATCGAGCGCGCGGATGCAGATCGAGTATGTTCCCTCCGCGAGCTGTCCGGTGCGGGCGATCAGGCTCTTGTCGCTCCCGGTGACGTTCACCGCGCTCGCGTTGAAGAGCTTCAGCTCGCTGCCGTCCAGCCTCCTGACCGCCCCGGCCCCCACGGTGATCGGCGAGACCGGGAAATCGTCCTTCGTCTCGACCTTGATCCCCCCCCCCAGATCCTCCAGATACCCGGAGAGACGGACGTCGTAGCTCCTGAGACCGTCGGTGTTGGTCAGGGTGACGATGATCCGCTCCGGGTGCCTCTCCCACTCGTTCAATGCCGAGGCATAGGGAGGGAGCACGGTGACCGAGACGATGATCGGTCTCTGTTGCGCCAGCGCCCCGACCGTCGAGATCACCAGGAGCAGGGCAAACCGAAATGCTCGTCGGATGGTGTACATACCTTCGTGTCTGATTCGTGTATGAAGATGTGCGATCCTGCGATCGGGGTCATTCCAGGATCTGGAATGATCGGGAGTAGTTCAGCAGTGTCGTGAACTCGGTGAAGGAACGGGTGTCGGCCAGCGAACCGGCGCTGTGCGAGAGGTTGAAGTTCAGACCCAGATTATCCTGTTTCGATATTCTGTACGATGTGCTCACCCCTGTCGTGATCGTGTTGCCGGCGCCGTCGATCCCGGCGATCGTCGTCAGGGCGTAGCTGAGCGTTCCGTTCAGGCTCAGCGCGTCCTCCGCCAGCATCGTCGTCCCGGCGCTCAGGCTGGCGCTGAGGGTGCGGGTCGTGGTCGCCGCCGCCTCGGTCCCCGAATAGAGAATCGAGGCGCCTCCGTTCAGCTTGCTCTGGAGGAATGCGAGACTGTAGATCAGCGACGCCGTCGTGGTCCGGTTGTTCGAGTAGAGGCTGGTGTAGGCGTTGAGATCGGTGTATTCCTGATAGCCCATCAGGAGCGAGACAGTATGGCTGTGGACCTCGTCCCGGATCGTGAGGCGCGGGGTGAGGGTTCCGCTCTGCGTGACGTTGCGGGCGCGGATGCTGTCGTTGATCGGAGCGCGCCCGGCGCTCTGGCTGGAGGAATAGTTGGAGTAGTTGGCGTCGGCGCCGAAATCCTCACGGTTGTAGCCGATGTTGAAGGAGCCGATCACCCTGTCGGTCTGCGCCAGCTTGGTCCCCAGGACGTTGTCGTGCTGAAGTCCGATCGAACCGTTGAAACGGAGTCCCCCTTCCATCAGAGTCAGGTTCGGCTCGATCGTCCAGTTGGAAAGGTCGGTGGAGAAGCTGTAGGCGCCGAGCGTGGAGAACTCCGGCTCCACATATTCATAGCCGACCCGCACCCCGTAGCCGTCGCCGGTGTAGACGATCCCGGCGCGTCCGGCGAAGTTCAGCGTGGTCGAGTTCCGGACGTCGTAGACGCCGAGCAGGAACTCCGGGACCGCCGTCGAATCGATCTTCGCCTTCGCCGCCCGCAGATCGTGCGTGAAGAGCGTCGCCCCTCCCTCGGCCTCGATCGAGAGGTTGTTCATGACCCCGATCCGGGTGTTCATCCCGAGCGCCGCGTTTTCGGCGGGGGCCACATCGGACTTCTTCGGGGCCCTGGTCAGGGAGCTGGTATCGTCGTAGGCGCGGAGATAGCTGAGGTCGACGAAGGTCCGTTCATTGCCGAACCCGAGCTTGAACGCATAGCCGTCACGCTTGTACGCGGGGATGACGCCGGCCCGTGTCGTATCCTCCTCGATCGCCTTCTGAAGCCCGCCGACCATCCCCGCCAGCCTGACCACGCCGGGGTTGAACTCGAATCCTGCCCCCAGAAAGGTCACCCCGGCGAGCGTATAGCGCGAAAGGGTCATCGACCGGTAGCCGAGATGGGTCCGGAGCGATTTATATGATGGAGAGACCCCGAACTGATTGAACGGCTGGGTATACCCCTTGTCCTGCTGCGAAAAGACGAAGGTGAGGGGAAGCTGCACGCCGTAGAGGGTCGGGGTCAGCGACCCGCTCAGCATCCAGGCGAACGGATCGCGGCGACGCTCCGTCCCGGAGATCGTGTTGGCGCCGACCGAGGCGTTGACCGACCCCGAAAGGGTGAACGGCTTCTGCTTGTCGATGGTCGAGAGTTCCTGCGCATGACCGACGACCGCCAGAAGGAACCAGAAGGCGAGGAGAGGAGCCGTGCGTTTCATCGTTCCGTCACCGAAATCGGCTGTTGTTGAGAGTTTCCCATGCGCCGATCAATCTATTCGGAGCCGACCAAGATTGCGGCCGATGCATGCCAAGATTCGGAGGCGGTGATTTTTTTGGTGGGATGGGGGAGGGGAGGGTGGTCAGGGGAAGTCCTGACGCATGTCGCCGGAACGGGGCCGTCTGGGCCTGACGGCGGAAGTCCCGTGGACGACGTTCATCATCCACGGGACTTCATCGACTGCGGTGATCGATCTCGATATCTACTTCACCAGCATCATCGGACGCGTTTCGCTCCATCCGCCGGAGGTCAGGCGGTAATAGTAGAGTCCGGAGGGATACGCCGAGGCGTCCCACGTCACGGCATAGGTTCCCGGCATCAGGTATTCCTCCACAAGCCTCGCGCGCTCACGTCCCGACGCATCATGGATGACCAGGGTCGCCGGTCCGTCCAGGCCGATCGAGAAGCGGATCTCGGTGGTCGGATTGAAGGGGTTCGGCACGTTCGGCAGCAGGGCGAACAATTCCGGCATCGCCTCCATCAACCGGAGGGAGAGGCCGCAGATCGAGTCGACGGCGAGATATCCCGGCTCCGTCACGATCATATTGCAGGAGTCCCCGGGGAGCTCGATCGTGAAGTCGAGATCGGACCCGGGATTCGATCCGATGAAGGCGCGGAAACGGAGGTTCAGGAGATGCCCCGATCCGCTCAGATAACGGTCGGGGGAGGGAGCCGCGAACTCCAGCGTCACGATCCCTTCCCTGTCGTCGAACAGCATGACGGACCATCCCTCCAGCAATGTTCCACGGGTGATATCACGCGAATCGTCGTGTTCGAACCGGACCGTTCCGGCATCGTAGGTTCCGGTGATCCTGATACGGGTGATGCGGGCGGAGTCGATCTCCCTCTCCAGAATGACCGGAACATCGGCAAGCGCCCCGGGGCCCGCATGAATGCCGTCGCCGATCGACGCGTTGCCGATCATTGCTCCCCACGGGCAGGACCTGATAACGGCACAGTCACGGTTATCGGAGGAGTCAGCATCGATCTGATCGAGGGCGACGAGCTCGGCGCAGTTCTTTGTCTCCGGTCACACTCTTGCTCACCGCGATATTCAGATCGCGAGCCGTCACCGAAACGCAGCACTCTGTCGTCACCTGGCATTTCTCCGTCACATCCGGCCCGATCAGCGAGACGCAGGAGTTCAACGGGACTCCCACGGGGCTGTTGAGTGCAACCCGGGCTTTCAACAAGAGGGTCCGGCACTCCCCAGGCTGCAGAGCAATGACGCTGTGACAGGGATAGGCATCGAATCCTCCGATATACTCCACCCCTTCCGGAAGCCGCTCCTCGATCATCGCGTCGGTGATTTCCCGGCTGTTGTTGCAGACGATGATCGTGTATTCGATCTCCTCTCCGACCCACGGCGTCGACGTACTGACCGTCTGACGAACCGAGGTCCGCGCGAACCGGTTCTCGACGCCGAAGATATCGGAATCGATCATGTTGGGGAGTCCCCACAGTTGCCTCCCATAGTTCAGATCGAACCCTCTCTCCGCATATCCGCAGTCGGGATACGGTTTGTTCGGCTCACTGACCACACCGAGTGATTGCAGGGGGCCGAACACCGTGTGATAGATCCGTCCGTCCGGCCCAAGCTGCAACTGCCCTCCCGCCCATTCCCATTCCCAATCGGGTGTGGCGGGGAGTCTCTTTCGGGAGGCTCGTATCGCATCGGGAGATCCGGCCTCCAGATCGTATTGAAAGAGCGCCGAGGGATGATCCTCGGGGTCGGAAAGCGTCGAGATATAGAGCTTCGAGTTATCGGGCGAAAACGCGGGGGAGTAGTAGCGGAATGTCGAATCCGACGCCAGGATACGCTCGTTGGAGACGATGCCGCTGCCGTTGTCGAAATCGAACAGCGCCGCATGGAATCTGTATGTCATCGCCGACGCAAGCATCTCTCCGTTCGGCGAGATTTTCATCATCCCCTGTCCGAACCCTCCGTACAGGACTTCGTTCAGATCGGGCGTTCCGACGGAGGAGATCACCGGCGCAGCCGCAACACCCTCCGCCGTGACCAGATATGCATGGAAGTCCGATGAGCGATATCGATGAACGACCACCCAGTAATCACGGCCGTTGCAGTGACGGGTCGCCGTAAGCTGCTCGGTGGTGCTGTCCAGCAGCGGCACGTTCTTCTCGACCACGTCCCCCATGCCGCCTGCGAGACTCATGTCGACAGTGGAATATCGGAAGCCCATATTATTGTCGTTCGCCGTGTGGTAGGGACCGGCGCCGACCGTAAAGATATAGAAGGAGGCAGAGTCTCCGGGCTTCGGAACGATCAGCGCCGACTGAGCGCTCGTCAAATGCCCTTTCAGATCGCGCCCGTTCGGCATGACCCGATGCTTCCGGTTCAGGACCGTTCCACCGTCGGTGGAGAAGAGGAGTTTCCCCGTGACCGGGTCGCAGATGACGGCACTTCCTTCATTGGTCCTCACCTCTCCATCGGTGACCTCGACGGCGACGCCCGACTCGAAGGAGATTCCTGCGCGATCGCCGAAGTACCAGCGGGTGGCGTCTCTACGGTCCACCAGCGGACGATCCGTTCCCGCCGCGGTGGTCCCCCGCTGGGCAGACGTCTCACCGGAGAGGCTCATGAGGAAAAGGATCAACGGAACGGCCGCGCAGCGGATTCGACGACGATATATCAGCATCATGGCAATCGATAGGGATTACTGACGTCGGCGGATTCCGGAAGCGATACAATTCTGCTCTCCCGGAGCATCCTATGGACACCGGAACCGGAAGGAGTTCTCACCCCCATCCCGTAAACGCCGAACGCGCCGGAGGAATCCTCCGACGCGTTCAATATCGTCTCGTGCTCTTTTCGAGTCGTGAGCCCCGACTCACTCCCCGTCGATATCCACCTGTATCTCTCCCTTCGCCTTCGTATCCTCGAAGCTGGGAAGCTGATGGGGAGCGGCCTTGACGACCGTATCCCGGTGCGATACGGCGGCCGGGGTGGATGCGCCGCCGACCGGGCTCTCCGTCCGCGGCTTCCGGTCGAGCGTCGCGGGGGCCTCGCTCCTCTGCACGGTCGCGCGCGTGGGGAGAGTCGCCGATGTGGTTCCCGTTGACGGAGCCGCCGCCGAGGGAGCAGCGGACTCTGCCGGGATCACGACAGGGGGAACGGGCCGCGAGGCGGAAGGAGCCGTGGCGGTCGGCGCCGCCACGGAACCCTGGTCCGTCGGCGCGTCGTTCCCTCCCTTCATGTACGTGCCGACCCCGATCGAGCCGGCCGCAAGAAGGAGCGCGAGCCCCCCGAGCTTCCCGCGCGACCACCATCCGGCGACAGGTTTCCGGCGGCCCTCGTTCACCGGCTCGGGGGCGTTCCTGAGCGCGTCGAGGGCGCGGGCACGGGCCCCGGAGTGATCGATCGCGGCGCTTGCGGCACGGTCGCCGCGCATCGACCGGATCATGAAGCGTTCGATATCGACGCGACCCCGCAACGCCTGGTCGGAGGCGAGCCTGCGCTCGAACCGGGCCCGTTCCTCGCCGGTCATCCCTCCGCCGACATATCGCTCAATGAGTAGATCGTCCTGTTCGGTTTTCATCGGCCTCCATCCTCCGCGAGATATCGTTCAAGCGAACGGCGCGCCTCCGCGCCTCCGAACCGATCGAGATGTTCTTCTATAAGTTTTCTGAGCTGGGCCCTGGCGCGCGAGGCGCGCATCCGGACGGCCGTCACGTTCAATCCGAGCATCGAGGCGATCTCCCCATATTCATAGTCGCAGTAGATCTGGAGCACCAGCACTTCGCGATATTCCAGTGTGAGCTTCTCCATGCATCGCCCGACGAGCGCCTCCAGGTCGCACGCCCCCTCGGCCTGCTCGGTGCGATCGTCCTGCCGGATGAAGGTGTTGAGAAATGTGCGCCGCCTTCTCATCTTGAGATGGTTGAAGCAGAGATTGCGGGCAATGGTCGCGAAGAATCCGCCGGGGTTCTGCACCCGCTGGGGAGAAGTTTTCAGTTTGATCACACGTTCCCACAGCTCCTGCATCAGATCCTCCGCCTGCTCGGAGCTCCCGACGAGCTTCAGGCAGTAGAGATAGAGCTTGTGATGATGCCTGTCGAACAACTCGGCGAAGGCGGTGTCGTCACCCCCCATGAATCTGTTTAACAGGATCGCGTCGTCGTTGATCACGACGGGAGCGGAGATTTGCCGCTCCATCAGTTGGGAAAACATGCCCGAAGATAACGTTATCGCGAATTCGCTCATATTCGTATCGACCTCGGAGACTCTCTCCATGCGAAGTTTCCTCATCGACATCCATCTTCCGGAAACGTAACGGACAGGGTGAAACTCCGTTCGGGAACCATAGCCGCCGCTCTCCTCCAGCTCGTCTTCGCGACGATCGCCGGGGCGCAGCCGCATGTTCTCTACGGTATCACCGCCCATTACGAGGAGGAGATTCCGGGGAGATTTCTCGATCCCGGCTACGAAGAGTTCTGCGGATGCGATCCGGCCGGCCGGCAGAGAGGACGGGCCTCCCATTTCGCCGCGTCGATCACGCTGCCGAGGCTCTTCAACGATCTGACGCTCGGGCTCAGGTTCGGATCGCGCTCCACGCAGGAGCTCTTCATCTCCCCCCGGTACATATCGGTCGGGACTCCCGACACCCTCCTCGAGTACCGGGCCGACTCCAGGCTCAGATCGGCGCAGCTCGACCTGCTGGCGGGCCATCATCTTGGAGGTGGGCTGATTCTGACCGGCGGCGCCTGGCTCGACGCCCGTTTCTCCAACGAACGAACCTCTCATGAACGGATCATCGGTCCGGCGGCGACGAGGTTCGGGGATGGAACGGGAGAACGACTCCTCTCCGCCGCCGCGAGCGGGACCGGACCGATCACCGCCGGACTGACCCTCGGCCTCTCGCTCGGCCTGCAGCTCGACCACAACTGGTATCTCTACCCCGAACTCTATGTGCGGACCGATCTCACATCGCTTCTGGGGGAGACCGGATCGCCCCGCTTCCGCATAGGAGGGGGGACGTCGGTGATGCTCGATTTCTCGGAGGCTCCCCCGGCGCCCGATCTCCCGGAGCCTGTGCCGCCTCCCGACCCGGCCCCGGAGGAACCCCCTTCCCCGATCTTCACGGCCGCGCTCGACCTGCATACCGTCGGCGCCGACGGCGGGCGGACGCAGCAGGGAGAGATCATGCGGCGGACGACCCACCACCGGATGAACGTTCCTCTCACAGGCACGATATACTACGACCGGGACTCCATGAGCATCCCAGGACGATATAGAGAGGCTCTGGAACGGGAGGGCGCATCCTTCACGATCGACTCCCTGGCGCGACGCGGGCCGCTGGAGATCCATTATCGCGAACTGAATGTGATCGGCAGACGGATGCGCGAGGAGAAGGAGGCAACGATCGTCATCATCGGCGGGATCGACGGCGCCGAGCCTTCGGAGATGGGGAGGGGACGGGCACTTCTGGTTCGCGAGTACCTGGCCGGGACCTGGGGGATTTCCCCGGCGCGGATGACCGTGCGCGCCGCCCGGAGAAGCGACGGATCGACAGGCGGCTCCCCGATGGGGCGGATGGTGCGGATCACGTCGACATCATCGTCGCTGCTCGCTCCCGTTTCGGTGGAATGGCTGGGGAGGAGCTACATCCTTCCACGATTCATCCTGAAACCGTCGATGAAGTCCGCGGCGGGGATACGGAGATGGGGGATCGTTGTCCGCTGGCGCGGGGATCGGGTCGGTGAGACCTCGAGCGAACCTGAGAAGTCGGCCGGACGTGAGATCACGCTGGAGATCCCGGAGGAGGCCGGCCCCGATCTTCCTCCCCTGATCGCCGAGCTCACGGTCGAGGATTCGGCCGGAGCGATCCGCACCGCGATCGACGAGCTCCCGCTGGCCCTCGACACCGTGACCGGATCGGACGCGATCGACCGGGAGTTTCTGCTGATCGATTATCCTTCGGGGCTGCTCCCTGACGGAACGCCCCCTCCCGAGGCGACGATCACCGAGGGGATGCAATGGGCGGCCCCATCGACGGCGGTCACGATATCGCCGATGGTATCGCAGCCCGATCCACCCTCCAGCGGAGCCGTCCGGGCGCTCGTCCATGCGCGATCACTGGCGAGAGTCGTCGACGGGTGGAACACGGGAGCAGCGGTGGAGGTTCGCGAGGGGACCGAGATTGTGCCGGATAGCCCGGAAGCAGTGCTGATTCTCTCGGGGACCCGGGTTAGAATAAGGGGGGGGAGATGAGCCTGGAACATCTCCCCCACAAGCATCCTGATTCGATACATACGCCCGGGAGATCGCCGGGTCGGTCACACCGGCAGGCCGATGCCTGCCGGTGTGACTGATACCACCGGCAACTCAGCGCCTGCCGACGTCGATCCTGCGCGTGATCGTCGTCTCGCCTGCCGAGAGACGGCAGTAATATGTTCCGGGAACAAGCTCGTCGACATCGTACGTCAGGCTGAACTCTCCGGCGTTCTGCATTCCTCCGTCGATCGTTGCGGCCTCCCGGCCGAGCACGTCGAACAGCGTCAACCGGAGATGAGCGGGCCGGGCGAGACGGCAGCGGATGAGGGCCGAGCTCTCGGCCGGATTCGGTGTGATCGTCAGATCGGAGACGATCGCATCACGATTATCCGGCGCTCCGGTCGTCGACTTCCATGCATCGTAGAGCGTTGCGAGCGAGTCGAGCGGCTCCACGCTCCGGCCGACATTGACGACATGGAGATCGAGATAGGGGGTGGTCGGAGCATCACCGGGACGCGCCACACGGACGAACGCCGAGAGGGAGGATGCATTGAACTGGGCGCAGCGGGTATCGGCTCCCGGCACGTCGGCTCCGGAGAGGGCGGCCATCAGTCTCTCGGCGAGCGGCCCCTCGGCACGAAGGAAACGGGCTTCCATCGAATCGAGAATCTGCGCACCGAGCAGGATGTTCCCCTGGATCGCGTAGGTGGGGCCGAGAAGATGTCCCTTGTAGTCGAGACAGGCGGTTCCGGTGAACCCGGCGCTGGTCCCGCCCCCCGCAAGGGTCACGATGCCGTACTGGCGGATGCCGGGCCTGTCGGCGAAATCTCGCATCACGAGTGAGTCAATGATGCCGGAAGGAGAGATCCCATCCCTCATCAGAGTGCGCGCATAGCTCTGATTGATGTCGACGTACGCCGCCTGTGAGTTGATGGCTCCCACACCGGGATGGAGATCGCTGATGATCGCCGCATCGAATTCGACGCAGGAAGCCCCCGCGCTGCCGACCTCACCGGTGGCGGGATCGACCGCCACAATCGAGAAGGTGTCCTGTGACCTGGCTGCGGCGACCGACATGAAGAGGAGGAGAGCCGCATTGAACGTGTGTCGTTTCATGATAGATACGTGAAATGAATGTCCGGAAGCCCGCGGAACAGCTCCCGCGGGCATTGGGCCGCCCTCTCCCCTGGCGACCCTCCATTGATAGGGGTGAATGAGTCCCGCAATATACGCGGTCGGGTTCAGATGGTTGTTTTGGTACCGGAGCAGCTACTGTTTGCCGACGACAACGTCGATCACAACGACGCTGACATTGACCGCCCCTCCCTTGCCGACCATATCGATAATGATATCGCACTGCTTCCCATCGATTGACGGTCGCACCTTCTTCAGATTCGCTTCCATCAGCAGCTCCCAGTTGAAGTCGTCGACCTGGATCAAACGGCAGGTCACGCCGAGCTCGGCACAATTTTCGCAAGTAACGTCGGCCCGCACCGGCGAGTAGTCGTTCTCTCCGGACCCCGTCTGCTGTTTCAGCACGATCGGTCCGAACCTCTCCGTGTTCTTCCTCGGCGTGATCTCCCAGACATAACCGAAGCCGTCGTAATGCTCCGGAGCCCTATAATAAATCCTCACTTCGCCGGGCCTGACTGCCGCCGGGGCACTCGGATCGTTACTCAACAGCAGAATCCACCGCGAGCTGTCGGATGTGCCGTTCGGCCTCAGAAAGACTCTCACCCTGAGTTTTCTGAGATTCTCCCGCACGATGAGCGCATCGGGAAGCAGGGAATCGCTGAAGCTCACACCCGGCTGATCGAACACCACCGCATTGTTGAATTCGACGATGGTCCGGTAATACGACCGGGGGATTTCAGGATGTGTCCAGCTGCTCGACGGATTATATTTCATTCCGATGGTTGCGTAGAGTATTCTCTCCAGGTCACGCAACTTAGGTATGGTGATGTTGTCCTTTCCCTGCTCTGAAGTATCGTACAAAACGGATGATGCGGGGAATCGCAACAGCGAAGCAGAGCGGTTGCCGACAATCGAGGCAGGACTGTCGTGAGTCGTCCCGGCTCCTTCACGGGAGGAGAGGTGACGCTGGCAGCAGTACGTTCCCCTTCGGCTTCGGCAACCTTGAAGTCGCCCCGCCCAAGCCCCCGGATCACCTTCCCCTGAGCGTCCACGGCAAGGAACTTCGCCGAGATGGCCGGAAACACCGAGGCGCCCACGTCGAAGATCGACGGACTCTCCGAAAGAGAGAAGAGTACCGAGGAGAATCAGCAGCAGAAAAATCGAACGGATAGACGGCACCTCCAACATACAATATACCGGCATCAGACACCTCCTGATATGAGTGATGGGCATCGCCATGGAACATGGAGAGTGTAGAGCGAACCGATGGAAGGACGGCAGGAATGTACCACCTGATACCGGCCCATGACAGCCACCACGATTTCCCTGATCTTCGTACCCGTCGGCTCATCCCCCCTTCCGATTCCACCCCCTTTTCACTATGTTCCCCTCCCGACCCCCCCGGGCCGACCGGCGGAACCGCACACCGCCCTCAGTTCATGAGTCCTCTTCTATCCCCGGCGTGATCGAACGATTGTTCGATTACGATATATTCCACGGAGGCTTCCATGTGCGCGTTCAGAACTTCCTGCATCGTCCTGCTGACTCTGCTTCTCTTCACGACCCCCTGTTTCGGCCAGAAGGAGAACAACATCTGGTATTTCGGATACGGCGTCGGACTCGATTTCAACACATCTCCCCCCACTCCCCTGGCCGACGGCCGGATCAACACGAACGAAGGGGCCGCCACGGTCTGCGATCATGCTACCGGCCGACTCCTCTTCTATACCGACGGCATCACGGTCTGGAACCGGAACCATCTCCCGATGAAGAACGGCACCGGACTTGCCGGATCACCCTCCTCCACGCAGTCGGCCCTGATCGTTCGCTCGCCGTGCGATACGTTCCGCTACTATGTGTTTACGTCGGGTGATCTTGAGACCGACGGCTATATGGGCGACGGCTACAAATATTCGGAAATCGATATGCGACTCGACGGCGGCAACGGAGAGGTGGTCGGAAAGAATGTGCTGCTGCACCGTCCGGGGACCGAAAAACTGACGGCGGTTCGGCACGGGAACGCACACGATATATGGGTCGTCACGCACCGGGCGGGGGACGATCTGTTCTATGCGTACAAGGTCTCCGCGAACGGGATCACGCTAAGCCCGGTGGTCTCCGGTGTCGGCCCGCCGCTCAACGGCAACCGACTCGGGGTGGTCGGCGCTCTCAGGGCCTCGCCGGACGGGCGACGACTTGCGATGGCTACCGAAAAGCCATCGGCCGCCGTGCAGGTGTTCCGCTTCGACGACATCAACGGCATAGTCGCGGAGCCGATCCTGCTCTCCCTTCCCGATCCCGCTTACGGTATCTGCTTTTCTCCGAACAGCCTGATGCTCTACGCCACCGTCGAGAGCGTCGGCACCTATCAGTTCGATCTCTCCTCAGGCGACGCCGGACTCATCAACGCCTCACGAACATTGATCGACAACCGGGGGGCGACCGGAGATCTGGAGCTGGGACCCGACGGACGCATCTATGTCGCCACCGTGAAGGATCATCTCGATGTAATCCTCGATCCGGACCAGCCCGGCCCTGCCTGCAGATACCAGCGAGGCATGATCACGCTGGGGAAGGAGGCGGTGCGATACGGAATACAGAACCGGTCGATGGTATCGACATCGAATCACGATATGCTCCTGATCTCCCGCGACACGGTCATCTGTGCCGGCGGTCCCGGAGCCGCGCTGGGAGCGATACCTCTGACGACATCGGACGGGATCTCATGGACCCCGTCGGAAGGACTCAGTTGTACCGACTGTCCCGACCCGATCGCCACGCCGAGCGTGACGACCACCTATACGACCCGGGCTTCCCTGGCCGGCTGCATGGTCAGGAAGTCGGTAACGGTGACCGTATTCCCACAGCCCAAAGCCCTGGTCGCCCCGGATACCGCTCTCTGTGAAGGAGACAGCGCCCGCATAGGCCGGGACGAACCGTATCCGGAAGGAACCAGCTTCTCGTGGGAGCCGAAGGAGGGACTCGACTGCTCCGACTGCCCCAACCCGTGGGCGAAGCCCTCCGTCACGACACGATATTCTCTGACCGTCGTCGGCCAGGGAGGATGCAACGATGTCGCCTCGGTTCTCGTCTCCGTCGGGTCTTCGACCTTCGCCGACGCGGGCCCCGACAAAACCGTCTGCGTGGGGGATGGAACGACGCTGAACGGCTCCGGCGGCGACGGCTATCTCTGGTCGCCGGCCGAGGGACTGAACTGCACCGACTGCGCCGAACCGGTCGCCTCGCCGACGAAGACAACCCTCTACAGACTGCGGGCCGTGCGGGGGGGACGATGCTTCTCCGACGACAGCGTGACGGTCACGGTGCTCGAGAGACCGAAGGCGTCGATAGAAGGTCCCGCCGAGATATTCTTCTGCGGAACCGAAACCGTGCAACTGCGCGCCTCCGGCGGAACCTCCTACAGATGGAGCCCCGGCACGGGGCTGAGCTGCGTCGACTGCCCCGACCCGACGGCGAGCCCATCGGTCCCGACACGATATACCGTCACCGTGTCGAACGACGGGGGCTGCGTCGATTCGGCGTCGGTCACGGTGCACCCCGTTCCTCCTCCTCCCGTGGATGCCGGCATGGATGTATCGATCTGCCCCGACGGCTCCATCGGACTGCACGCGTCGGGAGCCGTCACCTACCGCTGGGAACCGGCCGCGGGACTGAGCTGCACCGACTGTCCCGACCCGATCGCCGCCCCCTCCGCCACGACCACCTATATCGTAACGGGAACAGGCCCCTACGGGTGCGAGGGGATCGATTCGGTGCGGGTCGCCGTGCTCCCTGTTTCGCGCCTGGAAATCAAGGGGGATACGACGATCTGCCGCTACAGCGTCGCCTACCTGAGAGCACCGACGGCAGGTCGATCGCACCAGTGGTCCCCGACCGAAGGGCTCTCCTGCCCGACCTGCGCCGAGACCGAAGCGCGTCCCGGCACGTCGACGACCTACACGGTGACGATGATTCTCCCCTCCGGATGTATCGCGAGCGGAACCGTCAGGGTGGAGGTCGATCCCCGGTCGGTCATGGGAATCGCCCGTATCGATCGAAAATATCGCGTCGCGCCGGGCGATGACGTGCAGGTCCCGATCACGCTGGAGGAGGGGATCGACGACGCGAAGGCCGACAGAATCGTCGTCGGTCTGACCTACAGACCCGACGTGGTCCGCCTGAAGGATCTGTCGACGGCCGGAGGCCTGCTGGAGGGATGGAAGGTCGTGAGGATCGACGAGGATACACGGAAGGGAAGTTATACGATCGAGCTCGCGGCCCCGGCCGGAGAGACGATCCGGGGAATCGGGACGCTCCTGACCGGAACGTTCACCGGGTTCATCGGCGCCTCCGATTCATCGGAGATCGGGCTCACGATCGAAGTCATGCCGCAGGCGCCGTGTACCGGCATCGTCACGTTCCCCGGTCTGATCCGGCTCGATTCGATCTGCGGGCTGGCCTACAGGCTGATCGAATCGACGACGGAGAACTTCGCGCTCCTTCCGAATCATCCGAACCCGTTCAATCCCACGACCGAGATCCCCTTCTCCATCGGACTGGACGGACCCGTGACCCTGGAGATCCACGACGCCTCCGGACGGAGAGTGGCGGCCCTGATGAACGAGGTCCTTCAACCGGGGGAATATATCGCGACATGGGATGCGTCCGATCTCCCCTCCGGGATCTACTACGTCAGACTGACCTGCGGAACATGGTCGCGGAGCAGAGCGATGATGCTGGTGCGGTGATATCGATTCGCGACATGCCGAACGTACGAAGGGCTCCTCTCGGAGCCCTTCGTATTCGGATATATTCAGTTGTCGCCGGCGACCGCGGGCGATTCCCCCGGGTCGCGCTCGAAATCCTCTCTGGAGATCGCGTAGAGACAGGTCGGTATCCCACGGTTCCTCTCGTTCAGGAACTCCTTCTCCTTCTTCATCCCGATCCGCTCGGCCACGCGCTGCGAACCGATATGATCGTGCGCCATGTTGGCGATGATACGATCCATCCCGAAGGCCCGGAACCCATGCTCCAGAGAGGCGCGTGCGGCCTCCACCGCGTATCCCTGCCGCCAGTAGGGAGCATGGATGATGTAGCCGATGTCGTTCTCCCTCCGCCCGTCGACGACCGCATCGATGAACCCGCAGTCGCCGATCTGCCGGCCGCTGCTCCGCAGACAGAGGGCCCAGCGGGAGAAGCCGTTCACGCGGGAGGACTCGATGCTCCGCTCCAGCCAGGCGACCGTTCTCTCATACGTGAAGGGGGCGGGCCAGAACCTCATGGTGAGAGGATCGGAGAGTATCGCGTGGAGAGATTCCAGATCGTCCGCCGTGTACTCGCGGAAGAAGAGACGATCCGTGGGGATGGGGAGGTTCTTCATCGGTAGCGCCTCAGTTTGAAACTTCCGTTTCACTTGTCGCCTCAACCCCGTATCGTATCGCCGCTTCGAGTATATCCCTGTGTATATCTTTCAGATTATTGAACCTGATGCAATACCCGGTCACGCTCGCCTTCCCCAGCTCTTTTCCATACGTCCGGGCCAGGTATGTCTTATCCTTGATGCCGAGGATATAGATGGAGATTCCGGTTTTGTTTGCGCTTATACCGATTTGAAAAAATTCCCTGGTGTTTCCTTTCGCATATTTTATCGTCTGCAACCCATATCCTATCGTAGGGTTGGCAACCGTTTTATTTTCGTCGTTCTTACCGTCGTCGAACCATAGTCTCCCTTCCGGCATCACCTGAAGCATGAGCGTATGCAGCTCCTGCATATCACTCCGTTTCGGTTCAGGCTGGCCGGCAATATATTCCTTGATCTCTTCCTGTACATTCATATGAAATCCTGAAGTATCGGTGCTCACGTTATCGTTTCAGGTCTCGCTCTATTTTTCATCACACGCTGCTTTCGAACTGAGGCACCAGCTTCTCATCAGCCTCCCTCCAGCTTCTTCAGCATCTCCACGGCGTTCTCGTTCTTTGCGTTCAGTTCCAGCGACCTGCGGTAGTTGGCGACGGCGAGATCCTTGTCCCCGTTGAGCATGTACGCCTCCCCCAGGCTGTCGTAGACGTTGAAGGAGTCGGGGAATTCATCGACGTTGATCTTGAAGATCGCGATCGCCTCGCGCACCTTGTTCTTCTGGAGAAGTGAATAGCCGAGGCCGTTGATCTGCGCCTCGCTGACGTAGTAGTCGCCGGTTCCCTTCGCCTTCAACCCCTGGTAGATCTTGACGGCCGCCTCGATTCCGAGGCTGTCCTCCAGAAGCTCCAGATAATCGGCAAGGGCATGTTCCTTCAGCTCGAGCAGTTCCACATCGAAGATGAGGGTGGAGTTGGCGGGGATCGATCCCCGCTCCGCGGCGCCGTAGGCGATATCGGGGGGGATGATCAGCCTGGCGCGATCCCCCACGCGGAGGAGAGAGAACGCTTCCTCCCATCCCTTGATCACCTTGTGCCTGCCGAGCGTGAACGCAAGGGGCTCGCCGCGCTCACGGGAGTCGTCGAACACCGTGCCGTTGGTGAGGGTACCGGTGTAATGCGTCACCACCACGTTCCCCGGCTTCGACTTCGCCCCCTTGCCCGCTTTCGTCACGATATACTTCAGCCCTGACGGAGTAGTGACCGTGTCGCTTCCCCGTTTCCCTTTCTGCGCGATCGCCTCGCCCGATAGAAGCGCGATCGCCGCCAGCATCATGCAGATCATCCTCATGGTGATTCTCCGACAGTACGAAAAAAAGATGTAGCTCTCCTCCCGATCCGTTGAACACGGATCATGGAGTCGGGCGCGAATCTACTCAGAGGGGGTGATCGTTCTCAAGCAAGAATACGCAATGTTCCCCTCCTGTACCGGGCGGGCAATCCTCACGACTCTGCTTCTTCCTCATGGAGACCTTCCCTGTAGCGACGGCGCGACTCCAGCGTCCGGAGCACGCGCGTCGTGATCAGATCGGCCAGCGCGGCGGGAACCTCCGGAATCGGAGCCGTCCGGAAGATCTCGTCGACCTTCCGCTCGTCCACATCGATCCGGTAGAGAATCTGCGCCAGCTTCCCGAAATCGTTGTCGATGATGAAGCGGAGCCTCTCGGTCAGCAGATCGCGAAAGGCCGCAAGAGCCTCCTCCTGGGTGCGGGCGGTGTCGAGATCATCCCATGGAATATCGAACCGTCCGGCGAGCGACGAGAAGAGGGAAGGGGGGCGATATTCGACGGGATGATCGTCCCGGGAATCCTCACCGACTGAATGCTCGGTTGCGTTCTGCATGATGCTCTCCCCGCGGTTGACGCCCTCCCCGGACCGGAGCCGTACCTTACGGAACCGTCTTGAGGAAGTCGAGAAGCTGCTGCGAAGATATCGCAAGGGACTGTAATGAGGCGAGTCTTTCCGCGCGTCTCCCCGTTTCCGCAAGATTCAAGTCGGTATCGATCGCCTTCGTGTAGAAGTCGCGCGTGGTCATCGAGGTGAAAGGTATCAGCCCGGTCCGCACATCGAGCAGCACGAACTCGCAGGTGCTGTACGCCTTCGCCTCATCCTTGGAAAAAGTGTTGTACTCGCTGTAGACATCTGTAGTGATACGATAGATCAGCAGCAGGTCGGCCTGCAGTCGCACCGCCGCCTCGCGCAGGATGGGGACCGTGGGGCTCTGCGGCGTGAGGAGCGAGGGGAGGGGGGTCACCTCCATCACTCTCGGCAGCGTGAGAAGATGGGCGGAAAGGGTGTCGACATGGGTCTGCTGCAGACGGAGATAATCCTCCGAATACATGCTGTAGAACCCCCGATAGAGATAGCCGAAGTTCTCGTTCCCCAGCCCTCCCTGAAACCGCATCAGCGCGATCTTCGCCTTCGGCGGAAGCTGGAGCTTGCTGGTGAGGATCCGGTTGATCGTTTCATCGCTCATCACATCCTGATCCGATTTGAAGAGCGAGCCGGAGATCGCGGGACGGTTCTGGTAGTCCTGCGTCATCATCATGCGGGGAGGAACGTTGCAGGAGGCGAGCGTGAGAGCGACGAGAAGCGTACAGAAGATTCTCATGGGTGTGCGCGTTGAGTTGTCGATTGAAAGAGTACGGGGAAGGGACGACGAAAGACGCGGGAGGGTGAAGCTGTGACGCGCGAACGGAAGAATTCTTCAGAAAGAGGGGGGGAGCGGATCAGTTGTTGAGCCCGGTCACCCGCCAGCCGTCGGCGAGCCGTGTGACGCGGACGGCCGTGAGGATCTCCTCGCCGTCGACCCGGAGCAGAACCGTGTAGTAGCGTTGCGGATGGGCGGCAAGAGCCATCAGATCGCGGCTCTCTCCTTCATCACAGTCGAGGACGCTGAGAGGAAGGACCAGAGGCTCGAAGAGAGGCTCTCTCAGGAGGGAATCTCCCTTCGCTACCTCCCGCACGTCGCCCCATTCGATGGTGATCTCCGGATCGCGGCCGCGCTCGGCCTCATCCCGGATCTGGGAGATCCCCGCGAAGATCCGGCATCGTGAGTCCCACTGGAAGGGGAAGCCGACGACACCTTCAAGACTGTCGTAGCGCCCCTCCAGCAGATCCCGCCAGAACCGTCGTGCCGCCTCCATCCCCGATGTCGGGACGCGGGAGTCCGGCTCCGTCGATACAACCGTCTCCGACGTATCGGCCTTCAACGTGTCGACGGCCATCATCGAAACGGGCGGTACGGGGAATCGGCTCCGGGCCGCGAGACACGGAGCAACAACCGCCAGGAGCAGTGCGAGCATCGTCGACAACGCTATTCTCTTCATGATCCCTTGTTCCTCTACATCCGATTCCCTGCCGGGCCCGATCGAAACGGAGCCCGTTCCATTTCATACTCTCAATAAGTCGTTCGAACCGCTCAACGTTCCACCTGCAACATCTTGGAATCACGGAGCAGCCCCGATCGGAGCAGGATGAAATAACGTCCCGACGGCAGAGGGGTCGTATCGAACGTCACGCTCCGGCGGCCCGGCTCCTGCTCCTCGTCGACCAGGGTCGCGACGATCGTGCCGCGCTCGTCGGTGACGACAAGACGGACCTCTCCCCGTTCCGCCACGGCATACTCGATGGAGGTGACGGCGGCCGTCGGGTTCGGCAACGCCCGTATCGCCGGGTTGCCCGATTCGTCGGTCTCCGGACCGGGAAGAGCGGCGCCGGAGGGAGGGAGAGCGGCGCCGGAGAGGGGGATCGGCATTCCGGTGACCGGGGGAGCGACCGGAGCCTTTCTCGCCACGGCCGTTGGAGGGACGTCCAGATACCAGATCCTCGCCGTCCCGTCCCAGCTCGATGAGATCAGGCTCTTGCTGTCCGGCGCGAAACGGACGCCGGTGACGATGGCGGTATGCCCCTTGAGAACATGAAGTATTCTGCCGTCGCGGGCATCCCAGACCCGGACGGTGCTGTCGTAGCCGGCCGTTGCGATCACGACGCCGTTGGGACTGTAGACGGCGCTGGAGATCATCCGGGTATGCCCCGCAAGAACGGCGATCTGCGCTCCGGTGGCCGTCGCCCAGATACGCGCCGTCCCGTCGTAGCCGGCCGTCACCAGACGTCGCCCGTCGGGACTGAACTCGGCGAAGGGGACGATGTCGGCGTGACCGCGAAGGGTGTGGAGCAGCGCTCCCGTACGGGCATCCCAGATACGGGCGGTGCTGTCGTAGCCGGCCGTGACGATCCGGCGCCCGTCGCGGCTGTAGCGTCCCCACCAGACATCTTTCGTATGTCCCGTCAGGGTCAGCTTCAGGTCGCCGGTGACGGCGTCCCACACCTTGCGGTTGTTGTCGCGGTCGGCGATGATCACCCGGCTCCCGTCGGGACTGAACTCGGCGGGAAGAACCCAGTGGGGACGATCGCCGAAGCGGAGAAGCTCGGCGCCGGTGCGCGCATCCCAGATCCTGACGGTGCCGTCGTAGCTCGAGGTGAGGACCCTGCTCCCGTCGGGACTGAACCGGGCGATCGCCACTCTCTTCTCATGCCCCGCAAGCACCAGGAGTTCGGCGCCGGTGCGGGCGTCCCAGATTCTCGCCGTCCCGTCCCATCCCGCCGTGACGACCATCGATCCGTCGGGACTGAACTGCGCCGACCAGACCTGCGCGCCGTGCCCGGCCAGCGTGACCACCCCCGTACGCATGTCGTAGATCCTCGCCGTCCCGTCGCTGCTCGCCGTCACGACCCGCGTCCCGTCCGGACTCGGGACCGCCGACCAGACCTCACCCGTATGTCCCGAGAGGAGATACGACATGACCCCATCGGTACGGGGATAGGCAGGCTCCGTCTGCTGCCCCGCGACGATCGCCGGAACCAGCAGAAATGCCGAGAACAGGGAGGAAAGAGGGAGGGGACCAAAGGGGGACATTCGCATGCTCATGGTTCCGGTGTAGTCATGGGAAAGGTCGAAATCATCGAAAATGGGGACCATGCAGGCGAAATTCCGAAGAAACTCGCTCGCGGGTCCAAATATACGGCGTAAATTTATCGACCGGACCCGACGTGCTCCATCGTTCAGTCTCACTCCGGCAGGCGACGCCTGAAGGTTGCGTCGCGACGACATCCGATCCCGTGGCCCCACCGGATCGACCCAGGATATTCAACTCTACGCATCCATGACAGTGCGACACCTTGGAGTTTCATCGCTCCTGTTCGTTTCCTCTCTCTGCGCGGCGGATCGCCTTGCGGCCCAGGCCCCGAACGTCGATACGGAAGGACGAATGGGAATCGGCACGACCACGCCGCACCCCTCCTCCAGTCTCGACCTGAGCAGCGCGGCCGGCGGCCTCCTGCTCCCGTACATGACCCAGGCGGAGATCAACGCGATCCCGAACCCGGCGCAGGGACTGCTGGTCTACAACACGACCACCGGCGAACTGAACTACAACTTCGGCACCCCCGGTTCCCCGAACTGGGCGCAGGTCCTCTCCTCCACGGGGAACTCCGTCGGCACCATCGCATGGGTCCTCAACGGGAACAATCTCACAACGACCCCCGACGCCGTGCTCGGTACCACGACCGCGCACGATCTGAATATCGTGTCGGGAGGCGCCGGAAACGTCAGGATCAACATCGATCATGCGACGGGACTGGTGGATCTACGCAACGGCCTCAACGTGGCCGGAGCTTCCGCGCTCAACGGCGGCGCGGCACTCGGTAACGGCGCCGTCACGGGCGTGCTGACGATGAACGACGGCAACGGCCAGACCGCAACCGTCCGGAGCGCCGACCAGGGGGCAAACCGCAACTACACCATCCCCGAGGCGGGCGCCGACGCCGACTTCGTGATGACCCAGGGAGCCCAGACCGTCAACGGAACGAAGACGTTCACCAGCGCGATCAACGGGAACCTGACGGGAGACGTCACCGGGGACGTGAGCGGCTCCTCCTCGACCTTCACCGGCAATCTGACCGGAGACGTGACCAGCGTCGGGATGACGACGACCATCGCCGATCTCGACCCTTCGCCCGCCGGCACCTACACGAACGCCGATATCACGGTCGACGCCAAGGGACGGATCACGGCGGCCTCCAACGGCACGGGTGGGGGGATCGCGGGAAGCGGCGCCGCGGACCAGATCGCATTCTTCACCGACAGCAGCACCCTCGGCAGCTCATCCAATCTCAGGTGGATCGGCGGCAAATCACAGACCCTGGTTCTCGGACCGGGCTCCTTCCCGGACCAGGGGAACCTGGAGGTGTACGGCAACGGGCGATTCCGGGGGGACAATGTCGTCATCAACGGCAACCTCGTCCTCGACGGAGATGCGACGTTCCGGGGGAACCTCGAGGTTCAGAAAGATCTCACGGTCGGACAGAGACTGCAGGTCAACGGAGGCGGCAGCGAGATAGGAGACTGGAGCGATAATGAACAGCTGTACATCCGTGGGGATGCCAGCGGCAGCCAGAGCCATTTCGTCGTCGACGGGAACGCCCATGTCTCGCGGAAGATGCGGATCGGCAACTTCAGCAGCGACGGCACGCCGGGGGCCAAAATCAACCAGGAGCTTCTGGACGTCAACGGCAGCGCCCGCTTCCGCGGCGATTATGTCGTAATCGAAGGTAATCTGGTCGTGCAGGGGAACGCGACCATCCAGGGTCATCTGCAGGTCAATGGACAGATCAGGGGCAACTCGGCCTCCAACGCCCTCGGCAACAGCACGGACGTCACACAGCTCACGGTACGGGGGAACAGCAGCGGCACGGCCGATCACCTCTACGTGGAAGGGAACGCGCGCGTCACCCGCAACCTGAACGTGAACGGCGACATGAGCGCCAGCGCCATCACTGCCGGCAACGGCATCGTGATCACCGCCGACGGCCTGAAGGTGAACGCCGGCATGACCAAGCTCGCCCATGCATCATCGACGGTAGCCGTCTCCAGCAACGCCGCCACCGTCGACGCCGACGCATACTCAGCGGTACGGGTCACCTCGGACGACGACGGCAACCAGGATGCCATCTCGATCACCGGCGGCACGAACGGCCAGATGCTCTTCATCTACTACACACGCGACGAGTCGAGCGACGACCTGACCGTCGCCGGCCGGACATTCATCATGATGGACGGAAACGCCGTGGGCATCACCCTGGTCTACATCGACGGAGCCTGGCGCGTCACCGGAGCCGACTACTTCTAATAATCTTCCCCAGCCCACACAGAAAAGGCGAGAGAGGTTCTCTCGCCTTTCTCTCTTTTCTTACCTCTGTGTCCTCTGTGACTCCCTGTTTATTTCTCTTCACTCTCTTCATTCTCTCCCACACTCAATCCGCCGCCGCACAACTCTCCCCCCCGCCCTGATCTTCAGGATATACACCCCCGGAGCAGCGGAAAGATCCACCTGAAACTCCCCCCCCGAGACTCTCTTCTGCCGAAACACCACATTCCCCACAACATCCGACACCGATACGTTAAGCTCCCCCGGCAGATCACAGACCACGGTAAAGAGACACGAGCTCCCATCTCGAACGACCCGCACATCCTCCCCATCCCTCGCAAGACGATAAAAGATCACCTGCCCCTCCACAAAGAGCACCGGCTCGGTATGCCCGATATAGTTGTAGTTACAATCCTTGCAGGGACAAGGCTCCACCCCCGGACGGCAGAGATTCTCATACGGCTCCACATTGTAGTCGAGCGTCACCGGCTCTCCCGGCCGGAGCATCGCTGAAATATCGTTATCCCACGAATAGACCGGATCCCCCGGACAGAAGCCGGCCCGCGCCTCCTCCCAGGTGCCGTACTGGAGCCCCATGAGCCCGCCGCAGTCGTCGCGCCAGAGATAGTGGCTGAACTTCACCTCGCCGTTCACCGCCAGCTCGTGCCGTTTGCGGGCGAACTCTCCCGCGCCGTCGGTGTTTCCCTGGCCGTGGCCCGTCGTCCGGATCACGACCTTGGCGAAATCGGTCTCGGCGTCGGTCGAGACGGTCATCGGCTTCAGGTGGGCCTCGATCGGTCGGGTGGGATCGCCGTACGCGTGGAACCCCTGCCAGAGGGTCTCAACACGATACGGTTCCAGGTCGGGCTCCCCTGCCGTGAAGTCGAGGCTGGCAGTGAGGAGATATCCCTTTCCACCCCCCGCATACGATCTGATGAGGGAGATGATCGTGGTCGGTCCGGTCAGCAGGGGACGGTAGTCGGTGACGTCGATCGACCAGGCCCCCCCCTTGCCGTAGGGGGTGACCAGGCGGGCAATCTCCCTCTTCATCGCCCGCGCCTCGAACGCCTCGTTGCTGTCGATGGGGAGTCCGCTCACCTCCTGTCCCGCGACCCAGAGCTCGGCCAGCCGATCCCACGGGTCGCATCCGCCTCGGGGACACTCCAGCGTGTAGTTGAGGATGATCCGTTCATATTTCCGGGAGGCGTCCGGAAGGTCGACGCGAACCATGCTGAAGACATGTCTGATATCGACCGGCTCGCGATCGAAAAGGGTGATCGTGGTATCCCCCGTGGCCGCGGAGAGCCGGAGGGCGCAGAGGAGGAGCGCCAGCAGCGGAAGAGGGAGGCGAAGGTTGGATCCCGCCGTCATATCGTCTCTATTTTTGTCCTGAATTCCTTCTCTCCCGCGTCGACCTTCAGCACGAAGACCCCGGGGGTGCTGCTCAGATCGACGGTGAAGGGGATCCTGCTCACCCCTTTTCTTTTCTGTCGGAAGACGACATTGCCGTGTACATCGCGGACAGAGATTTCGAGATCGGTCGGCTCCGGCAGATCGGGGGTGAAGGTCACGATCTTCCCCCTGTTCCCCCGGCTCACATCCACCCTCCGTTTCAGCCAGTCGTCCTCGGGACGGTGCACCACCCTGTAGAAGATGATGTGCGATTCGATATGAAAGATCGGCTTGGTATGATCGAGCTCGTTGTAGTTGCAATCGTTGCAGGGACAAGGCTCCACGCCGGGACGGCAGCGGTTCTCGTACGGCTCGACGTTGTAGTCGAGCACGAACGGTTTTCCCGGCACGATATGTTGTGTGATATCGTTATCCCACGGACGGACGAGATCGCCCGGACAGAATCCGGCGCGAGACTCTTCCCAGGTGCCGTACTGAAGCCCCAGGCGACCGACGCAGTCGTCGCGCCAGAGGTAGTGACTGAACTTCGCAGTGCGATCCACCGTCAGCTCGTGACGTTTGCGCGCGAACTCGCCGGCGTTGTCGGTGTTCCCCTGGCCGTGGCCTGTGGAGATGATCCTGACCTTGGCGAAATCGGTCTCTCTCTCCGCCGTCATCGTGATCGGCGTAAGGAACGTTTCGATCGGGGTGTCGGGATTGCCGTACTCCGGTGATCCCTGCCAGAGATTCTCAATACGATATGCCTCGATATCGGGGTCCCCCGCGATGAACTCCGCCGTCATCGAGAGAACATATCCGTGCCCGTTGCCGGTAAATGTGGTGATGTAGACGACGAACGTCGCCGAGTCGGTCAGAAGGGGTCGATAGTCGGTGATATCGACCACCCATTTCCCCCCCTTGCCGTACGGGGTCACGAATCTGTTGATCTCGTACTTCTTCGCCGTGAAGAAATAGTGCCGGAAGTCGTCCAGGGCCCCCGTGTCGGCCGATCGGTCCGCGATCCAGATCTGCGAGCCCCGATCCCACGGGTCGCAGCCTCCGCGGGGACAGTCGAGTCCGTAGCTGAGGATGATCTTTTCGTAATGCTTCGAGGCGTCGGGAAGGGTTACACGGCTGGTGATCACCCTGCGCGGGGAATCGACGGGACGGCGATCGAAGATCGTGATCGTGGTATCCCCCACGGCGGCATCGGCTCTCTGCGCGCAGAGAAGGAGGGGGAGAAGATGGAGTACCGCGATCAGCGCGCGGACCGCCCCATGCCGGATCTCTCGTGATATCATCATCGGTAGCGTGAGGATGCTCTCCGGACCGCCGTTCACTGCACGACGAGCCGTTTCCTGAGAAGTGTCTTCCCTCCGGATCGAACCGTCAGAAGGTAGACGCCGGGGGTGGAGGAGAGATCGAGATCGAACGCGCCGTCGCTCACTCCTCCGCCGAACTGATAGAAGATCTCCTCTCCGACGACATCGACCACCCGGACCTCCAGATCGGCCGGTTTCCCGAACGACGTGCGCACGATGAACCGGCCCGTTCCGGCGGCGGGAGAGAGCGTCACCTCGCTCGCAGCGACGGCGGGATCATCCTTGGGAATTCTGTAGTAGATCACCTGCGATTCGATCCAGTAGATCGGCATGATATGCTCCACGGCGCCGTAGCCGCAGTTCTCACATTCGCAGGGGAGAACCTCCGGCCGGCACCTGTTCAGATAGGGCTCCACATCGTAGTCGACGGTGAAGAGAATGCCGGGGGAGAGAAGGGCGCTGACGTCGTTGTCCCACGGTATCACCGCCGCGCCGGGACAGAAGCCGGCCCTGGAGCGGGTCCAGTCGCCGAGCTGGGGTCGGATCGGAGTGGAGCCGCAGTCGTCGCGCCAGAGGTAACGGGTGAAGGTTTTCGAGCCGATCACGAGGTCGTGCCGTTTCCGGGCGTAGGTGGCTGCGCTGTCGGTGTTTCCGTCGCCGTGGCCGGTGGTCGTGATCCGGATCTTGGCGAACTCCATCGCGGGGTCTGCCTTCATGCCGATCGGCCGGAGGATCTCCTCGATCGGTTTCTCCGGATTGCCGTACTCCGGCAGCCCGGCCCAGAGGTTCTCGACCTTGTATGCTTCCAGATCGGGGAGACCGGCGATGAACCGGAACCCGACGGTCACCAGATGTCCCTTCCCGCCGCCGATGAAGGTCTCCACATGCAGGTTGAGAGTGACCGAATCCTTCAGGAGCGTGCGGTAGTCGGTGACGTCGATCGTCCATGCGCCGGCGCGTCCCGCCGGGGTCACGATGCGCCCCAGTTCGTACAGTTCGATCCCCCCCTTGCCGTTCGGCTGCGACACCGTCACCGTCGCCACTCTGTCCCACGGATCGCACCCGAGCGCCGCACATTCCTGGTTGACGTACATCACGATCTTCCTGAACGACTCCGTTCCCGAGGGGAAAAGGAAGGTTCGGGTGGCGGTCGTGTGGGCGATGTCGAGCGGCTCCCTGACGAATGTCGTGTAGGTGCTGTCCTCCACGGTCGCGGCTGCGCGGAAAGGGGCCAGCGCGAGCAGGCCGACGATCAGAAGGAGAGGGAGCGTGATGCGGGATCTGAGGGGATCGGACATTATCATGGGTGAGCAAAAGTACAACGGCGGGCGGGAATCTCTTCCTATATTCGCGGGCTCGATACCCGGTCGGGAGGCGGGCAGCACCCCTCCGGAGCGACGTCAACAACACAATTCACCGTAACAGTAAGGAAGCCACGATATGCCAGTTCGCACATCCAATGCCGTCTGGAACGGCACGCTGAAGGAAGGGAACGGAGTCATGCGGTTCGGCGGCGGCGCGTTCGAAGGACAGTACTCCTTCTCCTCGCGATTCGAGGAAGGAACCGGAACGAACCCCGAGGAGCTGATCGCCGCGGCCCACGCAGGCTGCTATTCGATGGCCCTTTCCTCCAACCTTACCAACGCCGGTTTCCCGCCGACGCGCGTCGAGTCCGAGGCGAACGTTCACCTGGAGAAGGGAGAGAGCGGCTTCGGCATCGCGAAGATCGTTCTGGAGTGCCAGGCCGAGGTTCCGAACATCGACGAGGCGACGTTCCAGGAGCTCGCCGAGAAGACCCGCACCACCTGCCCGATCTCCAAGGCGCTGGCGGCGATCCCGACGATCGAGGTCAACGCGCGGCTTGTGGGAACGGCGGTCGACGCCTGAGAAATCTCGATATCGCATAGTGCGATCCAGTCTGTTCATTGCGCCGGAACGATGCTCTGCCGTCGTTCCGGCGCGACGTTTCAGGCCGACTCCTCATGCGTCGGGAAGACCGGGAGCGACAGTTCCCATCGCAATGCCGCCAGTCGCACGGCCAGCACGACGGCGGCGGCAAGGGGCGCGGAGAGACCCCGCTCCATCCCCGTGTGATCGAGCAGCACGAAGACAACGCCCCCGAGAAGCGAGGCGGTGGCATAGATCTCTCTGCGAAGTATCAGGGGAATCTCCCCGCAGAGAATATCGCGGACCATCCCGCCGGCCGTGCCGGTCAGCATCCCCATCATCACGGTGATCACGTCGTCGGTCCCAAGGTCGGCGGCGCGACGGCACCCGACGACGGTGACGAAGGCAAGCCCCACCGCATCGAAAAGAAGAAGCAGTTTCAGGGGGAAACGAACGAATCGCACTCCGACAAACATGACGAGCGCCGCGATCACCGCCGTGACGACGACCGCGGGCTGACCGACCCAGAAGACCGGACGGATACCGAGGACAAGATCCCGTATCGTCCCGCCGCCGATCGAGGTGACGACGGCGACGATCACGACGCCGAACATATCCATCCGTTTCCGCCCGGCGGCAAGCGCGCCGGAGACGGCGAAGACGGCGATGCCGAAAAGATCGAGGAGGGAAAGGACCAGGGAGACCGGCTCGTTCATGGACGCAATCTACGATCCGCGGGCGGTCGGACCTCGTCGGGACAATCCGTCCGGCGACCGTGCGTCTTCCACGTGCGTCTCCCCCTCTTACGATTCCGCACACACGTTCCATCCGCATGAGACCTGTTCTCGGATATATTCTCGGGACCGCGGCGGTCCTTCTGCTTCCGACCTTTTCGGCGCCGGCGCAGATCCGCGTGGCGAAACATGTCACGGTGGAGCTGCTGACCGAGGAGACCACGATCCAGCCGGGACGTCCCTTCCGGGCGGCTGTACGGCTTGCGATGGATTCCTCCTGGCATACCTACTGGCGCAACGCCGGGGACGCCGGAATGCCGACCACGGTGAAGTGGCGGCTTCCGGAGGGCTTCACGGCCGGCGAGCTGGAGTGGCCCGTCCCGCACACGTTCGGCGAC
This sequence comes from uncultured bacterium, assembly GCA_966250335.1. Taxonomy (GTDB): domain Bacteria; phylum Bacteroidota; class Ignavibacteria; order OLB7; family OLB7; genus OLB7. The sequence goes on along the minus strand of CBINGZ010000029.1, from coordinate 44,437 downwards.
CCGCCGGAGGTGAGCTACGGGTACGAGGGGGAGATCCTTCTGACGGCCCTGATCACTCCCTCTCCCCGCCTCGAGTTCGGATCGACCGCACTGCTGGAGGCGACGGTGGGGCTGCTCGCCTGCCAGGATGTCTGCCTGACGGGGAAGGGAGAGCTCTCGCTGAAGGTGCCGGTACGCGCCTCCGATCCGACTCCCGACCGGAAGTGGGCCGACGCCTTCCGGCGCACGCGCGAGGCGCAGCCGCAGCAGGGATCGAAGCTCTGGAACCCGCATGTCTCCCGCGACAGTTCGGGCTTCGTTCTGACGGTCGTGCAGACCCGGCCCGGCGCTCCGATCCCCGCTCCCGAAACCGTATCGTTCTACCCGGCCGACGAAGGACTGATCGATCATTCCGGAGAGGCGATCGTCAGCGGCGCCCCCCAGGGACTCCGGTTCCGGCTCCCCAACTCCCCGTTCCCCGATCCGGAACTGCGGAGACTGCGCGGCGTCCTCTACGCCGAATCGGGCTGGGAGGATGGCGCCGTCAAGGCGATATGGGTGGACGTTCCGATCACGGAGGCGCCGTGATCCCGAGATGCAGACTTACCAAAACAACCCGTTCCGCGCGCGACGCGTCGTCGACGGTCCGCCCGCAAGGTCACTGAACAACCCTCACTCAACACCTCACGAAGCATCATGAAACGATTTTTCTTCCCGCTGCTCCGGCCGGCGCTGGTCGCCGCGGCGCTCATGCCGGTTCTCTCGCTCATCACCGCCTTCATGCCGCTCAACAACGCGGGGACGGCGGCCGAGAACTTCACGCTGACCGATTCCCACGGCAAGACGCACAATCTTTCCGACTACAAGGGGAAGTACGTGGTCGTGGAATGGCTGAACCACGGCTGCCCGTTCGTGGTCAAGCACTACAGCAGCGGCAACATGCAGAGCCTGCAGAAGAAGTACACGGAGAAGGGGGTGATCTGGCTCTCGATCATCTCGAGCGCCCCCGGCAAGCAGGGACACTCGACCCCGGACGAGGCGAACGCAGCGGCCAAGGAGAAGGGAGCATCCCCGACCGCCATCCTGATCGATGAGGATGGAAAGGTCGGCAAGCTCTACGGCGCCCGCACCACGCCGCACATGTTCGTGATCTCTCCCGAGGGGACGATTCTCTATCAGGGGGCGATCGACAACGTCCGTTCGACCGATGTCGAGGATATCAAGGGAGCAACCAACTACGTCGGCCAGGCCCTCGACGAGGCAATGAGCGGCCGCGCCGTCAGCGTAAGCGCCACCCAGCCGTACGGCTGCGCGGTGAAGTATATGTAAGCTGGAAGAACATTGAAGAGTAGACGAAGGCGGGGAGCGATCTCCGCCTTCGTGCGTTCAGAGGCTGTCACATCCTGATGATCCTCGTAGCACAGAGGCCGACAATAAGCAGGGAGATACCTGTTCCAAGCAGAGCTCCCTTGAGGAATCCGCTTTGTCTCTCATTGAGATAGACGAGGAATCCAATGAGAAGCACGATAATATTCGGAATGGAACCGGCAACAAAGCTCGGCGTCACCCCCGGTGTACTCCGTTCCATCTCCAGCAGGTAAAAGATGATCACTCCCACCCAGGAGGCTATAGTCGACGCCGCCCAGCCCAGGACGAGTGAGGCGCCATTGTCCGCCCTCTTTTTACCGTTTGCCTTGTGATTCATCATTCCCTCCATTTCATCATCTCAATAGAAACCGTATGGCACACGCGGGACCTTGGGCGGAGGCGGCGCCTGCTACATTGTCGACACCCGAGCAAGGAATAATCTAAAGATCACCACGCTGATGCCGATCCCGATGAGGACGCCGATCAGCAATGCATACTTCTTCTTTCTGATCCCCTTTGTAACCGCAAAGCCGAGCAACACAAGGAAGGGGAAGGAGGCCAATGAAAAATGTGGTTGAGGGATCTATTAAGAGCCAATCACTTGACGATTTATACCAGACCAGGAGAACCACCAATGTAAATATCCAGGCAATCCCGAATGTCACTACCGAAAACGCGCGCCCGCTGATGAGGTCGAATCGGCGCTCCGGGCGTTCGCTCGAAATTTCCAGAGTAGATTCGTCAGGTTGAGGTTCGTGTTTCATAACGATATTTCATAAAGAATAATGAAGCGCGCATCATTCGTTCGTTCAGCAACATAGAAGAATGGTACGCACCTACGGCGCTGAAGAATTTTTTGGGGAATGTCGTTGCTGCATCTGGTGCACCCCTATGGGGCTTGAAGAAAGAGATGAGTATATGATCTCCATTAACTGAAGAATATCGACATAGGGAATAGAGTATTTATGCAGTATGAGAACGTTAATCACAAGAGTTGTCTCATACGGCTCGCGTCACATCATGGAGAGTCCGGCCACGCACAGTCCGAATATCAGGAGGAACACTCCGAGTCCGATGAGCACTCCGATGAGGAGGGCGGAATCCTTCTTCTTCACCTTCCTGAAGATCGCGTAGCCGAGGAGAATGAGGAAGGGAAGGGCCGAGGTGAGCAGCACGAGCCAGGGTTCCAGCCAGGCGCCTGACGAGGTCGTCTCATACGTGCTCAGGAAGCCTACGAACGGAAAGAGCCAGCCGAATCCGGCCGCCAGGAGCGAGGCTCCGCACCCGCCGGCTATCACATAGCGACGATTGGAGCGATTGTCCGGAATCTCCGGAATTGGTTCGTCGGGCCGAGGCTCGTGTTCCATTGAGATATGTTATGATGAGGAATGACGGAAGCAACTCCCGTCATGCCATCCGAGGATTCGGATTTCAAGGAAGCGATCACCTGAACATCGGAGCGCACCAGGAATAGAGGAGCAGCACAGAACCAACTAATATCACCCCTCCCAGACTCATCCCCAGACAGGTCCACGCCGTCGCCCGCTCCCCCTCCTTCTGCCAATCACACTCATCCCTCTTCATCTCTCTTCTCTTACCTCTGTGTCCTCTGTGACTCCCTGTTTATTTCTCTTCCTCTTCTCCCCCCAGCACCACAACATCATACATCCCCCTCAACCGCTCCAACTCCGCCTCCCTCCCATTCCGATAGAACATATTATACGTATCGAACGGAATAATCCGCCCATCCGGATGCACGATATGCACGCACGACCTCTTCACCGAGCGAACATCGAAGTTATAAGGATCAAGGAACTGCATAATGATCACCCGAAAGATATTATCGTACCCCACGTTCGACGGCGCGCTCACCATCGGCAGGCAACAGAGAAGCTGCTTGAGAGAGAGGGAGGACGACTCCGGCGAATGCCCCGTCGAAAAGAGACTGAAAAGAAAATCACGCAGCTGCGGATGCTGCTCGTAGACGATGGTGCTCCCCTCCGTCTGCAGAAGAATCTCCGGTGGAATCATCCCGGTCAGGGGAATCGCCGACCCGTTCAGTTTCAGCGCATACGCCATCGCGATACAATCGGGATGACACGGAACCGGGATGATATCCTCCGGCCTGAAGAGGTCGCACTGTGCAAGTATCTGCTGCCGCACCTCTCCCAGGGTCAGCCGATCGGTCGCCGGATCGAAGTCCTCGAGTCTCCCCGCCGCCTGCACCGGCTGGAAGGTGACCCCTCTGACGCACGGCTGCTGCAGCGCGAACTCGATAATGCGGCCGATCTCCCCATCATTCAAGCCCTTCTTCAAGGTCACCACCAGGGTGGTGGAGACGTTATACTCGTTCAACCGTTCCAGCGCCCGCATCCGGATATCACGCAGATCGACCCCTCGCAACGCGATAAGAGGTTCAGGATCGAAGGAATCGAACTGAAGGTAGATCTCGAACCCCGGCTGATACTCCGCCAGTCGACGGGCGAAGTCGGGGTCCTGCGCGATCCTGATGCCGTTGGTGTTGACCATCAGATGCTTGATCGGCCGCGCCTTCGCCATATCGAGGATGGTAAGGAACTCCGGGTGGATGGTCGGCTCCCCACCGCTGAGCTGGACCACATCCGGCTCCCCCTCGTTCCTCACCACGCAGTCGAGCATGAACCCGATCTCCTCCAGGGTGCGATGTTTCATCCGTTGCGGCGACGACTCCGCATAGCAGACGGGACATGTCAGATTGCAGCCGTCGGTCACCTCCACCAGCGTCAGGCAGCTGTGCTGCTCATGATCGGGACAGAGCCCGCAGTCGTAGGGGCAGCCGTACCGGATCGGCGTGTTGAACTTCAACGGAAGCTGGCCCGGCTTCAGGAATTTGCGCGAAAGCTCGTAATACTCCGCATCGGTGGAGATCAGCACCCGTTCGTGACGATGCTGCGGACAGAACTTGTGCAGGTAGACGCGTCCCTCCTGGATCACGATCTTGGCCTCCACTTTTCTGTGGCAGGTCGAGCAGATGCTGTTGGTCAGCTCATAGAAGAGATACGGGCGATCCGCCATAGGAGTAATCCGGAGTGTTCGAAGTGAAAATTACCGCCCCACATCGTGACCGATCTTCCGCCGGTACACGGTAACGACGCCGTTCCGTTACGACCGGTTCGCTTCGTCGAGCGCCGGCGAGGGAGGGAGAGCGAACGGACTCTTTTTCAGGAAGATCCGTGCGCAGAAGAGGACGCCGAGCAGCGCCGCGACCTGTATCATGCTTATACCGGGAAGATATTCATATCGTGGCTTGACAAATTCCACGAGGAAACGGAACGCAAGATAATTCATGATGAAGAGGCGGAAGATATATCCGTTGACGTAGGGACGCTGCATGCGCCGGTAGAGAAAGAACGCCAGGAGCAGCAGAAATCCGATCTCATAGAGCTGCGCCGGATGACGCACGATCCCGTCGCCGAAGTCGACGCCCCAGGGGAGCGATGTGGCGGTACCGTAGGTCTTGTCCTCAAGGCCGTTCAGGAAGCACCCCACCCGACCGACGACGATCCCGACGATCAACGGAAACACATAGGCGTCCCCGGTGGCATGGGTCACACCAAGATATTTCTTGGCGATCTCCACGCCGATCCATCCTCCGAGCAGTCCGCCGACCACCGTCTTCCCCTCGACCCAGTAGAGGAGCTGATCGCGATGTTCCCAGTAGTCGAGCGGAGCATCGAGGATGTTCAGCAGCTTGGAACCGAAGAGGGCGCCGAAGATACATCCTATCAGGATCCAGGCGTTCTTCTCGAACGGAAGGGGGGCGTGCTGCCAGCGCCCCCTGGTCCGCAGGTAGACCTGGAAGCCGATCGAATACGCCAGCGTCTCCAGAATCAGATGGGCCGAGACGCGCAGTCCCGCGATATCGAAATAGACCGAGGTCATGTCACCTGACCACCACGATGGAATATCCCTTCACGACATCTCCCGCCGCCGCCGTCACCACGTATGTTCCGGGAGGAACCGGGTCGAGATCTACGGTAAACGTTCCGCGCCTGTGAGAGACGGCATTCCTCACCTCCTCGGCCGTCGAAGCGTACCTCCCCTCGGCGACGACATTTCCGAGCAGATCCTGGACGACGCAACGGCCGTCGAACGGGATGGAGGGGGAGGCGCTCCATTCGATCGGAATCGCCAGCTTCCCGGAGCCGGGGTTCGGATAGGGAGGGGAGATCTTCACAAGAGCGCGTGTGGTGTCCGGAGGCCCTATCCCAAGCTCGGTGCCGCAGAGATCGGAGGCGGATATATCGGGCCAGAACGATTCGGCCGCAAGCGGGACGATGTAGAGACAGTCCGTATTGAGGAAGAGCGTGTCGGTGTCGGAACCGATCCCCTCCGGGTCGTAGCAGATCCGCAGAAGGCCCTCGCCGTGCGGAGGGACGGTAAGGGGAAGCTGATCGGGAGGGATCGAGAAGATGATGTTCGCCGCCAGCCCCGCGCCGTCGATCACCAGGGGATCATCCCCGCTGTTGAAGACGCGAAGCGCATCGCACCGCGACCCTCTAAGATCAACGGTTCCAAGATCGAGCGCCCCGGCGGCGAGCGTGCTCGTGATGCTGAAGGTCGTGGGAACCGGCGTGACGGTCACCGTGGCGGTATCGGCGCATCCCCCCACGTCGACGACGATCAGCGTGTAGGTGGTGACGGCGTCCGGCGACGCGTACGGATCGGGGATCGTCGTCGAGCTGAGCCCGTCGGGAGGGCTCCAGGAATAGGTGTAGGGGGGACTCCCCCCCGCGCAGAAGGCCTGAAGCCGTGCGGACGCCCCATCGCAGACCGATATGTCGGTCCCGGCGTCGAGAACGGGTCCGAGGCTGTAGATGATCGACACCGAATCGTACCCCACGCACCCCGCCGCATCGGTGACGAATACCGAGTAGGTACCGGAGATACCGACCCGGATCGACCGCTCCGTCGAGCCGGTAGACCAGCGATAGGCGGAGAAGCCGGGCGCGACGGTGAGCGTAAGGCTGTCGTCGCTGCAGACATCGACAGGCCCGTCGAGGGTGATGGCCGACGAGATCGGGACGAGCGTTCCTTCCGGCAAGACGAGATCGGTGAGGATCAGTCCCGGCCCCCCTCGCTCGGCTTCCCAGGCATCGTTGTCGTTCCTGATGTGCTGTCCGTTGATGCCGGGGTTCGCCGTCATGATGAGCCCCGCCTGAACCGGGGGGAGCGAGACCCAGAGGACTCCACCGCCGCCCCCGCCTCCCGGCCCGACTTTCTCGTAGAAGGTCGTATTCCCTCCATTGCCGCCGTTGGCCGACACACGCAGGAAACGATCCAGGAACCGTCTCACCACGATATAAACACCGCCGCCCGCTCCGCCGCCGCCGCAGCCGTCCTGCCCGTCGCCGACGGTGGTGGGGACGCTGTCGCCGTCGGCGATAATCGCGGCGCCGTCCCGACTGAGCATAGTGCCGGCAGAGATGAAGACCAGCCCGCCGCCGTTGCCGCCGGAGGTTCCGGTCCTGTTGTTCGTATGCCCCGCCCCGCCGCCGCCGCCGAGAAAGGCGCGGATATCATCGGGAAGGTTGTAGAAGGGGAGCCCGACTCCCCCGATCCCCCGTGTCGCCAGCGTACGATTGGAACAGCTGGACCACTCGCATCCTCCGAACCCGCCCTCGCCGCCGTTGCCGCCGCCTCCACCCCCCGCGTTGTGGTTGTTGCCGCCGCCGCCGGCGTTGGCCACACACCCCTTGCCGTTCGCGTAGGGATCGGAATAGATCGCAATCCCCTCCCCCTTCCGGGCCGCATAATCGCTCCCTGCCGGATAGACATACTGAAGATTACCGGGGCCGCATCCGCGGGAGACGTCGATCTTTTTCCCTCCACGGAATCCCGTCCCCGTCACGTCGATCCTGCCGGAGCCGGTGAAGTTGAGAGTGTCGATTACTTCCAGCGCGAAGACGCCTCCCACGGTTCCGTCCCACGGCTTGCAGGTCAGTTGTTCGCCGATCGTGTAATCCTCATGGCGCGGCACCCTGACGAGCTGGACCTTCCCCGATATATTGTAGGAGCGGGTGATGTGACGGTCGTAGTAGATCACGTTCCCGTCGATATGGCTGATCGTCCCGAACTCGAACCGCCCGGCCTTCCCGTCGTCGCTCACTCCACCGAACTCCTCCGATTCGGGGGCCCGGAACTTCGCCCCCTGCATCTGGATCATCACTGTTCTGTCCCCGGGCGCGAACCCGACGGAGGAGGCGACGCGGATCCAGCAGACCCCGATCTCCTCCACCGGCGTGTAGATGTTGATGACCCTCCCGGAGGGCTGCGCCGCCCCTGGAACGGAAAACACGATCGGAAGGAGCATCACCGCGAGCCGTGCGACGGTTCGCGGAAGACGACCGAAACGGAGGAATGCGTGAAGGATCATGATCATGGAACGATTGATGAGGGAGGAACAAGGAAACCGCTGAAGAGATGCCGGAACCTGCCGGCCAGAACCTGAAGAATCGAAAAGAATTCGCCGGCGAATCTATAACTTCGCGCCTGAACATTCAGGAGCATTATCACGCTCCATTCCGCCTTTTTTACATATCCATCAACGATATTTTCAACATGGCGACGGAACTTCGTACCCCCTCGGCACGCAGCGCGTATCTCGACGGCACCTCTCTCCGGATTCAGGGGAGAGGAAAACGGAACGGCCTCGTCTATATCGTCCTCGCCCTTCTGGCGGCCACCTTCACCGTGGTCCTGCTCCTTGCTCCGGGCGCCGGGCCGACAGCCCCCGCCACATGGATCGCGATCGTGATCCTGCTTCTGTCGGTATGGGGATGCGTCCAGGCGTTCCGGTACAAGACGCTGGAGGCCGATGAGAAGGGGATACGGTTCAGCCGGGGTGGGAAGATCGTCTTCGATCTCTCCTGGAACGATCTGATCGGCATCTATCGCTACGAGGAGCTGGTCACAAGAGGAGGGATCGCAATGTTCTTCGCCACCATGACCTCCCAGTATGGGATCAAGGAGGGACCCCACTGGAACGCCGCGACCATCCTGAGCGCCTTCGATTCGCTCAGAGAGATGGCGGCCCGCCATCCGAACGTGGAGACCCTGGAGATCACGAAGCCGGGCGAGCTCCAGACGCGGCTGACACTGCGGCGCGCGGCGCTGAAGATGTAGAGCCCGGCACAGCTACACGACACGTGACCCGCTCTTCCGTCACCGATCGAACGGGACGGCTCCTCAGCGGGAGACCGTCAACGTCCCGATCGCCGACTGCGTCCGCGTTTCCAGGCGGTAGAAATAGAGACCGCCGGGAAGAGCCGATAGATCGATCGTCGAGATATATCCTCCCGCCCGCAGCTCCTCGTCCACGATCACGGCCACCACGGCCCCGAGCGCATCGGTCAGCAGCAGCCGGACCGGGCCATCCTCCACCAGACTGTACTCGAGAGCCGCGACGTCGCTCGACGGGTTGGGGCGCGCCGGCTTCAGAACGAAATCGCCGCTCCGCAGAATCCGGGTCGTCCCCGTCTCGCACAGCCCCTCCAGCGCGAAGACGCCGGGGACCGTCCCGATGTTCGCCTTTCCTCCTATCGCAACAGGATCTTCCAGAACCAGCGGCGTGGTCCGGACCGCGCCGAGCGTCGCAAGGAAGGGGAGCCTGGCGATGACGGAATCGGGACCGATCGGGGAGGGGAGAGGGAGATCGACATCGATCACTCTCTCGCTTCCCACCACGTTCCCCGCGGGGGTGCCCTCGATAGGATAGAGGAGCCCGGCGTCGAACCTGAGCCTCCCCCTGAATCCCGTCGTCGCGGGGTGGAGCCGCCTCAGATCCCTGAGCCGCACGGCCACCTCCACACGCTCTCCCGGCGCTCCCCGGAGGGTATCGACCACCGCCAGCGTGAGGACTCCGCCGTTTTCCACAAGAGCCCGGAGCGAGAGGGTACCGGTCTCCCCGCAGATCGGATCGACGAAGGTGTACTCCTCCTCGGCGCCCGCCCCCTCGGGTCCGCCGGCATATCGCACTGTGATCTCCGATTCGCCGCCGGGAGGGGTGGTGAGCGGGACGATGCTCTCGATCGTGAACGCTCCCACGGTGACCGGAACGCTCCAGGTCAGAGGGAGGGTGCCGGTGTTGACGAGCCTGCCGGCCCTGACGGCCGGGGTGTTCGGGTCGAGACCGAAGAAGTCGAGCGACGGGGTGATCATCCGGAAGGCGACAAGGCTCCGGCTGAGGGTCAGCGGGATCTCAAGATATTTCCCCGCGATATTCACAGCGTTCGATCGCAATACGATCGAGGCGGAGAGATTCCCCGTCTTCCCCGGCGCGGCGCGCACGATGATCGTGTCCGACTCCCCATACTCGATCCGCAACGGCAGGGTCAGCGGGGCTCCGGATTTATCGAGCAGAACGAACTCCCCTCCGTCGGTCCCGCCGATCCCGGCGCTGTCGATTGTCAGCCTCGAGCGGCCGTCGTTCCGGAGAACGAGCAGCGTATCGTAGCGCGATCCGCAGATCATCTCGGTCATCCTTATCTCCGCCGGCCCGGCCAGGGTCGGCTCGATCCCCTCGCCGAAGAGTTCCACCACGGCGGGACCGCCGACGCCGTCGTGCGGGAACTCGATCCGTCCGCTCACGCGCCCCACGTCGCCGGGGCTGAACCGCACCCTCACCGCGCGCGCCTCCCCCGGCGCAAGAGGGCCGGCGCCGCCCCCTGAAACTATCGTAAACGGATTGACCGGCGGCCCGGTCACGATCGCCCCCTGAAGGTTGATCGTGGTCGTCCCCGTATTTCCGAGGAACGCGTCGACCAGCGTATCCCCGGTTCCTCCGACCCGCACCTCCCCGAAATCGATTGCCGGCGTCGTCCCGATTGCCGGGATCACACCGTTCCCGGTCAGCTCCTGTTCGATCGTCGTTTCGCCGGTCGTGCTCGATAGCAGTTTCGCGGTCCGGAGGCCGGGGGCCGAGGGGTGGAACCGGAGCTCGACCGTGGCCGCCCCTCCGACGGGAAGGGTGAAGGGGGGCCCTCCGGAGACGACCGAGAAGTCGGAGGGATTCGCCCCGTTGATCGCGATGCCGGTGATCCGGAGCGGGGCGCTTCCGTCGTTCCTGACGAGGGCCGTGACGATCGAATCCTTCGGGGTCCCCACGGGGATGTCGCCGAAGTCGATCAGGTCGCCGCTTCCGGCCGGGGCAACGATCGCCCAGAGGTTGTCGGAAACATCCCCCTGCGCCGTGAAGATATCGGTCCCCCAGACCCTGGCGGTCTGATCACGGCTCCCGGTCACCACCAGCCTGCCGTTGCTGCTGATGTTCGCCGAGAGGATACCGTTGGTATGTCCCACCAGCTGCCGCAGCAGCGTGCCGTTCTGCGCGTCCCAGATCCTCCCCACCCCGTCGTCGCTCCCGGTCACCACGAACCGCTCGTCCGGACTGAAGAGGGCGGAGTAGACACGGTTGTTCGTCACGTTGATGGTTCGGAGGAGCGTTCCGTTCCGGGCGTCCCAGATCTTCGCCCGGCCGTCGTCCCCTGCCGTCACGATCCGGGTTCCGTCCGGGCTGAAGCGGGCGTCGTTGATCTGATCGTTGTGTCTGATCGTCAGGATCGATTTCCAGGTGGAGACATCCCACACCAGCGCGATGGAGTCGCTCCCGGCCGTTACGATATATCGGTCATCCTCGCTGAACCGGGCGGAGAAGACCCATTCGCGGTGTCCGGTGAGACGGGCCGTCTCGCTTCCGTCGGTCATATCCCACACGAACGCCCGGCCATCCTTCCCGCTCGTCACCAGGTAGGCGCCGTCGTGACTGAAATGTGCGGAAGCGACATTGTTGAAATGTCCGGTCAGACGGAAGATGGGGGCGAAGGTCGCGGCGTCCCAGACGATCGCCTGGTGGTCGAAACTTGCGGTGGCGATCCTTCTGCCGTCGGGGCTGTAGTCGGCGCAGTAGATCCAGTCGCCGTGCCCGGTGAGCGATCCGATGACGGCGCCGGTGAGCGCGTCCCAGATCACCCCTTTTCTGTCGTCACCGCCGGTGACCACCCTTCGCCCGTCCGGGCTGAACGCCGCGCTCCGGACCTGTTTCGTATGCTCCCCCGCCAGAGTGAGCGGATCGTCCGGAGTTCTGCCGCTGAGCTGGAAGATCCGGATCAGACAGCTCCCGCTCGGGGTCGGCGGCGCCTTCCAGGGGTAGGCGAGCCCGCGGGCGGTATCGGTGATCGTCGTCCAGTTCCCCCCCGCGTTGAGCGAATATTCCAGGCGTACCGTCTCGGCCGGCAGAAGGCCGTCCCACCGGATCACGGTATCGGCCCCGGCCGGAATCATCTCTCCGCCGTTCGGCGAGATGACCCGGAGCGACTTCCTCTGCGGTCCCTCGCCGACCCGCCCCCCCGAGACGTAGAGCGACGTATCGGCGCAGGCGTCGGCATCGAAGAGTATCCTGGCGAACTCATACCCGATATCCGACGGTGTATATCGAATAACGATTGTTCTCGACTCGTCCGGAAGGAGCGCGAACGACCCCGTCCCGTCGACGAGGGTGAAGAGCGGGTTCCCTTCGGTCACCCCGTTCACGACGACGGCGCGGCCGCGCGCGGTGACGGTGATCGTCAGATCTCTATAGCCGGGGGGATCGACCGGACCGAACGAGAGCTGCGACGGGCTGATCTCGAGCCGGGGAACCGAGGAGGGGGGAGCCGTGTAGTCGATCCCCGTCCCAGGGCCGCGCGGGTCGATCCGCATCGCGACCCGCCGTTCCCGATCGCATTCCCAGTCGCTTCTCCACTCGACCCTGCAGGGGAGGCGGCCGAGGGCTTCCTGAAGGATGATCGTGTAGATCGCCTCCGCCTCCTGCTGCGTCGCGATATTCTCGAACCATCTGCCGCCGCTCTTTTCCGCGATCTCCCTGAGCATATCGGGAGCCTCCATCCCCAGAGAGATGCAGTAGATCGTCACGCTGTTGTCGGCCGCCAGTTGTGTGATGGGACCGGCAGGTCCCCCCCCATCACCGTCGGTAAGGAGGACGACGACCCGTCTGTGCCGTCCGCGGGCCGCCATCGGGATCGCTCCGGCCGGGGGGGTGGAGAGAGCGGCGACGTGGCTGGTTCCTCCGTGCGGGGTCAGGGCGCTGACGGCGGCGTTCAGTTTCGCGCGGTCGGTCGTGAAATCCTGGAGGATGCTCCCCCGTTCGTCGAAGCTGGTGATCGCGCATTCGGACCCGTCCGACGGGAGCGCCCGCACCCACGCGGCGCCGGCTGCCTGCGCGATGTCGATCTTCGGTCCCCCCCGGGCCATCGACTTCGAGACGTCGAACGCGAGGACCGCCGAGATCGGCGACCCATCCGTTCCGCCGGAGCAGTCGACGGCGGTCACGCTCCGGGTCGTCCCGTTCTCGATGATCGTCACATCGGCCGGGCCGAGCGTCCGGATCGGCGCGCCGTCGGCGTCGAGCGCAAAGAAGCGCCCGCTGACGGTCGGGAAGCCGGAGGGGTCGATATCGAACAGCGTCAGCGACTCCTGCGCCGGAAGCCGGGGAGCGGAGAGGGCGAGGAGAAGGGGGAGAAGGAGGTACCTGATGCTCTTCATGTATCCGGTTCCGGGCCCGGAGGGGCCGATGGAAGTATGGGGAGTTCCGTGAAGATCCCGCGAGCCCTTCGCACGGAAGGGAGGAGTCCGGAAGAGGGCCTGTACGACAGAATAACCGCCCGCCGGGTTAGCTCATCGGGAGAGAGTGTGTATCTTGCGCCGAAAGTCTCAGCAATCATCAAGACCCCGGAATGGACACGAACGTTGCGCTACGGTATGCGGTCGAGGACCTGATCGATGAACGGAATCGAGAACTGTACGAGGAACTGACGTCCCGCATCACAATCTCTCTCGGCCCCGGCGCCGACAGCTACTGGTCGTCGCAGCTCAACGGCGACACCGGCATCATTCTTTCCGCGCCGACGGCGCACCCGATCTCCTGTTTCACGCACGAGATGCTCCATCTGAAGCTCCGGCTGGACGGGTTGACCATGCCGTACGTCTTCAGCGCCTCTCCCGTCGACAAGTTCACGTTGAGCTTCTTCTACAACGAGCTGGCGCATCACAGGATGTTCCCCCGCTTCTACGCGATGGGTTTCGACGCCAGGGAGTTCTACAACGACGCCGATGCCGACGCCTCGCTCACCCTGCTTCAGCAGGAGATGACGCGTCTGAAGGAGTCCCGCCGCCGTTCGCGCGCGAACCTTGCCGGTCTCGACGTCGCCCGTCCCTATTTTCTCCTCTACAGTCCCGGCTGGAAGCGCGGAGGAATGCAGCGGGTCGCCGAGCAGCTCGACGAACTCGCCGATCGCGCGTTTCTGCGGACCCTCGATGCGATCCTTCTGGAATGGATCGAGTCCGATTCGCTCGACCTGCGGCGCCCCTTCGCCCGGATCTTCAAGGCGTGCGGCATCACCGACATCGGCTTCTCTCTTTCCAAGGATGGAGAGGAGATGCTCCTGTCGCGCGAGGTGTGATCGACAGGCCCCGCCGCGCTCGTCGACAATCCCGCGCGCCGGGGGTCGTCACCTGAGATCAGGAGGGTCAGCAATATATGGCAATGCGGGTAGTAATGAACGGGCGCGAGGTAAACAATCCGGTCGCGCGGAAGCTGGCGATGATCATCATTGCGGCGGTCGTTGCGCTGCTGCTTCTGCTGATCGGCACGGCCGTCGTCACGGCGGCCGCGGCGCTGGGCGGGATCGCCCTCGGCGCACGGCTTCTGGGCGGCTCACGCGCGCGAAAGCTCGCCGCCGAACGGCGACGGGCCGAGACGATCGAGGAGGCGGTGGTGGTCGAAACACGCCGTCACGAGCCCCCTCTACTCGGCGAACGCTGATATTCGAAGAAGCCTTATCGGGGCCCCCGGGGCATGGGCGGTCCCGTATCCCTCCAATCCCAATACGAACCGTTTTCGGCAATGGAAGAAGTAGCGATTCCACGCGCGGAGATCGAAGCCGTCTTCAAGGCGATCAAGAAGGAGATGGAAGCAAGCATCCTGAAGATCTACGAGGACGGCGCCGTGAAGATCATCGACGACTACGGCGTCATCACCATCTTCGACACCTACCACGACTTTCTGAAGTTCGCCAGGAAGAAGTTCGGGGTGATCAGGTAGGACCGGATCGTCTCCGGTCTCTGCGGAAAAGAAACGGGGCGAAGGCCGTATGACCTTCGCCCCGCTCTATTGCCGTGCACCGAATCGGCGCCGGGAGGCGCCGATTCGGTAGATCCGATCCGCAGATTACGGGTTGATCGCCAGAAGCTCCACGTCGAAGACCAGGGTCGAGTTCGGCCCGATCGGCGATCCCGGGAATCCCTTGGGACCGTACGCCAGATCCGACGGGATGAAGAAGCGGTACTTGGCGCCGACCTTCATCAGCTGCACTCCTTCGGTCCAGCCCGGGATGACCTGACCGAGATTGAAGGTGATCGGCTCGTTCCGCTGAACGGAACTGTCGAAGACCGTGCCGTCGATCAGCCGTCCTTCGTAGTGGACCCTTACGTTATCCGCCGCCGTCGGCGACGCGCCGCTCCCCTCGCTCATCACCTGGTACTGAAGCCCGCTGCCGGTGCTCTTCACCCCCGGCTTCTTGGCGTTTTCCGCCATGAACGCGGCGCCGCGAGCCTTGTTGTCCGCTCCCATCCGCTCCATCTCCTCCGCCGTCGGCTGCGCCGGCTCTTCCATGCTCTGTGCCTGCGCCTGGGAAGCCGTGCCGTTCTGCTGCGCCTTGGCCAGCAGCCGCTCCTGAAGACCGATCATCACGATCTGAGCCTGCTCGGTCGTCAGCCTGGTGGTTCCCGCCAGAGCGTCGGCGATTCCCGCGGCGATCATCTCGGGGGACATCTCGAGCGAGTCCTTCTTGATGTTCTGCCCCAGGTTCATGCCGACCACGTAGCTGACGCTGTCCGTGGTGGTCTTCAGCTCCACCTTCTTGGTGTCGCCCCCTTTCTTTGCCTTCGGCTTCTGCGCGTACGCATCGACCGAGATGAGTCCCAGGCAGAGCGCGGGGACTATCATCCATTTCATCTTCATGTGCGGATACGGATTGGATTATGTATACGTGAATTGGGTTACGCCATCGCTGTCATGTCCGTCAGTCATCGTCGCGTCGGTCACTGTCATCAGGGTCGAGAGCTCGGCAATGAGTCGGTAGACGGGCAGAGAAGGTTTAGAGTGCCGATCCGTTCGTAACATAACGATATACCTATCGATAACGGCACGAACGGATCATACGGGGATCATCACTTGGCGGCGCCGACCTTGATCAGTTCGATCTCGAACTTCAGGGTCGCGTTCGGACCGACCCTCGGGGGGGATCCGGCGGGACCGTAGGCGAGATCGGAGGGAATCCAGGCGATGATCTTTCCCCCTTCCTTCATCAGCTTCAGCGCCTCGCGCCATCCCGGGACCACTTCCGCCATCTTGATGGTGAGCGGCTGACCGCGATCCCTGGAGCTGTCGAAGACCTCCCCGTCAAGCAGCGTGCCGTGGTAGTTGACCGTGATCTCATCCGCGTCGGTCGGCGTTGCGCCCGCTCCCTCGGTGACCACCTGGTACTGGAGTCCGCTTGCCGTGGTCTGGACGCCGGAGGCCGTCTTGTTCTTGGCGAGGAATTCCTCACCCGCCTTCTTGTTGTTCTCTCCCACCTTCGCCTGCCGCTCGCTCTGCTTCTTCATCATTTCCATCTGGAAATTCATCATCACCTGCTGGATGACCGAATCAGGCATTGCGGTGGAATCGTTGGCCATGGCAGCCTTGATGCCGCCGGCGATGAGATCGGGGTTCACGGCGATCGAGTCCTGACGAATGCTCTTGCCGATGTTGAGGCCGATGGCAAAGCTGACGCTGTCCATCGAGGTCTTCATCTCCGCCTTGCCGCCGCCTGCCTGCGGTTCGCATGCTGCGAGCATGGCGCCGAGCGCCAGGAATGCACATAGCTTTTTCAAGGATCTTCTCCTCTTGGGATTATGAATCGAATGTTGATGTAGTCGTAACCCTGATTTCGTACAAGCTGCAAAGATAGCAATTCGTCCCGAGCCGCGCGCCCTCCTATTGTATGTTGTTTTGTCGGGTCGGGAGCCGCCGCCGCTGTCAGGTTTTCCCCGCTGAAGTGTCATCTACCGGTTCGCGTCCCCCGGCCCACACCGGAATCGGCAGCGGATGGAGATCGGGACCGGGTTGTAATCGTCTGAAAATAACCCGGTCCCCATGCAACAGAAGAACCGATCGTTCGCTAATGATCCCCCACGGGAACGGATCGGAAAATCAACCCCCTGATGTACCCGAGGATACATGATCAACCCCCCTTCAGAGGGCTAAGTTTGTATCATGAAAGACGGCGCTCCCGGAGCGCAGACCACCCGCGACAGGAAGAACGGCATCCCCACGCCACACGGGGAACGGCCGGAGAGAGATCGAGAGAGAACATATCCGAGAGAGAGAGCAGTCACCGGATAGAGAGACCGGTGGACCATGAACGGGAACGGATGGAATGATGAAGGAACGGTAGAGGGTGAAAAGAGAGAAAGGAGTCGAGAGAGATTCAGAGAGAGCGCAGCGTACGGCAGAGAGTTGAAGGAAAGGAGTTGAGAGAGATTCGGAGAGAGAGAAAACAGCGCAGCAACCGCTGGAATAACATATCGGCGAACGAGAGAGCGCCGCAAGAGTGACAGAACAGACCACCCGGAAGAGAACGAAAGGAGCCCCGGCGGAGCTGAGAAGAGCCGCCGGGGAAAGGAAGAGATGAGCATGAAGGTTGAGAGAAGACGAAGCGACGGAACGATGCACGGGAAGTGGACGGCATGAGGAGAGATCGACGCGAGACGGACCGGACATGAGGCATCCCGACGACACGGATGAACAGATGAAGAGCGGGCGATCATAACGGCGATCGCCCGCATGACGACGAGACGGATGCTCATGTCCGGAATCACATCCCGAACCATCACATGACGAATCGGAACCGTATGACCTATCGACACACTACACAACGAACCACCGTCCCCGACGGGGCCGCGCCGGGAACCATCGAACGAATCATGCGGGCATTGCTCGTCGCCCTGGCCCTGCTTGGGGGGACGACGGCACAGGCCCAGCAGCAGGCATCGGGAGCCACACTGAACGGCTACGTCGTCGATGCCGAAACCAACGAGACATTGATCGGCGCCAGCATCTTCGTCAAGGGGACGAAGCTGGGCGCCTACACGAACAAGAGCGGCTACTTCTCGATCCGGAACATCCCGGCCGGGAAGCAGACCGTGACCGTATCGTTCGTGGGATATACGAAGCTGGAGCAGGAGATCGAGTTTGCCGAGGGGGAATCGAGGAAAACCACCTTCTCGATGAAGCCCGCCGCCATATCGTCCAACGAGGTAACGATCACGGCCGACCGGGAGAACGAGAAACGGCAGATCGACGTGAGCCGGGTGAACATCCCGGTGGCGCAGTTGAGCCAGTTGCGGATCGGCGGCGAGTCGGACGTCTTCCGCTCGCTTCAGTATATGCCGGGCATTCTCACCTCGTCGCAGATCTCCAGCGGTCTCTACGTCCGCGGCGGTTCGCCCGATCAGAACCTTGTGCTGATCGACGGATCGACCGTCTACAACCCGTCGCATCTGCTCGGGTTCTTCTCGGCGTTCAATCCCGATGCGATCAAGGATGTGGATATGATCAAGGGAGGCTTCCCCGCGGAATACGGCGGGCGGCTCTCCGCCGTCCTCAACCTGACCCAGAAGGATGGCAACAGGAACGAATTCGAGGGGGTGGCCTCGCTCGGCGCGGTCAGCTCGCGGCTCTCGCTCCAAGGTCCGGTCGGTGAGGGCTCCTATTTCATCGGCGCCCGCCGCACCTATCTCGATCTCCTCCTGGCGATGCTGCCGGAGGACAAGGAGAACCCCCTGCCGATGTTCAGCTTCTACGACATCAACGCCAAGATCTCGCAGGATATCACTGAACACGATAAGATCTTCCTGAGCGGTTTCGTCAGCGAGGATGAGCTCAGTCTGGACGGCGCCGGCTTCGAGTTCGGCATCGGGATCGGCAACCGCACCGGCGCGCTCCGCTGGACACATATCTTCGGAGACAATCTCTTCTCCGTCGTCAACCTGAGCGGAAGCCGTTACCACAACAATTTCTCGGCCGATCAGTCGGGGTTCAAGATCAAGGTGGAGAACGTGATCGCCGACTACTCGCTCAAGGCGAGCATGGAGTGGTTCGCCAGCGACCTCCTCACCATGAAGTGGGGATATGAGGGAACACGATATACCTTCGACTACCTCCAGAACTTCACGGGGAAGGATTCCACGGCGGCCGAAGGGACGATCGGAGGAGCCTCGACCAACTTCACGGTGCACGACTACGTCCATTCGGTCTTCGCGCAGGGGAACTATCAGATCACCGATCTCGTCTCCACCCAGCTCGGGCTCCGCGCCAACTACACCGATATGGCCGGGCTCACCACGCTCGATCCGCGCGCGGCGATCCGATATCAGTGGCAGGAGGATATCGCCTTCAAGGGGGCCTGGGGTATCTACCACCAGTACCTCCATCTGGCATCGCTCCCCGATTTCTCGTTCTTCGATACATGGCTCCCGACCGATTCCACCGTGCAGCCGGGCCGTTCGGAGCAGTATATCTTCAGCGTGGAGACCGAGCCGCTCGACGGCTACGATCTGAACTTCGACTTCTACTACAAGAAGCTCTACCACATCAACGAGGTCAACCAGTACCAGACCGACGCTCAGACGGTGGACCAGGTCTTCTACAGCGGGAACGGCGAGGCGTACGGCGCCGAGGTCTTCCTCCAGAAGAAGGCCGGGAACTTCACGGGATGGCTGGGATACGGACTCGGCTACATCACGGCCAGGTTCGACAGCATCAACAACGGCGTGGAGTTCAGACCGAAGTACGATCGCCGGCACGATCTCAAGATCGTGGGACAGTACAAGCTCAGCGACAGCTGGGAGGTGGGCGCCTCCTTCTCCTTCCAGTCGGGACAGTCCTATACTGCCGCCACGTCGCGATATACCAGCACGCTCCCCGGCGAGAACGAGGGGACGAGCGTCACGGTCCCGGCCCAGCGCTACGGCCTGCGGCTTCCGCCGTCGCATCAGCTGAACGTCAACGCCAACTACAACTCCACGCTCTTCGGCCTGCCGATGCGGCTGCTGATCGACGTCTACAACGTCTACTCGCGACGCGATATCTGGTTCCGCTATTACGACACCTCGAAGGAGGTGACCGAGGTCGTCGACGTCCGGCTGCTGCCGATTCTGCCGACCGTCGCCATCGAAGTCAAATTCTAACCGGAGAGGTACACGAGCAATGAGAAGAACGACAACCATACAGCGCCTGGCGCTCGCGGCAGCGACGGTGATTCTGATGACGGCGGCCACGGGATGCGAGGATCTTCCGCCGAACGAGTATGTGCCGCAGTATGTCGTGGAGGGATTTCTGATCGTCGACGAGCCGATCCACGGCATCAAGGTGATGCGCTCGCAGCCGGTGACCGACACCTTCCGCCTGAAGAACAGCGCCGTGACCGACGCCGATGTCAGGATCATCGTCGACGGCCGCTCCATGCAGCTCGCCTACCGTCCCGACAGCACCGGCGTGGGAGAATACTACTTCCCCGACACCAGCGAGAAGGTTCAGCCGGGGGTGATCTACTCGATCGAGGTGCGCCCGACCGACGGTGGGCTCCTGAGCGGCTCGACCCTGACGCCGCAGCGGATCTCCTGGGTGACGGCCCCCCTCTCCGTCATCGACTACCCGAAGGATACGATCGAGCTCCCCTCCCCCGATTCGCTGAAGCTGAGGTGGACCCGCTCGGGAACCCTCAACGAGTACCTGGTGAGTGTCCGCTGCCTCGATACGCTCGAGTACGGCAAGTACCTGGAGCCCTCCAGCGGCGAGAAGAACCGTCGTATCGCGCGCTCCTTCGAGGAGAACGCTCCCCACTACAACGACGTGACCCGCTGGGGCTTCATCCCCAACACCGAGACGCCGACGGTCTGGGTCGCCTTCAAGTGGTTCGGCCGGCATGAGATCACGATGTGGGCGGCCGACAACAACTTCATCAGGTGGTGGAAGCTCACCCACTGGGGCGCCAACCCCGAATACGACGGCAAGATGGCGAACATCAAGGGGGGACTCGGGGTCTTCAGTTCCGCGGCCGTGGCCCGCGCCGAGACCTTCCTTGTCAAGAATCAGCCGTAGAAGATTCGGACATGGAAACGAAGAAGAGCGATTGATCGATGAAGGAGAATCGAGCAGAGTGAGAGAGGCAGAACCGGCGAAGCACCCCTTCGCCGGTTTTTTTTCGCGTGTCCCGTTTTTTCCGTTATTGGCGCCGGCGCGCGGACTCGCCGCGGACTCGTCTCATCATCAGTTGTATCGCATCGTGTTCAATCTTCCCGTCGATCATATTCTCCCCGAACTCAGGGCCGCCCTCTCGGCCCGTACCTCCCTCCTCCTTCAGGCTCCTCCCGGAGCGGGAAAGACGACGGGCGTTCCCCCGGCACTGCTCGATGAGCCGTGGCTGGCCGGGAGGAAGATCATCATGCTGGAACCGCGCAGGCTGGCCGCGCGCGCCGCGGCGCGCCGTATCGCATCGCTGCTCGGCGAGAGGCCGGGGGAGAGGGCGGGATATCGCATGCGGATGGATACGAACGTCGGCCCCTCCACCCGGATCGAAGTCGTGACCGAGGGAGTGCTGACCCGGATGCTCCAGAGCGACCCGGCGCTGGAGGAGGCCGGGCTGGTGATCTTCGACGAGTTCCATGAGCGGAGCCTGCAGGCCGATGTCGGACTGGCACTGGCGTTGCAGGCGCAGGCGCTGCTGCGGGAGGATCTGCGGATTCTGGTCATGTCCGCCACGCTGGATGGAGAGGCTGTCGCCCGCCTGCTTGGAGATGCCCCGATCGTCACGAGCGCCGGGCAGATCTTCCCTGTCGAAACGCGATATATACCTATGGCCGAAGGGGAACGCCTCGAACGTGCCGTGGCCGCCGCCGTCCGCCGCGCGCTCGACCGCGAAGAGGGGGATATCCTCGTCTTCCTCCCCGGCGCAGGGGAGATCCGCCGCGCGCAGGAACTGCTGGCGGAGGAGACGAGAGCGACGGTGCTGGCGCTCCACGGCACGCTCCCGCAGGAGGAACAGGAGAGGGCGCTCGAGCCCTCCCGACCGGGAGAACGGAAGGTGGTCCTCTCGACCTCGATCGCTGAAACGAGTCTCACGATCGAGGGGATACGGATCGTGATCGACAGCGGCAGAATGCGCCTTCCCCGCTTCTCGCCGGGAAGCGGCATGACCCGCCTGGAGACGGTCCGCGTCTCCCGAGCCTCCGCCGATCAGCGGCGCGGCCGCGCCGGACGCCTCGGCCCCGGGATCTGCTGCCGTCTCTGGAGCGAGGCCGAACAGGCAACGCTGATGGCGTATACGCCTCCCGAGATTCTCGAGGCCGATCTCGCCCCGCTGGCGCTCGACCTGGCCGAATGGGGAGTCGCCGATCCCTCCGAACTCGCCTGGCTGGACCGTCCCCCGACGGGAGCGTTCGCGCAGGCCCGCGACCTCCTGACACGGCTGGGAGCGCTCGACCGGGAGGGGAGCATCACCCCCCACGGCCGCGAGATCGCCCGGCTCCCTCTTCACCCCAGACTCGCGCATATGCTGATCAGGGGAGAGGAGGAGGGCTTCCCCTCGCTCGCCTGCGACCTGGCGGCCCTGCTGGGGGAACGGGATATCATGCGAGGCCACGGCGCCTCCGTCGACCCCGATCTGCGCCTCCGCCTTGAAGCGCTGGGCCGCGCCGGAGGAGAATCCCACAACGATATGTTCCCGACGGAGGAGTATACGGTGGATCGCGCGGCGATACGACGGGTTCAGCGGGAATCGCGTCACTGGCGACGGCTGCTGAAGGGGCGCGACAGGGAGGAGGGGACGGCCGCCGCCGGGCTCCTCCTGGCGTTCGCCTACCCCGACCGCATAGCCCAGGCCCGCCCCGGTCAGCGGGGACGCTTCATGCTGAGCAACGGCAGAAGCGCCTTCGTCGATCAGGAGCAGCCGCTGGCGGGGGAGCCCTTTCTGGTGGCCGCCGATCTGGACGGGAAACGGCGCGAGAGCCGCATCTTCCTTGCCGCCCCCGTGACCCTCGACGATCTGGAGTCGGGGTTCGGCGATCTCCTCATGGTCGAGGAGGTCGTCCGCTGGGACGAGGAGCTCGACGGCGTGAGCGCGCGCAGAAGAACCCGGCTCGGAGCGCTCGTGCTGCGCGACGTTCCCCTCCGCGACCCCGATCCCGGCCTGATGCGCGCCGCGCTGACCGAACGGATAGCGCGCGAAGGGATCGGCTCCCTCCCCTGGAGCCGTGAGGCGCTCCGGGTCCGCGAACGGATCGCGTTCATGCACCGGCACGATCGATCGTGGCCCGATGTCTCCGACGAGGCGCTCGCCGCCGCGATCGAGGAGTGGCTCGCTCCACACCTGCACGGCATGCGCCGCCGAGACGATCTCCGCGCTCTCCGTCTCACCGATCTTCTGCTCGACATGCTCGGCTGGGAACGGCGTGCCGCGCTCGACGCGACCGCGCCCTCCCATCTGACCGTTCCGAGCGGATCGCGCATTCCGCTCGACTACTCCGATCCCGATGCTCCCGTCCTCTCCGTCCGCCTGCAGGAGATGTTCGGGATGACCGAGACCCCGCGCATCGGCGGGGGGCGGGTTCCCGTCACGATCCATCTTCTCTCGCCGGCGAATCGTCCGGTCCAGGTGACGCGCGATCTGGCGAACTTCTGGCGCACCACCTACTTCGATGTCAGGAAAGATCTCAAAGGGAGATATCCGAAACATTACTGGCCGGATGATCCGATGCAGGCGGTCCCCACCAGCCGTGTCCGCCCCCGAACCTGATCCCACCGTTACGTCCCGCGCGGACGGATGTCGTATGAGCGTTCAAACACCGGAACAGGCGCCGCCGGTACATATCAACGCTCATGACTTATCGGAGAGATCCAGATGGTATCGCTACGTCGACTGGCGGCGCTCGCCGTGCTCTTCATGCTTGTTTCTATCCCGGCCCCGGCGCAGAGCCAGGGGGAGTTCGAGTACTACTACTCCGCAAGGTCGGTCGATCGGGAGTCGCATGCGATCTTCAAGGAGGTATCGAACGTGCGGCTCGATGTCAGAACGCAGGGGGAGGTAAACATTTCTCTCATGTTCAACCGGCGCTACGATTCGCTCTTCGAGTACCAGCCGGAGGTCTTCTACTGGACGGTGATCAACGCGCCTGAAGGATCATATTTCGATAAGACTCTCCGTGAGTTCTTCTGGGCTCCCTCCACCGATCAGAACGGCGACAGGCTTGTGAAGATCGCTGTGCGGGCCGGTGACGTCTCCGATACCGCCTACCTGGCGTTACGGGTGGAGGAGTCGTGGAAGTCGTCGCTGATTCCGGGGATGAGCTACTCGGTCTATGCACCGGTAAATGCGGCGGAGCTGGGGGTGTTTCATGGAGCCTCCATCGAGTATCTCCTTGTCTCCTGGGTGGCCCGGAACAACAACAGAGGGCCGAGTCATGGACGCGTGTTCGTGAAGTTCGATCTGCTGCATTCATCTGATCCCGATGTTTCCGAGAGTTTTTTCTATACGACCGGGTTGCATCTTTCGATGGAGCGGAATCCCCGGCGGTCGTTTCTTATACCGTACTTCGGGGTGGAGTTCGGGGGGATGTACAACAAGCAGCTGGGAGATGTGTTTCACTTCACTCCGCTGGGGGGGGTGTGGTTGTATAGCGATCGGATGAATTCGGTGAATGCCACGGTGGGATATTTGTATCCGGGGACGAGGTTTGAGGAGCTTCGGGGGTGGCGGGCTTCGCTTGGCGGGACGTTTTCGTTGTGGTAGTGGGTGGGGCCTCCCTGTTGGAAGAAGAAGAAAAATAACAGGGAGGCACAGAGGACACAGAGTTAAGAGAAGAGAGGAAGAGAAGAGAGGAAGAGAAGAGAGGAAGAGAAGAGAGAGATTATTCGAGGATTGTCAAGGTTTGGATCGCTGTTGTGCCCTCGATTTCGGGGTAGTACATGAGGCAGGCGGTGGAGGGCATCACCGAGTAGACGCCGGGGATCTGGGCTCGCAGGATGTAGGTGCATTCGTAGGAGCGGGGTTCCACCGAGGAGGCGAAGAATGCGATCTTTTCGTCGCGGACGTCGCGTCCGGCGTACCACCAGTTCCAGGTAGCGCCCCGGGCGTCGGTGCGTGCGGCGGATGGGCCGTAGCCCTCCTCATCCTCGATCGGGTAGAGCTCGGGGTTCTCGACGACCTCGCAGCCGGCGGGGAGGGGGTCCTCGAGCATGATATATTCGTTCGCTTCCGTTGGAACGAAACTGACGCGCACGAAGATCTCGTCGCCGCTCTTTACGGTTCCATCGAACGGCTCCTTCACATACACGAAGCCTTCGTCGGTCTGCTCGCGACGGAGCAGGTAGTATTCGCGGGTCACCTCGAATCCGTTGTTCGACGGCTCGACGGCAGATCCCGTTACGATATAGGAGAGACGGGCTGAAGCGTTCGCCGTTCCCGTTCCCGATTTCTCAATCGTCACGATATTTCTGCCGGGGCGGAGGAGGGAAGGATCGATCGTGATCGTCTTTCCGGAGTTCTCTCTGCCGAACCTCTCTTCTCCGGCCGGGCGCCCGTTGACCGATATCCGTACGGCAAACTCGGGGTTGGTCTCGCTCACCGCCTTGAGATGATCGACCAGCGCGAAGATCGCCATCGCCGACTGACGCGTGTTCGGCCATGCTCCACCTGTGCGCTGCGACATCAGCCACTGCACACCCCTGGCCGCCGTCGAGTCGCTTCCCGGCTCCGTGCAGAGGGCGCGCACCGCCCATGCCGACGTCTCGATCTTGTCATCCTGCCAGCCGTGCTCCCATGTGTTTCCGGACCAGAACGTCTCGTCGCCCGATCCCTCCACCCTGGTGCGCAGCTCATGTCGCAGGGTCGCGGCCACATCGTTACGCGATCGATGTGTCGCCGCCATCGCCAGCAGTGCGCGGGTGTAGCTGTTGATCTCGGGGATCGCGGCGAGCTCGGTGATCCTCTCCTCGATGAGACGATCCTTTTTTCTCTGCCCGTCGATCATGCTTGCCGTGTAGAGCATGAACGCTTCCGTCGAGGAACGGAGAGACGCATCGGCGGAGCCGTAGTTGCCTCCGGCGGGACGATCCTCGATCTGCCGGCGCAGCGAGCGGAGTCCGTTGTCGTAGCGTTCCTCGGAGATCGGGTAGCCGGCGCGGCGGGCGATCGTGAGCCCGTACATGATGTAGGCGGTCATGAATGGGTTCGTCCCGTCATGTTCCCACCAGCCCCACCCTCCATCGCCGTGCTGGAACGAGTAGAGACGGTCGAGTCCCTGGCGCACCATCTTCGGCAGTTCCTTCCGCTTCACCTCGTCGAACGGGATGTCGGCCTCCTTCAGCACGTTGGCAACGATGACGGTGGGGAGGAAACGGCTCATCGTCTGTTCGGCGCAGCCGTAGGAATATCCGATCAGATAATCGAGCGCCCCGACCATCGCTCCGGCGGTGGAGGAGGTGAGCGATACGGTCAGTCCGGCCGACGCGGGATCGACCCCTTCGGGGATCGTGAGGATCAGTTCATCCCGGCTCTGCTCCCGGCTCACCCGGCCGACCGCGGCCGCCTCCCTGCGAATCCCGAACGGAAGCACCGGAAGCGTCAGCGCGGCGGCGTCCGACTCCTCGTCGGTCAATGCCCGGACCGTCAGCAGGGCGGCCCCCTGCTTCCCGACCGTGACGGGCCAGTCGATCCGGCCCTCGCCGTCGGCGGGGAGGAGGATCGTCTGCTCGGTTTGCGATACGCTGAGCCCTTCCGTCAGAAGCTCGACCCTGACGCGCTTTTCGGTCGACAGATAGTTGTGGACGGTGGTCGCCACCAGCAGCGAGTCCCCTTCGATGACGAACCGCGGGATCTCCATGCGGACGAGAAGATCCTTACGCGATACGACCTGCGCCCGCGCCTCGCCGACGGCCGTCTCCGCGTTGACGCCGCGGGCCGTGATCCTCCATGTCGTCAGATTGTCGGGGAATTTCACGGGGATACGGGCCCGGCCGTCGGAGCCTGTGCGTACCGACGGAGCCCAGAACATCAGATCCCGGAAGTCCTTCCGTAATGTCGGCTCCACGACCGTCGGCATATCGATGCCCGGCTCACGGCCGGCGTCCTGTCCGATGTCGAACGACGTGACGGAATTGTCGATGAATGCCGACGCGAGAGTCGCGCTCTCCAGAAAAACGCCATCCCCCGTGCTTGTTATCGTGGCAACCCGATAGCGTACAGGGCTGTACCGCGGAGCAAATCGAAATGCGGCCGAGTGCGATGTTGTGACGGTCACCGGCCGGAATCTGTAGAAGAAGGAAGTGATCGCGGGAGTTCGGTCGGGGCGGATCGCGAAGATCGCCTCGTCGACGATCGAGAGAGCGAGATCGACGTTCTTCATCGGC
Source organism: uncultured bacterium (assembly GCA_966250335.1). GTDB lineage: Bacteria > Bacteroidota > Ignavibacteria > OLB7 > OLB7 > OLB7. The sequence continues at coordinate 17,547 of CBINGZ010000029.1, read as the reverse complement.
TCCCGTCCCTTGTCGAGCGCCCGCACCGTCACCATGCCGCTGTCGCCGGGCCGATACTCCTTCCTGTCGGTCTCGACCTCAAGGGTGATCTCCTTGTCGGCCGGCGCCACGATCACCGAAGCGGTCGCCGAGTAGACCTGATCGCCGGCGAACGTCGTGGCGACGAGATTGATGTTGGGCGCATCGGCCTCCCCGACCTCCATTCTGACGATCGCGGAGCGACCGCCGAGTTTCTCGACACGATATTTCCCGATCGCTCTTCCCTCTGCCGTAAGAAGAAGATCCTTCCCTCCGGCGGGGAGGACCACAAGGGCGGTCACGATATCTCCCGGTCTGTAGATCTCGCGGTCCGGCATCAGCCGCGCGAGGCCGGGGGTGACCGACTCCTGGGCCGGCGTCCCGTCGGCGACGGTGATCTGCGACGCCGCCTTCACGATGTTCCCACGCTCGTCGCGCGCGGCGATCTCGATCTCCAGATAGCCCGGCCCGTCGGTCGTGAAGCTGATGCTGCCGGACCCGTCGGCTCCCGTCGTCGCGGAGTCGGTCAGGATCGTCGTCTCCCGTCGCGCGCCGCGCCCCTCCAGGATCGTCGTCTCCCGTCGCGCGCCGCGCCCCTCCTGCTCCCACAATATCCGCCGGACGAGTATCCGGTAGGGGAGGGGGATCCTTTTATCCCCGGAGTGGGAATAGGTCTCCACATCGACCTTCACCTTCTCTCCGACACGATAGATATACTTCTCGGGGCGATGTAGAAGATAGATCGAGGCGCGAGTGAACCGTACCGACGCCGTCCCGGCGATCGACCGGCGCGACGCGTCGACGACGGCGGCGGTGATCGTATAGGTATAGTCCGCATCGTCGGCGGGGGGGAGATACTCCATATCGAACGAGCCGTCGGAGGAGAGGGTACCGCTCCCCTCGCTCACGATCTGGCCGGGGTCGGCGGCCGGCTCCTCCGCTTCACGCAGGTGGGCCCATGCTCCGTTCAGCACGGCGTCGGGCTCCAGCCTGTTCCGCCGGACCGTATAGCGCAGATTTCCCCCGGCGACGGGAGCGCCGAAATAGTAGGAGGCGGAGATCACCGCTTTGAGGGTGTCGCCGCGACTGTACTCCTTTCTGTCGGGGCGGACGGTTACCTCGTACTCGGGCTTCTTGTATTCCTCCACCTGGAACGTCGCACCGGGGCCCATATCGTACGACGTGGTCATCGTATAGCTCCCGAGCGGCGGTTCCTCTCCCAGAAGGAACTCTCCCTGGAACGTGCCGAGATCGGAGAGGGGAAGGCGCTCGTTCCAAACCGTTGAGCCGCGCGAGTCGGTGACCGTCACATCCACCGAATCGGTGGAGGGAAGGCCGGGGACGCCGTTCCGCGACATCTCGCGGAGGATCCCCCTGTAATGCACCCTCTGCGACGGACGATAGACCGATCGATCGGTATGCAGGTAGACGCGGTTCCCGCCCGACATGAAGTGCGGGAAGGCACAGTCGGCGATCACGAAATCATTCCCTCTCATCCCATAGATGACGGCGGTATCCTGCCTGCGATGCGATACTTCTCCATTCTCATCGCTGAACGATACGTGCGCGACTCCGTCGGAACCGGTCACGGCCCTGAGCGTCTTCGTCTCCGCCCCCTTCTCTCCCCGCTTCGACGACATGAAGTGAACGGCGGCCCCTTCCACCCGTTCTCCCGTCCGTCTGTCGACGACGAAGGCGAGGGCATCGGTCGGCGACTGCTTGACGACGACTCCCAGCCTGCTGACGATCACGAGGGTGGTCGACACGGGGCGCGCGGTCGGCGCGGTGATGAGGTAGACGCCGGAGGTCATCGCGGGAAGCTTCACCTCCTTCCACTCCATCATATTCTTCGGGATGGCGAGTTTCGTCCCCACATGGAGCCGATGAAAGAGGGAAGGGTCCCTGAGAGAGAATCCGGCCACGGAATCCCCGTTCGGGCTGACTTCGACTCCGGGATCATGGCGATCCTTCTGCGCCGCGAAAAACCCTATCGGATCGACAACACGATAGATGAGCAGCGGCAGATCGGTCGGCAGGTCGCTGTACGCCTCCACGTTGAGTCTGATCTCCTCGCCCGGATAGAAGATCGTCGGCGACCCCAGGTTCACGACGGGCTGTTCGTCGCGATGGAACGTCATCGATGCGATCGACGTGACGACGACGGCAAGAATCGGCAGCAGCTTGAGGATCGAGAAAGAGTTCACGGCGTCTCCACGGTCATCCGGTTCGCGATATATCGGGCGTTCCGCATCGGAGCGGAACCGTGGGACAGACGCTGAACGGATTCCTTGTGACATGCGGAGCAGGCCGATCGACACATCGGCCGGAGAAGTCGGGCCGCCCGTTATTGACCGCCAACCGGTACATTGCACCCGCGACGAACGATACCGGACACAAACACGCGCCATGGCGCGACGTCGAGAACAACGGACACGGCCTTCATGAACATTCGAACTCTTCTCCCGGACACTCCGCTCCGTATCCTTCCGCTGATCCTCCTGCTGGGCGCATGCGGTTCAGAAGGGGAGAAGCCCCCGCACGGTTCCGATACATCGACCGCGGCGCCCGCCCTCCCGGCGCCGGACGCCATGCCGACAACGGCCGTCGACTCCAGCTCCCCTTCGGGAGCGCTTGCCAGGATCTTCGAGGCGGGGAGGAAGCGTGACGTGGCGACCTACAAACGGCTGATGACGAAGAGCTCGATCACGATGATGGAGGAGATCGCGGCGCTGGACAGCCTGTCGCTCAACGAGTCGATCAGTCGCGATATGACCACCATGGCCGAAGGACCGACTCCCGCCATGCGGAACGAGTTCATCAGAGGAGACAGCGCCATGGTCGACGTCGAGGTCGGACCGGGAGCCTGGCAGCCGTTTCTCTTCGTGAGGGAGGAGGGGGAGTGGAAGCTTGCGTACGATTACCTTCTCAACACGGTGCTGCGCTCCATTCAGGAGAGCGGGGAAGGGGGGACGGCGCCTTAGCGTCTACTGAGCTGAAGAGGGTCACCTGCGCGTCCGGAGCGCCTTCACGCCTTCCGCAAGCACCTGGTCGTAATATCGTTCGAGCTCCGCGTTGCAGCCTCTGCAGCCGGCCACGACCGACCGGGTCCACTCCAGGTAGGCGAGTTGTCGCTCGTACGGCCAGTCGGGGGGCGGCATGTGGATCACATCGTAAAGATTGCAGATCTTGTCGGCGATCCTGATCAGTCGTCCGTTCGCGCTGAGGGTCGGGGCGCGCTCGATCTGGAGCCTCTTCCGCCCTTCCTTCGGCAGGCTCCTGTCGTCGGTCACCTCCTCCACCATTCTCCGCACTTCCACGCCGAACGCGGCCTCGATCTCCTCGCCTGTCGTCCCCGTGTCTTCTATCGTGTCGTGCAGCACCGCGGCCTGCAGAACCGCGACGTCGGTCACCTTCCCCACTCGTGCCAGAACCTCCGCGACCTCGATCACATGATTGATATAAGGGACCGCGCCCGTCCCCTTGCGCCGCTGATCGCGGTGTCTGTCGGCGGCGAAGCGGATCGCGGCGAGGAGCCGGGCCGAATCACGATCGTCGTTCATGCGGCCCTCGCCTTCGCGTGCGCGGGATACTCCAGCGCGTCGATCACCCGTGTCACATCACCGCTCTCCCGCAGACGGACGAGCAGCAGGAACGGCGCCAGCAGCAGGCCGGGGCTCCGGATCGGGCCGGCGAGCGCGGAGACGATTCCGTCGACCTTCTCGATCTCCCCCGGAAGCTGCTCGCGCCGCACTCCCGCCAGCCGGGTCGCGGTCATCCATGCGACGTCGCGGGAACGTTCCAGGCAGAAGGTGCAGATCTCCTCGTCGCTCCGCATCCCGAGTCGATCGAGGATTCCCATCCAGGGGGAGACGGCGGCGATCCTCTCCTGCACGTCGTCGAGCATCGCTCCCAGGAACCTGTTGATCTGATCGAAATCGTTTTTCAGTCCCGCAAGCTCCGCTCCCGGCGACGTCTCCGCGGCGGCGATTCCCAGGTCGAGATTGATATGGGCACTGATGCCGAGGAGGAGGTGTTGCAGGATCAGCGGCCGTCGGCTTTCGGCGGCCCTGAACGCCGCGACCCAGCAGCCGCTGGTCCGCTCCCCGCGCCTGTAGGCATCCAGGGCATGCAGGTATCTGTTCGCAAAGATCACATCGAGCCGCTCCATGCGGGCTCCGTCCTGGAAGCGTTCTTCGATAATCCCCTGCTTTACACCGGCCGTCACGTTCCGGTAGAGCACGGCGAAATAGCCGAGACGGCTCCGGTCACGACGAGCTGCGGCGATCACATCGTCCAGACGGACAATGACTTCATCGATGGTTCGTGCGGATTCCATACCTGCGACACCCGGCGGATAGAAGAAGGTCCCGACCCGATACCGTCGCCGCGCGCATCCCCGATCTATCGGGATCGCATACAACGGCGCCTCTTGTTCGGATCATCTTTCGTCGTACATTCCGGTCTTCGACCGGCTCGCTGAATATAAGGCGGCATCAACAATGGATAGAGCGCTTCACGATATTATCGAACGTCTCTTCGACGCTGTTCAGAGGAAGGATCTGGAGACCATCCTCTCGTTCATCGCCGACGACGCCCGGATGTTCGACCCGCACTACCCGAAACCGCATATGACGGGCAGGAAGGAGATCGCCGAGGGATTGCGCTGGGGGTTCGCGAGCCTGGAGACAATGGGATTCACCATCGAGCGGATCTTCCATACGGAGGAGGAGCAGTCGGTCGTCGTGCAGACGGCCACATCCCACACGGTACGCGGCGGCTTCAGGCTGGAGTTTCCGCAACTCTTCGTCATCGATATCAGGGACGGGCTCATAGCGGAGCTTCGGGCCTTCGTCCCGTACGGTCCCCACGGCATCGGCGGGGCGTTTCTCGCGTTCGAGCGGTTGAAACGCCGGATCGTCGGAAAAAAATAACGGAGGTTCTTCGCATCGCGAAGCGATACGCGTATATTTGTCCATGACTTGCCCGGTACGCACGCCCCCTCAGCATGTGCCATGTTGCCGTGTGCTCCGGCCCAAACATATCCCGCTATGAAAGAGCAGCCGACCCTTGAAACCGATCGTCTGCTGTTACGCCCGTTCAATCGGGACGACGCGTCCCAGGTTCAACGACTTGCCGGTAACAGTGAAGTGGCGGAAGGAACGCACCATATCCCTCACCCCTACCCGGAGGGGGCTGCGGAACGATGGATCGGATCGCACAGGGAGAACTACGACCGCGGGGAGGCGGTCCATTTTGCAATCCTTCTCAAAGAGACGACGCATCTGATCGGAGCGAACAGCCTCATCATCCTGCGTCATGACAACCGCGCCGAACTCGATTTCTGGATAGGACGTGAATACTGGAACCTGGGATACTGCAGCGAGGCGGTTCGCGAGGTGATACATTTCGCCTTCCAGACGCTGGGGATGCATCGTATCCACACCAGCCATTACGGCCGCAATATCGCGGCGGGCCGCGTCCTGCAGAAGGTGGGAATGAAGTATGAAGGAAGGATGCGCGAGCATGTGATGCGGAACGACGTTCTGGAGAACATCGAGCTGTACGGCCTGCTGAGGACCGACGGCTTCATTCCCGATCATCTGTGAGGCGCCCGGAAAGCTCCCTTCCGGCATGAAGGTGGAGGGAACGCCGATCGTCGGAGCGATGTTCCGACGGTCATGCTGCGTCGTCCCCTTCACAATATCGATAAACGATTGAACGGATGATCGGTCCCCCCATCCCCGGGTCGTGGAAACGGCTCCTTGCCGACGAGACCCGCCAGCCCTACTACGAAGCCCTGCAGGAGTTCGTCGCGGCGGAGCGCGCGCGCACGACCGTCTATCCGCCGGAAGCGGAGGTCTACGAGGCTCTCCGACACACATCGTATAACGACACACGAGTCCTCCTGCTGGGACAGGATCCCTATCACGACGAGAACCAGGCGCACGGGCTCTGCTTCTCCGTGCGGCCCGGCGTACGCCTTCCGCGGTCGCTGGTCAACATCTTCAAGGAACTGCGGGAGGACCTGGGATGCCCCGTTCCAGACAACGGGTATCTGGTCCCCTGGGCGCGCCAGGGGATGCTGATGCTCAACACCGTGCTGACGGTCAGGGCGCACGAAGCAGGTTCGCACAGAGGAAAGGGGTGGGAACGGTTCACCGACGCGATCATCAGGCTGGTCAACGCGAAGGAGGAGCGTGTGGTCTTCGTCCTCTGGGGCGCTCACGCGGCCGCCAAGCTGGCGCTGATCGACACAAGCAGGCATGCGGTGGTACAGTCGGCGCATCCCTCCCCCCTCTCGGCCCGCAGGGGGTTCTTCGGAAGCAGGCCCTTCTCGGCCATCAACGGTGAGCTGATGAAGAGCGGCGCCGGGGAGCCGATCGACTGGTGCATCCCGAATCTCTCCGATACGAGATAACGCTTCGCGGATACGGCTCCCTTCACGATACGGTTTCTACCGCGCCACGATCACGAACTCCGTCCGTCTGTTTGCGGCGCGGCCTTCCTCGGTCTTGTTGTCGGCGATCGGCTGGCGCTCGCCGAACCCGATCGCCTTGATCCTGTCGCCGGCGATACCACGCTTTACGAGATTATCCTTGACGGCGTCGGCGCGGCGCTGGGAGAGCTTCACGTTGTAGTCGGGGTCACCCGTGCTGTTGGTGGAATCGGTGTGGCCGCGCAGCTCGATCCTGATGCCGGGGTACGCCTTCATGAGCCCGAAGACGTTGTCGACGGAGGCCATCGAGGCGGGCTTTATATCGGATTTGTTCACATCGAACTGAACGTTCAGCAGGGCGATGGCGCCGATATCGGGGGTGTTGTCGTAGGCGGCCACCGTGCTCACGGTATCGGTCCCCAGACAGAGCTTCAGATAGATCTTGTGGACGCCGTAATCGAGCGGGTTGTACTCCAGCACGTAGTAGTTCCTGAGCCGCCGGTAGACATCCTCGAAGATCTGCCCGAACTCCGAGGTGCGATAGATCTGATAGTAGATCCCGCCGGTCCTGACGGCGATCTCCTCCAGATATCCCGAGCTCACCCCTTCCCCGAAATCGACGGCGCAGACGATGATCCCCGCCTTGCGCGCCCGGTTGATCACCTCCTCCTTGTCGATCGTCGAGCTGTTGTCCTGTCCGTCGGTGAAGACGATGATCGCCTTGCGACGGAACCCGAGGGCGGGGAGAAGCTGGTCGATGCCGGCCGCTATGCCGTTGGCGATCGCGGTTCCGCCGCCGAAGCCGGTCAGACCGTTCACTTTCAGGCGGGCAAGAAGATCGGAGCGACCGGTGGTAAGGGGGGATTCGACCTCGACGTGGTGGTCGTAGCGTATCAGGCCGACCGCGTCCTCATCCTTCTTCATCCTGATGAAGTCGGTCGCCCCCTCCTGCGCGGCAAGGGCGCGGGCATCCCCCATCGAGCCGCTGTTGTCCATGACCAGCGCCACGGCATGGGCCTCGCGATCGTTTTCGGTCACCTCGCGGAGCGTGTAGTTCTTGACGGGGCGGACCTTCCCCTCGAACTCATCCTCCACCCCGCACCAGTAGGAACGCCATTTCCCGTTGACTGCCCCCGTGTAGTAGGTGCCGGCCGAGTCGACGAACTGCACCAGCGCACGAACCTTGTTCGGCTCGTACGCCTCGATGCGGCTGATCTGCACGGCCGGATCGGTGATCGACGCCGGAGTCGCCGGAACCGGGGCGATCCGGGTGAGATAGATCGGTGAATACCCCGGCGGAGGGACCGCATCGGTGGCTGCGACCGGCTCTCCGTAGCTTCCCGTTCTGGGAAGACATCCCCCAAGCACCCCGGCAAGCAGGGCGCAGACCACGACTAGACTGCTGCTGATTCTCATGAACTGATATTGGCGACTGATGCGTGTACGACATGCCGGCCCCACTGAACGACCTCCCTCCGATGATCCCCTTGCAGACAGGCCGGCACAATCGTCGTGCGCCGACGACAACGTCAGCGCGTCACCACGACCGGTACCATACCCGTGCCCCCTGCGACCGTGAGAGCCGCAAAATACGTTCCGGCGGGAAGATGCGAGGCATCCCAGAGAAATTCATGGCGTCCGGCGCTGATTCGATTCCATTCCACCGGCGCCGAGACCCGGCGGCCGAGGGGATCGAGGATCGTGAGGCTTGCATGACCGGCGGTCGGGAGATCGAACGAGATGAGGGTCGATCCCGAGACAGGGTTCGGTCTGACGGCAATGAGACGGGCGATCGCCGACGACCCGGCTTCATCGACCGAGGTGTTGATCCTGGTGGCAAATCGGGCGAAGGAGCGCGACGGAGTCTCCCCCGCCGTCGTGAAGGTGCCGCCGAGGAAGATCGAGACCCCCTTCCCCTGATCCGTCGGGCTGTCGGACTGAATCGCATGGACTTCTCCGTTGGTCCCGCTCCCGAGCCCCTTCCATCCCCCGTCGAAGCGGGCGATGTTCCGGACCGGCTCCTCGGCGCGGGAGGTGAAGAGTCCGCCGATATGGAGTCCCCCCATGACGAAATGGATATCGTCGACGACACCGTTCAGGCTGTCCTCCGGGGTTCCCACCGGGGCCCATTCTCCATTCGTCCCTCTCTTCATGATGACCGTCGCCGGATCGCCGTTGGTATAGACGGCGACGGCGATATAGAGCGACCCGGCGTCCGCGGCGACGGCCGTGATCTCACCGGCGGCGCTGTCGAGGAGCGAGGTCCATTCGACCCCGTTCCAGCGGAGCACCCCCTCGTATTCTCCCTCCTCCTTCGCATAGACGCCGACGGCATAGAGCTGATCTCCGTCGGTCGTGATCTCGGTCGCGTCGAAGAGCGGGAACTTCGATTCGGGTCCACCCCCTTCGATCGACCAGGAGTTCGTGCCGCTGTTCCAGCGCGCCACCGAATGCGCTTCTCCCGGCTGCGCCGGCAACGCGAAGACTCCTCCGGCATAGAGCACTCCCGCTTCGGTGACGGCCAGGGAACGGACCAGCCCCATCAGTCCGTCGCCGAGGGGAGCCCAGGCGCCGGTCGAGCGGGTCCAGCGCGCCACGTTCACGGCAGGGACGCCGCCGGCCTCGGTGAAGAGTCCGGAGACGTAGAGATCTCCGTCGTTACCGACGGCGAGCGACGAGACGGGGCCGTTCACCCCGCTCCCCTGATCCGACCCCAGAACGAACCAGTTTCCGGTGGCGCCGTTCCATCCGGCGACGTTGGAGGCGGCGGAAGATCCGGCGGTCAGGAACCGCCCCCCGACGTAGGCGATATCCCCGTCGACGGCGATCGCCTGAACCGAGGCGCCGTTGCCGAGCGAAATACCGGAGCCGAGGGAGGACCAGGCCGAGCCGTCCCACTTCGCCACGTAGCGCGCTTCGGTCGATCCGGCAAGGACGAACTGCCCTCCGGCGTAGAGGGTCGAGCCGCTCACCGCAAGTTTCTCCACGGGACCGCGCACTCCGCCCCCGACCGCGTTCCATTTCTGGCCGTCCCATCGCGCCAGATTGCTCACGTCGGTCGTCCCCGCCCTGTTGAACGTCCCGGAGACATAAAGATCGCTTCCCGAGGCGACGATCGAGACCACCCGTCCGTCGATCCCCTGGACGACGTTTCCTCCCAGGGGAGCCCAGGTTCCACCGGAGATATCCCAGACGGCGATCCGTCGCACCTCCACCCCTCCCGCAAGGCTCACGGCCCCGCCTCCCACATAGAGCTTCCCTCCCATGGCCGCCATCGTCAGCACGTTGCCGTCGACCCCGTCGCCGAGGGGAGTCCACTCGCCGGAGGCCGAGTTCCAGCGGGCGATGTTCCCTGCCGCCACCCCTCCGGCCTCGCTGAAGGAGCCCCCCACGAAGACGTTGGCTCCGTCGAGGACGATCGAGTAGACTTCACCGTAGACGCCGTTGAGCTGATCGTCACCCAGGGTCGACCACTGGTTGGCGGTTCTGTTCCAGCGCGCGATGTTCCCCGCGTCCCTGTTCCCCGCCCTGTCGAAGAAGCCTCCCACGTAGACCTCGTCGCCGGCGGTCGTGATCGTGTAGACCAGATCGAAGGCGGGGCTGCCGACGCCGTTGATATCCTGCTCCCCCATGGTGTTCCACCCCCCCGAGCTCCAGCGCGCGATATTGCTCACCCGAAGCGTGCCGGCGCTGTCGAAGGTACCGCCGACGTAGACCTCGCCGTTCGCCGCGCCGAGCGCGAAGACCGGACCGTTGACCCCCTCGCCGAGCGGGACCCAGGTTCCGCCGCTCCACTTCGCCACATTGCGGGCGTTCACATCACCGGCCCTGAGGAAGCTTCCTCCCACGTAGACGTCGCCGCCGTCGATCGCCACGGCGTAGACCGCGGCGATATCGAGGCTCGCCGAGCCGCCGAAGCGGGTATCCCAGCGGTCGTCGTCGGGAGCGGCCTGGATTCGGTGTGAGGTCTTCCCCTGCTCATGCTCCTTTGCCGCGCGCATCCGCTCGGAGAGCCTGCGGGCGCGCTCGGAGTAGACGACACGGAACGTTCCGGCGTCCCGCACAAGCTCGTACCCGTCGGCGGCGAAGCGTCCCCGCGTGCCGGGCTCCAGCTTCAGCGTGCCGTCCGGGTTCAGGATCTCGTCGAGTCGACGCACAGGTTCCCGCGGTGCGGGGTCGGGCTGCGCATACGCGGCGGCGCCCGCGAGCAGAATGAGTCCCAGGAGGTTCAGGGTGTATATCGAAACCTTCGTCGGTATCGAAATTCTCATGGTCGTTCTCCGGATTGATATCGGGTTCGGGTACGGTTCGTATCGGGGGCAGGAGGGGGAACATACGCCCGCCGGGTGACAAGAGACAAGTGTCTTGCGCGGAAGAACCGGGGGATACCGTTCGGGAAAAGCTCCCGATGTTTTGAATCTAACGGTATTTCTATGCAGATTGGTCGTCCGCGACAGATCTGCCCTCACAGTCATCGTTTGCCCGGCACATGCATTCATCCATGGTCGTAACATGCTGGGGCGTCAGAGGTTCCATTCCGAGCCCCGGCGACTCCACCGTCCGTCACGGCGGGAACACTTCCTGCGTCAGCATCGATTTCGGGACGGAGACGACCCTGATCCTGGACGCCGGGTCGGGTATCCGCAGGCTCGGGGAGAATCTGGCCGCGGGAGGAAAGGAGATCTTCATCCTCGTCACCCATTTTCATTCGGATCATATTCAGGGCTTCCCCTTCTTCTCTCCTCTCTTCCAGAAGGATCGCGCCATTCGTATCCTGGCACGACCTGAAGAGGAGGGAGAGTGGTCGCTGCTGAACATGATCGACGGATTCCACTTCCCCCTCCGTCTGGAGCAGATCCCCTCACGCGTGAGCGAATCGCCGTGCGACGGGGACGCCGTTCTCGCGGAGCGGGGGATACGGATCAGGCATATCGCAACGAATCATCCGGGAGGAGCCTTCGGCTACCGGGTGGAGTACGGCGGCAGATCGGTGGTGTTCATCCCGGACAATGAGATCTTGCCCCCGACCCGGCCCCTCACCGACTTCGATACCCTGGCGGAGTTCTGCCGGGGCGCCGATCTTCTGATTCACGACGCGCAGTACGTGGACGATGACCTGCCGATGAAATGGGGATGGGGACACAGCACCGCCGACCAGGCGTGCAGCCTGGCAATGGCCGCGGAGGTACGCCGCCTTATCCTCTTCCATCACGACCCGGAGCGGACCGACGACCAGATCGACTCGATCGAACGGACGGTGCGTGCCCGCCTGCTGGAAGGGAACGGCGCGATCGAGTGTACGGCCGCGTACGAGGGAATGAGTATCGCAATCTAGTCGTTTGTCGAACCCGGTTTTCATCAGGAGAAGTTTATGGAAGGTCACGGCGCCCTGCTTTCAAGTATCGGTATCTGCGTTACGGCAGCCGCCGTGCTGGCATTCATCGCGCACAAGACGAAGCAGCCGCTGATTCTTGCCTATCTGCTGGCAGGGATGGTAATCGGCCCTCAGCTCGGATTCAAGCTGGTTGAGGATTCGCACAACATCCAGACCGTGTCGGAGATCGGGTTGATCCTGCTCCTCTTCATCATCGGTCTCGAGATCGACCTGAAGAAGCTCGCCTCCGCCGGAAAATCGGTCATCCTGACGGGACTGCTTCAGTTCCCTCTCTCGGTCGCGCTCGGGCTCGGGTTCTTCTATCTGATAGGAGAACGGATGGGGGGGGGATCGTTCAATCTGCTCTACCTGGCGATCTGCGTCGGCATCAGCAGCACGATGATCGTGGTGAAGCTCCTCTACGACAAGTTCGAACTCGACACGCTGCCGGGGCGGATCACGCTTGGGGTGCTGGTGTTCCAGGATATCTGGGCGATTCTTGTTCTCTCGATCCAGCCGAACCTGCTCGATCCGCAGATCGGCCCTCTGCTGGAGTCGATCGGGAAAGGTCTGCTGCTGGTGCTGGCGGCGCTTGCGGTCAGCAAGTACCTGCTGCCGTATATCTTCAAGTCGGCGGCCAAGGCCCCTGAACTCGTCCTGATCGCCTCGCTTGCGTGGTGCTTCACGGTGGCGGGGGCCGCCTCCTACATGGGACTCTCGAAGGAGATGGGGGCGCTGATCGCCGGCGTGAGCATCTCCACCTTCCCCTACAACCTCGATGTGATCGCGAAGGTCCTCAGCATCCGCGATTTCTTCGTGACCCTCTTCTTCGTCGCGCTCGGCATGCAGATCCCGATGCCGACCTGGGAGCTTGTGCTGATAGCCGGTGTCAGCTCCCTCTTCCTGATCCTGAGCCGGTTCCTGGCGATCTTCCCGATCCTCTACAAGCTCCGCCTCGGCCATCACGTCAGCATCATCCCGGCGATCAATCTGGCGCAGATCAGCGAGTTCTCCATCGTGATCGCCACGCTCGGCCTGGGACACAAGCATATCGATCCGCATGTGATCCATGTGATCATCTTCATCTTCGCCTTCACCTCGGTCGGCTCCACCTACCTGATCGGGAGCAGCCATGAGATCTATCTCTGGCTCTCAAAGGTGTTGAAGAAGATCGGAATACGAGATCTGGATCAGATACAGAAGGAGGAAGGGGACACCCACGAAGAGAAGGGGATTGTGCTCCTCGGCTTCTTCCGCGAGGCAAGCTCGCTGCTGCACGAGTTCGAGATGCAGGAGGTCGATGGGCATCGTCACCCCCTGATCGACAACCTGCTGGTGATCGACTTCAACCCCCAGGTCATCAGCGAACTGAAGCATCGCGGCATCGCCTGTCTCTACGGCGACGTGGCGCACATGGATACGCTGGAGCATGCGCACATCAAGCACGCCGACCTGGTGATCTCCACCATCACCGACGTGATCCTGAAGGGGACCGACAACCTGCGGATCCTGCGGAGCGTCCGGCGGCTCTCGCCGCATGCCTGCGTGGTGGTCACCGCCGAGGGGATCACCAAGGCGCTGATGCTCTACGATGCCGGCGCCGACTTCGTCTTCATCCCCCGCCTCCACTCCGCGCGCCAGATTGCGACGATCATCGAGGAGGGGCTCCGCCACGGCTTCGAGGCGGCACGGGAGGAGGCGCTGGAGCACCTGCGCCAGAGAAACGAAGTGCTCCCGTAACCGGCGCTACCGCCGCACGGCGACGGTCCCGGAAGCAACGGAGCCGTTCATCGTGCAACGATAGAGATAGATCCCTTCCGCCAGGCCGCCCGGTCTCCACTCGACCGCGCGGCCGCCGGCTTCCAGATCTCCCTCGTACAGAAGGGCGACCTCGCGGCCGAGAAGATCGTAGAGTCTGACCGACGCGTGCCCGGCCGTCGGCCCGTGGAGGCGGAGGATTCCCGCTTCCCCGATCGGGTTGGGAAGAACGCGACACGATAGTTCAGATCCGCTCCCCCCGGGGCGTTCGTTCCGGGGGGCATCGGAGATCCGGGCCTCGTTCAGCCGGATGATCGCCCCGTAGGGCCCCACCCCCACGATCGACGTCAAAACACTCGACTCCTCCTTCACGAACGCCGCCGCCCTGAGCGGCGCAGCGGGACGCGGAAGCGTGCTCCAGGTACGCCCGCCGTCTCCCGACCAGACCGCCTCCTCTCCGACCGCTGCAAGGCTGTGCTCGTCGAGCGCCCGTATATCGCTCAGGGAGGGATCGAGATAGGTCTGGGGATCGTGGTCGACGGCGCCGTAGACGGAATCCCACGATCCCCCGGCATCGCTGCTCCGCATGATGACCGCGCCGTCGTTCCCCGGCTTCCGGGCGATCGCCGTGATCGTTCCGGGAGCGGTCATGACGACCGAGACGAGCGGCCACTCCAGAGCCCCGCTTGCTCTGACGCTCCAGGTGGCGCCGCCGTCCGTCGTGACGATGATCTTCCCGACCGGGCCGACGGCGCAGCCGAAGGATGCATCGTAGAAGGAGAGATCAAGCAGATCCCCGGTGCTGTCGGACGGAAGGCCGCCGGCACGTCTGTTCCAGCTCGCTCCGCCGTCCGAGGTCGTCACGATATCCCCTCCATCCCCCACCACGACGCTGTGCAGGGGATCGAGACGGGCTATTGCGTTGAAGTCGGTCTGTAATCCGTTTGTGGGGAGGGCCCACGTCTCCCCCGCATCGGTGGAGCGAAGAAGGACCCCGTCGGCGCCGACGGCGATCGCCGTGGCGGGATCGAGGAACGTGACGCCGCTGAGTGTGGTGAGAAGACCGGAAGCCTTGTCGATCCAGGTCGTGCCGCCGTCGGTCGTCTTCAGGATTCTGCCGAACGCCCCCACCGCCAGGCCGTTGAGCGGCCCGGAGAACGCCACATCCTCCAGTGACTCCAGAGGCCCGGTCAGCCTCAACTGCCAGGCGCCGCCGAGGTTCGGGGCGGTGTAGATCTGGCCGACCTGCCCGACCACGACAACCTGGCCCGCCGCGGAGACATCCATCGCACTTAGATATTCATAGTACGATCGTTTTACGATATCCGCCCTGCTCCAGCTCTTCCCTCCGTCGGTTGTCCGCCGGATCTCTCCGTCACCGGGGATGAGAATCGCGGCCGTCGTCGCGTCGAGGAGGGCGATCGCGGAGATCGAATCGTGCAGATCGGGATAGGCGTCGGTCCAGGTGAGACCGGCGTCGGTGGTCCGCAGGACGTTTCCGGCCGCGTAGCCGTCGGTCACGGCCCATCCGACGGTCGGGGAGGCGAACTCTACATCCATCAGCCTGCCGCTCACATCCGGAATGATGCTCCAGTTCTGGCCGCCGTTGGTGCTCCGGAGCAGCTCACCCCCCTTCCCCCCCGCCACCGCGATCTGCTCGTCGGCGAAGGCGACGGTGATCAGCGAACCGACCATCTGGGCAGGGACTCTTCGCCAGGTGTCGCCCCCGTCGGTGCTTCGGACGATGCCGTCATCCCCGACCGCGACAGCCACGGTCGCGGAGGCAAAGTCGATATCCTCGTAGTCGGATACTCCCTGGGGAGGCGACTTCACCCGCCATGTCGCGCCGCCGTCGGTCGTCCCGACCACGCTCCCGTCATCCCCGACCGCGAGGCCGACAAGCGGATCGTGGAACGATACGGCGTTGAGGTTCCGCTCCACCCCGCCTGCAACGTTTCTCCAGGCGCCTCCTCCATCGGAGGAGACCACGATGCTCCCGCGCGCCCCGACGGCGACAAGGTCGGACGCCGTACGGAAGGCTACGTCATGGAGATCGTTCACCTGCGGCAGCGGGTTGAGCCACTCCCAGGTCGTCTGCGCCGGCAGCGACGCCGGTGGAAGGAGAAGAAGGAACAGAAGGAAGCCGGGAAGAAGTCGTGCCTGCATTGGAGAGCTTCGAGTAACTGGATGTCGATCGTAGGGTGCGGCAAAATACGAACCCCGCCCGTCTGTCGGAGCGGGGATTCAGAGCCGGAGTAGATCGAACAGACCGGCAGCGATACCTACTTCACGATCCTGATCTCCCGTGTAAGCCGCTGCGTCGCCGTCTCCAGCGTCAGCCAGTAGATCCCCGCCGGCAGATCTTCCGCATCGAACCGGATCGATTCCCGTCCCGCCGTACGATTCCCTTCGTACAGCACCTCCACCTCCTCACCTCGGCTGTCGTTCAGATAGAGACGAACCGGGCCATCCTCGATCACCTCGAACTCGATCGTTCCGGAGCCTCGCACCGGGTTCGGCACGCTCGGCTTCAGACGCGTCAGGCCGTTCGAGAAGAAGAGACGCGGATCGTCATCCATGCACACGCCCGTCAACCGGAATCGTCCCGGAACCTCCAGGAGCGATACGGTCCCCCCTACTCCGGCAGAGGACTCCAGCACCAGCGCCGTGATCGTGTCTCGCCCCAGCGCCGCCCGGAACCGCAGGCGCGCCACCACCGAATCGGCTCCGACGGCAACCGGCAGGTCGAGCGGAATGATCCGCTTCCCGTCAACCACCGTTCCGATCGGCGTCGGCGAGAGAGGGAGAAGGAGCGATGCATCGTATCGCAGAGTGGTGCTGATGCCGCTCACGCTCGCCGCCGAGAGATTATGCGCATCCCGCAGACGGATCGCCACCTCGACGATCTCTCCCGGAGATGCCGCCAGATCGGGAGCTTCGATCGTGGCCGTCGCCGTCACCTGCTGTTCGGTCGACACCCTGGCGCTGAGACGGAGATCGACGCTGCTGCCGCACTCCCGATCGGTTACCCGAAGCGTCGCCGCATAACTGCCGCCGATATTCTTCCCGGCAAAACGTACCGTCAGCTTCGCCGTCTGGCCGGGCAGCAGCGGCGACGGCGTCATGCTCTCGATCGTGAAATCATCGACCGTCATCGGGACCGAGAGGCTCAGGGGGATCGATCCGGTGTTCGTCAGATCGATGGTCGAGACGACCGGGGTCCCCGGCAGTACCGTGCCGAGATTGAAGTCCAGGCTCGACAGGGTGAACGACGATGTTCCCGATCGTCCGGTCAGCGCTATCTCGCTGAGGCTGTCGAGGGCGTCGACGGCATCGGAACGGAGGAGCAGTCGACCCGATCCGCCTCCGGTTCCGCCCGGGGTGAAGCGGATCTTCAGCGTATCGCTCTCACCCGGCCAGATCTCCAGCGGGAAGGTCTCTCCCTGCAGGGAGAACTCTCCTCCCTCGATATTCGCATCGCTGATCGTCAGCTTCGTCCGTCCGCTGTTGGTGAGGATCACCACGGTATCGACAGGACGATCGCATCCCGATATCGCATCGAGATCTTCCGCGTCGAGTCGCGGCTCCACTCCCTCGCCGTAGAGACGGACGACGGCCGGAGACTCAGGTCCGTCGAAGGAGAGACCGAGACGTCCGCCGGTGCGACCTGCCCGTACCGGTGCGAATCGGATATCCATACGGTGCTCGTCGTTCGGTTGCAGGGTGAAAGGGGGAGCTCCCCGCAGAACGCTGAACTGATCGCGGTCGGGCCCGAGCATCGTCACAGCATCGAAGGTGATCGGATCGGAACCGGTGTTCTTCAGGATGATGATATCGAGGCTGTCGCGTGAACTCCCGACCGGCACCCGGCCGAAGTCGACGGCGGCGGTGAGCACTTCGACGCGGGGAGAGATCCCGACCCCGTGGATGCGGATGGTATCGCTCAGGGTATCACGGGTGG
>CBINGZ010000028.1:0-74659 GCA_966250335.1 uncultured bacterium | reverse complement strand
TGTCTCTCCGTATATTCCGGTATAATATACCACTATATCGCGGGACCAAACAGATACCCTCATTGTTTTCGATGACTTAGAAAGGAAAGGAGATGGATTAAAACTTAAGGACATTTTCGGCATCATTTCCTTACTAAAAGAACAGCGAAACTGCAAGATAGCAATAATTCTCAACAATGATGCTCTGGATCATGAGGCATCAATTGAGTATGAGAAACACCAAGACAAGGTTGTAGATATTACGCTATTATTCCAACAATCCCCTCGTGAGTGCCTCAGCTGTGTAATCAGCCAGGATCACAAATACTTTAAACTATTAGAGGAGTTCTGCACCAAGTTAAACATTCAGAATATTAGGATATTACAAAGAATCACAAGACGTCTGGAAGAAATCGACAAGGCTTTACTTCCATTTGATCTAGAGTTAGCAAAGCGTGTAACCGCCTCAATCGTTTTGCTTAGCTGGTGTAAAGAGGGAGACAGTCCCATAAAGCCTCCTCTTTCCTATGTCTTAGGTTTTCGATCTTCTATTCTTGCCAGGTTGTTCAAGGACAAGCTTCCTGACGAAGAAAAGGCTTGGCTTAACCTCCTACGAGACTACGGATGGTCCCATACCGACGAACTGGATCTATATCTAGGGGAATACATTGATGTAGGCTATTATAGCACAGAGAAGTTAAACGTACTCCTATCGGAGGCAGAACCTGATGTTAAGCAGTCTATCAAGCAGAAAGAATTAGAGAGCGCTTGGAACCTTCTTCGAGGGTTCGATCTCAACGAGGAAGAGTTCGTCAAGACTCTCACTACGGCATTTGATAGGAACATAGAGCATGTCTCCAT
The DNA here is from genome assembly GCA_966250335.1 of uncultured bacterium. Classification (GTDB taxonomy): domain Bacteria; phylum Bacteroidota; class Ignavibacteria; order OLB7; family OLB7; genus OLB7. The sequence continues at coordinate 73,819 of CBINGZ010000028.1, read as the reverse complement.
AAACGACCTAAGCAATATGGTTGACATCCTAAGAAAATTAGACCGCGATAATATCGCAAACGATGCCATTGATAGCTTCATAGAGCAGAACTCATCCAAGGCACACTTGTTTGACGTAAGCAACTACGCATTTCGCGATGAGGTTAAAGACCAACAGCTAATAACAAAATTCAATGAAGCATATAGCCAACTTCATCACACTAACACTTTTAACGACACTCTATTATCTATTACGCAGAAGAATGGGTATACCAACAAGGAACTAGACATAGTTTCAGGAGGAAGCGTAGATGACTATTATAACGCTTTTAAGAACTTCGACCCTGCTTTGGTTCGCAACGCAGTTAACTGGTGCCTACACTTTCGAGGGATTATTAATGCTTCCGAACAGATGTCAAAGATAGCATCTAACGCTACAGAAGCCCTTATTCGCATTGGCAAAGAGGGACGCATTAACAGAATAAGAGTTTCATGGGTTTTGCCGAATGAGGATTTACAAAGAATCCCCGATTAATCTAACTTGTATTTTTTGGAAAGCCCAACGCTTCATACATTCGGCAATTTCTCTCCTTGCTCTTACCTTTCCACTCGGGTACGCGATAGGTATTTTCTAATACATCCTTCTGTAACCCCAAGTCTCGCGGCAATCACTCGAACGTCAGTATTCTTTGCGTCCTTCGAGACATATCGCTCCATAAGCTTATCCAATGATGTAGGATGCGGAATATAGTATCTACCACCAGCAAGGTTCTTCAACAGTGAGATTGCGACTTCCATTCCACAACTGTCCGCGATAATTCGCATATCCAGAGTGAGATCCTCCGGCTCTAGCAGTAATAACAGATCGTTCACGTTGTGTTGTTTAGGTTAATGATAACGGACTCAGCAACAAGTCTTCTACAGTATACTCGTCTACATGGACTTCGCTAAATCATCAGCTATGATTTCCGGGCATAGGCCCGAAGCTCGCGACCATGCCGTTCCGATACATCCGCCTGTCGCCTCAGAACCTTTGCAAGTCTTCTGGCCTCTGACGGTTCCAGGCGCACGGATTCCATTCCTTCGATTGTGAGGATCAAACGGCTGGCGACCACACGCACTTCACAGGCTCCAATGCTCCGGGGAGAGCTATGACCTGGCTGTATCGATGTCATCCCTCCTTCGGTTTTCGAATTGTGGTGCTTGTTCATCGATGTTTTTAGAACGGTCTATCTTTGGCGTTGTAAGGGTATGGAGGAAGATTATGGCCGATCGCGAGATTCTCAAATCGCATATAGTCGGCGACATACCGCACACGAATATCCTTCGTCGGTCCGTGCCTATTCTTCTTCACAAGGATCTCGGCCATGCCTGCCGTTGATCTATTATCCTCATCGACAGTGATCCCATAGTATTCTGGCCGATGGATGAACGCGACGACATCGCTGGCCTCTTCAATACCACCCGACTCTTTGAGATCGGAAAGCTGAGGTCTCTTGTCCGGCCTGCTTTCGACAGATCGATTTAACTGTGCCAGCGCGACAACTGGAATCTGAAGCTCTTTCGCAAGATTCTTCAACCCTCGTGCAATCGTGGAGATTTCAGCAGCCCTGTTCTCCTGCCCCTTTTCTGACATCAACTGCAGATAGTCCACAAGCAGGATACCGACGTTATCCCGTCGAACCATCAATCGGGCCTCAGCTCGAATCTCGTTCAATGAGAGGGCCGGAGTATCGTTGACGAATATCGGGAGGTCGTGTAACCCCGATATCGCCCCTATCAGGTTGTGAAGGTCACTATCATCGAATCCCCCTACGGAGAGTTTATGAGCCGAAACGCCAGCGTCGTCTGCCACGGCGCGCCCGACAAGCTGGACGTCGTCCATCTCGAGAGAAATGATCCCAACACCATGCCCTCCCTTTGCGGCAGCCTTCGCAATCAGTACCAGCATCGCCGTCTTCCCCATGCCGGGACGTCCGGCGACCACATACAGATTCCCCTTCTGGAATCCTCCAATGAGTCTATCGACGTCATAGAGGCCGGTCGATATGCCGAGAATCTGACCCGGCTTGATCGATGCAAGGGTATCGATCCGCTGCATCAAGTCGCCGATGATCGTAGAGAATCGACGACCACCACGCCCGATCCTCCGTTCCGCCAGCCGGGTTGCCTCGGCACCGAGATAGTCGATAAGCTCGAATGCATCGCCTCCGGGCTCCTGTGCTCTTGCCAGCATGACCGAAGCGGTCCGTATGACTTCTCGCTTCAATGCAGCTTCTACGACCAGCCGGGCATGATGTGCAACCCGTCCTGCCGACGGGGTTACAGCGCTCAGAACGGAGAGGTAATGAGGCCCGCCGATCTCCTTCACCTGACCCCTCTTGTTGAGTTCGGCATGGAGAGAGATAAGATCGATCGGGCTTCCACCTTGACGTAAGGTTTGCATCGCCTGGAACACGATCTGGTTCCTTCGCTGGAAGAAGGTGTCCGGAGTCAGAAGCGCGGCGACATCGTCCCATACCGTGTTGTCCACAAGGACGGCACCGAGGACGGCTTGTTCGACTTCGCTTACATGCGGGAGGATATCGATTTCGGGAATCATGCTTTCGTTGTTGACTCGAGAACGGTTCCTCACTGTATCCTCGTATAACTTTCTGGAATCGGGCGGGACAGATGTTCGGGCTTTACGAAATGAACCTTCCCGTCCGGTCCCGTGAAACGTGCCCAGGAGGACGGCAGGCCGTCGTAACGGAGCTTGGCAGCCTCAGCCAAGGCGGTTTGATACGGCATGATGTACCACAGATTGCTCGTGTCAGAGGATGGAGTTCTTGCCTGTTGCGATGAGGCTTTCGCCTCCGACTGGAGCTTCAACCGGCCGAACTGTTCACGGAACTTCTTTGCCGAGAGGATGTTCGACCGCCAGAAAGGGTCAGCCTGGGACCAACGGATCAGCCGTTCGATTTCATCGTAAGATCGTTTGTCGATCCTACGGCATTTCTCGATATCCTCCGCCCACTTCTCAACCTTCGGCTCCTTGGCTCCGGTATCGTTGGCTCGGATCAGGTCGGCCAGCAACCGTGCAAGTCGAATATCTTCGGCGGTCGCATTCTTCTTGCTCCCTTGCTTTTCTCCCTGTTTCCTGGAACTGAGTTCATCGGAGCCCAAAGGCGACGATAAAAGAGAATCATTTGAGTTTGAATCTGAGTATGGTATAGTATGCTCGTCCTTGTCTCGCCCTTCAATCGTCCTAGTGTCGCCCCTGTCCGTCGAAAATGAATGAGTATCCGGCTGTTTGTCGCCCTTGAATCGCCCTCCGATCGACTCATGATCGCCCGGATTTCGGCCCCATTTTCCAAAGGCCGTGCGCCAATCCTGAACGGTCTGGAGGATCTCCATCCAGTAGTACCGCACCGTCTTTTCCGACCAACCCCAGATCCTCTCATAGTCCCTCTTCCCCTTGATCGTCCCCCGGTCTTCATCCAGCATGACGGACACGCAAGCAGCTTCGAACGAATATGGTACCCCCTGTGACTCTTTCAAGAGTTGAGCATACCGGAGATGGTCTCGATGACAGTTGTCCGTTGCGGGATAACAGTACATTGACGAAGTGTCGGTTCGGTGCGGAGAGGCTGTACGCCGTTCCTTCGACGGTGGATTGTCCTCCGGTCCCCCTATCGGCTCCCAGGGGATGATGTTCAGCTTCGTTGCTGGCATGAGCTACCAAAGAGATAGTTGGACAAGTCACGTTGATTGTGCGGGAGATTCGAATCCAGACATGGAGAAGTTTTCCCTGTCGATTCAGCTGGAGGACGCTTATTCGGTTTCTCATTCTTCTGAGACGGTTTCTTTCTCAGTCGATCGCGCGCGTCGAGAGCATGACCGGGCGAGGTTCGATGTTCTCTTCCACCTGGCGTAACCGGCCATGTGAAGAGAACTCCCTCTTTCCGGAGGGCGTACAAGGTGGCCTTCGAGCACCCGATGATTTTTTGTGCGACAGACAAGCGTATCGCCGTGATATAGTCGCGTTCCACGTGGCAAGGATAGAGACGAGAATCAGACATCCGATCTACACCTTTCTATGATTCGATTTCTGACCGGCAATAGGAGCCCCGGCCTCCGACTTCTGAAGCCGGGGCGTTTCCTTGCAATGCTGATGACTTCCGTAGAGTTGTGAGGTGATCGGTCTTAGTAGACAATCCCTAGCTGAGAGACTAGCTTCTTGACCTTCGGATGAGTCCTGAAGACATGGCGCAATGCATCACAGTTCGTTTCAAACCCTTCGTCCTGGATAAGAGCTTTGATAATGGCGCGATCCTTCGCGTTTGCAGTCATTGTAAGGGGGCCGAGCCGATCATCATCATCTTTCGGGCGGCGACCTGGTATTCCCTTCGATACTTGTCGTTTGGTTCTCACCAGACTTCTCCTTAGATTATTATTGTTCTAACAATGTAGCGCACTGCAATATATGGTTTAGACCAATGATAATGCAAGCGTTATATGTTCTAAGCAATAAGACCAGGTATAACGGAGACTGAGATGAAGGACGGGGCGAAAGCCGAAGCGGATTGGGATAGTGGTGTCTTCGACAGGCTACGGGAGTTTGCGAAGAAGGTCAAGATGCCTCTTCAGGAGATCGCCGACAAAGCCCAGGTTAACTATACACAACTGGTTAACTATGGCAGAATCGGACGTTCAGGGGAGATCATTTTACCTGGCGGCGCGGTCTTGATTCGAATGGAAGAGAGCGTCGGTCTAAGCTGTCGCTGGTGGTTACGAGGTAAAGGGCCGATGCTCAATAACGATGAACCTTCAATTACAGGAGAATTGCTTGACCCACAAAAAGTAAAGTTGTTGGAAGATCATCTCACGGAGATGAAAGCAATCTTACGAGGGGAAGGAGAAGGAGGCGAAAATTCACCCTAACGCTTTTCAGCGACAAATCCATACCTATGATGCGTCGCGATTCACCCAAGGTTATGCTCGATCAATACTCGTACAATCCTAGAAAAGACTATCTGCTATCCGTCACTCACGGCGACTTTGACGCATTCGGCGTTTCCCCCGATTCAGTGCTCATTATCAAACCTTATCTCGATCCGTCTGAAGGCGATCTTGTCGCGATCCCGGACGGCACCACAATTCGCGTCTGCCGATTCAAGAAAGCGATTCATTCCCCTCTGGTACTCGGGGTGATCCATAGCATGTTTACAATGCACCCGAACTGAAGCCACGTCACGACAACGCCGGGATGTCGTTCATCCCGGCACTTCTTTCATCATTTCAGGAGTAATATTATGTCCAGGCCACGGGACCCTGGTCGTCAACGATGGACGATCAGAGAATCTTCCATTGGCTACATCGACGAGCGCAATGGGAAAGCCCGACTCCGTATCAAATACGGTAGCGTCGATATTCGGAAAACCCTGCCGTTCTCCTTCATCGAAGAGAACCGCAAACTTGGCGAGAAGATACTTCGCGATCATCTTATGCCGATACTCTTTCCCGAGCTTGCCAAGGCTACACCTCAGCCGGAGCCGCCGCCGCTATCGTTGGCGATGATGCAAGTAGAATATAAACGCATCAAAGGGGGTGAATGGACCGATAACATCAAGAAGCTGTACAAGCAGTCGTTCGATTCGTACTTCAACGGCTACAGCATCGCTCAACCGTTTGTCTACGAGTCCTTCTTCGATCACCTCGTTCTTCGGAATGAAGAACTGGCAACCCGTCTCGCCGACAGCACCCGCCTGAAGCGGATGCAATACGTGAGTGCCTTCTGCTCGTTTGCTGTACGTCGTGGATGGATGCCCGAGAATCCCATTGTCGAGATCGGCCTGCCGGATCGAGTCGAGCCCGAGGAAGTAGCGGTCTACGAATGGCATGAAGAGCTGGACCCTGTGATTGGGTATCACCGGGAACGGTCGCTCGACATGACGAGAAACGAACGGGATCGACGAAGCTCAGCCATGTACGCCGACACCTTCCATCTCCTTCGTCTTACTGCCATGCGAGAGGGTGAAGTCATTCGACAGAAGCTCACCGATATCAAGCCGGATCTCTTTACGATCGAAGGGAAGCGAACACGGGCAAAGATTCCGAAGCGTCGGGATTTCCCCCTCACGATCAAGCCCGGAACGGAGGATACTCTTATCGGGAAGTGGCTACAGGATATCCGGGACACATTGAACCGTCTCATAGCCTACGGCGGTTTCCGTGACGGTCACCTCGTTCCCTGGTCCCATCCTGCGGCCATACAGCGGGCACTTGTGGAGGCAAAAGAGGCGAAGAATATTCCTCTGGATGATCGAGCTGTTCACACGATACGAAAGACGGCTCTGGAGTATTGGGAAACAACCCTTGGAATCGATTGGGTTGCAGCGTGTGACCTGGCGGGGCACAACCCGGCCGTGAAGTTCAAATACTATCGCAAGCGCCGGAGGGCTATGGAGATCGCGGAATCGCTTTCCCGAAGCGCGGAGCAGTCCGTTCAGACGGCGAACGAGCCGAAACTCATTGAGCTTGTCGAAGCCCTTCTTAATGCCCAGAAGGAGCGTGAGGAGAAGCCTATTGATGCGGCGGAACTTCTTACGAACTTGAATCTGAACGCAGTGCCAAACCCTACCTTGGATCAAAGGCTCAGTGTCAAACTAGTGCCGAACACCCTATCCACCAGTGCCCCACAGTGACCAAGTTCACGAGTGATGCCGGAGCGCGAATCTGGGAAACTGGCAAGAAAAAAGGGAATCGACCTTCGTCAATTCCCATAAGTGATTCCGTTGGGACTCGAACCCAAGACCCTCTGATTAAAAGTCAGATGCTCTAACCGACTGAGCTACGGAATCGTGCCTGTCTCAAAAGCCTTCTAAGTTAGGCTCTTGGGCCGGGCGACACAACCATGTTCTCAGACTGACACAAGATTGCCCAGCCCCTGCGGCAGACCGATGAAGCTCTTGACCACCCGCGCGATCCCGTCTTCCAGCAGGTCGAGCTCGGCGAGGAGTTCCTCCGTGTTGCCGTGCTCCACGAAGCTGTCGCCGGGGAGACCGTGGAGACGGACCGCCACCGATTCGCGGTAGGGTTGCGTTGCGATATACTCCAGCACGGCGCTGCCGAATCCTCCGGTCACCACGTTGTTCTCAAGCGTCACGATTCTATCGAATCGCGAGCAGATGTCGTCGATCATCGCGGTGTCGAGCGGCTTCACGAACCGGGCGTTGATCACTTCGCAGGAGACGCCGTCCTGCGACTGCAGCAGCTCGGCGGCGGCGTGGGCGCGCCAGGCCATGTCGCCGATCGCCAGGATCGCCACATCCTTGCCGGAACGGAGCGTCTCGGATTTCCCGATCTCCAGCTTCGTGAACCCCTCCTTCATCGGCACTCCGATCCCCTCGCCGCGCGGATATCGCAACGCGATAGGCCCCTTGCCGTAGTGGACCGCCGTGTAGAGCATGTCGCGAAGCTCCGCCTCATCCTTCGGCGCCATCACCACGATATCCTGGATGATCCGCAGGTAGCTGAGGTCGAGCGAGCCGTGGTGTGTCGGGCCGTCGTTGCCGGCGATGCCGGCGCGGTCGAGCGCGAAGACCACCGGAAGATGCTGGATCGAGCAGTCGTGAACGATCTGGTCGAATCCGCGCTGCAGAAACGTGCTGTAGATCGCCACCACCGGAATCGCTCCCTGCGTCGCCATCCCGGCGGCGAAGGTGACGGCGTGCTCCTCGGCGATCCCGACGTCGAAGAAACGATCGGGGAACGCCTGCTGGAGAAGATCGAGACTGGTTCCGTCAGGCATGGCGGCGGTGATGCCGACCACCTTCGGGTTCTGCCGCGCGATCTCCACCATCGCCTTGCCGAACACGGCCTGGTACTTCGGAGGCTTGGCCTGCCCGTTCGAGGGCTTGCTGATCGCCTTGCCGGTGATCTTGTCGGTCGGGCCCCCGAGCGCGTGCAGACGCTGCGCCATATCCGCCTCGGCGGGACCGAAGCCCTTCCCCTTCTCGGTCGTGATGTGGAGCAGAACCGGTCCCTCGATCTCCTTGGCGAACCTGAAGAAGTCGACCAGCTTGGTGACGTTGTGGCCGTTCTCCGGACCGAAGTAGTGGAACCCGAGCGCCTCGAACAGCATCCCCGGCGTGACAACCGCCTTCACACCATCCTCCAGACGGGAGGCGAGCCGCCGGAAACGATCTCCCCAGACCCCCATCTCCCCCGCCATGTCCCAGACGCGCCCGCGCAGCTTCTGCGCGATCGAGGTGGTCGTGATCTGCGTGAAATAGTTGCTGATCGCCCAGACGTTCGGTGCTATCGACATCCTGTTGTCGTTCAGCACCACGATGATCTTCCGCTTCTGAAGACCACAGTTGTTCATCGCCTCGTACGCCATGCCGCCGGTCATGGCGCCGTCGCCGATGATCGAGACGACATGGAAATCATCCCCCGCCAGATCGCGCGCCGTGGCGATGCCGAGCGCCGAAGAGATCGAGGTGGTGGCATGACCGGCGCCGAACACATCGTACTCACTCTCCGAACGCTTCAGGAACGGGCTGAGCCCCCCCTTCTGACGTATCGTATGGAGCGTGTCGCGGCGGCCGGTGAGGATCTTGTGCGGATACCCCTGGTGCCCGGTGTCGAAGATGATCTTATCCTTCGGCGTGTCGAACGCATAGTGGGCGGCCACGGTCAGCTCCACAACGCCGAGCCCGGCCCCGAAATGACCGCCGACCCTGCAGATCACATCGACCATGTAGTTCCGCACTTCCTGGCAGACCTGCCGCAACTGGCCGGGCGGCAGCTTCCGAAGATCGTACGGCGAGTCGATCGACTTCAGCAGCGGATATTCTTCGAGATTCACGAGGGGATCGATTGATGCAGACATGGCTGATACCGCGATATGATCTACCGGAGCCGAGGATGGGTCGACACGGATTGGATTGGAACATGCGATTCCTGCTTCGAATCGCCAACCGGGAAATTAACCATCCACGACGAATCACCCGGTTACTATTCGTGGCCCAATTTAGCGGCCCCGGGCCGGGGCTTCAAGCACCCGGGTGCCGCGGGTGAAGCATCCGCGCCGCGTCGGAGGGGGATCGGTCGACGAGAGCCATCCCCCGGAGTTGCGTCGGCGACAATACCGCATCATTCAACGGAGCGCCGACAGGAATCGTTCCTCGGGCGCGACCCGCCGCCCGGCCCGGGTTCGCACGACATCCCGTGTCGCCGGTTCGCGCACGCCGCCGTATCTTCGCGACGCGACATGCCGACATATCAGGCATCGATCGACCACACGGAACAGCCGATGAAGAAACGAACGCCGCGGGGCTCCGGCATCGGATATCCCAGCGAGGCAACCCTGAAGATCGTCCGGATCGCCGCCGTGCTGGCGGGGATCTACCTCGTTGCCGCCTGGATCGTCCTCCGCCTGGAGACGGGAAACGAGGAAGCGTCGATCCGCACCTACTACGATGCGTTGTGGTATACGCTCGCTACAGCCAGCACCGTGGGCTACGGCGATGTCTACCCGGTCAGCAACGGAGGACGGATCGTCGGAAGCCTTATTATCGTCGCCTCGGTGGGGCTGATCGGATTCGTCATCGGCAAGTTCGGCGAGTATATTCTTGAGAACAACCGAAGAAAATTTCTGGGGATGAACGGCACCGATTTTACCGGCCACTACGTGGTCATCGGATGGAGCGAACTGGCTCGCATCGTGATTCAGGAGATGATCGCCGCCGGCTTCAGACTGGCGATCCTTGCCGACAGCGAGAAGGATATCGCGGAGATGCGCTCGGTCTTCGACGACCCGAAGAACTTCTTCGTCACCTACGGCATCCATGAAGACGACGAGGCGTTCACCCGGCTGAACATCGCCGGCGCCACAGGAGCGATCATCCTCTCGGAAGACGATACGACCACGCTCGTCACCGTGCTCCATCTGAAGCAGTTGAACCCGGAGCTCACCATTACCGCCTACATCCGGAACTCGCGGCTGAAGCGGACGATCGAGAACGCCGGGGTGAACTACGTCATATCTCCCAACGAGATAGTCGGCAGGATGATCGCCTCGGCCGCGTTCGAGCCGGACGTCAGCTCGTTCCTGGAGAACATCCTCTCCACCACCACCAGCGACGCCGATGTGGACGTTCAGGAGTTCCGGCTGAGGGAGGGACACGAGCTTATAGGAAAGAGCGTGGTGGAGACGATGGATATCCTCGCGACCCGGTTCAACAGCAGGTTCCTCACCTACAGCCGCCGGATCGACGGGCGCTGGCGGGTCGTGAAGGTCCCGGAGAACACCGAGCGGCTTCAGCCGGAAGATCATCTGATCGTCCTTGCCAACCACACGGCCGGGGTCCGTCTGTCGGAGTACCTGGGGGTCCGGCAGGGACGGATGCTCAGGAACTCGTAACCCGATACGGTTTCACCGCCTTCATCCGGATGAACATCATCCTCGTGATGTCGCCGAACGTTTTCGAGAGCTTCAGGGTGATCCTCTGGGCCGGCCCCGCGCGAAGCCTCCACGAGCGGCGGAAGAGCGCCACCGTGGTCTCCAGCGATTCGGTCGTGAAGCGCGCCGTGCTGTAGTAGGGACGGGTCTTCAGAAGATGGGAATCGACATCGAAGAACCCGAGCGTGTTCTCGTTGAAGAGCTTGATGTGGGTCGGATCGTTGATCGAATGGATGCTGTTCCAGTAGGGAATTCTGAACTCCACGACCCCGCCCGGCTTCAATATCCTCCAGAGCTCCTCCATCGTTCGGATCGTGTCCGGCAGATGTTCGATGATATCGTAGGCGACGATCTCGTCGAACGTGTCGTCGGCGATCGGCCAGGGGAAGAAGCGAAGGTCGTGGACGAGATCGACCCCTTCAAGAGGAGCGATATCCAGGTTCGTCCAGATCGTGTCGGGAGATGACCGGCGGATGTCGGTGCCGCAGGCGAGATTGAGCTTTCGGAGCGTCGGCATGGGGCGCAAGGTACGGGATGTTTATGAAACGGGAGAGCCGGCTCCCTCCCGATGTTCCGGAAGAAAGCCGGCTCGAATCGCACGGCATACGATCCATCGCCGGGGCTCAGCGCGCCACGGCCACCTTCTGGATCGTCTCGAACTCCCCTTTCGACTCGTCGGCGGTGACCCGCACCCGGAGCCTGTAGTAGTAGATCCCGTTGGCGATCATGTCGCCGTCCTCATCGGTGCCGTCCCAGTGGACGCGGACGAACCTGTCGGTGACGGAACGGGCCTCGAGCTGACGGATCTTTCTGCCGCCGGCCGTGAAGATCGCCACATCCACATCGAGCGGCGCCGTCTGGTTGTGACGGAAGAGGAAGTCGGTCTTACGTCCCATCGGATTGGGATAGTTCGCCACCTCTGAGACACGGAGCGCCTCATCCTCGGCATCGTCGACGATCTTGAAGAAGACCGTCGCCTCGGCGGGGTTGTTGAAGATGTCCCATCCCCGAACCCTCAGCTTGTGCTCCCCCGGCTTCAGATCGATCAGTTCGCGCTCGGCCGTGCCGACCCGGTAATCGGTCTCCGAGGTGAGATATGTCTCGGTGAGATCGACCGCCTCCGGGTGTCCGTCGATCCACGCCTCGATCCGGTGGCCGAGACCGGCGCCGGAGGAGTTGATGCCGTTGGCGTCCTTCAGATCGACGATCAGCATCGGCGTCTGCGTCACCACGTCGCCGGTACGGAAGGTGCGGTCGTCCAGGAAGACCTCGATCTCCGGCCCGTCATGATCGGTGATGTTCGTGGTGTCCGAGCCGAACACACGGAGGTTCGTCGTCGCCCCTGCGGCATCCTCACGGTCGTTGTAGGCGTAGACATGCAGACGGGCCGTGTTGGAGTCGAACGCGATATCCTTCGGCATCCTGAACTGCGCCGTGAACCGTCCGTTCGTCACCGTGGCCGGTCCGCGGAAGAGCTGACCGCCGTAGAGGGTCATCCTCTCCTTGACTCCCTCGTCGGTCACCGACATCGGCCGGTCGGCGTCGTAGAGGGTCACGATCGCCGTGCCGTTGAAATCCTCGCGGAGCGTCCCGACACGATCGCGGATCATCCCCTCGACCGTCACAAGGCTCAGCGCCCCGACCGTGGCCGTGTCGACGGCAATGCTCTTCGCGTTGATCGCGGTGATCTCCACGGAGTCGCGCGGCATGTTCAGCAGGAGCGTGGGATCTCCGAACAGGATATACTTCTGATCGTTGCCGAAATCGGCGTTGCCGCGGCGCTTGGCGGCGAGCATCGCCTGACCGATGTTGAGGAACTGCTTCGAGGCGACTTCGCGCAGCATGATCTTGCTGAAATACTCCTTCATCAGCGCCTCGTTCTGATGAATGAAGACGCCGCGCGTGGTGGCAAGCACCGCCACGGCGCCCCCCCCTTCCTTCAGCAGAAAGAGTTCGCCGCCGGAAGGGGTCGCGGGATCGTCGAAGCGACCGAAGTTGCAGGTCACGGCGGAGACGAGGGTGAGCATGGAGTCGTTGGTCATCTTCGGGATGAACTGGTCCTTGTTGAGAACCCCTTCATGTCCCCAGACGTTCGGGTTGCCGTGTCCCACCCAGTTGGTGATCACCGCCCCCCTGTTGACGGCGGCCAGCAGATCCTGCGCCGCGCCCGGCTTGCTGCGGACAGCCCCCTGGACCGTGGGATAGTTTGCCAGATAGATCTTTTTGGGATCCATCCAGTTGGGGAGATAATCTCTCCAGATATCCTCGGACTGCGAGAGGAATTCCGATCCCTCGCCGGCGGGATAGTTGTCGTCGGCGACCAGCACCACCGTCTGCCGCCAGGTGCCGAAGTTCCGGCTCCCCTCGTACTGCTTGATCTTGGAGACCGCGACCTCCGCCTCCTCCAGCTTCTCGGCCGGGATACGGCCGATCATCAGGTCGATCTCGTAGTCGTCGCCGGTCACGCGGGCGTAGTAGTCGTCGTAGGCGCTGGAGTAGATGCGGTCGTACGAATCGCCGTCGAAGCTCTCGAAGGTGGGAACGAACTGTTCCTGCTTGGTGGAGATCTTCCGGTAGTCGAACGACCCGTCGCCGATCAGGAGGACGTAGCTCGGCTGCCGGTTCCAGTTCCGCATGGCGAACGCCAGGTAATCGCGGATGGCGGTCGGGTCGAGGTTGCCGTTGGAGAACTCCGTGTAGATTTCCGACGTGGTCACCACCGCTGTGCTGTAGCGACCGAGCCCGTTGCGATATGCCGCGTAATCGTCGGCGGCCGCCTTGAAATCCTTGTGGGTGATCACCACGACGTCGGCGTCCAGCATCCGCTCGCGCAGGCGCCCGTAGTCGACGCTCGACGCGGAGGCAACCCGCTTCACCTTGTTCCTCCCCGTGAGAAAATATCGGCGCGCCTGGTTGCGGGCCGGACGGAGCCTGTCGTGGAAGAGGTAATCGCCCGAGCCCTGACGGGTCAGCTCGACCGGGTTCGCCGGGTCGGTGACATCGAGCCCGATCACATCTCCGGTGCTGAAGCCGTTGACGGTATACGCCCCCACGCCGCTCCCGGTCGGGGATTCGAACATGATGGCGTCGTCGTTCGCCGTAAGGTTGCGCCAGTAATGGATCTCGTAGTAATCGAGGTAGCCGCTCGCCTCACCGGGGTTGAAGTAGGTGAGCTTGAGCATGCTCTGGTTGTCCCCGGGGACGGCCGAGCCCTCCGAGTGGAACACCTTCGAGCCCGCCCTCAGCATGTTATCCGTATCGTAGAGCGAGTTGAGCGAGATATCCCCCAGCAGGGTCGAGTTCTGCTCCACGCGGAACGTGCCGGTCGACTTGCGGGCGGTATGCCCCACGCGGACCCGGTAGATCACGGGGCGTGAACGGTCGAGACCGGGAAGGGGCTGCGTGAACGGGCGAACGTCGCTGGTGCGGCCGTCCCCCACGATGAACTGCGCGCCGAACCATCCGGTGCCGGAACCCGCACCGCCGTTGCCGACGGCTATCGCGTTGTACTGATCGTCGTCGTAGAAGACATGCGCCAGCCCGGAGCCGACATTGAAGTCCGGCTGGCCGACCGGCTCCTGACGGGTGAACCCGCGCGACTGGTCGCCGTCGACCGCGATGATGTAGCTGTTGGCGGTGACGTAGGGGCTGACGACATGGACAGGGACCGTGTCGTTGAAATTATAGGTCCAGCCGGAGGGGCCGACACCGTAGAAGAGGACACGCTTCACCTTCCCGCCGTCGGTCTCCACGATCGTCGGGATCTGGCGCATCCGGTTGCTGTCGGCCGAGGAGACGTCGACGGGAAGATCCATCCCGTTTCCGCCGTAGATCGCAATACGATTCGGATCGACCGTCGAGAGATCGATCCCCCCTTTCTGGAAATCCTCGGCGACGATCTCGTAGAGTCCCTCCTCCTTCACCTCCACACGCATCCATGCGCGCGCCGCGCCGGTCGCGCTCCGTTTCGGGAAGGTCCTCTCCCTCAGCGCCACGGCGCTCCAGTTGACGGCCTGCCCCGCGTTCACGAACGAGGCGACCGAGAACTCGTCGCCGGAGCGGCGGGGCCCCCGCGTGACGCCTCCACCGGCATATCGCAGACGGAGCTTGATCGAGGTAAGGAAGGTGATCGTGCCGCTCTTCGGGTCGTAGCGGTACGGGAGCACGCGGATCTGCCCCGAGTGGACGTCGCGCGCGATTCCCATATACTCGAGCCGTGCCACCTCTCCGGAGGGAACATAGGCTGCATAGGCATCGGGGTTCGCCTTGTACGATTCCTCCACCATCCCCTGCTCGTCGGTGCGGAGCGAGGGAACCGGAGCCACACGCCCCGCGACCGGGGAACCGTAGGTTACCGAGATCACCTCGAGCGTGTTCCCCTTGGCCGCCGGAAGGGCGACCGGGAGGGAAACGGCAAGTTCCAGCGGAGCGCCGCCGTTTCTGGCGTTCAGCATCACGGAGGAGGCGACCTTCGGCAGGATGTCGCCGGTGATCAGACGGGTCGTGTCGATCCTGGGATCTATCTGCACCACAAGCTCGGCCGGACCTGACTGGAGAACACGGATGCCGTCGGCGGTCTGAGCCGACGTCCCCGCGACCGCCATCAGAAATCCCGTGATGCTCGCCCCTATCGCCCGGAGCAGATTCTGCGAATCAATCCTCATCAGTGCCATGTTGGATGTTTGGAGATCTCACGCCGTACGGCCCCGAACCTTTCGGAGGGGCCGATTTTCGTCGATTATTCCGCTCTGACCGGATGAACGGCGCACAATTACCGATATACGCGCCGAACTTGCAAGACAGATATCGATGAAGTCTCATCCCGGGTTCAAGGGATGAACCGGGAAGGCATCCGTTACGACGAACGAGCGGCGGATGAAGTGAGATCATCGGACCACGGCCCGCTTTTCCCTCCGACCGGCCCCGGATCGCCCCCCCCTTCATGTTCCCGCTTGACTCACGTCAACCCCGGTGGCTATATTTGAATTCATAACCGTAGAGTTATGAATTCAACCAACCCTCACCTGCCGCGTTCGCGAACGAACCGACGCGGCAACACCGACGAATGAGACGGAGGAGAAACAGCGGATGAGAATCAAACTGACGACTCTCTATGTGGACGACCAGGAGAAGGCGCTGCAATTCTACACGGATGTGCTGGGCTTCGTGAAAAAAACCGATATTTCGCAGGGACCGTACCGCTGGCTGACGGTGGCCTCGCCGGAAGAACCGGAGGGGACGCAGATCCAGCTGGAGCGGAACGACAACCCGCCGGTCAAGGCGTTTCAGGAGGCGATGTTCCGGCAGAAGCAGCCCGCGGCGATGTTCTACGTCGACGACCTTCAGGGGGACTACGAGCGGATGCGCGACCTGGGCGCCGAGTTCACGATGCCGCCGATGAAGGTGACCGGATCGACGATCGCCACGGTGAACGACACCTGCGGCAATCTGATCCAGTTGACGCAGATGGATCAATACTAGAGAGACCCGGAAGCCGAGCGGTTCATCGCCGGTCGTTCCGGCGATGAACCGTTTTTCCCGATGCAGAACGCTCACGATACGCTCTTCAGAACCCTGGCCGACCCGACCCGCCGGGCGATCTTCGAACGGCTCTGCCGTGACGGAGAGCAGACGGTCGGGGCGCTGACGGCTCGGGCCGGGGTCTCGCAACCGGCCGTCTCGAAACATCTCCGTGCCTTGAAGCAGGCCGGCCTGGTGAGCGACCGCCACGAAGGTCGCCAGACACACTACAGCGCGCAGCTCGGCGCCCTGGCTCCGCTGATCGACTGGACAAGCCGGATGACCGAGTTCTGGCAGAGCCGGTTCGACCAGCTTGAAGAGCTGCTGAAGAGGATGGACCCATGAACGGAACATCGACCCCAACCCGCTCCGTCGTCGTCGAACGTGAGATACCGTATCCGCCGGAAAAGATCTGGCGTGCGCTCACCCAGCCGCAGCTGATCGAACAGTGGCTGATGAAGAACGATTTCATGCCGGTCGTGGGGCACCGTTTCGATCTTCGCACGAACTGGGGGGCGATCGACTGCCGGGTTCTGACGATCGAGCCGCATACGACGCTCTCGTACACGTGGACGGCCTACGGTCTCGAGAGTATCGTCACCTGGACCCTCACCCCCACGAGCACCGGGACCCGCCTCCGCATGGAGCAGTCGGGCTTCCGACCGGATCAGCAGCAGGCCTACCACGGCGCCGGGGCCGGATGGCGGGAGTTCCTTGCGAACCTGGAGGAGACCCTGGCACGGATCGACTGACATCCGCCGACACCTCCGCCCCATTTCGGGGGACGGGGCCGCGGCTTCACCCACTACGTCACGACGACCTTGATCTTCGAAGCGCGTCACTGCGCGTGGTCCCGCCCGGCGGCGCCGAGCGCAGCGGAGGCGCGCGCCGGATCGACATCCGCAAAGCTTTCACACCAGAACCCAATCAGCACAGGAGAGGAGCAGCCGATGACCAGTCCCGACTACGGTTCCATCACCATCCGCGGCGCGCGGGAGAACAATCTCAAGAACGTCTCGATCGATATTCCCAAACGGAAGATCACCGTCTTCACGGGGGTTTCAGGCTCGGGGAAGTCGTCGCTGGTGTTCGGCACCATCGCGGCCGAGAGCCAGCGCCTTATCAACGAGACCTACCCGGCCTTCGTCCAGCAGTTCATGCCGCATTACGGCCAGCCCGATGCCGATTCGCTCGACAATATCTCGGCCGCCATCATTGTCGACCAGCAGCGGCTCGGCGGCAACTCCCGCTCGACCGTCGCCACGGTCACCGACACGGCCCAGATGCTCCGTGTCCTCTACTCCCGCATCGCCACCCCCCGCATGCCCTCCCCCGGCTTCTATTCCTACAACGACCCGCGCGGCATGTGCCCGGACTGCGAGGGGATCGGCCAGATCGCCGCGATGAACATGGAGGCGGTGATCGACGAGAGCAAATCGCTCAACGAAGGGGCGCTCCTTCCCAAGGATTTTGCGGTCGACAGCTGGTGGTGGGAGATCTACAGGAACTCCGGGTTCTTCGACATGGACAAGCCGATCGGGAAGTTCACGAAGGAGGAGCGTGAGAACCTTCTCAACCTCGACGACGGGAGGAAGATCAAGGTCGGGAAGATCGGCCTCACCTACGAGGGCCTTATCCCGAAACTGAAACGGACCCTGGGCGCCAAGGACCCGGAGACGGTGCAGCCCCACGTCCGCGCCGAGTACGAACGTATCTTCACGCGACAGATCTGCCCGAAGTGCGGGGGAACCCGGCTCAACGAGGGGGCGCTGAACAGCAGGGTTGGAAAGAAGAATATCGCCGAACTGTCGGGGATGCAGGTGAGCGACCTTGCCCCCTTCGTCCGGGAGATCAGGGCGCCGCAGGTACAGCCGATGCTCGACGCGCTGGCGACCCGGCTCGACAACCTCGTCACGATCGGGCTCGGCTATCTCAGCCTCGATCGCGAGAGCTCGACCCTCTCGGGGGGCGAAAGCCAGCGTGTGAAGATGGTGCGGCATCTCGGCTCATCGCTCACCGACATCACCTATGTCTTCGATGAGCCGAGCGTCGGCCTCCACCCCCATGATGTCGGCCGCCTGGCGGGGCTCATGCAGCAGTTGCGCGACAAGGGGAACACCGTTCTGATCGTCGAGCACAAGCCCGATATGATCGCCATCGCCGACCATGTAGTCGACATGGGACCGCTGGCGGGGTCGAAAGGAGGCGAAGTCGTTTATGAGGGAGACTACGCGGGGCTGCTCGGATCGGGGACGCTCACCGGCGACCATATCACGAAGTACCAGCCGATCAAGACGAAGCTGCGCACGGCGACGGGCGAGCTGAAGATCAGGAACGCCAGGATCAACAACCTCAGGAACGTCTCGGTCTCGATCCCGCGCGGTGTGCTGACGGCGGTGACGGGCGTTGCGGGCTCGGGGAAATCATCGCTGATTCAGGGCTCCCTCCCCACCGCGTACCCGGACACGGTGATCATCGACCAGAACCTCGCCCGAGGCTCGCGCCGGTCGAACACGGCGACTTATACCGGCATCCTCGACAACGTCCGGAAGGCGTTCGCCAAGGCGAACAAGGTCGAGGCCTCTCTCTTCTCGGCCAACAGCAAGGGGGCGTGTCCCGACTGCAACGGCCTCGGCGTCATCTACACCGATCTCGCCCATCTCGACCCGATGATCACGATCTGCGAGACCTGCCGGGGGAAGCGCTTCACCGACGAAGTGCTGGAGCACAGGCTCCGCGGCAGGTCGATCAGCGACGTCTACGAGATGTCGGTCGCCGATGCGGCCTCCTTCTTCACCGAACCGGCGATCGCGAAGATCCTGCAGGGGCTCGTCGATGTCGGCCTCGGCTACCTGACTCTCGGCCAGCCCCTCTCGACGCTGTCCGGCGGTGAGCGGCAGCGCCTGAAGCTTGCGGCCGAGCTCGGCAAGTCGGGGAACATCTACGTCCTCGACGAGCCGACCACCGGCCTTCACATGAACGACGTCGACACCCTCATCGGCCTCTTCGACAGGCTGGTCGACGCCGGTTCGACGGTCATCGTCATCGAGCATAATCTCGATGTGATCTCGCGCGCCGACTGGGTGATCGATCTCGGCCCCGGAGCAGGACATGACGGCGGTACCGTGGTCTTCGAAGGGGCGCCGGCCGACCTCGTGAAGAACGGAGATTCGCTGACGGGACGATACCTCTCCCGTCGTCCGGGGAATCGCTGACGCGGTAGTGAATTCGATCCGACGACGACCATTCCCGGCGTACGCTACGGCGGGAATAGCCTGTGGCAACTATAATAACGGCATTGCGGGGCCGTGAAGGTCGACACGGCCCCGCGAAGCCTTACCACGATTCGATATCCGCCAGGAACTCCCGCCAGTACCTGTAGAGCTCCCAGGTGGCGCGGACGTCGCGCATGCAGTATTCGGCGATCTCGCGGTGGCGTCCTTCACGGAAGAATTCCGGAACCTTGTGTCCGGCGATCGCCTCGCTCTTCGGCGAGGTGATCCCGAACGCCCGGCAGTAGAAATCGAAATTGAACCGGCGGGTCGCCCCAGTCCTGTCGGTGCTCTTGAAGCAGAGCTCTTCCTGAAGATCGGTGTGGTCGTCCCAGCGCCACCGGGTTCCATCCATCAGGTTGCGTGTCGGCCGGATCTTGAGGGCGGCCGAGCGGAGCATGAGGAAGGGGCAGTCGAACGAGCGACCGTTGAACGAGATCAGGTGGAGCTTGTCGCTATGCCTGCTCTGCGAGAGCCCGTCCCACCACTTTCTCAGCATATCCGATTCCGACATTCCGCGCCAGACGGTTCCGTCGGGCAGAACGTCCTCGGTCATGGGAGTATCGCAGTTCGAGTAAACGAACGCTCTGGGGGGAGCATCGTAGTTGTGCATGTAGAGCATGCCGATCGTGACCACCTGGGCGGTCAGCGGGTTCAGGCTCATCAGGTTGATCCGCTGCTCGCGTTCCTCGTCATCCTTGCAGCCGCGCAGCAGGTATTCCTGCCGCGCCGGATCGAGCTCTTCGAAGGGGAGCGCGCTCGTCTCTATATCAAATACCAGATACGGCATCTTCTTCCGAGGTGGTTGTCAGTGTATATCGCTTTGTGTGATACGTTGCCGCGGAGCCGGCCGCGGACCTCTATCGGGAGCCGGAGAGTTCGGCCAGTCTGCGCCGGACGCATTCGGGAACGAACTCCGAAACGTCGGCGCCGTAGCGGGCGAGCTCCCGGATGATGGTGGAGTTCAGGTACGTATACCGCTCGTGCGGCATCATGAAGATCGTGTTGACGTCGTCGCGCATCTTCCGGTTCATCAGCGCCATCTGCATCTCGTATTCGAAATCGCTGACGGCGCGCAATCCCCTCACCAGCGCCACGGCCCCGTGCGCCCGCGCGAACTCCACGATCAGGCCGGAACATCGCATGACCTGCACGTTCGGCTGGTCGCCAAGCGCCTCGACCGCCAGATCGAACCGTTCATCCTCCGTGAAGAGGGTCTTCTTGCTGCTGTTGATCGCCAGCGCCACGATCACACGATCGAACATGCCGGCCGTTCGCCCTATGATGTCGAGATGACCGTTCGTGATCGGGTCGAACGTCCCCGGATAGACCGCTGTTCTCTGCTGTTCCGCGTTCTGCATGCCGCAAGATGCGAATTCCCGGCGATCCGTCCCGCTACTCCCTGTGACCGTAGATGGTGACGCCGGTGTCGCCGAAGGTTCGCCGGGTCACGACCACGGCCGAACCTCTGTCGCTCCCCTTCATGAATCCGCCGTGCTCCAGCACCAGCAGCCCTTCCCTCCGGATACGCCCCAGGGTGAAGAGATCCTGCACCAGCCTGTCGAACACCGTGGAGGCGTAGGGGGGATCGGCGAAGACAAGGTCGTACACCGTATCGCTCCCGGAGATGAATTTGAGCGCGTCGCGCTGCACGACCGAGCCGCGATCGTCGATCCCGAGGTCGCGCAGGTTTTCGGCGATGACCGTCACGGCCCGTCTGTTGATCTCCACGAAATCGCACCGGAGCGCCCCGCGGCTGATCGCCTCGATCCCGAGCGCGCCGGTGCCGGCGAACAGGTCCAGGACCTTCATCCCCTCGAAGTCGATTCTGTTTTCCAGGATGTTGAAGATCGACTCCCGGACGCGATCGGTCGTGGGACGGAGTCCGGGGATGTCGACGCTCTTCAGGCGGCGGCCCGCCAGAGTTCCGGCAATCACTCTCATTGCGATTCTATTTCACTACGATATACTGTTTGATCTTCTCGAACTTCTTCTGCCCGATCCCCTTGACGTTCATCAGATCCTCCGCCCGTCTGAAGCGTGATCTGGCGCGGAGCGCAATGATCGCGTCGGCCGTCTTCTCGCCGATCCCCGGCAGTTCCATCAACGCCTCCCTTGAGGCGGTGTTGAGGTCGACGGGAGCATCGGGGAGGCTTTTTTTCGCGGAGCCGGGACGAGGTTCCGCGGCCCGCGCCGCCGAGTCGCGCGCCACGTCGACGGCGGTCAGCGGCTCCCACGCACGGATCGAATCGGGACGCGCAAGCGAGCTGTCGAGGCTCGCGGTCCGGGCGGCCGTCCTGTGGGCCGCTATCGAGTCGTGGCGACGTTCAAGGAAGAGGAGATCATGCCTGATCTTCTCCGATCGATCCCGGTCGTCGAAGAATGTAGTGAAAACGAAGCCGGTAAGCGCGGCCCCGGCGACGAGAAGCGCGACGGTCACATCGCTGCGCGTGAGCCCCAGGCGCGTTTCGAAACGCGATAGCATACTCATGGAATACCTCTCTCTGCCGTAGCAGGGTGTTGCTGGTGGTGGTCGTGAAACAATTGCGCATTCGGAAGCGCGGAAGAAGATAGCGCGGCAGAAAGCCGAGGGCAAGAGATTTGTGGGGAATGGATCGGCATAGATCCACCCTATCGGTCAGGCTCCCGAAGGGAGCACCGATTTGTAGCAACACGCGATGTTGTTTTCTTTAAGATGTGCTGCGAGCTTGCAAGCTCTCGACAGCATTATCGCGTCTTGATATATATATATCGGCGACCGCCGCCATGCATCGACTACCAGCACCTTATTCGTCGGGGTATGCTTCGGCGTCGACGAACCATTGAACGGGACGGTCGGGGCGGATCATCGCTGCGGGATATTTCAGGGGGTCGGAACCGGCGCCCTGACGGTTGTCGCCAAGGATTTCGGTGAGGATCGTTCGCTTTCGATTTCCGGCTGCAAGAAATATCACATTGCGGGAACCGTTCAGCGCGGGAAGGGTCAGCGTCACACGATCCCTCGGCTCGACCGGCGCGACGGAGGCCACGGCATATCGGTCGCGGATCTCCAGCTCCGGGCCGCCGGGGAAGAGAGATGCCGTATGTCCATCCTCGCCGAGACCGAGAATCGTCAGATCGAACGTCCGGTCGATATCGGGAAACCGGGAACGGAGGAGCGCATCGTACTCGCGGGCGGCCGAGGCGGGGTCGGGAAGATCGACGGGGACCGGATGGAGATGTTCCGAAGGAATCGCAACACGATCGATCAACGTCTCGCGGACCATGAAGTAATTGCTGGATGGGGACGAACGAGGGACGAAGCGTTCATCCCCCCAGAAAAGCTCTATTCGGCCCCACTCAATCGATTCACGATATTCACCGGCAAGAAGAGCGTAGAGAGCGCGCGGCGTTTCTCCCCCGGCCAGCGCCACGGAGAACTTCCCGTCGGTCGCGCCGATCAGCCGGACGATCTCCTCGGCAGCCCCCGCAGCAAGCCGAGCGGCATCCTGGAACCGACGGATGCGACGGCCGTTCATGAGGTCTGTACCCACCAGCGGTCGTCGGTGGCGATGATGAGCCCCTCCGCCTCCTTCGGTCCCCAGGAGCCGGCGGGATAGGGGATCGGCTCGGGACGGTTCTCCAGAAGGGGCATGTAGAGCGTCCACGACGCCTCCACCTCGTCGGCGCGGACGAAGAGGGTCTGATCGCCGAGGATGATATCGAGCAGCAGGGTCTGGTATCCGTCGGCGAGACGGCCGAACGCCTCGGAATATCGGAATTTGAGGTTCTGGGTCGTCACTCTCGACTCCCCCGGCGTCTTCACCTCGAAGAAGAGATCGAACCCCTCGTCCGGCTGGATCGTGATCACCAGCGTGTTCGGGCTGAGCGGGGCGTTGTCGGCCTGGAAGGGACGGAAGAGGGAGACCGGCGGCTTCCTGAAGTTGACGACGATCTGGCTCTGCCGCCGCGCCAGCCGCTTCCCCGTGCGGATGTAGAACGGCACCCCCTGCCAGCGCCAGTTCGCGATCTCCAGCCGGATCGCCGCGTACGTTTCGGTCGTCGAATCGGGGGCGACCTTCTTTTCCTCTCTGTAGCCCGGCACATTCTCCCCGTTCGCCTCACCCCCCTCGTACTGCCCCAGCACGACCTCGTGCGGATCGATCGGAGCGATCGACCGGAGGAGCTGCACCTTCTCCTCCCGGATGTCGTCGGCCCTGAAGGCGACGGGAGGCTCCATGGCGGTCAGGGCGAGAAGCTGCGTCAGGTGGTTCTGCACCATATCGCGGAGCGCGCCGGCCGTCTCGTAGTAGCCGGCGCGATGCTCGATGCCGATATCCTCGGAGACGGTGATCTGCACGCTCCGGACCCGATCCCTGTTCCAGATCGACTCGAACATCAGGTTGGCGAATCGGAAGACGATCAGATTCTGGACCGTCTCCTTTCCCAGATAGTGATCGATACGATATACCTGCGACTCGTCGAAATATTCGTGCAGCAGCTTGTTCAGCTTCACGGCCGACGCAAGGTCGCGGCCGAACGGTTTCTCCACCACGATCCGGGTCCACCCCGGACTTTCGTTGAGACCGGAACGCCCCAGCGATTCTATCGTGGAAGGAAACGCCGAGGGAGGGAGCGCCAGGTAGTAGACCCGGTTGCCGGTCAGATCATGTTCCTGCTCGATCTCCTCGATCTTCGCGACGAGCCCCTTGTATTCCTCCTCGTCCCCCTCCGGCATTGCGAAGTAGTGGAGATATTTCCCGCACCATTTCTTCGACTCCTCCCCTTTTTCCGGCTTCGTCTCGGCGAGGGTCTCCCCGGCCTGCTCGCGGAATTCCTCATCGGTCATGGGAGTGCGGGCGACGCCGAGAAGGACGCTTCGTCCCACGATCCTTCCCCCTGTCACCAGCTCGTAGAGGGCCGGAAGAAGCTTGCGGTGCATCAGGTCGCCGGTGGCGCCGAAGATCACGAAGAGATGCGGTTCGACTCCGATCCTGCTCATGCCTCCCCCCGCCTGACTGCATGACCGCCGAACTGCTCGCGCATCACGGCGAGAAGTCGATCGGTATACGATTCGGCGTCGCGGGAGCGGAGACGCTGGAGGAGCGCAAGGGTGATGACGGGAGCGGGGACGTCGAGATCGATCGCCTCGGCCACCGTCCACCGTCCCTCTCCGGAGTCGGAGACGAACGGGGTCACGTCGGCCAGATTCGAATCCCCTTCCAGAGCCCGCGCCGTCAGATCGAGCAGCCAGGAACGGACCACCGAGCCGTGCCGCCAGATCTCGGCGATCGCGTGGGGGTCGAGCCCGAACTCCTTCTTGTGGTGCATGATCGAGAAGCCTTCCGCATACGCCTGCATCATGCCGTACTCTATGCCGTTGTGGATCATCTTGACGAAATGCCCCGATCCTCCGGGGCCTACACGTCCCCAGCCGCGGTCGGGCGCGGGAGCAAGGGTTTCGAAGATCGGGCGGAGCCGCTCGACCGCCGCTTCGTCTCCGCCGATCATCAGGCTGTATCCCTCGCTCAATCCCCAGACGCCGCCGCTCGTCCCGCAGTCGATATAGTCGATTCCGTCGGCGCCGAGGGAGTCCCCGCGACGCATCGTGTCTCGATAGTTCGAATTCCCTCCATCCACGATGGAGTCGCCCGGCGAGAGGAGCGGACGAAGCTCCTCGATCGTCTCATCCACCGGAGCGCCGGCCGGGACCATGATCCAGAGGAGGCGCGGCGCGGCGAGCGCGTCGACAAGAGACCTGAGCGAATCGGCCTTCTCCCCTCCTGCGGCGACAAGGCGGGCCGCGGCATCGGGACTTCTATCGTAACCGACCACACGATGTCCGCCCCCCAGGAGCCGTTCGGACATGAACGCTCCCATCCGTCCGAGACCTATCATACCGAGTTCCATATCTGCTTCCTGTCAAGATGTTCGTCAGTATCACGCCGCGTGAGTTCCTCGCCTACGGCATCCGACTTTTCATCAGTGGGTCGCAGGTTCGAGTCCGGCAGGGAGCACTCACGGGAATAGGCTTTCACCGGGTCCCTGCCGTTTCGGGATCATCGGCGCATCGGGGTCGTGCGGTGCGACGAACGGTTCCTCCGGCGGTCCGGCCGGCTCCATGAGATTCCGATCGCGCGTGATTCTGCGATAGAGGAAGAGGAGCGCCACGGCAACCGGGAAGGTCGCCAGGACCCATGAGAGCGGAACAGATTCATCCGACGCAAGGTTCACTCCCTCGACCACGGGCTGCTGGTAGAGAAACAGGGTCGCCAGGAAGTTGTTGGTGAAATGAGCCGCCATCGACGGGTAGAGACTGCGGCTGCGATGATAGAAATATCCCAGTACGATCCCCATGACCGCCAGCACCGCAAGGCCGAACGGGCTGAAATGGAAGAGCCCGAAGGCGATCCCCGCGACGAAGATCGCCTTCCTCCCCATCCCCCGCTCCATCGTCCGCTGCACGTAGCCCCGGAAGAGGATCTCCTCGCAGATCGCCGGGGTGACGGCGACGACGAAAACGAGCCAGATGAACTCGCCGGGGGAATGCGCCGTGAAGATCTCTTCACCCATCCTTGTGATGCTGTCGGGGACGTCGAGCGAACGGGTGATCAGGCTCAGGATATAGCTGCTCGTCGGCAGCAGCAGCACGGTGATCAGCACGGCGAGCAGAACCTCCAGCGGACGGAAGTTCTTCAATCGGATATAATCCCACGCCTCCCGTGTATGCCATCGCTTCACGAGCCATATCACCGGCGCGAGCATGAAGAGGAACTGGGAGATCACCAGAATGATCCGAATCTCCCCGACCATATCCCCCATCATCGAGTCGACGGCGGCGGGGTTGTCGGAGGCAAGATCGCCGGCCCGATCGGCCAGTTTGGAGAGCATCGGAGGGAGCATGAGCGCGAGCTGCCCGGCCATGTACACCAGGCCGACGCCAAGCATCCCGAAGAACGCGGCGGCGACAGGGTTCCGTCCCTTCAGCTCCCATGTCCCGGTGAAATAGAACGGGTCGTCGTTATAGATCCCCTGTTCGTCCGGCCCGTCTTTCGGATCAAGGAGGTCGTTCCGTTGATTCATAATGGTTCGATATTCATCAATGTTCGGCTTCGTCGATACCGAACAACGGCGGCGGCCCGATCACTCCATGTAGTTCACATAATCCCCGTCGTTCTCCTCCTCGAACTCGCCGTTTCTGGCGCGGGCGTCGAAGTACATGACGGTGACGTAATGGGGATGGATCATCAGGCCGAGCACCGAACTCAACGCCATGATGATCGTGAGCCCCGTTCCCATCCGGGAGAATGCCTCGAAGAAGATCGAAGGATCGGGCCGCTCCCCCATGCTCGACTGCATATCCATGATCGCCTCGAAGAACCCCCACATGGAGAAGATCTGAACCGGCGTCGTGATCAGCGACAGAGCGAAGGTTGAGACAATGAGCAACGCCAGATAGAAGATCGCGGTTCTCCACCATCTCCCCTTCACAAGCTCCCAGCTCCGCTTGAATGCCTCTATCACCCCGGCATCCTCCCAGGCGATCGCCTGCATGGTGTAGAGCCAGCGGATGAAGAAGAAGGCGATGGCGCCGAACAGAAGCATCATGAAAAGCATAAGGGCCAGAAACACCACGGCCACGCCTGATCCGTCCTGCGCGTTCATGCTCACCCCTACCATGACAACGATAAAGGGAACGTAGCATACGGCTCCGATGATCCCATAGACAAGGAGCTGAAGAAGCTGTACCCCCAGCCCGCGCCACATCTTCCCTCTGACGGTTTCGCCCAGCGCCTGCTTCCACGTAAGCTCCTCTCCCACCATCTCGGCGCTGACGACCGATATAACGGCAATCATCGCAACGACGTTTCCGACCATGAACGCGAACGAGCTGAGAGCTATCAACGGGAAATCGGCCATCATCGGACTCAGCATGTTCCACATCTGCTCCGACGTAGGCTGCTGCCCCTCCAGGAGCGTGATATCCCGCATGAACTGAGCGAAATGCTCCAGCGAATGCTGCAGCGCCCACCCGTAGATAATCGCCACCGGCACCAGCGCGATCACGCCGATCGTGAGCGCCCGTACGGCTGTTCTGCCGATCAGTTGAAAAGTTCTGTTGAAGATGTCGCCGAGTTCCATCGGCCGGATCGTCTGTTCCATCGCTGTTCTCCGAAAAGATGTATCGTCTGAACCTTGTTTCGACTGCTGTATGATTGCGATATGATTCTGCCGGTTACTGTCCGGCGGCCTCGGCCAGCGAGAGCTCCACGCCGCCGTGGATCGATCGTTCCGGTCCCGGTTCGTAGTACCGCCCGCCGAAGGCGTTGATCGTGATCGCCGTGTTGTAGTCGGTATCGAGAAGATTGTCGACGCCGGCGAAGGGGACCATTCTTATCCTCCAGTCGCCGCCGACCGGGATCTCGATCCCCTCCTGCCAGATGAGCCGGAGATCGAGCACCGTGTAGCCGGGGGAGCTCTCGGAGTTCGCGTCGTCGACCGTCGTCTCGGAAACGTACCTGCCGCTCAGACTTCCAAAGAGTCCGAAGGCTGCCAGGTACGACAACCGCCCGCTCACTCTCTGGGGAGAGACGCCCGGGAGACGGTTGCCGGAGAAATCGGCCCCCTCCGCCCCGTACTCGTCGAACCGCGCGTCGGTATAGGCGTAGGAGAGGGAGAACCTCATGCC
Organism: uncultured bacterium; assembly: GCA_966250335.1. Classification (GTDB taxonomy): domain Bacteria; phylum Bacteroidota; class Ignavibacteria; order OLB7; family OLB7; genus OLB7. The sequence goes on along the minus strand of CBINGZ010000028.1, from coordinate 45,933 downwards.
GCCGACCGGCGAGGCCGAGAGGGAGGCCTCGACTCCGTTGTGGGAGCTTGATGCCGCATTACGATAGAAATCGCGTCCCGGAGAACCGGGCACCTGAAACGATACAAGCTCGTTCCTGATCCGGGCGGTGTAGAGCGCCAGCGACCAGCCGAGCTCATCGAAGAGTTCGCCGCGTCCACCGATCTCGAACGAGAGCGCCCGCTGCGGCTCCAGTTCGGGGTTGAACCCGCCGGCGCCGCTCGGCCTGTTCGCCAGCTCCGAGGTCGTCGGGGTCTCGAAGGCGGTGGAGACGTTGCCGAAGAGGGCCACGGAGCTGTCGGGGGTCCAGAGGAGGCCGAACGACGGGCTCCACGACGCCATCCGCCGGTCGCCCGAATCGTCGGGGTCGGCCGGGGTCACGAGTCTGTCGTCGGCGCGGAAGGCGGTCCCGTCGTAGCGGATTCCCCCCATTGCCCGCACGCCGGCGATCGGCGAGACCGCGCCCGTGAGGAACGCTCCGGCGCCGATCACCCGCTCCTTCTGGTTCAAGGTCACTTCTCCCCGCTCTCCGTCCAGATTGAGGGAGTTGCGGCGGTCGTCGAACTGCGCGTCCAGATCGAAGCCCGCGGACCACATGAGCGGAGCATCGAAAAGCGATACGGCAGAGTGAACGACGCCCCGCAGCGCGGCCGCGGTTCTGGAGAGATCGATAATCCTGCCGGGAATGGGGTTCTCGATCTCGCGAAGATGCATCTCCCCGGTCACCTCGACCAGCGTGGAATCTTCAGCCAGACGGAGCGTCGCCCCCAGGTCTCCCTGGCTTCCGCTCTTCCCCGTCTTCTGGCGGACATTTCCGGCCACGGCCTGGAACCTGCTGGCCTCGAGCATGGCGCGGGAGAGGGCGCCGGGGTTCTCTGCCGTGAAATCGAGATAGCCGCCACGCACGTTCAGCTCGCCGCCGTCGAAGCGGCGTCCCAGTTGCGCCTGGACGTTCCTGTTGCGCGCCGAGGCATGGGGACGGTAGCCGTCGTAGTCGAGCTGCGAACCTCTGAGCTGGTACGATATATCTCCGATCGTGCCGCTGCTTCCGCTTTCGAGTCGCAGCAGTCCGTTGTCGCCGGCCAGCGCCCGGAACCGCTGGGCGAAGGGGCCGGCGGAGGGGGCGAAGGTCCGAAGCAGGATCACCCCTCCCGACGCGTTGCCGTAGAGGGACGAGGCGGGACCGCGCAGCACCTCGGCCGATTCTATCGTGGAGGGATCTATGAATTCGAGTCCGTTCTGTCCGTCGGCGAAGGTGGCGGAGATTCCGTCGGCGATGACCCTTACCCCGCGGACGCCGAACTGCGCTCGCGCGCCGAACCCGCGCATGGAGATCCTCTCTCCCAGGGCGAAATTGTAGCGGTTGTCGACCTGGAGTCCCGGCACCCCTTCCAGCACATCGGCCAGCCCCAGGCCCGTGTTCCCCACGGCTTCGGCTCCCACATCGATATGCGATACGGAAGAGGCGACCGAATCGTCGGGACCGGGAGAGCGCAGATCCTTCACGAGAATCTCCGGAACGCGATATATCCGTGTCGTATCCGGCTCCCCCTGCGCACGGACGATTCCCGCCCCCGCAACCAGTGCGGCCGCCGACAGAACCGACACGATGGGATTGAGCGTCATAGTCGAGCCTGGAAGGATATGAACTCCACGAAGAACGGACGAGGCTCCCTACGAATCGTGGAGCAGCATGTTCCGCTCCTGTCGCCGTATCGCCTCCTCCTGGATCAGCGTCAGGATCTCCGGATGATGGAGCACGATCCGCTCGAAGGTATCCCTGTCGAGCGCATACAGATCGCAGTAGTCCACGGCCTTGACGGTGGCGGTGCGGGCGCCCCCCTCCAGCAGAGCGATCTCACCGAAGAAATCTCCGTCGGTCAGCGTTTTGTAGAGGATGGCGCCGTCGCCGGAGAGAACCTCCAGCGTCCCCCTGCTGATGAAATACATCTCGTGTCCCGAGTCTCCCTGATGGAAGACGTAGTCGCCCGGCGTGAAGACCACGGGGCGGAGCTGGCGGGCAAGATCGCGCAGGAACGATTCGTCGGCTCCCTGAAATATCGGAACCTTTACCAGCACGTCCCGGATCAGAAACATCGCAACGTCGGTGTGGAGACTGGGAGGGAGCGTCGTGAGCACACTCCCCTCGTCGTACCCGAGGCGCTTCTCCCAGAGATGCGCGTAGTAGTCGCGGATGCGGCGCTGCAACGGGATCGGAAGCTCTCTGTACTTCATGAACGCGGCGATCCTCTCCATGTTCTCCTGGTATCTCGCCTTGGCGGGATCGATGTTCGCCAGGATGCGGGTGATGTTGCCGATCACGTAGCCGAAGGTCGCCACGCCGAAGATCATCACCCCCATGGCGTAGAGCCGCTGGAGATCGTTCTGCGGCGCGATGTCGCCGTAGCCGACCGTCGCCAGCGTGGTGACGGCCCAGTAGAGTCCTCCGATATATCTGCTGACCCCCTCCCCCCGGATGTTCCCCCCTCCCATCGCAAGCCACCCGCAGGCAAGCCAGTGCGTGGCGATCCCGAGCCAGTAGAGGAAGACAACGAGCCGGATGATGTTGGCATACCTGAGAAGATGATGCCGCAGCTTGTTCACGACACGCGGCACCCGTTCCAGCTTGCAGAGCCGAAGGAGCAGCAATGCATCGTGACCGAATATGGCCTCGAACGGAACGGCCCCCAGCACACCGGCGATCAGCACCCACCGTCCCTCGCGCGATCCGGTGCGCCATGTATCCGCCACGGAACCGGACCGCCTGCGCGCAAGCCAGATCCTGACGAGAAGATCGGCCGTGAAGAGAGGGGTCGCCTGCCACGCATCGTACGTCGCGATCCATTCCACCCCGTGACCGAAGACCAGTCGCACCGGAATCAGCAGAGCGCTCACCGTCGCCGCGACGGCGACGATGACGTCCCAGGCCCGGAGGATCGTCTCCTCATCCGCGCTCAGTCTCTCCCGCCATCCCGCGGTGGTTCCTTCCGACCCTCTCATCTCCCTTATCCTTTACTTGTATTCCCTGACGGGATATGTGACGTTCCCCAGCGCCTGGAAGAGAGCGGCGGTCGCCGTCATACCGGCCGGGTCGTTCAGGTCGAAGAACCAGTAGTCCTCGTAGTCCCCCTGATTCATCAGGGTCTGCATCACCCCCTGCGACTTGTGTTCGGCGATCAGCCAGTTCACGACGATCTTGTAGTCCAGGGCGTTCTTGAACCCGAGTTTGCGGGTGCGATCGAAACGGAAGGAGGAGCTTCCGCGCGACACGGCCGTCTCCGGGTACGCCGCAAGACCGCTGAAGGCCTGGAGGGTCGTATCCCCCTTCGACGACCCGGTCGCCGCAAGAACGATCGGCTTTCTGACGGTCGTCAGCCGCTGGACGGCCCGGAGCGCGAGAATCGTGGCGGCCTTGTGGTGCCCGTGCGTCCCCTCGGTCGGCAGGTGGACGAAGACGTAGTCGTAGGACCCCTTCGTCAGGATATCGTTCAGCCGTTCGGAGATGAGCGGAACGTTCCAGATGCCGTTCAGAACCTCGGCCGCATCGAGCATGTAGCGGTTGTCCTGCTGGTCCATGAAGAAGTAGTTGCGGATGCCGATGATCCTGCCGCCGGCCATCAGTTCCCGCTTCCGTATCGTGGGAAGATGTTCACGTCCCACCGCCTCGTCGGTCAGCGCCAGCCCGTAGTATTCCTCGGCGAACGTGGAGTATTTGTAGCCCCCCTCGCCGTTGGTGACGAGCGCCAGATCGACATTGCCGCCGAGATGATGGGTGATGTTGTAGACCGCCCCGGCGAACGCCGTCTCATCGTCCGGATGGGCCGTCACGATCAGGACGTTCAGCGTGGTGTCGGAGGCGCCGTTCCCGGCATGCGCCGTATCGGCCTGCGCGCGCAGGGAGCCGGCGCAGATCGGGAGGGTCGCCAGAACCGCCGCAACGATCGCGATGCGAATGGAATATCGTGTCATGAGAGAGGTGACTCCTGTTGAGAGAAGAGGGCCCGGAGCATCAGCTTGGAGATCTTGCCGGAGCCGGTCCGCGGCAGCTCGTCCACGAACCGTATCGAGCGCGGGGCCTTGTACGATGCGATCCTCTCGCGGCAGAACCGGATCAGATCGGCGGCCGTGGCGATCTCCCCCGCCTTCATCACCACGGCCGCGTTCACGGTCTCGCCGTAGACCTCGTCCGGCAGACCGAAGACGGCGGCCTCAAGTATCGCAGCATGATCATACAGGATATTCTCGACCTCGGTGGAGTAGACGTTCTCCCCGCCGGTGATGATCATATCCTTCTTCCTGTCGACGATGTTCAGATACCCCTCGGAGTCGAGCGTCGCAAGATCCCCCGTCCGAAGCCACCCTTCGGTGAAGGCGGCGGCCGTCTCCTCAGGTCTCTGCCAGTAGCCAGGCGTGACGGTCTCGCCGCGCGCCAGAATCTCGCCGATCGTCTCCCCGTCCGCGGGCACGGGGGTCCCCTTCTCATCCACGACCTTCAGCCGGACCGTGACGAATGGACGCCCGGTCTTCGCGATATATCGCATCTGTTCCGATCGGGGGAGCGCGCGGAGATGATCCTTGACAACGCTCAAGGTGAGATAGGGGCTCGTCTCCGTCATCCCGTACGTCTGCACATACTCGCACCCGAAGAGATCAACGATCGCCTCGACCACCTGCGGAGCGATCGGCGCGCCGCCGCTCAGGATGAGCCGGAGGCTGCTGAAATCGAGCTCCGCCGCGCCCGGATGCTTCACCATCAGGTTGAGCATCGTGGGGATGAGATTGGTGATCGTGATACGATCCTTTTCGATCATCCTGAGCGCTCCCCCGGCCTCGAAGCTCGGAGAGATCAGATGGCGGCCGCCGACCAGCGTGATCCCGAAGACCGCCCAGGCGTCGGCCAGATGAAACATCGGAGCGAAGTGTCCCCAGACGTCGGTCGAGTCCAGCCGAAGCTCCAGCGCCGCCCCCATGGCGTGCGCCGCCACATTACGATGCGTCAGCATCACCCCCTTTGAGCGCCCGGTGGTGCCGCTCGTGTAATAGAGATGCGCCAGATCGTCGGGCCCAGGTTCATGAACGGGAAGGAAGGGGATCGGGGAGGCAACTAGATCGTCGTACGACCATGTCGGAACCGTGACGGCCGCGGGTTCGTCGCCGATCCAGACGACCCCTTCCGGCGGGACGACGGCGCAGAGCTTCTCGACGGTCGCGGCGAACCGGGTCGAGGCCACGAGGAGACGGGCCCCCGAGTCGACAAGTATCGCACCGAGTTCGTCGACGGAAAGACGGGTGTTGAGGGGGGTGAGAACGACCCGCGCCCCCGCCGCCGCGAAATAGAGTTCGAGATATTCGAGCGAGTTGACGTCCAGAACCGCGACCCTGTCGCCCGGTTCCAGCCGCTCCGCCATGAACCGCGCCACGGCGCCGACTCTCGGCTCCAGATCGGCGTACGTGAGCCGTCGCACACCCTCCGTGACGGCGGTTCCGGAGGGATGGAGTTCGACGGCGCGACGGAAGATATTCCAGATGGTCATGCGGCGAAGTTAGCACCGCCGGCCGCGGGCACAAAATCGGACACCCTTCCGCGAACGCCCGGCGGCCGGTTCGCGGAAGGGTGTCGAGGAAGCACCCTGTGTCATGATTTGATGATCTGCCGTCAGGTTCCGATGGAGAGCCTCCGGGCGGCGCGGATAAGCTCGATCAGCTCGCGCGTCTCCTCCCTGCTCTCATCCCTGTCGGCCTGCTCCGCCAGCGCCAGCGCCTGATCGAACGAGCCGTTCCCCCTGTGCTCGGAGCGCCGCAGCATCATCCCGAACTCGGCGACCGACGCGGCGAGTGCGATATTTCCGGTGGCCTGATCGAGCGAACCCGGAACGGGGACGACCCCCCTGATCTCCTGGCTCGTCTCCCGGCTCGGAAGCTTGTAGCGGAGCTTCACCAGCACCAGCTCCCCCGCATGTATCGCGCCGGGTGTCGGAGCCGGGGCCTGATACCGGAGCTGCGTCCCTCCTGTCGATCTCTGCAACGGCGCGGTGACCGGCTCGATCTCGTAGAGCGCCGTGACCGAGTGACCGGAGCCGAGTTCCCCTGCGTCTTTCTTATCGTCGGTGAAGTCCTGCGCGGCCAGCGCCCGGTTCTCGTAGCCGATCAGCCGGTAGGAACGGACGTTGGCGGGATTGAACTCGACCTGGATCTTCACATCCCTGGCAATGGCGTGGAGCGTTCCGCTCAGCTCGCGGCGGAAGACCTTCCGCGCCTCATCCATCCCGTCGATATAGGCATACTGGCCGTTGCCGTGGTCGGCGATCTGCTCCATCCGGCCATCCTGAAGATTCCCCGCCCCGAACCCGAGCACCGTGAGGTAGACACCGGAGTTCCGTTGCTCCTCGATCAGTTTCACGAGCCCCGCCGGATCGCTGATCCCCACGTTGAAATCTCCATCCGAGGCAAGGATCACGCGGTTGTTGCCGAACTTCATGAAGTTCTGTCGGGCGATCGCGTAGGCGAGTTCTATCCCCTCTCCCCCGGCGGTCGATCCCCCCGCCTCCAGATCGTCGATGGCATCCTCGATCTCATCTCTGTCGGCTCCCGATGTTGAGGGGAGGGCCAGGCCGGCGGCCCCGGCGTAGACGACAATCGCAACACGATCCACATCACGTAACGTTCCCACCAGCATCCGGAGCGACTCCTTGACAAGAGGGAGCTTGTCCGGCTCATCCATCGAGCCCGAGACATCGACAAGGAAGACAAGGTTGCTGGGAGGCATCAGCTTCGTCTCGATCTCCTTCCCCTGAACTCCGACCAGCAGCAGTTGATGCTCCGAGTTCCAGGGACACCGGGCGATCTCGGTCGCGACGGTGAAGGGAACGTCCGATGTCGGCTTCGGATAATCGTAGGAGAAGTAGTTGATCATCTCCTCCACCCGCACCGCCCCGGCCGGCGGGAGCATGTCGTCCTCCAGGAAGCGGCGGACGTTGCTGTACGAAGCGCGGTCGACGTCGATCGAGAATGTGGAGAGAGGAGTGGTCTCCGCCTGCGTGAACGGGTTCTCGACGATGGTGTTGTAGCCTTCGCCTGAAACATCGTAATGGGAGCCGGCAACTCCGGAGGCGCCGGCCGAGTCGGTCGGCGCAGGCACAGGTTCATTGTTGCTCGCGACCGGGCTCTGCTTCGCGGCATAGGGGGAATGAGAGGAAGCGTAGCGGTTCTCAGTACCGCAGGACGATACAAACAGAGCGGCGACAAACAGCGGCAGGCTGCGCGCGATCACACGGAGAGGGGTCTTCATGGTCGATCTCCTGAACATCTGAAATAGATATGAAAGGGACCGATACCGGGCTGCATGGAATCTCCCATGACTCTCTCGGCATTACGGATATCGATCCCGACCCTGAACTGACCGCGCGGTACAGCGTGATACACTCTGCATGAAGAAGGGCGTTACGAGGGGGTGAAGAGAGCAGAATGCGCTCTCATCGGCGCATGAAATCGGGATATCAACGCTCGGAAAGAATCTCGACGGCCCGCCGTTCCGACCAGTAGGAACCGTCGCCGCCGAACGACACGAACCCGACATGTCCGCCGTGTTCCGGGACTTCCAATGTGAAGAGAGGGTTCGCGCGCGCCTCGTCGAAAGGGTAGCAGGCGTCGGGAAGAAAGGGATCGTCCTTGGCGCTGATGAGCGTGGCGGGGACGCGGATATTGGGAATGAACTGGCGGCAGCTCGACTTCCTCCAGTAGTCGTCGGCGTCCGCGAAGCCGTGCATCGGGGCTGTATAGAGATTGTCGAATTCGTGAAAGGTGCGCATCACATCGAGGCCGTGATCGGCAAGGCTTCCGGGCATCTGCTCCATCTTCCGGCGAATCTTATCGGTGAGCGATGTAAGAAAGCTGCGCATGTAGATTCTATTCGATCGCACCGCGAGACGATCGGCGCTCGCCTTCAGATCGCAGGGGACGGAGAAGACGACGGCCGCGGAGATTCTCGGCTCGATCTCATCGCCTCGCTCACCGATATATTTCAGAGTGAGATTTCCCCCCAGACTGAACCCGAGCAGAACGATCTCGTCGTATCCCCCGCTCCGCACCGCGTGATCGATCACGATCACCAGATCCTCCGTCGCGCCGCTGTGGTAGAGCCGCGCCGTCCGGTTCATCTCACCGCCGCATCCGCGATAGTTCCAGGCCAGGGCGTCCCAGCCGGCCCTGTTCACGGCGCGCGCCATCCCCCGGATATAGGTCCTGTCGGAGTTCCCCTCCAGTCCGTGCGAGAGTATCGCCAGGCGACGTGTTCCGACGCGCGACCAGTCGAGATCGAGGAAATCGGAGTCGGGGGTTTCCACCCGCTCGCGGATGTACTCCAGCTCCCCCACCCTGCGGAAGAGCGAAGGATAGATCGTCTGAAGATGACCGTTGCGGAGAAGCAGCGGCGGAGTGTATGTCGTGGTTCGAAGAGTGGGCATGATGATGAACCGGGGCTTTCCGGGGCCGTCACCGCAGGGCGGCCCTGACGAGCGAGGCGGCCTTCCGCGATCCGACGCGACCGAGAGGCGCGAAGGTCTTCCCTTTTATTTCATTATACGATATGAAAAAGTGCTCGATCTCCTCCAGCAGAACATCTCCGAGCGACGAGAGGGTGTTCATGTCGCGATGTGTTCTCGACTCGGCCGCCACCCCTATCAGTCTGTCGTTCCGCTCCACGGTTCCATCCCGTTCGGTCTGTTCCGCCTCGATCGCTCCCAGCAGCCGGACCTCGACCAGACAGCCGGGAAAGGCGGGCTCGTCCATCAGCACCAGGATATCGAGCGGGTCGCCGTCCTCTCCCCTGGTCGAGGGGATGAACCCGAAATCGAACGGGAAGACCGCGCCGGCCGGAAGCACTCCTTTCAGAAGGAAGAGCCCCCGCTTCCCGTCGAACTTGTACTTGTTGCGGCAGCCGCGAGGGGTCTCGATCACCCCGTTGACGCTCGTTCCGTCGCCGAAGGCGGGGAGGTCGAGGAGATGTGGGAATGCGCTCATGGTTCGATCCTTAAATGTGATCCTTACCCCCGTTCCGGGGGCAGGAGCAACAACCGCCGGCGGGCCGGGTTGGTTTCGGAACGTCGAACCGTGCGTGAAGACCGGGCTGCAGCTGCCGAACCCGACCCGCTTCCGTCGCTCACCATACGAAACGGCCGGAGCGTGACTGCTCCGGCCGCGATCGAATTCTCCGGCAGCCGGATATCCGGCCCCTGTTGCGGATCGACCTACTTCTTCTTGTCGCTCTTCTTCGCGTCGGCCTTGCGGGTCTTGGCGTCGCCGGAGGTCTTGGTCTCCGCCTTGCGGACCTTCGACTCCTCTCCCCCCTTCTTCACGATCGACATCGTGATCTTGGTGACCGGCGCCGAGCCGTTGAGCTGGGCGGTCGCCACCTTGTCGACGACCTCCATCCCGGAGAGCACCTGGCCGTAGACCGTGTACTGACCATCCAGATAGGTCGCGTCGGCATGGCAGATGAAGAACTGCGACGTGGCGCTGTTGATGTTGTCGCCGCGACGCGCCGCCGAGAGGATGCCGCGCTTGTGGCTGGTCTTGTTGAACTCCGCGGGAACCATCGTCTGCGAGGGATCGCCCTGGCCCCAGGTGGTCGCCGGCTTGCTCTTCGAGTTCGGGTCCCCCCCCTGGATCATGAACCCGGGGATCACACGATGGAACGCCGTACCGTCGTAGAACTTCGCCTTCACCAGACTGTCGAAGTTCGCCACATGCTTCGGCGCCAGATCCTGGAAGAGCTCCACCGTGATGTCGCCCAGCTTCGTCTCCCCCTGCGTTACGGTGATGACATACTGAGGGTTGGAGGAGGGCTTGGTCGGCGCGGCTTTGGCCTCCGTCTTCGAGTTCGCGGATATCTTGGCCGGATTCGACTTCTGAGCGAGGGCCGGAGCCGACGCAACGAACAGGAGTGCAAGCATCAAGGCGAGTGTCTTCATACGATACGAAAGAGTTGTTGGACGAAGAATGAGAAAGGACTGTGAGAAGATCCGCACAACATACAAAACCGACGTGAATCGCACACCGGCTTCGGAATGCCGAGGGAGCCGACCGCCCGAGCTTCCCCCGGACGTGAAATCGCGGGAGAGAGAGGGATCGCGAAGTGGTTGACGACGGGGCCGACCGCAGTATTGCGATCGGCCCCGTGATGGTCTTCCGGCAGAGGGAGGGGGAGGGTGATCAGCGCATCCTGATCGCGCGGCCGTTCAGCGGCTGTACCGGGCGGTTGTTGGTGTGCATGATCTCATGCATCTTGTCGATCTGCTGCTTCGATGCCTCGACTCCGGTCTTCAGCACGGCCCACGTCACGATCTGCGAGCAGGGAGGGGTCGTCAGCGAACCGGGGTAGGTGTAGTACCCCTTTTCGGCCGGCATCAGATCGGAGGCGATATATTTCATGGCGTTGTCGTACCTCTGATCCTTCGATGTCGGCAGGTTGTCCATGAACTTCGCCAGCGTCGGGTTCGCTGCTCCCTCGCTGAACATGACGCCGACCACCCCCAGCTTCCCCGTCGCGTCGTCCTTGTGGACGAAATGGACCTCCATCGGGTAGCTCCTGCCGTCGACCGTATGCTCGCTCGACGTGTGGAAATGGAACTGCTCGAGCTCGTACGATACGCCGTTCATGGTGATCGTGCTGCCGTCGTCGTAGTTCCACTGGAGCGAGTGCCCGGTATGGACGATCGCCGTCTTGGAGCTGTCGTAGTCGAGGACGATGTCGGTGAGGGTCGGGTCGTTCACGGCGCCGACGATGTTGATCGGGGATTGCGCCGCTCCGCCGCAATCGGAGTAGGCGGCGCAATCCTTCCAGTGATCGGGCCCGGTGTCGCCGGAATAGGACCAGTGGGTACAGATGTCGGTGGGCTCGCTGCTCGTCGTGTCGTCCGAGCAGCCGGAGGAGAGGAGCGCGCAGAGAGCGCTGGTCATGAGAGCCGCCGTGACGCCGGCAGGCTTGAAAAGAGTACGCATGAACGCTTGGATTGATTGAGAGAATATGGAGCGCGGGAATCAGATCACGGATGGAGTTCCGGAACCTGAATCGTTTCGTTCGATCGCACGGAAGCCTGGGGGCATGGAGGAGGAGGGTACGCCGGCGGTTGTTGTTTCGAGCGCCGGCGAAAGGCGGAGCTATATACCGAAAAGCGCGGAGACATGCAATATGATTGCGATATTTTTCACCGCCGTCGCCCGGTACGGCGCCTCTCCCCGATCGATCATGATCCCCCCGAAAGGCTATATTCGGCCATGGAAACAATATGGGACAGCCGCGAACTTACGATACTTCATGAAGATGAGCGACTGATCGCCGTCGATAAACCGAGCGGGCTTCTGGTCCACAGGACGGAGATCGCGCGCGACAGCGTCACCTGCATGTCGCTCCTTCGGGACAGACTGCGGCGACGGGTCTATCCCGTCCACCGGCTCGATCGCGGAGCGTCCGGCGTGCTTCTCTGGGCGCTCGATCCGGAGACGGCCCGGCTTCTGTCGGGGGCGTTCGCGACGCGGGAGGTAGGGAAGAGTTATCTGGCGGTGGTCCGCGGATATGCCCCGGAGATCGAACGGATAGATTACCCGCTGGCGGAGAACGGAGGCGAGCCGGTCGACGCCTTCACTCTGGTGAAGGGAGTGGCGCGTGTCGAGCTGCCGATTCCGGTCGGACGATATCCCGCGGCGCGATATTCTCTGGTCGCCGCATGGCCCCGGACGGGACGGTGGCACCAGATCCGGAGACATCTGGCGCACCTGCGTCACCCGATCGTCGGCGATACGGTCCACGGCGAGGGACGGCACAACAGGCTCTTCCGGGAACATCTGGGGTCCGGACGACTTCTGCTTCATGCGTTCCGGCTGGAGCTGACGCATCCCGTTTCCGGCGATCCCCTGTCGATATCCGCCCCCCCTTCCGGAGAGTTCGCCTCCGTGCTTGCGCGCCTGGGCTGGGAGGTCGATATCGACGCATTGGCGGCCGACGGCGGGTGACGATTCCGGACGTTCGATCGGCTCAACAAAAAAGGCCCCGCAAGGGGCCTTTCACTACCGTTCGATGTGATGGATCAGAAAGCATGTCGGAAATCGATCATGAACACGAAGGAGTTCAACTGCCAGTTCTCACTCGTCGTGATATCGGTGAGACCGTAGTCGTAATAGAGACCCGGCGTCATATACCACTGCCGTCCGAACACCGGAATTTCCGCCTGGACCCCACCCTTCAGCGAGAATCTGTAATTCCGCATCGAAGGGATCGATCCCTCGTAGAGGCGGAGTGTGCGTCCCTCACGTTCCGTAGGATAATCCTCCGGGTTGGTGAAGCGGGCATTTTCCGGTCTGACGAGATTGAGCGCCTGGCTGTTCGCTCCTGCCAGAACATACGCTGCGGTAGGGCCGCCGGCGACGGCAATTCTCGCGCCGCCGGTATTGAGCACCTCATACTTATAAAATATTTCGGCCCCGAACATAGTGTAGGCAATATCGGAGGAGGCTTCAACGATCTGCTCCACGGGATCGTTTGCTCCCGGCATCAGCACATAAGCCTTTTCCAGCCTCTGATTGAATTTTCCGGGACGTTGTTCATAGATAACTCTGGGAATAATCGACCACGGGGAATAGACGCTCGGAAGTATTTCAGCCGTCATTCCCACCAGATAACCCATTCCCTTCCCATCCTCGAAATGCGGACATGTCGGGTCGGTTATCGAACGGAATCCTCCCGTGTGGAAATTCCTGTTCAGACCGACAACCGGCCCGAAGAGGGCCTTGCTGCGCGGCACGGGCGGGTTCAGCGGGTTCGACCGGATGGCCGAGCAACCGATGCACACTATTGCCGAAAGTCCCGCCGAAACAAGAGTCGCGATTCTTATCATCATCAACTCCCTGCAAGAATAATGTTGAGATATTCGGACGCGGATACCGGCATTTATGCTTCGATGAATTATCCGGCGTGTAATTCCATCCCGGCATTATTCGGCGCGTCCGTATCTGCGGACGCATCAACGGCGCGATGTAACATCCGTCGATCCGTGACCGCACGACACATCCCCCCGTATTATCGTCCGACACGTCAGGATGAGCGTTCGATGCGGCCGGGCTTCGAGCGTTCACCTGAATATTGCGTGCGGGAATCAATAATTCAGGACGACGGATATGGTAATTCTAGCAAACGGGCGTATCTGGACTCGTCATGTTGAGCTGTCGGCCTGGAACCGACGGCGGGAGCGATGTGCACGGAGACGATCGACGCGTCATGCATCGGCGAATCCGTCCGGCGTGTGTGAATAAGAGTCGAAGAGAGTGGCGGATGTTACACCGACGTAATTATTTTTCGATCTCGGCAGTGTGCTTAACGGCCTGCCCCCGCTTCCGGCCAGCGTGTGTGGAACGCGCGGTGCGCCTCTTCGTCGTGGAGCGTTCCGGGTTCGGCGGTTTCGAGGGCTTCGCGCGTGTAGCCGCTGGTCACGTCCGTCAGAAGCACACGGTCTCCCTCCACGGTGAAGACTATTCTCCACGACTGTATCGCCAGTTCGAACCTTCCTCCTTCAACTTCCCTCACTCTACGATACGAATGCGGCCGCGGGTCGGCGCTCAGCACACGCTCGGCGACGTCGTAGAGATTCACGTCGAACTCCTCTTCCAGCCATTCGAGCCTTGGGCGCGCTTCCTCGGCGAGGACGATATGAAACCGGGGCTCCTCGATCTCCGCGAGCCAGCCGGCCGCGGCATCGGGAAACGCGTCGACGTACGGGATGTAGGGCTTGATGTCGAGGATCGGAGTGCCGTCCAGCAGGTCGCAGTCGGCCACGCGGAGGGTGCGGCCGCGCACCTCCAGCAGGCGCACCAGGGAGAGACCTATCGGATTGGGTCTATGTGGGGAACGGGTGGCGAAGACTCCTCTGCGGGAGTTTCCCCTGGGGGGAGAGACTTTCGGCTTCCAGGTCGTGTTGCGATGGAACCAGAAGATCAGCCAGATCCGCTCGAACCCGGCCAGATCCTCCAGCGCCTGCTCGTAGTTCCGCCCCGGCTCGAGCGTGACGACCGCTTCCGACCTCAGCCCCCCCTGCTCCGGCTGCCGAGGGGCGCGGTAACGATCGATATACGGCGTTGCGATATAACCGATCGGTTCGAGGGTGAGGGTCATCGCGAGGTAAAGGGGATCGACTTCGCGTGAGCGTCGTTCAGCAGGAGATCGACGCTGTAGACCCCGGCCGGCAGCCCTTCGGTCAGAGTCAGGCTGAAAGTGGTGCTCTTCTCCCCTTCCTTCAGAACGTACGGGGCGCGATCGATCACCGAGCCGTCGCCGTTCATCCAGATCGCCTCGACCTTCGTGCCGGGCCGCGGATCGGCGACGATCGCATGGCAGTAGAGCACATCGGTATCGGTGGAGAACTCGCTCCGCGTCGTTCCCCCGGTGGGGTCGGTCGAGAGGATCGTCCCCCAGATCGACGGACCGGCGGAGACGATCGAGAACTCGCGGGTCAGATCGGGCTTGCTCTTCCCGTCCGAGTGCGGGTTGATGAAGAGATCGACCTTGTAGCGTCCCGGAAGAAGCCCTCCGTTCGGTTTCAGCGTGAAGTCGACGACATCGTTCGACTCCCCGAGCGTCACGTCGGTTTCGCCGAACATCTGGCCGTCCAGGTCGCCGGCGTCGATCACCGACCATCGCCCGCGGACCTTGGTGTCGGAGGGGGCATGATCGAGAGAGACCCGGCAGTGGAGCATCACCACCGAGGTCGGCAGGCTGTCTGCAACGACGGTGTCGGAGGGGGTGATGCCGCTCAACTCCGTGTCGACAATCTCGGCAGTCGATATATGAAACTCGCACGACTGAATCGCGAGCGCGGCCACGGCGGCCGGGATGAAGAGGAGCGCTCCTCCCCACCTGAACTCTTTTCCCACGCGGTTCATTCTTCCTCTCAGCAGTTGTATTTCTTCATGAGATCGTAGAGCGTCGAACGGCTGATGCGGAGCTTCTTGGCGGCATCGAGGACGTTCCCGTCGGTCACCTTCAGCGCATGGCGCACCGCCTGCTCCTTCAGTGTCTCCAGCGGAATCACGGTATCCTTCCCCTCGAACACGGAGGGAACCGGGACAGCAACGTCGTCGCCGTCGGCGAACGCCTGAAGGCTCAGCGGCAGGTCGCTCTCGCTGATGGTGTCGCCGTCGCAGAGGAGCACGGCGCGCTCGATCGCCCCTTCCAGCTCGCGGACGTTGCCGGGCCAGGGGTAGTCGTAGAGGAGCTTGATCGACTTCTTGGAGAAGGAACGGATCTTCCTCTGTTCGCGATCATTGTACTTGGCAAGGAAATGCTCGGCCAGCAGAAGAATATCGGAACGCCGCTCGCGAAGGGGGGGGAGCACGATCGGGAACGAGGCAAGGCGGTAGTAGAGATCCTCGCGGAACTCCTTGTCGCGCGCCGCCTGAATCAGATCCTTGTTGGTCGCGGAGATGATCCTGACGTTCGTCGTCAGCGTCTCGGTTCCGCCCACGCGCTCGAACTGGCGCTGCTGGATCGCCCGCAGAAGCTTGGCCTGCAGGTTCATATCGAGCTCGCCGATCTCGTCCAGAAATATCGTACCGCCGTCGGCCTGCTCGAACCGGCCGATCTTCCGCTGAACGGCGCCGGTGAAGGCCCCCTTCTCATGGCCGAACATCTCGCTCTCCAGCAGGTCGCGCGGGATCGCCGCGCAGTTGGTTGCCACGAACGGTCCCGACCTGCGCTTCCCGTTGTAATGGATGGCGCGGGCGATCAGCTCCTTTCCGGTGCCGCTCTCCCCCTGGATCAGCACGGAGATATCGCTATCCTTCGCCTTGTGCACCAGCTTGAGCACCTCATCCATCGTCCCCGAACTCGATACGATATTATCGAGCTTGCCGGTCTGCGCCACGGTCGCCCGCAGTTCGGCGACCTCGCGCTGGAGGGCATGGAGCTGAAGGGCGTTCTTGATGGCGATCTCCAGCTTCGGCAGATCGATCGACTTCGGGAAGTAGTCGAGTGCGCCGAGCTTGATCGTCTCCACCGCCGTCTCGATCCTTCCCTGGGCGGAGAGCATGATCACCGGCATATCGGGGTGACGCTGCTTGATCTCCTTCAGCGTGTCGAGTCCGCTGATGCCGGGGAGCATGATATCCAGAATGACCAGATCGGGCTCCTCGTCGAGCGCGTTCAGGCAGTCCTCACCGTTCGGGAACAGACGGAGCTTATATCCCCATTTCGTCTTGAGCCAGTGTTCAAGCAGACGACGGACATTCTCCTCGTCGTCGACCACATAGATGAGTTTGTCTGACATATCGTAATGTACGACTAGTTCGTAGACCGATGCAGTACTGCGTCGATCGTGGTGATCAGTTCGTGGATATCAAACGGTTTCGTAAGGTAGGCGTCGGCGCCGGCCTGGATTCCCAGTTCCTTTTCGCCGTGCTGGGCGCGGGATGAAAGGATGACGAAAGGAATATCCTTCAACGATTCCTGATCCTTGACCCAGGTGCAGAGCTGGATGCCGTCAACGCCGGACATCATCACATCGGAACAGATGATATCGAAACGGCGCCTGTTGAGCACCTCCTTCGCCTCCAGGCCGTTGGAGGCCATGGTGACGTCGTACCCCGCGCGGGTCAGCAGATGCTTCAGGAGGATCTGCATGCTGGTCTCATCCTCGACGACCAGGATCTCCGTTTTCTCGCTCATGACTGGGGTATAAGGATTGTGAACGTTGATCCCTCGCCGACTTCGCTTCTGACCGTTATTCTTCCCCCGTGCAGTTCCACCAGCTGCTTGACGATCGCAAGCCCCAGTCCCGTGCCGCGGATATCGAGCCCGGGCCTGTGGACGCGGTAGAACTTGTCGAACAGGCGGTTCATATCCTCACGCGGAATCCCCAGCCCCGTGTCGCTTACCTCGACCTTCACGTCGTTCCCCACGAAACCTGCATATACCGTCACGCTTCCGCCGTTCGGCGTGAACTTGACGGCGTTGCTCAGCAGATTGATCACCACCTGCGACATACGATCCGGGTCGACGTTCGCGATGATTCCGGGCACCGGAATATCGACGTTGACCGTCAGCGACTTGTCGTCGGCCTGCATCGCAATCGAATAGAGGGCGCGACGGATGAGCCCCTCCAGATCGACCTTCGATTTCTCCATGATCGCCCGCCCGCTCTCGATGCGCGCCAGATCGAGCATGTCGTTGATGAGCTTGGCCAGCCGCTTCCCCTCCTCCAGAATGATCTGGAGGAACTCCTGCTGCATCTCCGAAGGGAGCTCCGGGTCGACCAGGATCGTCTGGGCGAACCCGATGATCGAGGCGAGCGGCGTCCTGAGTTCATGGGAGACGCTGGAGACGAACTCGCTCTTCATCAGGTTCAACTGCTCCAGCACCCGGACGTGCTCCTTTTCCATATCGCGCTCCTCGGTCAGGAGTGCGTTCGCATTCTGCAGTTCTTCGTTCAGTTCGCGGATGTTCGCCTCCGTCTGTTTCCGCTCCGATATATCACTCATGATGCCGACGAACCGTACGACACGGCCGTCGGCATCCAGGATGGGAGCAACGTTCATGGACAGCCAGACAATCGAGCCGTCACGGCGGTAATTTAACATCTCCTCGGTACATGCCACCCGCGCCTGCCTCGCCGCATGGAAGCTTTCGATGGTGGCCGGATCGGTCAGCGGTCCCCGCAGCAGATCCTCCTGGCGCACCCCCTTCACCTCGTCGGTCGAATACCCGGTGATCCGGGTGAAACTGTCGTTGATCCATTCGATGAACCCGTCGGCGTCGGTGATCGCCACGCCGTTGTCGGTCTTGCTGGCGACCAGCGAGAGCTTCTGCAGCTCCTGCTCCACCTCCTTCCGTTCGGTTATATCGCGTGAGGCCGTATGGATCTCCATCGCCTCGCCGGTGGCGGCGTCGCGCACGGCATGGGCGGTCGTCTCGAACCAGCGGTACGATCCATCCTTCCGGCGATGACGGGCAGAGACGGTGAGCACGGCCGGCTCGGAGAGGAGCTCCGTGAACATCCTCTGCACATCCTCCACGTCGTCGGCGTGCAGATGGTCATGGATGTATCGGCCCACGAGATCTTCAGGTCTGTACCCGAACAGGGGAAAGCAGGAGGGAGAGATATATCGGCAGACGCCGTCGATCGAATACCGCGCCACCACGTCGGTGGAGTTCTCGGCCAGCAGCCGGAACCTGGCCTCGCTCTCCTGCAGCTTCGTCTCCGCCTCCTTTCTCCGCTCGATCTCCTGGCGGATCAGATCGGCCGCGGCGATCAGCTCGTCGTCGGGGTCGCCATGTTCGACCCCGTTCGTGCCGCCGTGCGGGGTCTCGTTGAACTGAAGGGCATCGAGAGATTCCTGGAGCTTACGGAGGAGGATCGTCTGGCGGTCGCTCTCGGAGCGGAGCCGCATGTTCGCCTCCAGGAGCTCGAGGGAGCTGAGGTCCATCGAGCGTTCTATCAGATCACGATCCGCTTCGTAATGGTCGTACGACTGGTTGACGGCATCGAGCAACGGTTTGAACTCATCCGGAATGGTTGCCGAGGCGCCGAGATATTTCCGTATCTGCCGCTGCAGAAGGGAATTGTACATGCTCACGCCTCTGAAAGAGTAGTGATCGTCATCGTCTGATTATGAAGTTCGCAGCGGGTCGATTTCGTGAACGGCGATATCTCGCCGTAGGAGTAGAAGCCCGCCAGAACCGCCCGTTCCCCCAGCACCTCGCGGACGCTCTCCACCTCCTCCTCCGTTCTCTGCCCCAGCACCACCTTCCGCCCCACGCAACTGATGAGGATGGCGAGCTCCGCCTCGGCCCCGCCGATCGTTCGATGACTTTCTCCCGCGGCAAGGGAGGCCCCGTCGATCAGACGATCGAAGTTCGCCTTCATGAGCCGGGCGTAGGCCCCGACCGGCATGTCGCCGGCGAAGATCATGCAGTCCTCATCCTCGTCGATCGAGAGGATCGTGCGGACCACCGGCGTGTCGTCGTCGCGGGTGCGGATACTGAGGGGGAAGAGGAGCGCGGAGCCGGGAAGCTCGGCCGCGAGATCCCCCAGATATTTCTTGTAGAGACTCAGCGCCGACTGCCCGTCCAGTTCGTAGAGCCTGTTGCCGACCGCCCGCGTGATGATCCTGTCGGGACCGAACGAGTCCCACCCCCCCACCGATCCGTAACCTACCCTGAGCCTGTCGCCGTAGAGACCGACCGCCACGACATTTCCCTCACCCGGAGGCTTGTCGAGGCCGACGAGGGTTTTCTGGAAGCGGGTGCCGTCCCCGGCAAGACCGCCCGTGATCGAGATATCCTCGCCGAGCCCCTGCGCCAGCCCCTTGACCAGCTCGCTTCCGTTCACCCGCTGACCGTCGGAGAGGACGAAGACATGGACGAGCCCCTCCTGCGGAAGCGCCTCCACAAGCCTCCGTCCCGCATCGAAGCTCTCGGAACTCTCCTCGACCTTCAGATCGGCGATCCGTACCGTCGAGGAGTCGAAGGCAACGGCGGTGACGGTGATGGAGTCGTCGTAGACCGCCGAGCCGAGGATCTCCCCGGAGGTGGAGCAGGTGATGATTCTCGCATCAGGATAGATCTCGCGCAGTTCCGCGAATCGCTCCGGGTCGCTGAGGGGATCGCGTCCGCCGAATGCCAGGACGAGATGCGAGCGGGCGGCGTTCCCGTCGGTCGCTCCGGTCCAGCCTCCCTGGAGAGTCCAGTGTCGTTGCTCGATATTCATGGCGCTGTCGTATCGGTTGATACCGGGTTTCCGAAAGGGGTTCCGAACCCGGCTGAAGTTGGCTGCATCGAGCCCCCCGTGCCGGCGGGCTCTATCGTAATCACGACATTCTTGTATGCGGGCGTCCGGCTCCCCCTGTCGACCTCGGTCGGGACAAGGGTGTTCGATTCGGGGTAGTACATCGCGGTGCTTCCTCTGGCTATATCGTAGGGCGAGACACGGATATTCCGCATCTCGCCGACCTCCGAGCGGACCGTGACCCGTTGCCCGGCTCTCAGGCCGAGAGCGGCCATATCCCCTTCGGAGATCAGGATCACATCGCGCGACGACTGATTGCGGTATCTGTCGTTCTCCTCGTAGACCACCGTGTTGAACTGCCCCTCGGAGCGGATCGTCATCAGGCGGAGGGTCCCGGCCGGAAGGTCGTCGACGGGAGTATCGACATGGATGAATCTGGCCCGCCCGTCGGGGAGAGGGAAGGAGGGCTCGTGACGGACACGGCCTTCCACATGGAACTCCGTGCGGGTCCGCGCTATCGACTCGACGGCGCCGTACCCGGGAACCGTGCGGGCCATAACCCGCCGGATCTCGTCGTGGTTCCGGAGCGCCCGGAAATCGATCGGCCCCTCCGGAAGAAGCCGCGCGCCGATCCCGGTCACGATCTCCACCTCCGATTTCAGCTCCCCGCCGGGCCGCCTCATGCCGCCGTCGGAGAGGCGGACGAAGCTGAACATGCTCTCCTGCGTCGTCCCCTGCAGCTCCTCGTCGCGGACGCATGTCGGGAGGATGTAGACGCTCCCCTCCCCTTCCGGCCTGACGCAGACATGCCCCTGGTTGAGCTTGGTGCTGATATGGACCACTGTTCCGATACGACCGAGCGCGCCCCCGGCGAACGTCAGGTCGGGGCTGGCGCCGTAGAGATTCCCCCCCATCAGGAGCGCGAAATCTATGGCGCCGTCGGCTGCCGCATGAAGCGACTCCATCGAGTCGAGCCCCCGTTCGGTCGGGACCTTCAGCCCGTAGATATCCTCCATCGCCTTCAGGAAGCCCGCCTTCAGCTCCGGAGCGAATCCGACCGAGCCGATCCCCTGCACGTTCGAATGCCCGCGGATCGGCATCAGCCCCGCATGGGGACGCCCCACCATCCCCCTGGCGAGCGCCAGGTTGGAGATCGCCACCACGTTGTCGACGCCGTGCAGGTGATGGGTGATCCCCATCGCCCACATGAAGATCGCGTTGCGAGACGCAACATAGATCGCGGCAGTCTCTTCTATCACAGTACGATCGACGCCCGCGTTCGCGGCCAGTTCCTCCAGCGACTCCTTCTGGAGTCCGGCGCGGAGTTCATCGTACCCGGAGGTATGATCGGCGATGAAACGTTCGTCGAGCGCCCCAAGGCGGATCACCTCCTTCAGAACCCCCTTGAGGAAGGGGATGTCGCCGCCGATGCGGGGCTGCACGTAGAGGTCGTTGATCTTCGAGCCGAAGAAGAGAGAGCCCGGTTTGGAGGGGATGTTGAACCTGTCGAGGCCGGTTTCGCGAAGCGGGTTGATCACGACCACCTTTCCGCCGCGCGCGCGGAGATCGGCGAGCGTCGTGATGAGGCGGGGATGATTGCTCGCCGGGTTGGCGCCGATCAGCATGACGAAATCGGCGTGCTCGACATCCTCCAGCGTGACGGTTGCCGTGCTCGAACCGATCGTCCTTCCCAGCCCCACGCCGCTTGCCTGATGGCAGTAGTAGGAGCAGTTGTGAACGTTGTTGGTGCCGTAGACACGGGCGAGCCACTGGAGCAGGAACGCGGCTTCGTTGCTGCTTCTGCCGGAGGAGTAGAAGAAGGATCGTTTCGGATCGGCGGCGCGCATGGCGGCGGCAACCCCGTCCAGCGCCTGCTCCCAGGAGACCGGGCGGTAATGCGTGTCGCCGCCGCGAAGGAGGAGCGGATAGGAAAGGCGCCCCAGGTTCTCCAGCTCGCGCGGGGTGAGCCGGGAGAGCTCGTCGACGCTGTGGCGTTCGAAGAAGTCGCGCGCGATCGGCGGCTGCATGTCGGCCGCCATCGCCTGCACCGACTTCTTGCAGAACTCCGGAAAATGTCCCGACTCGTTCCGCATTCCCCCTCCCTGGCCCCCCATGCCGTAGGCGCAGGTCTTGCAGCTGTTGCGCGAATTCATGTGACGCCAGAACTCGATCGGACCACCCTCGGCCTCGAACGATTTCCTGACGGTATACCATACCGCGGCAAGACCGCCGCCGCTTGTGACTCTGCCCATGAAGACTAGGAATAGCTGTCGCAGAAGGGAAGCTCCGATCGCTCCCGCCCGGGGAGCGGGGCACTGCGGCGCTAATCTACTGCTTCGGAAGGTATATCCGTAGCCCGCCGAAGAAAGCCTTCGTATCTCCTTCGTTCAGCCCCGACATACCCCGCCGATCCCTTCCGTTTCCGTCACCACCGCACCCTCTCCACCACCGCTTATCAGGCCCCGTTACGAATCGGCGCAGGCCGTGTCAATGGGTCGACGGTTCAGGTAACGACATGAACATATTCGCCGGGAGAGGATCATGAGAAGATTAGTACGACCGCTCTGTTGCGTTCTCGCGGTGCAGTCGATCTGGCTTGCCGCCGGCTGCTGCGGAGATATCGATTCGCTCCCTGTCGCGGCCGAATGGTCGGGCCTTACGGCAACCAACATGGACAACAGCGGGGAATGGATGGTCCCGGCCGGACCGACCGTGCCGGCCGGCGCGTACGGGATCGATCTGCAATTTTCAACCGGCGGCACGACCCACTTCCGATTCTCTCCGGTCCCGGCGGCATACGCATGCGGCCTCTCGGCAGGAGGCTTCTACACCGAGGATACGGTAAGCGCGTTCAACGTTGAGCTTCTTACCGACGGCTCGGGACGGCACGACGTCACCGGCGAGTTCCGCGTGATCGACAAGGAGTACGGCGTTCCCCCTCTGCAGCAGTTCATCACGATCGGTGAGTTCATCACGAGGCTCAATCGCCCCGAGGGCTATTCCGCCACCCGATATCAGATGATCAGAATCAGCGGATCGGAACCGGCAACGGGTGTTCATTTCATCGTGACGATGGAACTGTCGAGCGGAAAGAGGATCGCCGACACCACCGATACAATCACGCTGATCTGACATGTATTATCGCGGAGCGATATCCATCCTTCTGCTCTCTCCCCTGCTCCCCACCTTCGCCGCGGCCCAGAACGACGCGACGGAGAACGACTTCTCGCTGGGAGCGGTGCTCGGCGCCGCCTTCTCGCTGAGCAGAACGGGACTGGCGCCGCGACAACCCGCGTACGTGATGGAGGAAGCGCCTGTCGATTATTCGTTCGCAACCACGGCGACATATCGCATTATTGACGATCTGGCACTGGAGCTCGCAGTCGATTATTCGCTGGTGACCGGTTTTTTCCCCGACAAGGGGGTGGGGGATTCCTATCCTGAATATATCGTGCTGGAAAACAAGATCACGGCGGGAGGTATCCTCTTCTACGGCGGCGGAATTTCATGGAGGGTACGGCTGGGAGCGTTTCTTCTGGAACCGACGATGCTGGCCGGAGCGACGTTCATGGAGTCGGCGCAGCGGTCGCTCTTCCTGAAAAAGAGCGGCAGCAACGAATATCGGACCACTCGACACGATATGACGTCGAAACCGGCCTTCACCCTCAGCCCCGCGCTGACGGTCCGGCTCCCGCTGGAGAGCTCCCCCTCCACCGTCGGCGCGCATCTGAGAATATCGTATCTCGGCCCCGGAATCGACGTCGATCATTCGCTCACGGAGGAGACATTGATCGACCCTTCGCATACCTCATCGCTCACCGCGCGCCATGATTTCAGTTTTCTGAACGTCGGCCTCGGCTTCTACTGGAGTCCGTTCTGAGGCCGGAGTCGAGCTGGTTACGAATCAGGGGGACCGTGTCACCCAGGAGAGTGAAAACGGAATCGTCCATACCACAGAAGCCCGGGAGCACTACCGATGAAGATATCACGGCTCGCATTATCATCCCTTACGATACAATTATTCTGGCTTGTTACGGGCTGCTGCATAGAGGAGACCGAGGCCCCGTTCAGATGGACCAGAATGGATGTCGAGAACCTGAACAACAGCGGGCCTGCCCCGATCTTTTCATACGGCTCCCCGGTACCGGCTGCGGCGTACGGCATCTCGATGATCTTCACGCTCGACCGCAATATTGCATCACGATACTTACTCCTTCCGGCGGCATACGCTACGTCGTGTCCGGGGATGTTCGTCGACGTCAACGTCGACACCGTCCTCTCGGTACGGGTTCATGCGATCCCGAGCGATTCCGCCGAGGCGGTCCACGATGTCACGAACGAATTCCGCGCCACGCGGAGGGGCGCCGGAGGGATCGGTCCTGTTCTCATCGATCTGGTGACGATCGATGAGATGGTCCGCGGCATGAACAGGAACGAATGGACATGGATCGAGGGAACCCAGCTTCTCCGCATGGAGAACCTCGATCGATCCCCCGGCATCAGGTTCGGCGTGACGGTGGAACTGAAGGGGGGAAGAACGCTTTCCGATACAACGGCCCCTCTCACACTGATCTGAGAAACGATGCTGAGATTCACAACAGTATCGGTCTGCCTGCTTCTCCTCCTCTGCGGCCTCTGCACGGCTCAGAACGATATATCCCAGAACGACACGGATGATCCGAAGCGCCGTTATCCCTTCTCCCTGGGGATGGCCTTTGGGATAGCGCTCCCCTTCGGGAACCGGGGCGCCGGATCGGACGACCCGATCCATCTCCTCGACAGTGCCGGAACCTACAACGGCTCGTTCGTCCTGACCGCCGCCTGGCGGATCACGGATCGGCTGACGGTGGAAGGGGTCCTCGATCTCATGCAGGTCGTTGCCGACACCACGCTGGCGGAACATGCCGCATCTCTCTATACCGACGACTACATTCTCACGCACGACGCGACCCCGTTCGTCATGGCGGTGATGGGGTTCGGGCTTTCCTATCGCATCCCTCTCTATCGTCGTGAGTTGTCGCTGGAACCGGGGCTTCTGGCCGGGAACCTGTCGGTCGGTTCGATACGATGGTCGGTCCTGCTGAAGGAACCGGGCACGAACCTCTATCGAGGCATCGACAGGGTCGTCGAGGGAACGAACCGGTTCACCCTGATCCCCACGCTGATGCTGCGCTATACATTTCTCAAGGGGACGTCGAGGTGGGGATTGCAGCTCAGGAGCGCCTACTATTACGGCAGTGCGAACCTGCCCCACTCCTTCACGAATCACGAACTGGCCGAGGAACCGGTCACGGCGACGGACCGGCGGGACCATCGATTCGACGGCCTGAATATCGGCCTGGGACTCTATTGCCGGCTCTTCTGAAGGGGAGTCGATGGTCCCATCGGCGCACATCCGAGAATATCGTATCCCGGCCCCGGGATACCCACAAGGAGAATTCCCATGAACACATTACGACTCGCATTATCTACATTTACGATACAGTTGCTCTGGCTGGCCGCCGGATGCTGCGATCAGGAGATCAACGTGCCGTTCTCATGGCAGAAGATAGAGGTGTCGAATCTGGACAACAGCGGGAGGATCGCGCAGCCGCCGTACAACGCTTCCGTGCCGGCGACGGCATACGGTATTGAGATCATGTTCGGTTTCAAGAGCGTGTTCCGATTCACCCCCGTGCCGGCTGCATACGCCACATCGTGTCCCGATGTTACAAGGTTCATCAACACCGACAGCGTTCTCGCGATACGGATTCATGCGATCCCGGACGATTCGAGCCAGACGGTTCGCGACGTCACGGCCGATTTCGAGGCCGTCCGCTCCCCTTCACCCTACGCGGCGGATGAGTTCCTCGAGGATCTGGTGACGATCCCCGACCTGATACGAGGCATGAACGACGACGATCAGGTCTGGTCCGAGCGCGTCCGCCTCCTGCGCACCCAGGGGCTCGATCGATCCCCCGGCATACGGTTCAGCGTGACGATCGAACTGGAAGGGGGGAGAAATCTTTCCGATACCACTCAGCCGATCACACTTATCTGAGACCCGATGATCCGGCACGCAACGATATCGATCTGCGCTCTGCTGCTGGTCTCCCTTGCATGCGCGGCGCAGAGCGATAGTACCGAACACGATGCAAAAATATCGAAGAGCGACTATCCCCTCTCCTTCGGCATGATATGGGGGGTCGCGGTCCCGCTCGCGAACCGCGGGACGACACCGGACGATCCGCTCTACATCATGGACAGCTCGGGGAACTACGGATCGTTCGTCGGAACCGTTGCATGGCGTGTCACCGACCGGCTGACGGTGGAAGGGGTCGTCGACAACATGATCATTCAGGGACAGACGATCCTGGAGGAATACTCCAGCAGGAACTATCCCGACGACATCATCCTCAACCATTCCATGACCCCGTTCTCGACGACCGCGGCGGTACTCGGTCTGTCGTACCGCATCCCGCTGATCGACGCGCTGGCGTTCGAGCCGGGACTTCTTGCCGGCAATATCAATGTCAGATCCGTGGAATGGTCGGTGCTGCTCAAGAAGCCGCAGAGCAACGAATACCGGAGGCTCGACCGGAACATCAGCGGCGGCAACGCCTTTACGCTGATCCCCACGCTCATGTTCCGCGCTACCTTCAACAAGGGAGAATCGAGGTGGGGACTGCAGCTCCGGGGTGCGTATGTTTACGGCAGGATGAACATGGTCCACTCCTCCACCGAGCATACGCTGACCGAGGAGCCCCGCACGGAGACGAGCAGGAGACATCACCGGCTCGACTGCATCAATGTCGGACTGGGGTTCTACTACAGGGCGCTCTGACTCCGGGAGCGAAGGAAGCCGACCGACCTCCGCGAACCGTTCGTATCACGATATCCTCATAATCACAACCGGCTCTGCAACCGATGGAACAGCTCCACGATATTCTCCGATCCCAGTACGGATCGGCTCTCGTCATGCTTCGGGAAACGATCCTTCGATGCCCCGATAAGGTCTGGGACGACCCCACGCAGGGGAACCGCTTCTGGCATATCGCCTACCATACCCTCTTCTACACCCATTTCTACCTCTCCCCTTCCGAGGGAGAGTTCGAGCCGTGGGAGTATGGAATCCGCGGCATGCAGTTCTTCAGGTCGTACGTTCCCGCCGAACCCGACGGCACGTGCCCGTACACGAAGGAGCAGCTTCTTGCGTACACGGATCGGATCGCGACATCGCTGGAATCCCGGATCGCCGCCGAGCCGTTCGCGGATCCCTCCGGGTTCGAATGGCTCCCCTTCTCGCGACTGGAGCTTCATCTCTACAACATCCGACATGTTCAGCATCACACGGGACAGCTGGTCGAGCGGCTGCGGGGAGATGGAATCGAGGGGATCGAATGGGAGGGGTGGTGGCCGCAGGATCAGGAGGCGGGACGATAGAGATGACATCGAAATACGAGGCAGCTGACGGCCGCAACGGAGACAGCCGACAGATACGGAGGCAGGTCTTTCCTATCTCCCGCGCATCGCTCTCTCCCACTCCTCTTCCAGGATCTCCGCGACATCTTCTCTGATGGTGATGCCGGAGCGCTGCGTGTTCCAGTGGACGCCGCTGAATATTTCGGCGTCGAGGCGTTTGCGCGGGATATACCAGTCGCGGGTGGGGTCGACCAGATGATCCCATTCGACCACGATATAGTTGGCGAGCCCTTCCCGGATCGGGTTCCAGTGTTCGTCCTGGTAGACGTCTGAGACCGCATGACCGGAGCCGACGATGCCGCGCGGTTCCAGCCCCTGCCGCAGAAGAAAGACGCGGTCGCCGGCGCGGACGCGACGGTTGGCGCCGGTATCCCACGGGAAGGTGAACGACCCGCGCTCGGCCACCTCACGGAGCCGGTCGTCGTAATCCTTCCATTCCCATTTGGCGGGATTCCATGTCAGAAGATATGTGGCCACGATCCGGAATTCCGATTCATGATTCGACGACCTTCAGGTTCATCCGTCTCACCCCAGCCCCATCGCCTCGCGATCCTTCTTGTTCAGACTCTTGGCCACCAGCTCATAGGAGTGATCGATCATCCCGCGCAGCTCCCGGGCGGGAACCGAGCCGTCGGCGATGATCGTGTTCCAGTGTCGCTTGTCCTGATGGTAGCCGGGGAGCACCGATTCGTACCGCTCCCGCAGCTCAAGGGCCTGCTGCGGGTCGCATTTGAGATTGAATCGGAGCGGGATCGATTCCACCATCGCCAGCGCAAAGATCTTCCCTCCCACGCGGAACACGAGGACACCGTCGCCGAACGGCATATCCTCGGACGTCCCCGGCTTCCCCAGGCAGTAGTCACGCAGCGTCGAGAGATCCATGAGGGAGTATGATTCGTTCAGAATAATCGCTCTACGACATCTTGATCGGAAATCCCGCCGCCCCCTATCCCTCGATATGCGATGAAACAGCCCACACCGCCTCGTCGATCCGATCGGTCGGCGCCGGGGCCTGTCCGCCGACCACCGCCACCCGGAGCGCGCGCAGCCCCTGGATCCCCTGCAACGGCTCCAGCTCCACATCCTCCACCTCCTCCTCCAGCTCGCCGGTCGACTGAAGGTACTCGATATACTCGCGGTACTCGTGCGCCTCCTTCGCCTGGGAATAGACGATCGCGATACGACCCGGCTGCGTCAGGCGCTCGTCGGTGCCGATGATCGTCGCCTTGTCGATCCGCTTCTTCATGATCTCGTAGCGGATGTTGTAGGCGCCGTCGACGCCGAACTGCTTCTCGTCGTGCAGGAAGCGGATCGAGAGGGGAATGCTCTGCACGAGGATCAGATGGGTCATCTCCAGCGGGATCTTCAGCTTCGGTCTGATCCGCTCGGCCTCACGCGCCGACCCGCAGAGGACCATCAGCTGCCAGAGCCGAAGGTTCTTCAGATAGATCGGATCGAAGACTCCCTTCTCGTTGAGCGACGCCCCCACGTACATCCCGAAATCGACACCGTCGGTGGTATGCTGTTCGAAGTAGTGGGGGAACATCGCCTGCGCCCTCCGCTCCTCGCCGTCGATATAGGAGGCGAGGAGCCTGGTGAGGGTGTTGACGCTCTCCTCGAAATCACGGCGCTTGTTGTGGAGGATGCCGAGATCGCTGTCGAGCATGGCACGATAGTTCTCCACGGCGTGCGCGATCTCCGGATCGAACTCCGCCAGGTGGGTGAAGAGGGGCTCGATCTCCGTCTTGAGCATGTCGAGCACTCCCCCTTCGTCGCCGGAATGGAGTCCCCCCTTCAGGTTGTCGGAGATCTTTCCGAGCTTGTACGATACATTGTCGAGGATCGGAAGATCGCGGTGCGTGCGGGCGAGCCCGACCACGTCGCGGGCCAGGTCGAGCTGTTCTATCAGATCGTGCTGGATCGCCTCGTTCCGCTGCACCGAGGAGTTCCTGATATCCGACTCGCCGAAGAGCGGGTAGACATCGGCAAAGACGATCGGCTCGATGACCGGCCGTTCCCCCAGATCCTGCTGGCGGATATAGTTGAACGACGCCTTCCGGAACCGCCATTCGACCGAGGGATGGATCGCGGTATACTCCTGCCGGATCACCCGCTGGACGCGGTTCCGCAGGTCGTCCATGCTCCGCTGCACTGCGATGGAGAAGAGCGGCAGGATATCAATGAGCTTCATCGAGTTGAGCGAATCGATATCCCCCGCCTCCGCCGACCAGAGGGTCAGCGACCCGATCACCCTCTTCTCATCCTTCAACGGGGCGACCAGAACGTTCCTGTACCCCTTGAGGATCATCGACTCCTCCACCTGCGACTTGGCGGGGTAGGTATCGAGATTCTCTATGATCTCGATATTTCCCCCCGTGAACGCCCGCTGGTAGATCGACCCGGAGAACCCCTTCATCTTATATCGCATCGCATCGGTGAAGACGCAGCCGGCCTTCACCTTGGCGCCGTAGTTCAGCACCATCAGCTCCTCCCCCTCCAGCGCCGCAATGCTCATGAAGAGCCCAGGACGGCGAAGGAGCGTCCGCATCTGACTCTGCAGGCGTTCGAATCCGTCGAAGGAGACGATGGCGTCGTTGCGGATCAGCTCGCGGGTCAGCTCGGAGACCACCTGCTGATCGGTCATGTCGATCGCGTTGATCACGGCGAAGCCGGTGAACTCGAACATGTCGGTCGGGATGATATCCCTCCACATATCGAGATCCGAGAGGTTATCCAGAATCCTTGCCCGCTGCTCGTCGGTAAGGGGTTCCACCGGACCGCGCGCGTGCACCTCCTGGAACCGGACATCCGCCTCCAGCTTGTAATATCGCTCCAGCCCGGTATCGGGATCGGGGACGGTAGCGATCACAGGGAACGCGAACTCGACGGAAATATCGTAGAACCGGCGGAGGATCCAGAGATAGGCGCTCAGCGTGCGCCCCGTCACGAACCCTTCGTTCCTTGCAAGCGCCGCAATGCTTCCTCTGTCGCCGTCGGAGTCGATCAGCAGACGGCTGAACGCGGGGGTATGATAGAAGGGAGTGAAGGTGTATGGAACAATCGCGCCGCGAGACTCGCGATCCCAGTTCGCCGGGGGAAAGATCACCGACATGAGGAGATCGACGACCTCGCGATATCTATCGATCACCGACAGATCATGAATCGGCCCGTTCAGTTCCGGCGCCGCGGCGAGCGCCTCCTCGATCTTGTCGCGAAGGGGCGCCATGTCGTCGCGCAGACGACACATCGATTCCCGCACGTAGGCGATGAGGGGTTCAAGACTGAGGACCGTACCGAACGGAAACTCCTGTTTCTCCGGTCCTTTCCGGCGGGTCGACTCCCCGTTCAGGCTCTTGTTCGCAATGGCGGCTGTAGCAGGCATGACATCTCCTCGATAACGACTCGTTCAGAAGCCGCGGTCGGTCCCGGAGGGGCCTGAATGGGCGCCTCCGGGACGGCCGGGGTTCGAAGCTACGAAACCGTTGAGATAAGTCAACACGATGGAAGCGATCGTACAGTATGGTACGATTCGTTCCGGATCAATCGTTCTCTTCCGCCGCCATCTTCTCCGGACGGAGGCGCTGGCGGTCGGTGGCGGAAAGTATCGCCTTGCGCAGGCGGATGCTCTTCGGCGTGACCTCCACCATCTCGTCATCCTTGATGAACTCGATCGCCCGCTCCAGGGTCATCGGCGTGACGGGGGTCAGCACGATCCCTTCATCCTTGCCGGAGGCGCGCATGTTCGTGAGCTTCTTCGCCTTGCAGGGGTTCACGTTCAGATCGTTGTCGCGGTTGTGCTCCCCGACGATCAGCCCTTCGTACACCGGGTCGCCCGGCACCGAGAAGAGGACGCCGCGCGGCTCCAGGTTGAAGAGGGCGTAGGAGAGCGCCTCGCCGGTGCGGTCGGAGACGAGCGAGCCGGTGAGGCGGGTCGGGAACTCGCCGCGATGTTCCTCGTAGCCGGCCAGATAGGAGTTCATCATGCCGGTCCCCTTGGTATCGGTCAGGAACTCGTTGCGATAGCCGATGAGCGAGCGGGAGGGGACGGAGAATTCCATCCTGACCCGACCTGTTCCATGGTTGACCAGATTGATCATCCGCCCCTTGCGGCGCGAGAGCTTTTCCGAGACGACGCCGATGAACGACTCGTCGCAGTCGACGAAGAGATGTTCGATCGGCTCCATGATCCTGCCATCCTTCTTCTTGTAGATCACCTGCGGGCGGCCGACGCTCAGCTCGAATCCTTCGCGGCGCATCGTCTCGATCAGGATCGCCATCTGGAACTCGCCTCTCCCCTTCACCGTGAAGTTGTCCCTGTCGGTCGCCTCCTCCACCTGGATCGCGACGTTCCGGAGCGTCTCCTTCAGCAGGCGCTCACGGATCTTGCCCGACTGCACATGCTTCCCTTCCTTGCCGGAGAGGGGGGAGCTGTTGATGGTGAACATCATGGAGATGGTCGGCTCGTCGACGGTGATCCGCTTGAGCGCCTTCGGTGCGCTCCGGGTGCAGATCGTGTCGCCGATATGGACCTCCTCGATCCCCGCCAGGATCGCGATATCCCCCGCCTCCACCTCCGGGACCTCGCTGACGGCGACGCCGTCGTAGGCCTGGAGCTTGGAGACGCGGAGCTGGAGCGCATTCCCCTCCTGATCGATCCGGACCAGGTCGTCGTTCCCCTTGACGACCCCGTTGATCACCTTGCCGATCGCCAGGCGGCCGACATAGTCCGAATAATCGAGATCCGATACGAGCATCTGGAACGGCTCCTCCGGATCGAACTGCGGCGCCGGTATCTCGTTGACGATCGCCTCGAACAGCGGCATCAGGGTCTCCCCCTGTTCCTCCAGCGTCTTCTGCGCCACGCCGTTGCGGCCGATGGCGTAGAGGACCGGGAACTCGATCTGTTCGTCGCTGGCGTCCAGATCGATGAAGAGGTCGTAGATCTCGTTGAGAACTTCCTGGGGACGCGCGTCCTTGCGGTCGATCTTGTTGACGACGACGATGATCTTCAGGCCGGAATCGAGCGCCTTCTTGAGAACGAAACGGGTCTGGGGAAGGGGTCCCTCGGAGGAGTCGACCAGGAGGATCGCCCCGTCGACCATCATGAGGGCACGTTCCACCTCACCGCCGAAGTCGGCGTGGCCGGGGGTGTCGAGGATGTTGATCTTCACATCGTTCCACTGCACCGAGCAGTTCTTGGCGGCGATGGTGATCCCCCTCTCGCGTTCCAGATCCATGCTGTCCATCACGCGCGTCTCCACGTCCTGACCGGCACGGAAGACGCCGCTCTGACGGAACATGTGGTCGACGAGGGTGGTCTTGCCGTGGTCGACGTGGGCAATGATCGCGATATTCCGAAGCTTCGTGTTGGAGCTCAACTGTTTCATATGGACCGTTGAAAAAGGATCGCGTAACGCCGCAACCGAGCGACCGTACGACGACTGTAAGGAATCCGAAGCAGGCAAACTGGCCCCCCGGCCCCACCCCGACAAGCATTTAAGGGTTGCAAGTTATTATGAGGTGGGGATGGGGGGAGTCGGTTTCTACTTCAGATGGTAGCAGGAAACGGTCCCTTCGCTCACGTCCAGGATCACGACCGAGGCATTGCTGCCGACCAGCACACGGGCATCCTTCTGAGCGATCTCCTTCTTCACCAGAGGCTTCGGGTCGCACCCGTTGGAGAGGATCACGGTCTCCCCGCCGCTGGAGTAGACGAGCCCTTTCCCGACCTCCATGACCGCCTGCGAAGCAGGAGCGACCGTGGAAGAGAAGTCGAGTTCGAGTTCCGGCGACCACTCGTGGGTAGCCCGGGATCTGCCGTCACGCGATATGAAGGCAATTCCGTCGCTCCCCGCAACGACCACCTCCCCTTCGCTCGTCGCCCATATCGACTCCATCATCCAGGTCGGGGTCATCTGCATTCTAGGTCCGCTCGGCATATCGCCGATCTCCAGCTCGTCGGCGCTGAAACGCCAGAGCGGGTTCGAGAAGGTCCTCGGCCCCACCTCCCCGGCGACGGGAGCATGGCACGAGATATCGTCGTCGGTAACGACCAGCAGCCCCGGGAACGGAGAGTGATAGAGGAACATCGGGTTCATCGAGGGGATGCGGGCAATCAGATGGCGGCTGGGAGGCATGGAGGAAAGATCGAACCTCCAGTAGTCGAATTCATCGTCATCCGAGCCGGCGCCGACGAAGGCGTTGTTCCCCTGCGCCCCCCGAAACGATACGGAAAGGCCGGGCTGAAGCTCCGTCACCCCCAGAAGCGATACTGAACGGCCCGGGAACGGCCCGGGAACGGCTCGGTATGGAACTTGTCGCCGCGACGGAAGTGAACGGCGTCGCCCCCGACCACCATCTGCACGTCGTTGATCCGGGTCACCGTAAGGCGCTGGAATGCGTTGAAGCCGCGCGTGTCGTCGTTCTTCAGCACATCGATCTTCTTTTCCTCGACCGTCGATCCATCCTTCAGATTGATAGTAATGAGCATCTCGCCGTCATATGGAGCCCGGTCTGATGCCGTCGCCTCGGCATGGATATGCCCCGCCGTGATCAGCGTAAGCCGATCGGCGGTTCTTCCCAGTTCCGCGACATATCCCTCGGTCGTCGTCTTGCGGTATCCCCGGCCGTCATCAGCCGGCGGCTGCAATTTCATGATATTCCTGAATTAATACATCGAGTAATGATTCGAAACGCCGGGAAGCGGTAGTCCCCTGTTTTAGACATACTTCACCGGTTCAAGCAAGAAGCGAGATTCGATCTTTCGACTACCTTAGGCTGTAACATCGAAGAAAGCAATTCCTCCTGCCCCAGCTTGCGAGCAGGAAGGCATACCGATCATATGTCGGAAGAACGTTGCTGCCGTACCTTTCAATATCAGGCGCAGCAAATACTGTATCATTGCAGATATTGGGCAACAAACCGGCCTCACCTGTAGCGTCGAATATAAGACCACGATCGCATTCATACAGTTCGAAGGAGCTGGGTCTCCCATACAGCCATTCGTAGTTTGTCCTGCACTTTCCCGATTCGGAAACGAGTGTGATCGCGTCGCTTCCACCTACCACGATATCCCCATTACTCGCGGCGAGCACCCCTTGTCCGGAAAGATTTTCCGGGATATCTCCAACACCGAGACGGTCGGCCGTGAGTCTCCATCGCGGGTTCATGAACGTTTTCTCAGAGATTTCACCCGTTGCAAGCGGATACATAGTGATATCATCCGGACTGATCAGGAGTGTCCCGTCAAGTTGCCAGAGAGTATGTCTCTCGATATTAGGAGCGAATGTACGCACAAGCAAATATCTATTGGGAGGGAAGTCGGACACATCGATTCTCCAGTAATCCAGGGTATCCCCACGCCAGCTCCTGGTTCGGATCAACGTTTCATTACTATCCCGATCGACCTTCGTGATCATCAGGCCCGGGAAATCATAGTGAATCATGTTTTCACCACGAAATATATAGACCTTGTCCAAGCCCAGAACGATATACGATCCATTGTGTATGTTCGGCTGACTGTCCCAGAAAGCATCGAAGTCGGGCTCATCTGAATTCTTCAGCACATCGATCGCCTGTGATGCAAGAATCTTCCCGTCGTTAAGGTCAATCGTCATGAACTTCTCGCCGTTGTAATGCTCGCGGGCATTCGCTGCAGGGTCATGGATCTTCCCTACTGTTATGATATTCAGCCTCCCATTCGCGATACCGATCATTCTGACATAACCTTCAGTACCCTTGGCAAGACTCGCATAACGATAATCATTTCCGACCGGATCAAAGCCCAGGTAGCTGGGCTCCCACTTACGCCTCTCCGGCGGATCATGTGCGAAAATGGCCGACAACCGTCGTACATGTCCGGGCCTGTAGGTTCCTTTCTGCCTGAACAACGGCAGTTTCCAGAGCAGGGCGCCGTTCTTCATGTCGATTTTGCAGGCACTGGTAAGGCCGTCGCCATCGTAGCTATACAGGATCGCTTCTTCGTGCTCCAGCAGTACTATGTCGTCGACGACTCCCCCGAGGGCGCCGGAATCCGTCTGCCAGATCAGGTTGCCGGATTTCGTCTCATATAACCTGTGTCTGTCGCCCTGGCTGGTAAGGAGCAGCATCTGCTGGCCCTCACCGGGAAAGATGGGAATATACATATCGGGATCATCAGGATCTATCGCAAGCGAGGTATTGATCTTTCCGGTCGTCACATCGACGCTCGTCATATTGTCATCGTTGAACAGCAGCACTTCATTTCCCGACGAGACGAAGCTCTGGTATGCCATATTGCTGATAAGCTGCTCCCTCCTGGAAGCCTTGAACACCATCGTCCGATTCTTTCTATCCAATACATAGATGCTGTCACAGTCATCACACTCATTGATCAGCATCATCCTTTCCCAGTATCCATAGCGTACATGGTCGAAATCGCATTCTGTCTGGTAGATCATCTTCTCCTCAAGGAGGTCGATGATCTGCATACCGTTCGAGAAATAGAAAATGCCGATGCTGTCCCGAATCAGCGGCCCCAATCTCTCATATTCCCGTGGATCGGGTCTCTGGAGGATAAGATCGTCCCAGGTTTCGCCGATGATCGGCAGCGAACTGCGGACAACACCGTCCTTTACAGTGATAAAATCGTATCTCCCGTCATGACCGACGATGAGGCGGTTCGTGTCGATGAACTCGAGTACCGGCCCGGACTCCACCAGGGTTTTCGACCATATACGCTTCCCGTCCGCTACCGAAACGCACTCGAGAACGTTGGTGAGGCCCTTCTCGTACGTGTATAGTACGTACTCATTCGATGGAGATAACCGTACCCCATAGATAGGAGAATCATACTTCAGTTCCCATTTCAGCTTCTGACCATGTGCAGGGAGTACGGAAGTGATAACGGATAGAAGCATGGCGGCAATCAGAGGGATGAGTCGTCTTCCGTACATCGCTACGGAAGGACCGTGCGTGATTCCACATCCAGAATGCTTCATGAGATTCCCGCCTTTAACAAATTGAATGTAATAACAACAAGAATAGGGAACGCCGGAGGCTCGTTTGCCTCCGGCGCTTCTGTAGTGTCTATCGTAAAGATAATCGGGATATATCTACCAAGAAACTACCGCAGATCATAGCAAACGATAATCCCCTCATCCACATCCGCAACCACCGCGTGCTGCTGCTTTTCGGCGAGCAGGATGCGGACGTAGCGGGGGTCGATCTCCAGCTTGGCGATCGCCTTGTTCTCGCAACTGTTCGGCAGGATGCCGGTGTCGTCTCCGGTGGCATAGAGGATGCCGCGGCCGCACTGACGCGGCGGGTAGGCAGTCAGAAGCGACGGCGACCATTCGTGGCGCGTCTTGCACTTTCCGTTGTCGGCGATCACCGAAACCGCGTCGCTGCCGCAGACGGCGATATTGCCGTTCTCGAGACCCGATATCCCCTGCGTCCAGTTCCACTTGTCGTCAGGCATGTCGCCGATATCGAGATCGTCCACCGTATATCGCCATGTGGGATTCGAGAACGACTTCGCGCCGACCGCATCGGTCACCAGCGGGTGCATCGAGATCTGTTCGTCGGTGATATTGAGCGTCCCCGTGTAGTTCCAGTCGCCGGTTCCCACCAGGTTCCTTGCGAACGTGCGGGCAACAAGGCTTCGCTTCGGCGGATAGTTCCCCACATCGATCTTCCAGAAATCGTACTGCTCCTCGTCGAGGCTGTCGACGCGGATGAAGATATCCTTGTCGCCGGAATCAAGGAAGACGACCTTCGACATCGGGAACCCGTAGTGCTCGATGTTCTCTCCCATCTTGATATATATGTTGTTCTCCCCGACCACCACTTTCGCTTCGTCATGATCGACAAGCTTGAACTGACGGAACGCGTTGAAGCTGGAAGCTTCCGAGTTCTTGAGGAGATCGACCGGAGTCGACTTGAGGATCTTTCCATCCTTCAGATCGATCGTCATGAACATCTCGCCGTCATACTCGTCACGCTCTCCGCTCTTCAGCTCCGAATAGATCTTTCCGGCGGTCACCAGATTCAGTTTTCCATTCTTGTAGTCGATCGTCCTGACGTAGCCCTCGGTCGCCTTGTCGCGGTTGGTGGAGGCGTAGGAGTACGATCCGTCGCTGCTGCCGAACATCTCGGTGGGAATCCAGAGGCTTCCGCCGCCGCGGCTGCCGGCGTTCATGGCGACGTTCACGGCGACGACGGCGGCCACCGTGGCGATCGTCTTCAGGGTCGAGCTCGGCTTGACGTGGCCCGGCACGTAGACGTCGTCCTGCTTGAAGAGGCGCTGCTTCCAGAGGATGGCGCCGGTCTCGGTGTCGATCTTGTAGAGCGTGGTGACCCCCTCCTCGTCGTAGGAGTAGAGGATTCCCTCCTTGTTCTCCAGCAGGGTCACATCCCCCACGATCCCCTTGATCTCCCCCGGCTTGCTCTGCCAGCGCATCTTGCCGCTCTTCGGCTCATAGAGCCGCTGCACGTCGTCATGGCTGGTCAGGAGCAGCATCTGCTTCTTGTCCTCGGAAAAGATCGGGAGGAAGACATCGGGTTCGTCGGGATCGACGGCGATCGTTGCGTTGACTTTTCCGGTCGCAACGTTCACGCTTGCCATGTTATCCTCGTTGAAGAGGAGCAGTTCATCCTCGGTCGAGACGAAATTCTGATAGGCCGACTCGCTGATATCATGCTCCTCCTTGGAGGCCTTGAAGACCAGCTTCCGATTCTTGAGATCGATGAAATAGATGCTGTCGCACGAATTATGCATATCGATCAGCATCATTTTCTCCCACCGCTTGTACCGCACCTTGCTCGGGGAGCATTCGGTCTGATAAATGACCTTCGAGTTGAGCAGATCGAGAATCTGCATGCCGTCGGAGAAATAGAAAATGCCGACGCTGTCGCTTGCGAACGGCATCAGCTGTTCGTAATCGGGGTCCTTCATCGGCTGAACGACCAGATCATACCAGCTTTCGCCGACGGTGGGGAGCGAATTACGGACGACCCCATCCTTCACGCTGATGAAATCGAACTTGTTGTCGTGCCCGACGATAATCCGGTTGGAATCGACGAAATCGAGCAGCGGGCGGGGCCCCGGCTCCACGAGAGCCTTGGACCAGACCAGTTTTCCGTCGGCCGTCGAGAGGCATTCCAGAACGTCGTTGTCGTCCTTTTCGCGAATATAGAGCACATATTCGCCCGACGGCGACATCTGCATGGCGCGGATCTCCGTCTCATATTTCAACTCCCACTTTGGTCCCTGCCCATGAGCCGGCATTGCAAACGCGACGCCGCATAAAAGCATCGCAATAATCTGAAGAGCATATTTCATGGTGATCCTCGAATGTGTGTAGGTACGCCCCTGGGACTCCGCGCCCTGCTCCCGGCGCATCATCCGTCCCCAGCATGGGAGTAAGAACGGTTGAAACGATCATCGCCCACGCCCACCGACCGGGCCGTGGACCGACGTCAATTAATTACGAGTACGATATGTATGAAGGAGCCGGAAATCCGGCACCTTCATCTTCGAGAGGGAACATTTCCGGCTCAGTAACCGGGAGTGTAGATGAGGTGGACCGCCGACTGGCGGAGACGATTTTCGTAGAGGGCATCATCCCCGAACTCCTCCTGTTGCAGGTACGAGCCGATATTCGCAGTATATCGGAGCTTGATAAGACCGGGCTCGCTCTTCCGTTTCCCGAAATTGAGTTCGACCATGTAGGTGGGAAGAACGTAGTTGTACGTCTCGGTCTCCCCCTCCAGCCAGATCAGATAGCTGTACTGGGCGCCGATCCCTATCGACGCGCCGATCGCCGTCTTGGAGCCGAGGAGCGTGGCGTCGGTCCCCCATTTCATCGTGAGGAACCACGGGATCTCAAGCGAGAGCGAAGGGGTCGGCTCCTGCGTGTAATAGGAGGAACCGGACGATCCCAGCCCGAACCCGAACGAGGGATTGACTCCCACGGTAAGATGGTCGGCCAGCTGCAGGAACGGAACATTGAACCCGAACAGAATCCCGAAATGGAAGAGGGTCTGGTCGGCATGCTCATCGATACCGTTCGCCGTGTAATCCTGTTCGTGCGAATAAAGGAACCCGGAAATTCCCAGATCGACACGTGAAAAGTACTTTCCGATCGGTTGCGCGTGGAGATCTGTGCCGAATAGTGCAGTCGCAAGAAAGAGCGCAGGAAGCAATACTGCAGGCAGGGAAGGCTTCACCGTTCCTCCCGGAATCGCATAAGATGAGATGAGAAGACCTGACCGACGAGGTTCCGACGTAACTGTGGAAATCGAAGAGGGGTCCGTTTCGAATCGGCCCAACTTACCCCTTTGCACGAATCGATACAACCGTTTTCGCACCCTCCCGGGAAATCGTAAAACGCGCCGACCGGAGCGCGATTCTCTCTTTCCGCATGTGTAAGTTGCGGCCGATGACCGGTCCGTCGCGCAGATGGCGGCGGACCCCATATACTCTGAAACGTTGATCATACGGAGGATTCCATGACCGGATTATCGACCTTCCAGCTCGTCGTTCTGCTCCTCGCCTCGCCGGGGCTCTCCGGCCCGGCGCCCTCCCATGTCGCCCCGGCGGCTCCCGATCCCGCCCCCGCCGTCACCCTCATCAGCGGCACCATCAGTGACAATTCAAGTACCAGACCCATAACAGGACGGGTGATCTTCGGCGACCTGCGGACCGGGGACACTCTTATGACATCGAAAGTCAATGCTGCAACAGGACAGTACCGCGCGATCCTGGAGCCGGGGAAGGATTACGGGATCGGCGTGATCACGGCGGGATATCTCTACGCCTCCTCCAGCATCGCCATCCCGGAGAACGCGACCTACTCGGAGCCGACGATCGACTTCCCCCTCCCCGCGCTCAAGAAAGGAGCGGTCGCCCATCTCAGGAACACCGTCTTCGCCGAGGGTTCGGCCGACCTGCTGAACCCGGCCATGATGGAACTCCGGATGCTTGCCGCCTATCTGGAGGTCAATCCTTCGGTGAAACTGGAGATCGGCGCCTACAGCGGCAAGACCGGCAAGGAGAAGAACAAGAAGCTGGCGGGAAATCGCGCGACGGCGATCAAGACCTTCATGGAAAAATCGCTCGGCGCCGCGTCGGGACGGGTGACGACGAAGGGATATTCGGGCAAACAGACCGGAACCACGAACAAGGTGGAGATCAAGGTGACGGCGCTCTAGAGCGCGCCGACGGGTCGCTCCGTTCCATGCCCGGCCGTCGGACCCGGCACGGAGCGGAGCGATCGTCACGAACCGATAGTCGGTTATTCCGCGGCGGCGACTGCGGCATCGACGTCGGTGGGACGTCCGAGGCTCTTCAGCGTCCGGCCGAACGCGTCGAGAAACCGCCGGACGTTCGCCGGAGATGATGTCTCCCCCATCAATCCCACCCGCATCGTCCTCCCTCTGAGCGGTCCCAGCCCCGCCCCGATCTCTATGCCGTGCTCTTCCAGCAGCCCCTTTCTGATCGCGCCGTCGTCCATCCCCTCCGGCACGGCGATCGCGTTGAGCTGCGGAAGCCGACGTCCCTCCTGCGCCGTCAGCTCTATCCCGATCGCATCGAGCCCCGCCTTCAACAGTTCGTGATTCCTGACGTGGCGGGCCCATCTCGCCTCCAGTCCCTCCTCGAGCACCAGCCGGAGCGCCTCATGGATCCCGTAGTTCATCGTGATCGGAGCCGTGTGGTGGTAGACCCGCTCCCCACCCCAGTAGCCGGCCAGCAGATTGACGTCGAGATACCAGCTTCTCACCTTCGTGCTTCTGTTCCGCGCCTTCTCCATGGCCCGCGCGCTGAACGAGACAGGGGCAAGGCCGGGGGGAGCGCTGAGACATTTCTGCGTGCCGCTGTAGGCGGCGTCCACCTCCCATTCGTCCAGCAGCACGGGGGTGCCGGCGAGCGAGGTCACGGTGTCGAGCAGAAGAAGCGCGCCGGCCTCATGGACCATCCGCGAGATCTCCTCCACCGGCGTGAACGCTCCGGTCGACGTCTCCGCGTGGACAAGCGCGACGACCTTCGGCCTGCACGTCGACAACGCCGAGGCGACCTGCTCCGGTTCGATGCACCGTCCCCACTCCGCCTCCACCCTGTAGACGACGGCGCCGCAGCGCTCGGCCAGATCGACCATGCGCCCGCCGAAGACTCCGTTGATGCAGATCAGCACCTCATCCCCCGGCTCGATCAGATTGACGAAGCAGAACTCCATGCCGGCGCTCCCTGTGCCGCTGACCGGAAAGGTCATCTCGTTCCTCGTCCTGAAGGTCTCGCGGAGCATCTCCTTCACCTCCTCCATCAGCGCGATGAAGGCCGGATCGAGATGGCCGACGAGCGGGGCCGACATCGCCTCCAGAACCGACGGGGCGACCATGCTCGGTCCGGGTCCCATGAGAAGGCGTTCGGGCGGAGAAAAGCGGGAAGGAGTTAGGGGGGGTCTTTGCATATTGACGCTCCAGGAAAAAGGAAATGGATACGATCCGAACGCGCGAAGATAAAGATTCACATCGTCCCCGGGGAGTTCCCGGGGAGCTGATCGAACGCCTGCGGTCGATCGTCGGGGCGGGGAACGTCCTCTCGTCGCCGGCCGAGCTTGCCGTCTACGAATGCGACGCCTACACGATCGAGAAGAACCCGCCGCAGATCGTGGTGATTCCGGGGTCGACGGAGGAGACGGCGCTGGCGGTCCGGGCATGCGCTGAACATCGGATGCCGATCATTCCGCGCGGCGCGGGGACATCGCTGAGCGGCGGCGTGCTTGCCGTGGCGGGGGGAGTGATGATCACGCTGACGAGAATGAACAGGATCATCTCGATCGACCCCAGGAACCGCCGGGCGCTCGTGGAGCCGGGGTGCGTGAACGCCTGGATCACACGGGCCGCCGCGGAACACGGACTCTTCTACGCCCCCGATCCCTCCAGCCAGATGGCGTGTACGATCGGGGGAAACGTCGCCACCAACTCCGGCGGACCGCACACGCTCAAGTACGGGGTGACGACCAACCATGTGCTCGGGTTCGAGATGGTGCTCCCGGAGGGGGAGATCGTCTGGCTGGGATGCGCTCCGGAGGGGGGGGAGGAGGTCGACGGGTACGACCTGCGCGGCGCCGTCATCGGGAGCGAGGGGATGTTCGGGATCGTGACCCGCGTACTGGTACGGCTGACCGCCGCCCCGCAGGAGTTCCGGACGATGCTCGCGATCTTCGAGAGCGTGGAGGAGGCGAGCAGGACCGTGGGACGGATCATCGCCGAGGGGATCGTGCCGGCCGCGCTGGAGATGATGGACGGACTGATCACCTCCGCGGTCGAGGCGCGCTATCACTTCGGGTTTCCGCTCGATGCGGGGGCGATCCTGATCATCGAACTGGATGGGATGACGGAGGGGCTGGGGAGGCAGCAGGAGCGGGTGGTGGAGATCTGCCGGGGTAGCGGCGCGCGCGAGGTGCGCGCCGCGGCCGACCGGGAGGAACGCGAGGCGATCTGGAAATGTCGCAAACGGGCGTTCGGCGCCGCCGGGAAGCTGAGCCCGAACTTCATGACGCACGACGGGGTCGTCCCCCGTTCCATGCTGCCGGAGATCATGAGGTTCATCGAGGAGACCGGAGAGCGGTTCGGGCTGCGGATCCCCAACGTGTTTCATGCGGGGGACGGGAACATCCACCCGCTGGTCCTCTACGACGAGCGCGATCCCGACCAGGTGCGCCGCGCGATCGCCGCCGGGCACGCGATCCTGCAACGATGTATCGAACTGGGAGGGAGTGTGACCGGTGAACATGGGATCGGGGTGGAGAAGATCGACTTCATGGAACGGCAGTTCACCCCCGAGACCCTGAACGCGATGCGTGATCTTCGCGCCGTCTTCGATCCGGAGGGGAGGTGCAATCCCCACAAGGTCTTCCCCGGCTCGTTCCGCTGCGCCGACTGGCTGCCGAAGAAACAGATCGCATCGTAATCAAGGTGAGAAGCTCTTCCCGTTCCGATACAATCTTATGAAGCTCATTCCCGCCGATATCGACGACCTGGCGCGCCTGCTGCGCGAGGCGAGCGGACAACGGACTCCCGTCGGAGAGATCGATCTCTCCGGACTGGAGGGAACCGTGCGGCACGCTCCGGAGGATATGACCGCCGTCGTCGGAGCCGGTATATCCCTCTCCGATCTTCAGAGCCGCCTGGGGAGATCGGGGCAGTGGCTTCCCGTCGACCCGCCCGCCCCGGAACGGCTGACGGTGGGGACCCTGATCGCCGACGACCTGAACGGCCCCAGGAGGTACGGCTTCGGCACGATCCGCGAGCACCTGATCGGCATCACCGTCGTTCTCGGGGATGGACGGATCGTGAAGGCCGGCGGAAACGTCGTGAAGAACGTGGCGGGGTACGACCTCTGCCGGCTCTTCGTCGGCAGCCGGGGGACGCTCGGGATCGTGGTGGAAGCCGCGTTCAAGCTGCGTCCTCTCCCGGAGTCGGAGACGATCCTGGCCGCGCGATACGATACACTCGACGGCGCCCTCACCCTGCTCGACACGATCTTCGATGCGCGCCTCGATCCCGTCGTCCTTGATCTCCACGACCCTGGCGGCGCCGGGACGAAAGGCCGCTACACGGTAACCGTCGGATTCGCCGGGATCACCGAGGATGTGGCGGCGCAGGCCGGACGCGCGGAACGGCTCGCGGTGTTCGAACCCGCATCGCTCGATTACGATATGATGCGCGCCGCGCGATCGGGCCGGAAGATCGGGACCCGCTCGGTCCTCCCCTCGAAGCTCGGAAAAGAGCTGCGCAGGCTTGGGGATATCCCCTTTGTCGCCAGAGCCGGCAACGGGGTCCTCTATAT
Organism: uncultured bacterium; assembly: GCA_966250335.1. Lineage (GTDB taxonomy): Bacteria > Bacteroidota > Ignavibacteria > OLB7 > OLB7 > OLB7. The sequence goes on along the minus strand of CBINGZ010000028.1, from coordinate 1,857 downwards.
GGACGGATCGATCCCGATCCCGACACCAGGAACAAACAAGGCGCTGAGAGATCTGACGGAGAGAATCAAGACGGCCTACGATCCCGCCGGAATCCTTCCCCGGCTTGAAGGCTATTGAGATGAGGCGCCCCGGGAACATGATCAACGCTGAATAACGAATCATATCATCGTGGAACGATCATTCTGGATCGAGAAGTGGGAGCGGAGGCATATCGGATTTCATCAGCATGAGATCAACACCTACCTGCTCCGTCACCATGAGCGCCTCGGCGTCGGCCCCGGCGACAGGATCATGCTCCCCCTCTGCGGCAAGAGCCTCGACATGCTCTGGCTGAGCCGACGGGGACATCCGGTCGTCGGTGTTGAACTGAGCAGAATCGCCGCCGGGGAATTCTTCTCGGAAAACGATCTGACGTTCGAGGAGATCCCCGACCGGGGCTTCACAAGGTTCAGGTCGACGGATGAGAGGATGCATCCCATCGAGATCCTCTGCGGTAATTATTTCGATATGACATCCGCCGACCTCGGTCCGGTTTCCGCCGTCTACGACAGGGCTGCGCTGATCGCGCTCCCCCTTGCGATGCGCCCCGCGTACGCAGCGCACACGGCAACCTTCATGCGCCCCGAAACCCGCCTTCTGCTGGTCTCCGCCGAGTACCCGCAGACGGAGATGAAAGGTCCCCCCTTCTCCGTCGAGGAGGATGAGGTCCGGTTCCTCTACAGCCGCGATTTCACCGTCGAACTCCTGGAACGCGCCGACGTCCACGAGTGGGACCGCCTCGCCAGGAAACGCGGCCTCTCGCAGCTGCACGAATGCGTCTACCTGGTGACCCGAACCCGAACCGAGCAGACGACATGAACGCCCCGATCGATATATCGGAACCTTCGGCGATCGAGAAGATGGCGCTCGCCTGCATCCATTGCGGCCTCTGCCTCTCCTCCTGCCCCACCTATCTGGAGACGGGGAACGAGAACCAGTCCCCCAGAGGTCGCATCTATCTGATGCGTGCGCTGGAGGAGGGACGGGCCGTGGAGGAGGAGGTCGTGGGACAGATCGACGGCTGCCTGGGATGCCGCGCGTGCGAGGCCGTCTGCCCGAGCGGCGTGGAATACGGGGCGCTGCTGGAGGAGACGCGCAACAGGATCGAGAAGCGATACAGACGTCCCCTCCGCGACAGAATCGTCCGCAGATTTCTGATCGGTGCGATCCTGCCGCGCGGCAGACGGCTGAGAACGGCGATAGCCGCTGCGCGGATAGCCCGCGAGAGCGGCCTCGGATTCCTTCTTCCCGGATCGGTCCGCGATCTTCTTGACGCGGCCCCGGATACGGCATCGATCCCCCGCCGCACGATAACTATCGAGAAGAGAGATGCCGCCCCGGGAACGCGCGCCGGACTCCTGACCGGCTGCGTCGCCGACGTCCTCTTCGGCGAGACCAACACGGCCACCGCCCGCCTCCTCTCCCGCGCCGGCTACGATACCGTCGTCCCGGAGGGACAGGTCTGCTGCGGAGCGCTCTTCGCCCACGGCGGAGAACCGGAACGGGCGCGCGAGCTGGCACGGATCAATATCGCGGCATTCGAGAGAAGCGGAACGGACATGGTGGTGGTCAACGCCGCCGGCTGCGGATCGATGCTGAAGGAGTACGGCGCGCTGCTGCGGGAGGACCCGGCCTGGCGCGATCGCGCCGCGAGATTCTCGGCAGGAGTCCGGGACCTGACCGAGGTCGTCGCCGGGATCGACCTCCCCGGCGACGCAACGATATCGAAACACGATACGACAAGAGCCGATGTCGTGACCTATCACGACGCCTGCCATCTGGCCCACGCGCAACGGATCACGCGCGAGCCCAGGGAG
>CBINGZ010000027.1:0-76060 GCA_966250335.1 uncultured bacterium | reverse complement strand
ATTCTACCTGAATATGCTCGAATCCGATTCCCCATAGTTGTCAGACAGTACCTAGCAGGCCCGCCCAAAAGAGGCATACTTTACTCGGGTGATAAAAACGCATTATAGCTAATAATGGCACATATACTTTAGGAGGATCGATGCTCTTTTCTCAGCCTTCTAATTCAATTTTAACGATCATAGTCATACTAGCGTTAGGCAGCTTTGGAGGATGCTGCGATGACACTACTAGCCTTGACGACAGAAAAACCGAAACGCTTACCTACACACAGCTACCAGTAGCAGTACAAGATGTGATACAAGCACACCTTAAAGAGTTACATAGTCTTACTAAAGATGTTGCCGTATGCACAGATTCGACTATCAGATTTGAAGTAGGCCATGGAGGCGCGGGCTATCGCCCTTGTGCTAATCTTCATCATTTTTTCGTTAACGGCCTTCACTTTACCCTACGTGGCAATAAAGGTGATCCATTTATCCTTGATAAAGGTTACCTATACTGGAGCGACAATTTCTCATTCGTTAACTATAATTTTAAGACTACGAGCTACTTTCGTACAAATATTTCAGCTGACATGGAATGGTAAATCATCTTTTTTTTAAATTTGCAGCACTTCAACTGACAGAGGCGTAAAAATATAAGTAGATTTATCTACTTATATTCTATCTTGGTATAACCCTGTAAGGTAACAAACAGGGCGGTTCAGGAATTTAGCGCAACAATGATTGCGGATTAATGGGATAGGAAGTTCGGTTGAGCAATCGAAGAATACGAAGACAGCAACCGAATCATTGCTTCAATCGGGGTATCCCAATTCAGTACGTTCCGTGGTCGCTCGTTCAGCTCTTTCTGCACCTGCCTGATCCTCCGTCGACTGATTTGAGAAAAATCTGTCCCCTTCGGGAAATAGTCTCGAATCAAGCCGTTGGTGTTCTCATTGGTTCCTCGCTCCCACGGTGAGTGCGGATGCGCGAAGTATACCTTCATTCTTGTGGCGGCTGTGAAGAGCTTGTGCTCGGCCATTTCACGTCCCTGGTCATAGGTGAGTGAGAGTGCCAACTGCTCGGGCAATGTTCTGATCGCACGGGCAAACGCACGACGCATACTCGCGGCATCCTTGGCCGTTAACGGGACGATCAGCACTAGCCGTGTTGTCCGTTCGACCAACGTACCGATCGCCGAGCGATTGCCCGCACCCATAATCAGATCACCTTCCCAGTGACCGGGAACCGAACGATCGGCAACCTCGGCCGGTCGTTCCTCGATCGAGATCATCGCGGGAATAACCCCTCGGCGATCGTTGAGCTGAGTCCGTCGGCGTCTGACCGGATGCTTATGGCGCAGGTAGCTGATGAGTTCCTTCTTCAGCTCACCGCGCGGCAGGACATACAGATAGGTATAGATCGTCTCGTGCGACACCTGCATGGAACGGTCCTCGGGATAGGTCTTCTTCAGGAAGGCGCTAAGTTGTTCCGGGGACCATCGCAGTGCAAGCTTTTCGTTGACAAGGCTCAGCAATGCTGGTACAGCATCAAGTTTTCGCACATTTCGACGTTGTCGCATCTTCCGATCAGCATCCGCCTGAGCATCGAACGCTGCATAGGGATGTCCGGTACGTTCGATACGAGCAACTTCACGGGAGATCGTACTCTTGTTCCGGCCGAGATGGGCTGCAATAGCAGTCAGCGACGTTCCCAGCATCAGGAGTCGACTGATCTGCTCTCGTTCTGACGGGCTAAGACGATGATAGTTCATAGGTCAACATAACGAGATTTCTATCCCTCGATTTGTTGCGCTAGATCCCTGAGACCAAGGAGGTATATATGGAAGAGCAACCTGTGGAAACTATAGAGCAAGCCATGGAAGCAATCAGCGAATTAGCGAAACATTTTACCCGTTATGGCGACGTTTGGGAGAATAAAAGGGTAGATGATTATTTGGAAGGTATGGTCGGGTGGCTGTACGGCAAAGCAGAATTGCCGAACGTGGCGCCTTCTTGGCAGCTTATTGTCAATATGTTAAGTGCTGCTCGTTTCTATGAATAAATGCTCGTGGCGGAAATAGATGCATAAACTTCATAATTCGAATAGAGCACTGCGGAGTAGGATGATTCGGTAACGTAATATCCATTCGTGAAACACCGCCGTGTCGTGGAGCGCGCTCCCGACACGGCGACATCATTGTCATTCGCTTTTATTTTTCCACCTTCACTTCCGCCCTCACCAAACTCGGCTGCAACCCCGCCACGATTGCCGAAGCATACGCCGTCGTATTCATCGGTCCCGTACACGTATTCGAGTTCACGCATTTCTGAATATCATCATACAGCCAGATGAACCCTCCCTGAATCCCCGTCGGCCGCCATGAGGCGAACTGGCTCGTGATCCCCTCCGGGCAGTCGCCGTCCAGGCAGGCGGTGCCGTTGCGGCACCAGAGGCCGGGGAAGACGAAGCCCTTGGCATCGAAGCCCGGGCCCATCTTGGCGGCGATGGCGTTGATCCAGCTCTGCGGGTTGTTCCCTGCGCCGCCGGAGTAGCACTGGAGGTTGAAGCCGGTGACCAGGCCCGGCGTGGGAGTGTTGAGCGCATAGAGGCAGTCGACCCAGAAGGAGGGACCGAAATACGGACAGAACGTGACCTGGAACCCGATATCGTGGAGCATATTGCTGAACTGCACGATGGTGTTCTGGTCGAACAGATCCTCGTCGTCGAGATCGATACCGTCGATGGTGGGGATGGCGGCCTTGAGCGCGGCGAAGTTCTTGTAGAGTATGCTGTTCGGGCCGGTCCCCTGCTGCTGGATCAGGGCCTGGATATGGTGGAAATCCTGCACACCGCCGGAGCCTACCGAGAAGAGGAGCCGGTCGACCGAGGTCGATCCCTGCTTCAACGAGGCGAGCTGCGCGGGCCAGCTCGAATCACCCACGTAGGCGCCGTTGGAGACGATCGTGGGGTCGTTGTAGATGAGATCTCCCGTGGCGCTGACGTGGACCGACCACGCGATAACCGTGGTGAAGCCGGAGCTCTTCAGGTCGTCCATAACCGGCTGCCCGCCCGAATAGAACGGTCCGCCGCCGTAGATCGCTGTCATGATCGCGCTCATGGTGTTCCTCAAAACTGTGGTTGTGGATTGTGGCGCCGTGTCCGCATGCGATTCCGTGATCGGGAATCGGGCCTTCGAATGCCGTCGCTGCCGTGATATTCCTCTGCTCTCCGATCCGTCAGGATCCGGCCGCACACGGCCCGGCGGAAGGGAGCAGATCCCTTGAGTGATAAGGATCTGCTGCCGGCGGACACAGCGTGAAGGTGTGCCAAGATACAATGCCGATATATCTATTCATAGCGCGTGCGATATATTTTCTTCAATGAAGTGATCTCCCTGCCGGGGATGATTCCGACCGGCGATGCAGATAGGGAGAAGGTCATGATGGGAATCGATCGGGTCTGGTATGACAAAGTCTATACGATCCTGATCGGGTCATCGACCGTTCGAAGCATCAGAACGATTCTGGGATCATCCGCCGCCGTTTCATATACCCGCGTGTAGATCGTCCGCAGCCATCCCTCTAATTCTGTTATTGCAATCCGGGGTTTCTCCCGTGTTCTTATTGAAGCAGAAAGCGAAGAGGAGGTTGGGGTGGATATCGCGGAGGGAGTAGATGCAGGATCTGGAGAAGGGGGGGCGGAATCTGGAGAAGAAGTAGAGTCCGATGCCGTACAGGGAGCCGAGCCAGAAGTCGAAGTGGATATCGCAGAAGGGGTAGGCGCAGAATCTGAAGAATGAGTGGATGCAGATGCCGTAGAAGGAGTCGAGACAGAAGTTGAGGCAGGATGAGAAGAAGCGGAGCCCGATGCCGCCGCCGTCACCACCAGCAGATCCATAACCGGTGGATCACCCTCGCCGGGTAGAGGAAGAATGTACTCCAGCCCCTCGATCCGCCTGCAACCGTGCCTTCGATAGAATCCGATGCGCCCTGTCCTGACGGCTCTGTCGGAGCATTCCTCGCGATCCGAGTCGACCTCCACCAGCATGGGAGTCCCCGCCGTGAGTCCTATGGTATGTGTCAGCAGCCGCGCGCCGATCCCCGCATTGCGATATGCAGCATCGACCGCGATGTATTCAAGCAGATTGAATGACTCGTCGACGGGAGCGAAGAGGATACTGAATCCGACAACCTCGTTTCCCAGCATCGCCAGAACGAATCTGTAGTCGGCGTGCCGTGCCATCTCCTGAAGCTTCTCCTTCGATTTCCGCTCCCGTTCCGGAATGGCCTCGACATAGATCCGATGGAGACGTTCAAAGGCCGTGCCGTTGTCTGCCGTGAGGAGTTCGAAGGTGAGAGGTGATTCCATGAGAGATGAGCGAAGTTCCGTCGGAACGATAACAAGCCTGTCGAATCGATCACAGACCAGGTTGAAGATCTGCTGCGATATATATGGTCTCAGTACCGTGCATCGGATAACGGTACAACAAACTCCGCCGGACCTCATCGGCCCGGCGGAATATCATTGCATCACACCGCAGCCGTCAGGCCGGCAGCGGCTCGCGCGCCATCGAACCCCGTCGCGCCTCAGCTCGCCGGCGTCGTCTGCGCTACCGTCGGTTCCGCCACCTCCATTCCCCACAACCGCAGCAGCCCGCTCATATCTCCGTTGAACTGATCCCTGTCGCAGTTCCCCACACCGTTGACCGAATGGGGCGTCGGGCCGTTCACGCCGTCGGTGTACTGCCACATCGTCCAGGTGGGCCAGTTGGCCGGGACCACCGCCGTGCTCCCGTACTCCGCCAGCCAGAACCAGCAGTTGGCGAGGATCGAGTTCCTGTTGCTCCCGAGAAGCTGCTTGATGTACGAGCCGCTGTAAAGGCCCGGCCACCGTCCGGTCTGGTTCTGTACGTAGCTCACGAACGCCTCGGCTTCGGCGATCGTCATGCTCGCCGTGGGATGGCCGTTCGAGCCGTAGTTCTGCTCGATATCCAGAACCAGCAGGTCGGTCGGTCCCGGATTGACGACCGAGAGGAAATACTTTGCCTGCGCCTCGCCGTCGTCCCCGGTGCCGAAGTGGTAGGCTCCCCACATCAGCCCGGCGGAGAGCGCCTGGGGACGTCGGGTTGCGTACGTAGGGTCGGTGTACGATACACCCTGCGTCGCCTTGTGGATGATGCCGACGATGCCGTCCGCCTTGATCTCCGGGAAGCTGACGACGGTGTTGTGGTGCGAGAGGTCGATGACCGCGTTGACCATGATGTTCGTGCTCCAGTGTTGGGAAGGGCTGTTCGTTCAGTGAGGCCGCCTGAACTTAACATTCTTCTACGATAGACCAAGAGGGTAGATTTGGATGCCGGACCCGCAGTATCGGCCCCGTTGTAGTGGTTCTGTAGTGGTGAACGGGCGGTTTGGCTCTGGATTCCGGAATCACCGGATGCGATATTCGTTCCGCGGCGTTTCTCACCCGCGGCCGTATGTGCAGCCGTCAGGCATGCCTCATGAATATTCGGCCGACCCTACCCCGCGTCGATACGGATGACCCTGATCACGTTGTCCCGTACGTTTCGGTGGAGAATGCCCTACGTGTATCGCCGTGCGATTATCCGGCCGGCGATTCAATCACCCAGTCATCTTAATGTACGGAGTCCTTATGTCAACGTGCAGAACCAGCGCGGCCCTCCGCGCCGCACTCCTGATCCTGCTCCTCTGCAGTCTCTTCTCCACAACGGAAGCACAGGTCGTCCGCGAATTTCAGACCACGCTCGGCAGCACGGGTGAAGAGAGAGGGGAGGGAGGGATCATCGAAGCCGTCGACGGATCTCTCATCATCGTCGGGCATTCCGACAGCTACGGTCCCGACAACGACGTCTACGTCGCAAAACTGGACCCCTGCGGCGCCCTGATCTGGGCAAGAACCTACGACATCAATGTCGATGACTACGGCACCAAGATCAGGGAATCGGGAATCGACAATACGTTCGTTGTCATCGGATCTACCGAGCATGCCGACGGCAACGCCGACGCCTTCCTTCTGAAGATCGATCAGACGGGAAATGTGGTATGGTGCAAAACCTACGGACGGACCAACGCCGCCCCGGGTGAGATGACGCCGCACGATATCGGCACCAACCTGCGGATCAATTCGCCCGATGGCACGATCTATGCTGTCGGATATACCAGAGGCGAAGGAGCCGACAACTTCGACGCCTGGGCGTGGAGCGTGGGAGCCGGCGGTGGACTGATCTGGAGCAACATGTACGGCGGCGATCTCGACGACAGGTTCGACGGCCTCGACTGGGCCCTCGACGGAGACCTGGTCCTGGCCGGCTCGACCCTGAGCTATACCCCGCCGAACAACGACGGGCAGATCTTCACCGTCAGAATCAACCCGCCGAACGGCACGGTCGACTGGGCGTTCCATCGCGGCGGGCCCGGTGATCAGCGCGTCCGGAGCGTGGCGGTCAATGCGGTCGGACCCGATATGTATCTGGTGGGCCGCGACGGTATCTACGAATATGCCGAGCGGATAAGCTGGGCCACCGGACTGACGGCGGCCGAGCGGGTGATCCATCATACCGATCCCGATCTCCTCTCGGCCCTTACCGAGGTCGTCATATCGGACCGGCATCCGTATGCGGTGGGCTACTGGACCCAGTCGGACGGGACACTCGACATGCATGTGGTCGATTTTCCCGCCGGAACCATGATTCCCGGCATGAGCCGCGTCTACGGCGGCAGCGCGGGAGATGCGGGCTGGGGGATCACCCGGGTCTATGATCCGATGGCCGTCTACGACTCGATCGCCATGGTCGGCACCTCCACGAGCTTCAATCCCGGCACCGACAACGACATCTATGTCGTGGCGGCGTATCGGGACGGCGTCTCCGGCTGCAACGAAGCCGATCAGCCGCTCGTGTCGTTCGATCCGATGTATGTCTCGACGCCGATCGAGCTGGAGCCGGTCCCCTTCGATCAGTGCGAGGCGCGCGTGATCGCGGCCGAGCAGCATGATTATCGCATCCTCTGCGAAGCATGCCGTGAGGAAGGAGGGGGTACCCGCGGAGGAGCGGGAGATCATATCGATCTGAGCGGATCGAACCGGGCCGGCGGCGTCAGGTCGACGGTCGTGGCCGCCCGCGATGGAAACGGTCTGCCGATCGAGCCGTAGGATCACGATGCCGCTTCGGTGCGCGGCCGTGTCGTCACGACATGACGGCACGGCCGCGCGCCCGTAGAATCGGCTGGATATAACGGAGAACGATTAATATCTTGAGGCCGCTTCCCCTCCCCGCGCTCCTCGGGAAGCGACATCCCCCATAATAATGCCACGCTCAATATCGATCGGAGGAGCATTATGAACGGATCACCTTCTGCCGCGGGCTGTATTTCCGGCCTTCTCTTCTCCGCCCGTCGGTGGAGCCGTAACGACCCCACCCAGGCGCTGCGATTTCTGGCCCAGGCGCTCACCATGGCGAACAGGGCCGGAGATATCAGGTCGATGATCGATGCCTACATCGTTCAATCGGTGACCCATCTCGTCGTCTGCGACTACGACCGTGCGACCTCCAGCCTCGACTCCGCGCTCCTTCTCTGCGATCCCGACGAACTGACGCCGCAATCGACGAAAATCCTGCTCAACTACGGCGCCATCAACCGCGAGCTCGGAAAATATCGTGAAGCGCTCGCCTACTTCAGACGAGCCATGTCGGCGGCGGAGAAGATCGGCGAGGATTCGCTCATGGCGGTCGGCATCTTCGACTGCGGCTCTCTCTTCGGATTCCAGGGAGAACTCTCGATCTCGCAGGACTATCTCTTCCGCGCGCTCCGGATCTGGGACAAGGTGGAACCGCTCCAGACGGCCGCCGCCTGCTTCGGGATCGCCCTCAACTACGAGCAGGGGCGTCTCTACGACAAGGCGCTCGCCTATCTGCATCGCTCGTGCGAACTGTACGAGGCGATGCCGAGCCGTCAGGGGGAGGCGATGTCCCACATGGCGATCGGCCGTATCCATCATACGCTGGGAGCCGAACATCTGGCCGAGCACCATTTCCAGCAGGCCCTCGATATGGCCGTGAAGCTCGGCGCACGCGCCACCGTGGCGATCACACGTCGGTCGATCGGGGCATTATATCGCGATCGCGGCGCCGACGATCTGGCGTTCGAACAGCTCCTGGTCGCGGCCGATATCGCGGAGGAGATCGGCTCCCCCCGCCAGAAGATCGCCACCGCCGTCGATATCGCCGTATGCCTCCGTCTGCGCAACGAGTATCGTGGGGCGATTGAAACGCTCGTTCCCGTTCTGGAGATCGCCATCGAACTGGGGGATACCGCCTCCCAGAAAAGCATCCATAACGAACTGATCCGGTGCCACAAGAAGGTGGGGGAGATGGGACGCGTGGTGGAGCATCTGGAGGCGATAGTAGCGCTGCACGAAAGGACGGGGGAGATCTCGATCCCGAACACCCTCACACTGATCGAGGAACAGGCGGGACTCCACGACGCGGCCGGGGAACGGGACTCCCTCCGTTCGGAACGGACAAGGCTGGAACGGGAGTCGCGGAAGCGGGAGCATGATCTCTCCACCATCTCCCTCAAACTCCGCCGACGCGACGAGGCGCTTATGATCCTGCGGGGACGGATGCGCTCGATGAGCCCCGAGGCGGTTCGGCCGACCGTGGAGCGGGGAGGAGGTCAGGTCGGGATGCCGAACGCTCCCGATCGCATCTGGAGCGACTTCACGCACCAGATCGACGAACCGGATCAGCGGTTCATGACGATCCTCTCGGCACGCCATCCCGGGCTCACCCCGACCGAAATGAAGATCTGCTCCCTGCTGCGCGCCCACCTGACGACCAAGGAGATCGCCCGTCTTATGTGCGTTGTGCCGAAAAGCGTCGAGGTCTATCGTACCAGGATTAGAAAGAAGCTGATGCTCGCTCCCGGCGAGAACCTCTGCGCCTTTCTGCACGCTCTGGAGCACGGGGTGCGGGCGCAGGCCGCGTGATCTTTCTGCCGGATGATGAACCGAACGAGGCCGGTTCTCCGATGCGACCGGCCTCGTCGTTTCTGTCATGTTCCAATGACGGCAGAACGTTCCGGATTATCTCAATAGTGCTGATCCACCAGCACCGGATTTCCGTCGGGATCGGTCAGCGCGAAGTGGCACGGCCCCGATTCCTTCTCGATGTTCTCCGCCATGTCGAACGTCACTCCCTTCTCCTGCAGCTCCCTGTAGATCGCGCGGGCATCGGTGGGATTGAACGTGATGATGTTCTTCGGGAACATTCCGTGATAGAGGCCGATGACCTTGTTCTCATTGGTCATGATCAGCCAGTTCTGCTCGACTCCGCCGCAGTTCGGGTCGGCCGTGAAGCCGAGCTTCTCGTAGAACTCCTTCGATGCCGCGATGTCGTTGACCGTCAGAGCGATGTAATGGTTGCCGAGATTCATGATGCGTTGCTCCTGGTAAGGTTGCTCTGTTGATGTATGGGAGGAAGATGTCGAGCGAGATCCGGTTCAGGTCGTGTGGTTCAGCATTGCCCCTTCCATATCCGGATCCGGGGCGGCGGTGGGCCTGCGTGTGAAGATCGCCCCGATAAGGGCGAGGATCGTTCCGATCACCGTGGTTTCCACGAAGTAGAAGAGTCCCGTGGCGACCGGGTGTTGCATGAATGGGAGGAGCGTTTCGAACTGCTCCTGCGCTTCCCTGATCTCGGTCGCCGAGGCGTTCCGTGCCTGCAGGCTCTCCATCATAAGCCGTCTGTACTGTTCGAAGAAGTCGGGGTTGATGAAGGCGATGTAGATCGATTCCATCAGCCCCACACATACGGCGGTCACCAGCGCCACCATCAGACCGACCTTGAACGCCGCGCCGTAGCTGATCGGGCCTGCCGAGTCCCTGCGATACTGGATCATCGCCATCACGATCCCCAGCAGCAGCACCAGGTAGCGGACGTAGCCGAGCCATTCGGCCATCTCCAGATCCTTCGGGGTCATCCGCCCGAAATCTCCCAGGATCATGAGGAAGCCGTACGTATAGATGATGATCACGAGCCCGGCCAGCGCGCCGAAGGTGAGGACTGTCTTTTGCATCGATTGATCTCCTGAAGGATCGGCCGCGCCGATCATGAAATGTCCCTGTTGCCGGACACGGCCGCCGCCGTTCATCCGTTCGATGCGCAAACCTACCCTTCCCGGGCCCCCCGGCGCATCCACCGTTCGGGTGATTCTGCTCACCCGTTCTTATGAAAACCGCGAAATTCACGCAATTCAGCGGATGATCTTCAACTCCTTCGCGCGGAACACCGCCTGGGTCCGTCGGCTGACCCCCAGCTTTGAGTAGATGTTGTTGACGTGGGTCTTGATGGTGTTTTCGGAGACGAAGAGCTTCTCGGCGATCTCCCTGTTGGTGAGCCCCCTGGCCAGGCAGATCAGGACCTCGCTCTCGCGAGCCGTCAGCAGGTCGTTCCTGAGAAGTTCGATGTCGGCTCCGGTCGGTTCGGGGAGGCTCTTCGTTTCCGTCGTTCCGAGGCTTCCGCCCGGCTCGGTCGTGCCGCCGGCGCTCGTTCCCGGTTCCGCGGGCCGCTCGATATAGTGGGTGATGATCTCCTTCCCGGCCTGCCGCCTCCTCAGCTTCAACCCGGCAAGGATGCCGAGTCCCAGGAAGAGAGCCCCGATCCCCACGACGTAGAGCTTCATCGTGATCTGCCCGCTGAAGAGCGACACCTCGAAGAACCTGATCGCGACGATCAGCAGCGCGGTCAGCAGAGAGTATATGAGGATGAGACGTTTCATGGTTCGGCGGACCCCCGGTCGTCCAACGACGGAGAGGCATCGAATGCAATCTAGTGATGAATCTTCGTTGGGAAGCGGAGACCCTCCGTGAACATTTCATCGTCCGGAACAACGACCCGATACAACCCCGCCCCGCATCGGGTCGACCGGACTGTAACCGCCTTGCCCGCTGTTCGTCATAGATTCGAACAGCAGAACAGGAGACCCCGATGAACTCGAACACGATAGAGGCAACCCTTCTCGCCAACCGCGACGCGTTGCTCGGGTATATCAGAAAGAAGGTCGGCGACCCCGATCTTGCCGAGGATATCCTGCAGGACGGCATGCTGAAAGCGATCCTCGCATCATCCGAACTGCGCGATGAGGAGAAGCTGATCCCGTGGTTCTACACGATCGTCAACAACGCCATCACCGATCTCTTCCGCAGACGGCAGGTCGAGCTGAAGTATCTGGAGAACGCGGTCGACGATATCGAGGAGGCGGTGCAGCCTGTGGAGATCAGGGCGATCTGCGGCTGTTTCAGGAAGATCCTGCCGACGTTGAAGCCGGAGTACGCCGAACTGATCGAGGAGATCGATCTGGGAGGCGCCGAGCCGGAGGCCGTCGCCGAACGTCTCGGGATCACCCGGAACAATCTCAAGGTCCGTCTCCACAGAGCACGCACGCAGCTTCGGCAGAAACTGGAGGAGACCTGCCGCACATGCGCGAAACATGGCTGCCTCGACTGTTCGTGCAGCCACGGGTAACGCTTCACCCGGACCCGTCCCGGTCGGGGCCGGGTCCGAAATTCAAACGGACTACGATATCATCACGATGAAGAGAGTGAAGGAAACGGTAAGGATCGAGGGAATGAGCTGTGGACACTGCATCTCCGCGGTCGAACGTGCCCTCGGAAACATCGACGGGCTCGAGAGCTGCGATGTGGGAATGGGAGTCGCGGAGCTGGAGTTCGACGCGGAGAAGGTCGATCACGCAACGATCGACGGAGCGATCGACGAGGCCGGCTACAGGGTGGTCGGGCATATCGCGGGATAATCGATCCCGTCGGCGGCGATTGCGGGAGGCGTGTCGTGGAGACGCGCCTCCCGTTTTTTACGGCCCAGGGCCACTGTAACCGTGTTCCGAGCCGCTCGTCCTGGAAATGTTGAAGGGAGTTCACGTTCCCCTCGGGGACGATCATCAGGAAACCACGGTTATGTACGACGAACTGACGGATATCGAAACCGGGGCTCGCGAAGAACGGAAGGAATCTCTCACCCTCGGCATCGGAGGGATGACCTGCGCGAGCTGCGTGGCGAGGGTCGAGCGGGCGCTCGGCAGGCTGGATGGGGTCGAACGCGCCGCCGTCAATCTGGCGACGGAACGGGCGACGATAGAATATCTGCCGGGAGTCGTCTCGGTAGACGATATGAAGGAGACGGTCCGCAGATCGGGATACGATGTGCGGGATATTCCCGCGGACGCTCCGCGGGCCGACCATGAGCGTGAGGCCCGCGAAGCCGAACGGGGGACGTTGCGGCGGAATCTGCTCACGGCCGCGAGCCTCACGGTTCCGCTCATGCTGCTGGAGATGGCGCCGATGCTTGTTCCGTCGCTTCATCACCGGCTGCACGGGGCGGTTCCGGTGGGGGTTCTGCGGGCGATCTCCTTCCTCCTTGCGACGATCGTTCAGCTCGGGCCGGGACGCCGCTTCTACACCTCCGGCTGGCGATCGCTCAGGGACGGCAGCCCCGACATGAACGCGCTGGTGATGATCGGGACGACCGCTGCCTGGCTCTATTCGACGGTCGCGACGTTCCTCCCGGAGCTGCTTCCGGAGGGAACGGTTCATCTTTACTTCGAGGCCTCGGCGACGATCGTCACGCTTGTGCTGCTGGGAAAGTATCTCGAAGCGACGGCAAAGGGGAGAACGGGCGAGGCGATCAGGAAGCTGATGATCCTTCAGCCGAGAAACGCCCGTGTGGTGATCGACGGGACGGAGGCCGACATCCCGGTGGAACAGGTCGTGCCGGGAGATATCGTCGTGGTGCGTCCGGGCGAGAAGATCCCCGTCGACGGGACGGTGATCGACGGAGAATCGCATATCGATGAATCGATGATCACCGGCGAGCCGATTCCCGTCGCGAAGAGAGCGGGAGATCGGGTTGTGGGAGGGACGGTCAACACGACGGGGAGCGTGACGCTGACCGCCACGCACGTCGGCGCCGACACGGTGCTGGCGCAGATCATCCGGATGGTGGAGGAGGCGCAGGGCTCGAAGCCGCCGATCCAGGCGCTGGCCGACAGAGTCGTCGCATACTTCGTTCCGGTGGTGATGCTGACGGCGCTGGCGACCTTCGCGCTCTGGCTCATCTTCGGTCCGGAGCCCGCGCTCACCTTCGCCGTCGTGAACGCCGTGGCGGTGCTGATCATCGCCTGTCCCTGCGCCGTGGGGCTCGCCACGCCGACCTCGATCATGGTCGGTTCGGGGAAGGGGGCGGAGCTCGGAATTCTCTTCAGGAAGGGGGATGCCCTTCAGACACTGCAGGAGGCAGCCGTCGTGGCGTTCGACAAGACAGGGACTCTGACACTGGGGAAACCGGCGCTGACCGATTTCACGCAGACCGATACGAGTCCGACGGATCTTCTCGCGATGATCGCATCGGTCGAGAGCCGTTCGGAACATCCTGTCGCCTCGGCGATCGTCGAGGCCGCATGGAAGTCGGGCGCGAGACCGCAGGGAGTGCAGGGGTTCGTTGCCGTTCCCGGGTTCGGAGTGACGGGGCTGGTCGACGGTCGCCGGCTCCATATCGGCGCCGATCGGTACATGAAGAGCCTGGGGATCGATATCGGCCGGTTCGATCTCGAAGCCGCCCGTCTTGCCGACGAAGGAAAGACCCCGCTCTTCGCGGCCGTGGACCACACGCTCGCGGCCCTGCTCGCGGTCGCCGACCCGATCAGGGAAACATCACGCGCCGCGATAGAGCGTCTGCACGGACTCGGACGTCGCACTGCGATGATCACCGGCGACAACGAGCGGACGGCAACGGCTGTGGCGCGAACACTCGGTATCGAGGTCGTCCTTGCCGGCGTGCTTCCCGACCGCAAGGCGGGCGCCGTTCGCGACATGCAGTCGACCGGCGTCAAGGTCGCCTTCGTGGGGGACGGCATCAACGACGCTCCGGCGCTCGCGCAGGCGGATGTCGGGATCGCGGTCGGGACGGGAACCGATATCGCCGTCGAATCGGCGGATGTGGTGCTGATCTCCGGCGATCCGCGCGGTGTCGTCAACGCGATCGCGCTCTCGAAGGCGTCGATCCGGAACATCCGGCAGAATCTCTTCTGGGCGTTCGCCTACAACGCGGCGCTCGTTCCGCTGGCGGCCGGCCTGCTCTATCCGGCGTTCGGGGTTCTGCTGTCGCCGATGATCGCCGCGGCCGCCATGGGAGTATCGAGCCTCTTCGTGCTGGCGAACGCTCTGCGACTGAAGCGGTTCAGGCCGGTGATGTGAAGTTGATAGATCGTGAGCGGATGTGATCGAAATGTGAACCTCGGGCGCCGTATGGAAACGGATCGTGGCCGAACGGCTCTCCGTCTACGCTGAAAGAACAACAGGAGATATCAGGATGAATATGCGACTGAACGGGGCTGCGGTATCTATCGCACTGGCCCTTGCCTGGACCGCCGCCGGCTGCGACGGAACATCGCGACACGATGCCGGAAATCCGGCCGACTCACAGGCAGCCGGCACGCCACACGTTCACGACACTGGAAGCCCACATCATCGCGGCATGGAGGGAAATTCAATGAAGATGGAAATCGGCTCCACGCCGGCGCAGGTCGAGCCCGGCCGCCCGGCAGCCTGGAAGATCCGGATACTCGACGCCGCCGGAACCCCGGTGGGGAATTTCGCCCCGGTTCATGAGAAGCTGATGCATCTCATCATCGTCTCGGCCGATCTCTCCTGGTTCAACCATCTTCACCCTGAATACAGGGGGAACGGGACGTTCGAGGTGGAGGTGAAGGTGCCGAGCGCCGGAACCTACCGGGTCTACGCCGACTACATGCCGGAGGGAAGCGAACAGAGGGTATCGCAGTACGAGTTTACCACGACAGGGGCGTCATCCGTTCCGGCATCGAG
Source organism: uncultured bacterium (assembly GCA_966250335.1). Lineage (GTDB taxonomy): Bacteria > Bacteroidota > Ignavibacteria > OLB7 > OLB7 > OLB7. Next base: position 61,159 of record CBINGZ010000027.1, on the reverse strand, counting down.
TCCGTCGACTCCGGACAGGATCGGCGCCGACGGAAGGATCGTGAAGAGCGCACAGGCCCGACCCGAAAGCGAGCCCGATGCTCCGGGAGGCGCAACATATCAGGTAGCGATGATGCCGATGCCCTCCGAGATCGCTCACGGCAGCGATGTGCAACTGCACTTCCAGATCATGGACGCATCCGGCAGGCCGGTCGAGGACCTGGAGCCGTATCTGGGCGCGCGCGGACATACCGTGGTGGTTTCCGGGGATGGAAAGACCTATCTCCACACGCATCCCGCGGAAGGGGGGATGGAGGGAATGAACCACGGAACCGGCGGACACGGCGAGCATACGGCAGGGGGCGGAGAGAAGGGAGGCGACGTCATCTTCCATACCAGCTTCCCCGAACCCGGTATCTACAAGGTCTGGGGACAGTTCCGGCACGGCGGAAAGATCATCACGGCGTCCTATGTACTGAACATCGCTCGCTGAGTCGATAAGGGTTCCGGTCGATATATCGTTCGTGGAAACACAAGGATCTCAGCCATGACACGACATCAGAAATCTGAAGGTCATCCGAAGGGAGATCATGCCCACCCGACTCATCTGTCGCAGGGGGATCATCATGCTGATCATTCCGGGCACGATATGTCGGGCTCGACGCATGGTACGGCAGGCGATCATGGAATATCGCATGTCGACAATCAGGGCGCTCATCACGGCGGGGGGGCGGGTCATGATCACCACGCCATGATGGCCGACGACTTCAATCGTCGGTTCCGGATCTCGATGATCCTGACGATCCCGATCCTGATGCTGTCGCCGATGCTCCAGATGTGGATGGGGCTCGGAGATTCGCTGAGGTTCGCCGGCGATCACTATCTCCTCTTCGCTCTCTCCACGGTCGTTTACCTCTACGGAGGCTATCCCTTCCTGCGCGGCCTGGTCGACGAGTTGAAGGAACGTCGGCCGGGGATGATGACGCTTGTCGCCGTGGCGATCTCGACGGCGTATCTCTACAGTTCGATGACGGTCTTCGGGCTTCGGGGGGAAGGGTTCTTCTGGGAGCTGGCAACCCTGATCGACCTGATGCTTTTCGGACACTGGATCGAAATGCGATCCGTCATGGGCGCCTCACGGGCGCTGGAGGAGCTGGTCCGGCTGATGCCCTCCGACGCCCACAGGCTGATGCCCGACGGCGCCATTGTCGATGTCCCGCTCGATCGGCTCGTCGTCGGCGATCGCGTGGTGGTGAAGCCTGCCGAGAAGATCCCGGCGGATGGAACGATCGTCGAGGGGATAACATCGGTAAACGAGGCGATGCTCACCGGGGAGTCGAAGCCGGTGACGAAGGAGGCGGGGGGGACGGTTATCGGCGGGTCGATCAACGGGGAAGGAGCGGTCGTGGTCGAGGTCGGTCGTACCGGGAGCGATTCCTTTCTGGCGCAGGTGATCGGCCTGGTGCGTGAGGCGCAGAAGAGCCGATCCCGCACCCAGGATCTGGCGAATCGCGCAGCGCTCTGGCTGACGCTGACAGCGATCGGCGGAGGAATCCTCACGTTCGTTCTGTGGATGGTCCTCTCCGCAGCCCCTCTGTCGTTCGCGATCGAGCGGGCCGTCACGGTCATGGTGATCTCCTGTCCTCACGCGCTCGGCCTCGCGGTACCGCTGGTCGTCGCCGTCTCTACCTCGATCGCCGCGCGGCGCGGTCTCCTCATCCGCGATCGGGCCGCGTTCGAGAACGCCCGCAACGTTCAGGCGATCGTCTTCGACAAGACCGGGACGCTGACAGAGGGACGCTTCGGAGTCACCGATACCGTTTCCTTCAGAAATGATATGGATGAATCCGATATACTGGCCCTGGCCGCATCGGTCGAGGAGTATTCCCAGCATCCGATCGCCGCCGGCATAGTCGCGGCGACCGGGAAGAGGATACCGGTCCGGGAGTTCACCTCCATCACGGGAAAGGGGGCACGAGGGGTGGTCGACGGACGGGATGTCATGATCGTGAGCCCCGGGTTCATGCGGGAGCAGGGGCTTGCCGTTCCGGACGACCTGATCGCCCCTCTGCTCGATCAGGGGAAGACCGTCGTGTTCGTCGTCGTCGACGGCGAGGCCGCGGGAGCCGTCGCGCTCGCCGATATCGTCAGACCGGAGTCGAGGGAGGCTGTCGCGCGATTGAAGGAGATGGGGATCAGGACGATGATGCTCACCGGCGACAACCGGCAGGTCGCCGAGTCGGTGTCGAAGGAGATCGGGCTCGACGAATATATCGCGGAGGTCCTGCCGGATCGGAAGGCCGACAAGGTGCGGGAGATCAGGTCGCGCGGGCTGGTCGTCGCCATGACGGGGGATGGAGTGAACGACGCACCGGCGCTTGCGCAGGCCGATATCGGCATCGCCGTCGGCGCGGGGACCGATGTGGCGATCGAGACGGCCGATGTCGTTCTCGTCCGCAGCAACCCGCTGGATATCGTCACGATCATCGACCTGGCCCGCTCGACATATCGCAAGATGACCCAGAATCTCTGGTGGGCGACCGGATACAACGTCGTCGCCATCCCGCTCGCTGCAGGTATTCTCTACAACGCCGGAATCATCCTCAGTCCCGCAGTCGGCGCCGTACTTATGTCGTTGAGCACGGTGATCGTGGCGATCAATGCGCGGATGTTGAAAGCGGGGTGAACGATACAGGGTGGAACCGCAGAGATCGCGATTCCACCCTGTGACTGCCGCTGGATCGTCCTGGTACTACCCCTCGGTCTGTTCGCTCCTCTCCGACGAAATCGCCAGCTTGAACCCGTCCGGGTCCAGCACCCGGAAGACCCGGAAACCCCAGGGGGTGTCTCTCGGCTCCGCGTCCAGGGGCCAGCCCGCCTCCTTGATTCGTGCCGCGATATCATCGACGTTCTGACCGGTCGTGAGCATCAGCGAAAATCCTTCTCCCTTGACCCGCTCCCATCCCTTGGCTCCGTCGTCCTGACCGATCAGGATACGGACGGCGCCGGCGCTCAGCGTCACGGCTCTCAGGACCCCTTCACGCTCGTGCCTGTTCTCCACGGTGAAGCCGACGACTTCATTGTACCAGGCAAGGCTCTTCTCGATATCCTTCACGGTGAGTGTGGCCGACAGAGCCTTGGCCTCGAACGGTGCGAGCGCGGTACGCTCCGCATCGGGGACGACGGGTGATTGTGTATCCATGGGATATTCCTTGTTCGTTTGTTGACCTGTGATCCGTTGGAGGGCAGGCGTCGACGATACGGGGTTCAACGACCGCCGATCCCGCCGCCCGGCCGGCAATATAGCCCCATCGGTTCATCCCATATTGCTCCTTCCTCGTTTCCTACATGATCTGCACATCGACTCTGGCATAGAAAAATGCTCCGTTGAACCCGAACGGCGTGAAGACGCTGTAGGGAAGGATCAGACCGTTGTAGGGATCATCAGGTACCACGATATACTTATCCGGGTAGACATCGAAGATGTTCGAGCCGCCGACGGCAAGCTTGATCCGGTCGAGGAAGATATACGACAGGTCGATGTCGGTCGTCCACTTGGCCGCGAAGGTCTGATCGTATTTGGTCGGTTCCTCGGAGGGATTGTAGGGATAGGGCTCGATTGTTTCCCCGAATCGTATCGTGCGCAGGGTCAGACCGAAGTTGCCGACGGTGTAGTTCAACGCCAGGTTGATGTTGTCCTTCGGCTGTCCCGATTCGATCCTTGTCCTCTCGATATGCCCGAAGAGCGTTTCGTCGTATCCAGCCAGTTGCGGCGGCGTCGGCGAGACGCGGATCACCTCGGTTCTGGTGAGGTTGAACGCTCCCGTGAAGATGAACCGTCCGATCTCCTCGGCGTCGAGCGCATATCGGAGAATCAGGTCCAGTCCCTGCGTCCTGGTGTCGATGGCATTGGTGAAGAACCGTCCGCCGCTCACGTTGAACGGGGCGAGCAGGGAGTCGATATCGGGCCCGATGAAGTTCTCCGACAGCACGATCCGGTCGTTCACGCGGATGTTGTAATAGTCGGCGCTGAGCAGAAGATTGCTCACCGGTTCGGCCGCGAAACCGATGCTCATGTTCACCGACTTCTCCGGCTTCAGATCCTGCGCCCCGAGCGCACGCGCCTGCGGACTGCCGACCGGGAACGTCCTGATCTCCACCGGGTTGCCTCCGATGAAATCGGTCGAGGTCGAGGAGTAGTACTGCTGCACCACCGAGGGTGCGCGGAATCCGGTGCTGAGGGCGCCGCGGAGCGCATAGCCGGTGACCGGCTCGTATCGTATTGCGCCCTTTCCATTGATCGTGCTCCCGAAATCGCTGTACTGCTCAAGACGGCCGGCGACGTCGAGCAGCAGATTCTCGGTCAGATCGCTCGACAGGTCGAGATAGAACGCGATATTGTTTCGAGTGATGTCGGCCTCGTCCGAAGGCTGATATCCGGGGAAGACCTGCGATCCCACGGGGGCCGGGCTTCCGGCGTTCGGACCGTCGAGAATCGGCACTCCACCATCCTTCCACGATGCTTCCTCGCCCGCTTCCTGGCGGTAGGCGTCGACCCGGAACTCCAGTCCGGTTGCGAAGAGCATCGGCACGGCGAGTCCGATATCGATCTGGCGGGTGACGTCGAGACTGGTCACGATCTGGCTGAAGGTCACCCTCCCCGCATGAAACGACGTCGGGCTGGCGGCGCCGTAGGAGGCGTTCAGGCTGTTCCTCACGTCGAAGTCGAACCCGTTTCGTCCGTAGGTCCCGTTCAGGTCCCAGAGCCAGTCGCTCAGTTCCCCTTTCACTCCGGCCGAGACCGACGCGTCGAGGATGGTCGAGGCGATCAGCGGCAGGAATCCGTCGGGATAGATCTCGCGGACGTTGCGGTCATCCGACGCGATGCGATAGAATCCGCCGCTTTCCCCCGTGCGATAGGTAAGCCCGCCGAAGCCGTAGGCTTCCAGATCGGCCGCAATCGGAACCGAGGAGTTCAGGAAGAGCCCGGCATCCTCCGTCTTCGCGTCGCCGAACCGGAAATCGACACGATTGTTCCTCGTGGGATCGTCGTTGCGCGGGTCTCCGTCGAAATACTGCTGACGCGTGTCGATGCCGGCCCGGTTGGTTGCGCCGCGATCACGATATGTTCCGCTGGCATGGAGGAAGCCCTCCTCTCCGATCTCTATGCCGTAGTCAACCTCCGTGGTTACGCTCTTTCCGTCGTTCTCCTTCATCTGGCCGAACGTTGCGGAGAGATCGGCTCCCGGGTCCGATTTCAGGATGATGTTGATGACCCCGGCAATGGCGTCGGAGCCGTACTGCGCCGCCGCGCCGTCCCGTAATATCTCGATTCGATCGATAGCGTTGACCGGTATCGCGTTCAGATCCACCCCGGTCGAGCCGCGTCCCACCGTCGAGTTGACGTTGAGCATCGCGCTGGTGTGGCGTCGCTTCCCGTTCACCAGCACGAGGAGCTGATCGGTGCCGAGCCCCCGCAGAGTCGAGGGGCGCACGTGGTCGGTTCCATCCTGGATCGCCGGACGCGGGAAGTTGAAGGAGGGAGCCAGCATCTGGAGAACCTGGTTCGTCTCGGTCAGTCCCGACGCTTTGATATCCTGAAGCGATATGACATCCACCGGCACCGGCGTGCCGACGACGGTCCGGTCGCTGTGCCGTGATCCGATCACCACCACTTCGTCGGCCCCCACGAAATCTTCAGCAAGCGTGATGTCGGCGGTTGTGGTCTGATCGGCGAGGACCGTGACCTCCAGCCTGCGGGTCGCGAAGCCGATCGCGTTCGCCTGCAGCGTATATGTCCCCGGTGAAAGGCGCAGCTGATATGAGCCGTCCGGCCTGGCGACCGTTCCCCGAAGCGTGCCGACAACGCGGATGCCGGCGCCGGCGACGGGCTTCCCATCCACTTCACTTGTCACTTTCCCCCTGACCATCCCCGTCTGGGCGGCCGCATACGATGTCAGAACGAGGAGGAGGCCCGTGAAGGACGCAACACGCCCTCCGAGCGATCCGCCGATGGTTCGATGCATGGGAACCTCTCTTCTTGATGATTATCGATCCGCACCTCCTGCCGGAGCTGCACGGAAACCCTCCGGCGGCTGAGCCGAACGTGAGCGACGAACGGGGCAGGAATGGGATACAGGAGAGCCGTGCGGGATCGGAGCAGGCAAAACTACGGCCTCGGCGGCAAACGCCCGAATGAAAATCGGGGCATCCGCCGTTCAGGAGATTCAGGTCTATCCGGGTAATACCGATCGGTGCGGGGAACCTGCCCCTTTTGAATTTCCTCTGCCGTGGTTCCGTACGGCGCTCGATCCCGGCCGATCCGGGCCGCAACGAAAAAGCATTGAATGTAATGAACGTCGTGGCTCGAACGTTCGCTCGATATATTTTTTTGGATATATGTATATACGACCAAGGCTCATCCAGCACCCCTCTGAATGAGCCTTGTCGCTCTTCGAAGAATAAACCATCTATTCTTCGAAGTCGAAATCGCCTGTATGGGCGATGACGGGCTCGGCTGCAGGTTCCCGGCCCTTACCCTTCTCTTCCGATATGGAGGGGAGAGGAGATGCCGTCATTGCCTTATGGGCCTCGATGACATCCGCGAACGTGACGCCGGAATAATGCGCGTCTCTTCTGGCCCGCGCGAAACGGGCCAGATCGTCGATGGAGACGATTCCGGCCAGCCTACCATCTTCCTCGACGATCGGAACCCGACGGACCCTGTGGTGACGCATCGTCGAAAGTACCGTCTGAATATTGTTGTCGGGCCGGCACGCAAAGGCGATCCCGGACGATACTTCTCCCACTGTCACCTCCGATGCAAGACGATCCCTTGTTGCAAGCGCAATGCAGATATCCCGATCGGTGATCATCCCCTTGACATGCATATTCTCATCGACAACCGGCAGCACGCCGCAGTTGCGCTCCCACATCGATGCCGCGGCTGATGCAAGGTTCGTTTCCGGCAGACAGTATGCCGCATCGGTCGTCATGATGTCACGTGCGTTCATTGCTCTTCTCCATTTTCTGATGAATTGCTGATATGTTGCCGTCGGACTACGATGCAAAACTACGGCCGCCTGTTTCCTTCAGCCATGACCGATGTCATGATTTGAGGCGCATGCGGGAAAATGCGGTCGGCCGCCTTTATTACGGCAGATATTGACGGATGTCATGCTTTCCCGGCGCGTTCCCGGTTACGTTTGTACGGTTCTCTTTCCTCAACTCTAAACCACTAACGGGAACGGCCATGAAAACGGTAATCTTCTTTCTCGTGCTTCTTATCGGATTTCCTCTTTATGCTCAGGAAACATTGATCGACGGCAAGGTCGATATCGGAGGGTTCGGTGGTCCCATGGTGCAGTCTACATCGATCAACGGGCGATTCGGTCTGCTGGTCGGCGGCGGCGGCGGTGTGATCATCGATCACACGATCGCCCTGGGGGGCGCCGGATACGGTCTGACGAACGATGTGGCCGACGATGCTGCTCCGGCCTCGACTCCATATCTCAATCTCGGGTACGGCGGGGTCCTCATCCAGTATATCCACCGTTCGGACGACCTCATCCATGTTACAGCGGGCGTGCTGATAGGAGGAGGGGGACTCGGTTTCCGGAAGAATATCGCAGAGGAAACAGGCGAATCGCACTGGAGAGACGACACGCTGAACGATGCGATCTTCGTTGCCGAGCCGAATGTGGGGGCGGAGCTGAACGTCACGCAGTGGTTCCGGATCGCGTTGGGTGGAAGCTACAGATTCGTCTCCGGTGTGGAGCTTGCAGGGCTCGACAACGCCGATATCGGCGGGCCGAACGGGTGGATCATGTTCAAGTTCGGCTCGTTCTGACGGGCTCCACGACGATTTCACCATAGTTCACCAGATGTTCTCCGCCGATGACCATGCCGATCTCTTCCGCACCTGCACGATCGCCCGGGGGTGATGCCGGGGGCGAGCCCGACGTCGTCTTTCATGTCCATCATGTGTCGAAGGTCTACACGATGGGGGAGGTGCAGGTGCGTGCACTCAACGACGTGACGATCGATCTCTACGAAGGGGAACTCGCCGTGCTTCTGGGAGCGTCCGGGAGCGGCAAGTCGACGCTGCTGAATATTCTCGGGGGACTCGACGTGCCGACCGACGGAGAGGTGTTCTTCCATGATCAGGAGCTGACGCGCGCCGACGAGGCGCAGCTCACCCGGTTCCGACGCGAGGCGGTCGGCTTCGTCTTCCAGTTCTACAACCTGATTCCGAGCCTGTCGGCGATCGAGAACGTGGAGCTGGTGACCGGTATCGCGCGCGATCCGATCTCTCCCGCCGAAGCCCTTCGGCTGGTCGGCCTCGGCGATCGCCTCCATCATTTCCCCGCCCAGCTTTCCGGCGGCGAGCAGCAGCGGGTCGCAATCGCGCGCGCCGTGGCCAAGCGTCCCAAGGTTCTCCTGTGCGACGAACCTACCGGCGCGCTCGACTATTCCACAGGGAAGCTCGTGCTCGAGGTGATAGCAGAGGTCAACCGGGAGCTGGGGACGACCACTGCGGTCATCACTCATAATGCGGCGATCGCGGCGATGGCCGACCGGGTGATACGGATGAGCAGTGGAAATATCGTGGAGATCCATAAAAATCCAACAAAGGCCGTCCCGGCCGATCTGATCTGGTGAGATGAGCCCCCTCTATCGAAAACTCGTCCGCGACCTTCGCCACCTGTGGGGACAGATGACCGCCGTCACGCTCGTGATCGCCTGCGGCATTGCGACCTTCGTGACGATGGTGAGCGTCTATTATTCGCTTCTGGCGACACGCGCATCGTACTACGAATCCTACCGTTTCGCCGATGTCTTTGCCGGCGCGAAGCGCGTTCCGGAGGAGGAGGCGCACAGGATACGGGCTCTCCGGGGTGTAGCGGCTCTTGAAACGCGTGTCGTGGCGGAGGTAACCCTTACCGTGCCGGGGCTTGCGGAGCCGGCGACCGGTCGTATCGTTTCCATACCCGATCTCCGAAGGCGGATCCTCAACGATCTGCACCTGCGTACGGGGAGATGGGTTGCCTCCGGTGCAGACGATGAGATCATCGCCAGCGAGGCGTTTGCGCTGGCGAACGGTCTGAAGGTCGGTGATTCGCTGGGGGCCGTCCTGAACGGACGATGGCGCCGTCTCCGCATCGTCGGCATTGCCCTTTCGCCCGAGTACGTGTATGAAGTGGGAGGGAGCGTCTTCCCCGACAACAAGCGGTTCGGCGTCCTCTGGATGGGACGCGCCTCCCTGAGCGCCGCGTTCGACATGAACGGGGCCTTCAACGACATATCGCTCACGCTGGCCTATGATGCGTCGGAGAAGGATGTCATAGCCCGTATCGACCATCTTCTGGCACGCTACGGGGGGCGCGGCGCCCACGGGCGTGCCGATCAGGTCTCCCACCATTTCCTCGAAGATGAGCTGACACAGCTGGAAGCCAACGCGCTGGTCATGCCCGCCGTCTACCTCGGCGTTGCGGCATTCCTGCTGCATATCGTCCTCTCCAGGCTCGTGGGGACCCAGCGCGATCAGATAGCGGTGCTGAAGGCGTTCGGCTACAGCGACTCGACCGTCGGCGGCCATTATCTGATGTACGCGCTGTCGGTTGTTCTTGTCGGAGCCCTGCTCGGCACGGGAGTAGGGTCATGGCTTGGGAAAGCGATGACCGGACTCTATGCAAGATTCTACCGTTTTCCGATACTTCAGTACCGTGCAGGCTTCGATGTGATCGCCTACGCCGTGCTGATAAGCGGCGTCGCGGCCGTGCTCGGCGCGGTCGGCGCGGTCCGGCGTGCCGTGCGGCTTCCTCCCGCCGAAGCGATGCGGCCGGAGCCCCCCGCTCGATTCAGGCCGGGCCCGTTCGAACGGATGGGGCTGGGGAGCAGGTTCTCCACAAGCGCGAGAATGGTGCTGAGGAATATCGAGCGGAATCCCTGGAAGGCGTTCATTTCAACCTTCGGAATATCGCTGTCGGTCGCGATTCTAGTCGTCGGTCGATATATGTGGGATGCCTTCGATTATATGATGGACCTTCAGTTCAACACGGTGCAGCGCGCCGATATCACCCTTATGCTGAATCGTCCCGGATCGGCCGAGGCAAGGTTCGGGTTTCAGCATCTCCCCGGTGTGTTGCGCGTGGAAGCGTTCAGAAGCGTTCCCGTCCGTATGCGCAATCTGCATTACGAGCGGAAGGTGGCAATCCTGGGAATGGAGCCGGGCGCGGAGCTGCAGCAGATCGTCGACAGGGAATACAGGCTTATGCAGCCCCCGGACAACGGGATTCTCATCACGAAGACCCTGGGAGAGATTCTTCACGTCGGCCCGGGGGATTCGGTGCAGGTGGAGCTGCTCGAAGGGGATCACCGTACGCTGCATGTGAAGGTTGCCGGACTGGTCGACGAGCTGTTCGGGCTCTCGGCCTATGCGCGGCTCAACACACTCAACCGGATGCTCAAGGAAGGGGAACTGATCTCCGGGGCGTGGATCCTGGTCGACGACGGTCGCTCGGCGCAGCTGTACGAGCGGTTGAAGCGGACACCCGCCGTCGCCGGAGTCGTGGTGCGGAAAGCAATGCTCAGGAGTTTCCAGGAGACGATTGCCGAGAATCAGTCGGTGTCGTCGACGGCGCTCGTCGTCTTTGCCGCCGTCATCGCCTTCGGCATCGTCTACAACAGCGCGCGGATCTCCCTGTCGGAGCGGGGACGCGAGCTGGTGAGCCTGCGTGTGCTCGGGTTCACACGGCGCGAGACGGCGCTGATGCTGTTCGGGGAGCAGGCGATCATCACGGCGGCGGCGATCCCCCTCGGTTATCTGATCGGGTATCTCCTCACGGCGCTCGTGGTATGGCTCGTCAACGGTGAGATGTATCGCTTTCCGTTGACGCTCAGCGTCGGCACCTATGCATACGCCGCAACGGTGATCATCATCACGGCGGGCCTGTCGGCCATTCTCGTCCTCAGGCGTCTGAACAACCTCGATATGATCGAAGTCCTTAAAACAAGGGAATAAAGGCGATGAAAAAGATCTGGAAACGAGTATTCTGGGCGGCGGCGGGCGTATCGCTCACAGGCATGCTCGTTGTCGCGTTCCTGCCGAAGCCCGCCGTGGTGGAAACCGCAAGGGTCGGGTATGGAGAGATGCGGGTTGCGATCGAGGCGGAGGGGCGCACGCGCGTCCGCGATCTCTATACCCTGGCCGCTCCGGTGACCGGCAGGCTGGCCCGTGTCGATATGATCGAAGGAGTCGGTCTCGAGGCCGGAACTCCGGTCGCAAGCATCTATCCCTCCGTGCTCGACGCCATGCAGCGGGAGGAACTGGAGCGCAGGATCGAGTCGGCCGAATCGATATTCCGGAACGCCGTCGTGGCCGCCGACGAGGCGGAGGCGAAACTGAGGCAGTTCGAACGTGAGCGCGATCGGCTTCGTCCTGTCGTCATGACGGGCGCCGCTTCCGGCCAGGACCTCGATCGCGCCGAGGATGCGGTTGCCGCCGCCGCGCGGGAACGGGAGGCCGCGCGCTTCAGAGTGCAGGGGGCCGCGTCGGAGGTCGCCGTCGTAAAGGCCGGCAGGATCGCGGCCGCCGGAAGCCGCGCCGTGGTGCTCCGCTCCCCGGTGCACGGACGTGTGCTCCGTATCCTGGAAAAGAGCGAGCGTATCGTCCCGGCGGGGACTCCGATCGTGCAGATCGGTGATCCCGGCAGGCTGGAGATCGTCGTCGATGTTCTCTCGTCCGATGCGGTAAAGGTCGAGCAGGGGGCGCCGGTGCTGATCGAGGGATGGGGAGGTGACGATCCGCTTCGTGCCAGGGTCGCCTATATCGAGCCGGCGGCATTCACCACGATTTCCGCCCTCGGCGTCGAGGAGCAGCGCGTCAATATCATCGTCGATCTTGCGGCCCCGGCGGCGAAGCTGGGGGATGGGTATCGCGTCGATGCGCAGATCACCCTGTGGGAAGGGAGGAACGTTCTCAAGGTTCCGGTAAGCGCCCTCTTCCGCGACGGGAATCAGTGGGGCCTCTTCACGGTCGAGGATGGAACCGCGCATCGGAAACATGTGTCGATCGGTCGGATGAATGCGTTCGACGCCGAGGTCACCGGAGGATTGCAGGAGGGAAGCGAGGTCATTGTCCACCCGCCCGATCATATATCGGATGGAACAGGTGTCGAACCGAGGCAATAGGAGAATAGGGAGATGGAAACATCACCGTCACGGAAGAATTCCGCGCCGGTCGACTCTTCTCCCGGATCGTGATATATGTCATGGTCTATCCCCCACATCGGCCGTACGTTTGTTCAGCGGCGCGATTCCCGGATATCCGGTTCGCATTTTCCTATCATTCGTTGGGAGTAACGACATGCAGTTGAACGGTAAGGTAGCAGTAGTAACCGGCGGCAGCTCGGGCATCGGACGGGCGACGGCACTGGGGTTCGCACGTGAGGGAGCAAGAGTGGTCATTGCCGACATGAACATTGACGGGAGCCGGGAAACCGTGCGGATGATCGAGGAGCAGGGGGGGGAGGCGTGCTTCATCCCGTGCGATGTCTCGATTCCCGCCGATGTCGAGGCAATGGTGAACAAGACCGTCGAAACATACGGAAGTCTCGACTGCGCGTTCAATAATGCGGGGATCGAGGGATCCTCGGCGTCGATCGCCGACTGCTCCATGGAAGCATGGAACCGTGTTATCGGCGTCAACCTGACCGGGGTGTTCATCTGCATGAAATATGAGATCGAGCAGATGCTGAAGCAGGGTGGAGGAGCAATCGTCAACAACGCGTCGATCCTCGGGCTGGTCGGGTTCGGTAACGCATCGGCGTACACTGCGGCGAAGCATGGCGTGCTGGGGCTTACGAAGGTCGGAGCGATCGAATATGCGGCGAAGGGAATACGGATCAACAGCGTCTGTCCCGCATTTATCGCGACCCCGATGCTTGAGCGGGCGGGAATCACGGCACAGACGGAAATGGGGGCGACGGTGGCGGCGCTGCATCCGGTGGGAAGAATGGGACGCGCGGAGGAGATCGCCGAAGTGGCGGTCTGGCTCTGTACCGACGGGGCCTCGTTCGTTCACGGACATGCCATGCTGGCCGACGGCGGCTACGTGGCCCGGTGAACGCGCCACCGGGGGCATCTATACCGGATAATCCGTAAATGCGGCGGATCAGCTTCCCTTGAACAGGGGAATCGGCGAGCTCCACCGCGATCCACGCCGTTCGCACTTGCGAGCGGCGTTCGCATTTGCGAGCGGCGTTCGCATGTTCATCCCCGGGCTGCATCTTCTTCCGGAGATGCCGGAAGAAATTACTGCTCCCGCCTCCACTGCATCCGACGAAGTCCTCGGAATTTATCGATCATTATGTGAACGACGGTTCCGCGGGAACCTGTGCGGCATTGTGCGATGTATAGTTGCGCGCGAAATATCGAAACCGCGGCAACGCCGGCAGGTAATAATTACGGCGACGCAAGGGATTGACATATGTCATGGTGCGGCGCGTGAGCATCGCGTACTTTTGTACAGATACCATACGCCGCTGTTATTATCGGGTTGTGCCGAATTACGTCGCCATCCGGAAACAACGGCCGGCGCCTTCACTAACCATCAGTTCAACGGATATTGTCATGGAAACGAAGAACGAATCGAACGGAGCGGACACCGTCACGAAAACGAACGGCAGCAGCCCTGCCACGGACATCATGACGGTGCAGCGGGAGAAAAATCCGTTTGCGACAATGCGTCGTCTTGTCGAGGATATGGATCGTGCGTTCAACGAATGGAATTTCGGCAAGGAGTGGCTGACGCCGCTGTTCGGACGCGAACCGCTCGCCAAACGCATGGAGGAGTTCGGAAAGGATCTGTACCTTCCCGATATCGAGGTCATCGAGAAGGAGGGATCGATGATCGTACGCGCGGATCTTCCCGGAATCAGGAAGGAGGATGTGCAGATCGAGCTGACCGGTAACAGCCTTGTCCTCAGAGGAGAACGAAACAGGGAAGAGAAGGAGGAGCGGGAAGGATACTACCGCAGCGAGCGGAGCTACGGCAGATTCTACCGGAACATACCGTTCCGCGAAGGGATCGAGGCCGACGAGGCCGAAGCATCGTTCAAGGATGGAGTTCTCGAGGTGACCTTGAAGACGAGAAAGAACGGTCGCACGATTGAGATCCGGTAGCCGGCGACGGTCCCGCCTCACACACAAAGGTAGAACCGATAAACAACCTCGGAGTAGGAAGGAGATGTACGGGCGATGCGCCGCTGTTCCACAGGCGCATCGCCCGTTGCGTATCGGTCTGATGCGTCGCGGCGGGCGACCTTCCGGATCTTTCCGCCGACCTGCCGTCGCGGCGGTCGAATCGCCCTTCTCCCGCTTCCTGCCGGCCGACATCCCGGGTTGCACCTTGATCGTCCGATCCTCCGGCGTCGTCGATCGTATCCGGGCGCGCGGTCGATATGGGGGCTCGAAGCCGGTCTGTTCACGTTTACACGAGGGAATAACGGAGAACTCCTCCACGGGCGGCCTGCCGCCATGGAGGAGTTCCGGACTTCAGTCCCGGTTCCTGTCGAACGTTCCGCTCCTACATCCCCTCGATGACATCGATCACGACGGTTCTGTTGTAATGTCGTCCTTCCGGCGATCCGTTCGCGAACGGGGCCTCGTCGATATCCTCACCATAGCCGTAGGCGTCGAAGATCACGTTGATGCCGAGCCTGGCCGTCTCATCCTCAAGTATCCGCATGGCCGTCGAGGCGCGATCCATCGAGAGATCGGCGTTGTGATCGGCATCCCCGATCATGTCCGTGTGGCCGTGCACGTACACCAGTGAGCCTTTCGGCAGGGCGGGAGCGACCGTACGACGCAGGAATTGCTCGTACAGCTCCACCGTCTTCGATTCGTCGTAATCAAAAAGGATCGAGTAACGATTTGCCGTCATGGCCGGGCGTTCCGTCCGGTTCAGGCGGAACGTCGTCTCCCGTGTGAGGCTGGCTCCGTTCTCCAGGGTCGCGTTGACCGTCGCCTTGTAGGTCCCCTGGGTATTGCCGGCGAGGATCGGCGTTGCGTTGATCCTCTGTATTCCCGAGTGGAATGGACCGTACGTTCTGTCGAATCCCTCGCCCGCGACCGTTATGGTCCAGCTGTTGATTTCGTCGGGCGAGTCCACCTCGATATCCATGTAGTTCATCACCGCCCCCTTCATCTCGGTCCGGAGTTTGACCGGCTCAAGGAGTTCCATGTTGTCCGAGAGGATTTCCACCCGTCGGTTCTCCTCCACGACAAGCGGGAGATCCTCCTTCGGTGTGGCGCGGGTGCCCGATGCATGCGGCGGGCGCGCCTGCCCCTTCACGGCGATCCGGTCGGCCCTGATGCCGAACGTGTTGACCATATAACGCTTCACGTTCTCCGCCATCGCCAGCCCTTCCTTCTGATCCGGCGCCGAGCCGACGAGCGTGATCATCGCGCCGGGGGTCTTCGCCAGCCGGTCGCCGAAAATGTTCAGCATGTTGTGGTAGACCTGCATCTGCCGTTCCTCGGGCGCCCTGGTCTTCGTCGATCCGGTCGTGATCGTCTGTGCGAGCTTCCGTTCATCGAAGCCCGGAACGCTCTCCGGCTGAAGTCTGGCATATCGTGCCGGGATGCCGGAGGAATCCTTGTCGAAGAACATATAATTCATGAGCGGAATCTGCTCGATAAGGTCGCGCGGCTGCAGCACGCCGGTACGAGGGGGGCGGACGGAGATGTTCATCGACGGCTCCATCGGGGTGACGTCGACGACCTTCTTTACTTCCGGGGCCGGTCCCAGTTTCACCTGGATGCCGGTACGCCCGGTCAGCGTCGTCCATTTCTCGTCGAAATTGCTCTGTGCGGCATCGCTCTTCTTCTGATCGTACATCCAGCTCCCTTCGACGAACGGAGTCAGATACCACCGCAGAGCGCCCGGCCCGCTGTTCAATGCTATATCATAGGCGAAGCCGCCCCATGCGCCCGCGGAAAGATCACGGACATTTTCCAGTTCCGCATTGTCGACGGTTCTACCCGCCTCACCGGTGGCCGGGGTGTAGTCGTAAACATGCCGGATCGGGAAACTTACCGACGGACCGATATTGAAATGGAGTCCATCGTAGAGATTCAGACGTACGGCCGGTTCGATGCTGATAAACGAAAGATACGGTGTGAACGTCGCACCCCGTACCTCCTTCGATACGGCCCTGTCGTCATAGGTTACGCGCAGATTCACTCCAAGCAGAGTGTTGAAAATATATTCGGCATTGATACCTGCATAGGGAGTGATTTCAGATGCTTCCGAATAATCACGTCCCTGGAACAGAGGGTCGGCGCCGGCGCCCACGAATCTCTGCATGGAAGTCTCGACATAATTGTACCCGGCCCCGCCGAGCAGGCCGAAGCGCCATTTCGCAATGTCGCCGGTCGCTTCCTGTGCAGATGCGATATTCCCGATGCAGAGCGATCCTGCGGCGATAACGCCGGCAGTACGGAGCAGTGAGCGCGTACACGTATTCATGACGATATTCTCCGGATTGGTTTTTAAACCGAGTATGATGCAAAATTACCCTGCCGCGTCAGCGCGCACCATGACTTTTATCACATTTCCCGGATACTCTCGGCGCATTCATACACAGCGGACGCAAAAATGTCGTTGTATGATTGATCTGTTTTTATCGGCGGTCGGCATTATTTAATTCCCCGCAGATACGAACGTATACGGGGCGGAGCTGTCGGGCCGGACCGCCGATCGTCGAAAACCAGAGGAAGGGTATAGAAAAAAGGTGGCGTCCGGACGGAGCTGACGTGCCGTCCCGTCATGCAGGATCGCTGATGAGACGATCGTCGCTCCGGGAGGAGCGAACCGGACCGTATGGAGGCGGGTTTCCGACACCGCCTCCGTTACTTCGTCGCTTCTTCCATCAATATCGCATCACGGCGGCGACGGCGGTCGTCGTCGGCAGATCTTCGTGCTCCACCGGATAGACGCTCCCTCCGTGGGAGAGTACCGATCCGATCAACCTCATGATCCCGTTATCGTCGGGTTGCCGTGCCGGGATATGCGGGTTCCCGTTGGGCATGGATACCAGGAGTGCCTCCACCCGTCCGGCCGTCGCCGCCGTGTCGATCTCGGCAGGCTGGTCCGAGGTGAGCCCCGTACCGGCCAGCGAGCGCAGATTCTCCAGGGCGGTGAGCTTTTTCCGTCTGAAGTAGGGGGCCACCATCTTCCAGCCCGCGTCGTGCAGCGCATTCAGATCCATCCTGTCGACATTTCCTTCGATCGTTTCGCCGACGATATGGGGGTATCGACTGACGCTTCGGTAGATCGCCACAACGTGTTCCACACCTGCCAGTACCAGCGGCCCGCCCTCCGGACCGGTGATATGCGTTACCCGATGATCGACCAGCCGGAAGAACTCCTGCAGATCTTTCTTGCGTTGATTCGTGGTGGAGCCGGTGCCGTGAAAGACCGCGTCCTCTTTCGAGCGTCGTCCCGGAACGGTTCTCTTTCCGGAATGCAGCTGTGCCTGACTCTCCGGTTCGACGAACCGGAGGAATTCCTCGATGCTGGTGAACGGTTTTCCAAGATCGATCGATTCGAACTCCTGTCGCGTTCCCCGGAACAATCGCAGATGGTTCTGGCTGAGCGACAGCAGATGGAATGTTCCGTCGTCCATGACGAGTGGGAGAAGTGGTCGCGTATCGAAGCGGTCCGCGACCGTAAGAGTCTCCTCCAGATCGACAGGGACGCGGAAGGCCTTGAACAGACCGGGCGCCAGGAAGAGCGCCAGCCCCTTCTCGGATTCATCCCAGACGGAGTGGTCGGCAAGGAGTTCGGTCAACGGGCTCAGCAGTGCGGCGCCTTCCGTTCCGTACGTGCCGTCGATTATCTTCGACTCGGCCATACGCAGCAGGTTCCTTACGCGTGTGGTGTCGATAATCGAATTGGCGCCCATTTTTCGCGCGGGAATATATATGGTCACACATGGCTCGTTGTTGATGACGGCCAGTTGCCGGAAGGTTCCTTCTGTAAACTTTTCCATGATGTTGTTCTTGTTGAGGGTTCCGAACGACAGGTACATGATCCGTATGTCATCCCTGCGTGATTATCCCCATGTGATTCTTCAGTACGAACCTGCTATTCCGTTAGAAGTTCGGATCGATCCGCAGGCGGTCGACGACATTTTCGATGCCCGAAGCATGACCTGCGGCTCCGATCACCGCTTCCTTCTCCTGCCATGAATGCACGCGTCCGGTCAGCGTGACCGAGCTCTCATCGACCAGGACGCTGATGTTGCCCGCCTCGCGATCGGCTCGACGCTCCAGAGCCGCCTCGATCGCCCCTCTGATGAATGCGGGATCGACCTGCCGCCTCCTCACCTTGATCAGGTTGGTCAGCCCCCGCACTCCTTCCAGATTGCGGATCGCAAGTTCGGCCTCCTTCCGCTGAGCCACCGTGTCGACGTCTCCCTCAAGGGTAACGAATCCCAGCGAGACGCTCGAGGTGATATTGTCGTCGGGCACGAAGACGTTCCATCGCAGTTCATTGCGGATCGCGGCAGCAATGTCGGTGTCGGTGATCGTCGGACTGCCGGGCAGGATCACCTGAATATCGTTTGCGACATCGCGAACCCCGGTGACCCGATGTGCCGCTTCAAGCGCCGCCGTCTTCTTTGCGTAGCTCGACACTGTTCCCGTCAACGTCACGATACCGGTGTCGACCTCGACGCCGATCTCGGGAGCTTTTACCCGATTATCCCATTGCAGTTCGCGGAGGATATCCTGCTGGAGCTGAGCATCGCTTTTCATGTGACAATCTCCAAAATCTATCATTGTTCGATAAGGATGGACGATCTGTCGCCCATGCATGATGATCGGATGCAAAACTATGCGTGTGCGGAAAGGGAAACCTTGACAAATGTCATATTCAGATGGAGTAATCTTCTCCGTACCGCGGATACCGGTTCGGTTGAGGTGGGTTGGCGCGGACATGCTGCTGCGGTATAGGCGGTCTCCGCCGTGGAATCGGCGTCGAGACGGGGAAGGGGCGGGGGAGAAGGGTGACGTTGTTCGCAATCGGTCATGCGCGGGGATTGGCACAAGATATCCCCGGACCCGTCGACAGCGTCATTGCCGTGAACGCCATCGACGGGTCGCGCGATTCATATCATCATGCTGCCGGACGGATTTCCGGGCGCGTGTTCGATCGTGAGGACGGAAGGCGCATCCCGGCATGTCGTCATTGATAGTGATCATCCGCTCCAGGGTCGTCCGTCGCATACCGTTCCATCGACACGATCCGGTCGCATACCTTTCGCATGATCCGGACCATGATGGCCGGATTGGTCCTGAAAAGCCGCAAGGCTTCCTCCCTGGGAATAAAGCAGACCACGGTTTCCTGAAGCGTCATCGCCCTGCTTCGGTATGTTTCCTCGCGGAGAATATCGGGCATTCCCAGCACATCCCCGGCGGGCGCAACCGCCAGGATGCAGATCTGCTTCTCCTGCCGCCTGCTCAGAACCACCCGGCCGGATTGCAGACAGTGAAGACCTTCGATCGGCGCTCCCTCCTCGAAGAGCCGTTCTCCTTCCGGAAACTTCATATGTGCTCGGCCTGACAGTACCGGCTCGCGCGGGTCGTCCGGACATCCATGCGCGATTGCTCTATCCAGAAACGGGCAATCGATGCAGTCCGATCCGTTGTTTTTATCCATTCTTCTGCCGTTGCCTCCTCCGGCTTTCTACCTCCTCGTATTCCCGGCAGGGGCCCGTTGCGGGCACTCCTGCCGTCCCGACGTCGCGTCGACCGGCACCCAAGCTGTCATAGTTTCGCGCCAGGTAATATGACATTTGTCATACTACGAGCCGTCGTGAAGATTTTTCGGATCAGGGGGTGAAACCGGGGAGAAACGGATCGGGCTCACGTCATGAACGTAAGCCCGGCATTGATCAACGTATCGTACTATAAGTCAGTCGTCGAGGTTGGCGGCCTCCGCGAGACCGTCGGGGTCGGTGATCCGGAGTTTCCGGCCGTTCATGTCGATCAGGTTCTCATCCTTGAACTTCGAGAGCAGGCGGCTTACCGATTCGGTCGCCGTTCCCACGATGTTGGCGATCTCGGCACGTGTGAGCTTGATGTTGAGCGTGGTTCCGTCCGCTCCCACGCCGTACGTCCTCCGCAGGAGCAGCAGGGTCTCGGCAAGTCGTTCCCGTACCGGTCGCTGCGCCATTTCGACGATCCGTTCCTCGGCTGCCTTCAACTCCGTGGAGAGAAGATCCATGACGCGAGCGGAGAGCCGGTAGTTGGCGGAAAGGAGCGAGAAGAAGGTATCCTTCGGAATGTAGCATATCTGCGCATCCGCGATCGGGACGGCGAATTTGGAATACCGGTCGCTGCTCAGAAGCGACCGGTAGCCGATGATGTCACCCTCATGCACCAGGCGGATGATCTGCTCGCGGCCGTCCTTTCCCACCTTGTAAAGCTTGACGATCCCTTTGTGGATACAGAAAAGGCCCGAGGGTCTGTCGTCGGCGTAGAAGATCATCTCTCCCTTCGCATACTGACGGCAGCTCTTGCTGGTCGAGACCTTCTGCAGTTCCGGGTTCACGAGTTCGGAGAACACGGAGTTCCCGCGGGCAACACATTTGTCGCAGTCAGGAATATCGCACTGAGAACGCGCCATGAAACTTCACTCCTTGCTCGTGCAACCGGTGCACCCCTATATGATATGATAGGATCGAAGGGAGGGAATACCGGGAGCCGGTTCCGGTCGGTCCGACCGTTGCGATCGATCCTCCGTTCGAATATACCCTGCGCTGCGTCCGGTAGCAAATATTCCGTGGAATACCGGCCATCTGCAGGGGCCGTCTCTTTCCTTCGATTCGATCAGTGCGGAACGTTCACGATATCATGACAATGGTCATGGTTCACGCAGGCTGTTCGGGCTAGGTTGCAAGGGTCGATGCGACAACGCCCGCACATGCATTTATCATGAACACCCATGGCCTTTACCCTTGATTTCGATCAGATAACCTTGGCGGATATCTCTCTTGTCGGCGGCAAGAATGCCTCGCTCGGCGAGCTGTACCGGCATTTCCGCCCGCTGGGGGTCGGAGTGGCGGACGGGTTCGCCGTCACCGCCGACGCCTATCAGTGGTTCATGTCGCGCAATCGTCTCCGCGAACGGATCGGGCCGCTGCTGCGGGGGCTCCGTGTGGAGGATCTGGAGGATCTGGCCCGACGCGGGGCCGAGGCGCGCGCCGCCATCCTTGCGGCGCCGCTCCCGGAGGATCTGCGCGAATCGATCATGGAAGCATACTGGAGACTTTGTGCCCGTCTCGACCGCGAGCCGGAGCTGGCCGTACGTTCATCGGCCACCGCCGAGGATCTTCCCGGCGCCTCGTTCGCGGGACAGCAGGAGACGTTCCTGAACGTGCGCGGCATCGACGGGCTGCTGGAGAGCGTGCGTGGATGTATCGCCTCGCTCTTCACCGACCGCGCCATCAGCTATCGTGCCGGTCACGGATTCGATCACATGGAGGTCGCCCTCTCCGTCGGCGTGCAGCCGATGGTCCGCTCGGATACGGGGAGTGCCGGCGTGATCTTCACGCTCGATCCCGAGTCGGGCTTTCGCGACGTCGTGGTGATCTCAGGCTCCTACGGTCTGGGGGAGATGGTGGTGAAGGGGATGGTCAATCCGGACGAATGGATGGTCTTCAAGCGGACGCTCGAGTATGGGTCGCAGCCGATCGTCGGTCGGCGGCTTGGAAGCAAGGAGGTTCGACTGGTGTATGACGAGGAGGCGACCGGCACGGTGCGGATTGAGACCCCCGAGCCGGAGAGGGTCCGGTTCTCGCTGACCGACAAGGAGGTCGTGACGCTGGCGCGATGGGCCTGCATGATCGAGAAGCACTACTCGAGGCTGGCCGGTCATCCCCGGCCGATGGATATCGAATGGGCGAAGGACGGGCTCACCGGCGAGCTCTTCATTCTGCAGGCGCGGCCGGAGACGGTCCATTCCGCCAAAGCCCCGGGCGCCGTGGCCGAGGTCCACCGTCTTACCGGGGAACATGGTCCGCCGCTCGTGACGGGGCAGGCTGTCGGGGAGAAAATCGGCTCGGGCCCCGTGCGCGTGGTACGGAGCCCCCATGAGCTCGCCTCGGTACAACCGGGCGATGTGCTGGTGGCGGAGATCACCGATCCCGACTGGGAGCCGGTGATGCGACGGGTCGCCGCGATCGTCACCGACAAGGGAGGGCGCACGGCGCATGCGGCGATCGTCTCGCGCGAGCTCGGGCTGCCGTGCATCGTCGGAACCGGCAACGGTACCGGCGTGCTGCGCGACGGCATGCCGGTCACCGTCTGCTGTGCCGAAGGGGGGAGCGGGCATGTCTACGAAGGGAACATTCCCTACGAAGTGGAGCAGAAGCATCTGACGGCTCTCCCCGATACCAGGACCGCCATGATGCTGAACGTGGGAGATCCGGAGCAGGCGTTCCGGCTGGCGGCTCTGCCGAACGACGGCGTCGGTCTGGCTCGTCTGGAATTTATCGTGACCGGACAGATCGGCATTCATCCGATGGCGCTTCTCCGCTATCCGAACCTCGCCGACCCCTCGGCGGTCGGGCAGATTGCCGCCCGTATCGGTACGGAGGAGCCGAAGGAGTACTTCATCAGACTGCTGAGCGAGGGAATCGGACGGATCGCCGCCGCATTCTATCCGAGACCGGTGATCGTTCGCACCAGCGACTTCAAGACGAATGAATATGCCAGGCTCGTCGGCGGCGGCGAGTTCGAGCCGGGGGAGGAGAATCCGATGCTCGGCTTCCGGGGCGCGTCGCGCTACTACGACCCGCGCTATCGCGAGGGGTTCGCGCTCGAATGCGCCGCGATCCGTCGTGTGCGGCATGAGATGGGGCTGACCAACGTGAAGGTGATGATCCCGTTCTGCCGCACGCCGGAAGAGGGGGTGAAGGTGATCATGGAGATGGCGGCCAACGGACTCTGTCAGGGGGATCGGGATCTCGAGATCTACGCCATGTGCGAGCTTCCCTCCAACGTCGTCTCGGCCGATGCGTTCCTGCGGGTGTTCGACGGTTTCTCCATCGGCTCGAACGATCTGACGCAGCTCGTTCTCGGCATCGATCGCGACTCCGGCACGGTGGCGCATCTCTTCGACGAGCGGAACGACGCGGTGCTGGCGATGATCGCCTCGGCGATAGCCGCGGCGCGGCGCGCCGGCAAGCCGATCGGGATCTGCGGCCAGGCTCCTTCGGATCACCCTGAGTTCGCCGCCTGGCTGGTTGAGCACGGCATCACCTCCATCTCTCTCAATCCCGATTCCATCCTGAAGGTTTCAGCCGTGGTGGCCGAGGCGGAGCGGAATCGGACGACGACAATCCCGGCCGGCGCATCTCTCTTCGAGAGTATGTCGGCCTCATATACATGAACTTTCATGGAGCAGTCATGAGCGCGAACGATCAGACAATGGAACTGGAGAGAAAGGCCGGGGAGCGCACGACGTTGATCGAGCGCCTGGCCGAGAGGCTCGGCGGCAGCGCCGGCGCACGTGCGGTCTACGGCGACGCCGTGATCCGCAACGGCGTGACGGTGATCCCGGTGGCGAAGGTCGCCTACGGATTCGGCGGCGGCGGCGGGCGCAGCCCGCAAGGGGACGGAGAAGGGGGGGGAGGAGGCGTAAGCGCCACGCCGGTCGGATATATCGAGATGCGCGAAGACGGGGCGTCGTTCCACAGGATCATCGATCCCCTCACCCTTGTCCCCCTGATTGCCGCCGCAGGGGTGGCGTGCGCCGTGATTCTGCGCGGCATCAGAAAACTCGACAGGTCGAACGATTGTGTCTCGTGACGATATGAACGATATAGAACATCCATACACCACATCGCAAAGGAGAACTCCATGGACCTCATGAAGGTGCTGTTTGCCTACGATGGATCGTCCAGCGCCAACGAGGCCCTCGACGACCTGAAACGTGCCGGACTCCCCTCGAACCTTCACCTGCTTATCGTCTCGGTTGCCGAGGTATGGGTGCTGGAACCGGAGGGGAAGGATGCTGCGGATGCCGAGCCGGAGGATGCCGAATCGGAGGTTCTGACCACCCCCTCGGTCGCGCGCGGAGCCGTCATCAGCCGGGAGGCGGAGGCCGGACTCGATCGGGCCCGGGGCTTCGCGGAACATGCGGCGCGGATCGTTCGCGAGAGCTTTCCGGCCTGGACCGTCGATACGTTCATCTATCCCGATTCACCGGCATGGGGAGTGCTCCATGCCGCGGCGAAGTGGAAGCCCGATCTGATCATCCTCGGTTCCCGCGGCCGTTCGGCCCTGGGACGTGTTCTTCTGGGAAGCGTATCGCAGAAGGTGCTTTCCGAGGCGGAATGCTCCGTACGTATCGCCCGTCATCGAGATCGCGTCGGGGGATCGCCGCTGCGGCTGCTGGTCGGTGTCGACAACACGCCCGACTCCAATGCCGCCGTCGACGAGGTCGCCGCGCGCGTATGGCCGGCCGGAACATCGGTGACGGTATTCGCGGCCATCGAGCCTCTCGGCATCTTCACCGATCCCACCTTCGCCTATAATGCCGCACAGATGAATGAAATCTATGATGGGGTGGCCGGCTGGTGGGAGCATATGGAGGGGGTGATCGACGCCGCGGTCGGAAAGCTCCGGAATGTCGGGCTCCTCGCCGACAGGAAGGTGAGCGACGGCATGCCCATTCCGTCGATTCTCGATGAAGCCGAGGAGCTTGGCGCCGACAGCATCTTCCTGGGAGCGCGCGGGCATCGATTCATGGAACGATTCCTGCTGGGAAGCGTCTCCGCCGCGGTTGCCGCGCGTGCCGATTGTTCGGTGGAGGTCGTCCGCAGAGCGAAAGGCGTGGAGGAGAAGAAGGGGGGCGATAGCGTGGAGGAGGAGAGAGTCGATAGCGTGGAGGATATCGCCGACACGGCCGGAGAGTAATATCGTAGTGTCGCGTGATGCGTCCGGCCGGGGTTACCGGACGGCGGGGGAGCCGACAGCCGGGTAACCGTGCGCGGCGAATCCGCGCTGCGAGACAGGATGTTTCCGCCTCCACGACACGGAAGAGCCCGATCCCGCAGGGGACGGGCTCTTTTCTTATATCCGCTCCCCTTCGTCGAACTCCGGGCATCCTGAAACGGAATGCTCCGGACTGATCGACAAAAAGCCTGGAACTCTACAGGAGTTCCAGGCTTTTTGTCTTGCGGAGAGAGCGAGATTCGAACTCGCGGTAGAGGTATAACCCCTACGACGGTTTAGCAAACCGTTGCCTTCAGCCACTCGGCCATCTCTCCGGGTCCGGCGTTGCCGGAAATATCGTGTTGTTGATGCGGGCGGCGCAGGGGCCGCGGGTGAATCTGGTAGCGGAGGAGGGACTTGAACCCCCGACACATGGATTATGATTCCATTGCTCTGACCAACTGAGCTACTCCGCCGGGACTGTCGATGTTCGGGACGACACGATATCCGCCGATCCCTTCCGAACGGTCGTGGGCGCTGAGGGGTTCGAACCCCCGACCTTCTCGGTGTAAGCGAGACGCTCTGAACCAGCTGAGCTAAGCGCCCTTGCCTGCGGGCCCCCTTTCGCCGCCCCGGGCGCCCCGAACAAGGACTGCAAATATAGTCCCATGCCGTAAACGCACGCAACTGAAATCTCCCCGATTTCGCATCAATTGGTCAAAAGGGGGATCGGCCCTCTTCGAGGCCTCATGCGGGGGATTCGGTCCGTCCGTCGGCATGCTGCGCGAATCGTCCCTTCTCGCGCGAGTGGACGGGGGCGTCGCTGCTCCAGGGCCAGCCGCCGAACTGCGTTGCCCTGTAGTCGGCGAACGCCTGACGGATTTCCTCCTCGGTGTTCATCACGAACGGTCCGTACTGCGCCACCGGCTCGCCGATCGGCCGTCCCTGCAGCAGAAGCAGCTCCGCCTCGGCCGGACCGTTCTCCAGAACGACCTCGGTGTCGGGACGAAGCACGGCGATCCGGCTGACGGGGATCTCCCGATCGGCGATCCGCATGGTCGTGCCTCGGAAGAAATAGAGTCTCCGGTTCGAGCCGGGGGCGGCCGGCGGCAATGTCCACCGCGCGCCGGGGTCGAGCCGGATGGTCCAGATCGCGACGTCCGACTCGGGACGCGAGGCCCACGATTCAGGCGGAGGGGAGAGAGGGTTCACCTCGCCGATACGGCCGGCGATCACGTTGATCTCGACCCCTTTTCCCGCTTCGTCCTCCTCTGTCACCTTCGGAATGTCGTTGCTCCAGAACATCGTGAAGTGCGGCTTGGCCATCTTGCCGGCGCGCGGCAGGTTGAGCCAGATCTGGAAGAGCTCCAGCGGGTTCGGTCCTTCCCTGTCGAGCAGAGGAAACATCTCGGAGTGATTGACTCCCTTGCCGGTGGTCAGCCACTGCACGTCTCCCTGGCCGTACCGGGCGATCGCGCCGGCCGAGTCTGCGTGATCGATCAGTCCGCGCCGCACGATCGTCACGGTCTCGAACCCCCGGTGGGGATGATGCGGGAAGCCGGGGACCGTCTCACCATGATACATCCGCCAGCCGTCCTTCCCCTCGAAATCCTGTCCGAGCCTTCGTCCCGTCAGCGATGCGGCCGGTCCCATCTGCTCGTTCCCGGCCGGGTAGGCGTCGTCGTGATAGACACAGAAGAGGAAGGGGTCGGCGGTCTCCCAGGGAAATCCAAGGGGGCTGACGGCAAGAAGGGGGTCGCTGCTCATGATATGTCTCGTAGTATGATAAGTGAGGAGGTCGACGTGCGATATGCCTGCGTCCATCAACCGGGGCGATCCGGCATCGGTTCCATGGAGCGGAACCATGATGTCGGGTTCTCGCGCTTCGGCGCCGTCTTCGACGGCAATAGATCGCATTGAATCACTCGGTGGACGATCTTCCTTGCAGAAGGGGAGTTCCTGTACGATCTTATGTCCGTGAACGATCCGAATCGGTCGTACGGACGAATATACGAATGCGTGGAAGCGTGAAGATGCGGAAGTCCCGTTTCCCTTCCGGTCGGACGATACCGTCATGTACGCGTCGGGCCGGAATCGTATGAGCCGGGTCTTCCAGGGCAGGACGATACGTTAAGATCCCGATCAGGAATCTGCCGATGCGTTCCGGGGGGAGATACCTTCCACGGAACAAGCCGTAGCGACAGCGGCTGAGCGTTCGGGCGACGCCTCGGCAGGACCATCACCCCAGAGAGAGATGACCACGACACACCCGGACGGGAGGCGTGTCCGGACAGCCACCCGTGATGAGCTGCGCGCCGCCCTTGATGCGGCGACCGAACCGGGCGCGCGTATTGCGTTGCTCAACGCGCTCTCCTGGCGTACGTCATCCATCGATCCGTCGTCGGCCGCCCGGCTCGCCAGAGAGGCGCTGAAGCTCTCCCGGCATGCGAGCGACCGGACCGGAATAGCCTGGAGTGCCGGCACCCTTGCCGATACTCTCGTCAAAAAGGGAGAGCACGGCAGCGCGGCACGATACTTCGCGCTGGCCGAAAAGACTATCGTGTCAGGAGGTGTGCATCCGGAGATCATCGCGGAGTATTACCTGCTCGTCGCGGCTCGCCACAACAAGCGGAACGAATTCAAGCTCGCCATCGAATTCTACACCAGGGCGCTGGAGAAAAGTCGTGAGACCGATGCACGCCACCAGACGGCCGACGCGCTGACGCTGATCGGCAGCGCCTACATGCTCATGGGTGACTACACGGCGTCGCTGACATATACATCGGAGGGACTGAAGATCGCCGAGTCGGTGGATTACACCCGTGCGATCACCTCCGCCTACAGCGTCATCGGTATCATCGAGATGCATCTGGGCAATTTCGAGGGTGCGTTGAAGTATTTCCACCTGCAGCTCGATCTTCTCGAAAGTGCCGGCGAGGACCAGGGACTCAAGTCCGGGGCACTGGGCAACATCGGCGAGACATATCTGAATATGGGAGAAGTGGACAAGGCGCTGCCGTATCTGAACAAGGCGCTGGTGGTCAGCAGAGAGATCGGGTCGAAGGCGAGGGAGGGGGTGATCCTGCTGAGGATGGGGAACGCCTACGCGTATCTCAAGAAGGACTACGACCGGGCGCTCGAATATGTTCAACGTTCGCTCGACCTGGCAAGGGAGACCGGCGACAAGCGCCGCGTCGCCTTTTCGCTCCACACGCTGATGCGTATCTACAGCGAGCAGGGGAGACTCGATCAGGCGATCGAAACCGGCCATGAGGCGCTGCTCCTTGCCGTGGAAATCGACCATCACTCCCTGCAGTGCTACATACACGACCTGCTTGCCGGCTGCTGTGAGCGGTCGGGGGATCTCTCGGAGGCGATACGCCACTACAAGCTCTCATACACACTGACGCTCAAACTCGACAAACCCGCCGCAGCGCGTGCCGTAGCGACTCTTGAGGCCGCACAGGAGCTTGAACGGCGTGAGAGCGCCCGGCAGGAACTCCTCCAGAGAATCAACGGGCTGGAGGAGGAACTGCGAACCAGCGTCGAGGAGCTGCGCATAATGGCCGTGAAGCTGATTCACCAGACCAGCATCGTCAATTCGATCAAGGAGCGGGTTCTGCCGATGTCCAGACGTCTGGAGCGTCCCTGGAAGGAGGTTGCCAGAAACGTTCTGCAGGACCTCGATCAACTCGACCATGAAAACGAGGACTGGAGGATGTTCCGCCATCGCTTCCACGAACTGAACCAGAGTCTGATGGATCGTCTGGCGCAGCAGTACCCGCAGCTGACCCCTTCGGAAATCCGCGTATGCGGCCTGCTGCGATTGAATCTTACCACGAAGGAGATCGCCGCAATTCTTGCAACATCGGTCCGGACCATCGAATCGCACCGGTATTACATCCGGAAGAAACTGTCGTTGCCGGCGGATGTGAATCTGTCGCCGTTCCTGGCGAGTCTGGGGCGGATTCCGCAGGGGAATGGGTAGCTTGTAGCGCTTTTGAGTTGGTCTACAGGAGAGTGGACCATCCGACTATCGAAGCATGCCATGTTGCATTATAAATGCATTAAGATAGATTTTGAAAAAAGAGTTCTGAGTGGTATGATTGTTGAATGCCGGCCGACTGGTAGTGTGAGTGCCATTTCGACTTCGTTTGACCAAAGCTTGTGAAGCCTACCGGTCTGTTCTGATCTTTTCCTCCCAAATCAACTGTCTCTCTTGCACAAGAGGGGCCAGGTTCTCTCTTTATCCAACCTGCCTATATGGAATTCCGGTATGGCAAAAATTCACTACGCTTCCGATCAAAAAACCGTCCAGGAAATCATATTTCTCTATGAGAGAAAGCTTTTGAACCTTTCACCCGGATTTCAAAGGTCATCAGTATGGACAAAAACGGATCGGTCAAAACTCATAGATTCAATTGTTAGAAACTATCCTCTTCCGTCGATATTCCTCTATCGCAGGGAACATGAAGGCGAAATTATCTATGATGTGATTGATGGGAAACAGCGCATCGA
The DNA here is from genome assembly GCA_966250335.1 of uncultured bacterium. GTDB lineage: Bacteria > Bacteroidota > Ignavibacteria > OLB7 > OLB7 > OLB7. The sequence goes on along the minus strand of CBINGZ010000027.1, from coordinate 31,654 downwards.
AACGATCCTGATATTCACAGGAATGATGCATGGCGAAAGCTTCCATGCAAGGCTCCAGTTGCCAGATTCGGAAAAGGAAGAATTGATGGACTGGAAGGCGATAAATCAACGCAAACTTCAATCGTGCATAAATGGTTACAGGTTGCAAGTAATTGAAGTGCAAGGCGACCTTTCGGATATTGCCGATTTTTTTGTCCGAATCAATTCTACGGGTAAAGCTCTTACAATGGCCGAGAAGAGAAATGCTAATTATTATAATAGCGAATTCTTGAAACGTGCTTCGGCTCTGGCGAAAAAATTTCGAGAATATTTTAATGCGAATGGTATTATGACTGAAAGTCAGATGAATCGTATGAAGCATGTTGAGTTGATATGTGAGCTTGTTGTAGCAGCCCATCATCATGAGGTCGGCGATAAAAGAACTGCCCTTGATCGTGTTATGGATACTAAATCCATTGCCGGAACGCGACTCGATAAGGCGATCCTGCAAACTGCATCGGGGTTAAAAAGAATTAAAGCTATGTTCCCTGCGATTAGAGAGACTCGATTCGGAAATCTTTCGGATTTCTATACTCTTGCTGTGCTTGTTCAGAAATTCGAACGTGAAAAACTTGTGTTGGATGATCGGAAACGCAACAAGCTTGCCTGGGATATACTTGTGATGCTCTCGAACGGAGTGGACAAACTGTCGAACCAGTTGAGGAGAGGTGATGCGCCATCTGAGTCCCAAGATATATTCCGTAGATATACGCAGACAGTACGAGAAGGGACTGATAAGCTAAAGCAGCGAAAGTATCGTGAGGGAATATTGAGGGAATTGCTGGAGCCTCTATTCGAGCGGAAGGATTCGATGAGGTCGTTCAGTCAGGAACAGCGACGGCTTCTTTGGAATTCAACATCGGAAAGGCAGTGCGCAAAGTGTAGAGAGGAGCTGACCTGGGAAAATTTCACAATCGATCATATCGATCCGTATAGTAAGGGTGGCCGCACTCAACTCAATAATGCGGCACTAATGTGCCGATCATGCAACTCTGGTAAAGGCAATCGCACCGTTGCATAACGTAATGGAGTAACTGGGCACACCGTATCCAGACCATGAACCCACGCATCAACATCATCACCGTCGGCGTCGACGATCTGCGACGGGCGATCGCCTTTTATCGTGACGGCCTCGGCCGGCCGAGCTGGTCGCATCCGGCCGGTGCGGAGCGGTCGACGTCGGATGGGGAGGAGGCCGATCATGCCGCGTTCGAACTGGAGGGGGGATCTCCTTCGTCCTCTTCGAACGCGCGCTGCTGGCGCGTGACGCGCGGGAATCCGATCGTCCCCACGGCGCCGATTTCATCCTCACTCATTTCGTGGATATCACCGTGGAGAACGCGTTGATCGTAGCGCACTGATCATCGGCGCTGCCGATCACAACCGCCGATACGCGCAGCGGGAGGTCCTTGGACCCCCCGCTGCCGTACTGCGCCTGCCGTACGAATCGGCTCCTAGTGGAAATCGACCCACCCCGCTCCCGTATACCCCTCGAACTTGCCGGTATCGGTGTTGAACCGGATCATTCCCCGCGCGGGTGTTGCCGGGCGCTCGCCGGTGTTGCCGATCGGCACGATGATCGCGCCGGTCCCAACCACGTCGAGCTCGGCGCGGGGAGTGCTCGTCCTGACGCCGACGTCGGCGTCCTTTCCAAGGACGACCGCGTTGTTCTGTCCCACGACCGCATCGGCGCCGATCGCCGTGGCGTTGGTGAGATTGTTGACGCTCGGTTCGGCGTTGCTGCCGACGAAGGTATTGTTCGAACCTGTCCTGTTGGTCGTCCCCGCGCTTTGACCGATCGCCGTGTTGTTGTCGCTGATCGTCATTTCCAGCGCCTGCTGCCCGACCGCGGTGTTGCCGCTGCCCGATATGTTGTGCGCCAGGGAGGTCTCTCCCAGGGCCGTATTATCGTTTCCTGTCTCGTTGTCGTGCAGTGCGTCGATACCGAGGGCGACGTTGTTGCTGCCGGTCGTATTCTCGATCATGGCGGATCGTCCGACCGCGGTGTTGGCGCCGCCGCTCGTGTTGTCGCGCAGTGCCAGATCACCGATTGCGATATTGCTGCCGCCGCTGGTATTGGACCACATCGCATCGTTGCCGATCGCGACGTTGGCGCTGCCGGTCGTGTTGAAGAACATTGCTCCGTCGCCGACGGCGACATTCTCGTTGCCGGTTATGTTGAAGAAACCTGTTCCTCCGGCGCCCACCCAGACATTGCCGTCACCCTCGACGCTGAGCACCCGGTTGCCGTCGATATAGTAGGCGGTATCGGTCGTGATGTAGCCCGTCACATGGAAATCATCGACGACCATCACTTCGCCCGCTTCGTTGCTGATCTGCGAGTCGGATGCGTTGAACGTGATATTACCCACATCGATAATATCGTTTCCGTTCATATCTATGTTCCCCTGCATCGCCAGAGCATCGGCGTCGATCGTGCCGAGGGTCGAGTTTCCCGTCACGTTGAGGTTGCCGGTCACGCTCAGCCTGTCGCTCTCCGAGAACGCTCCGCCGATCCCGACGTTGCCGGTGGCGTCGTCGATCGTCATGCGCGTTGTACCTCCCGTCACGATATTCAGATCCTGCTCGTTGATCGTTCCCAGAACCTGGGTTCCGGTGACGGAGTTGCCGGAGAGGGACCAGGCATTGTTCGAGATGAGCGTCGACTGGTCGACCCAGAACATGCTGCCGCCGGTCAGTGTCGCCAGGATCGAGCCGTTGGTCATGGGTGGGGTACCCGGAAGCGTATAGGTGATGTCGACGGACTGCGGAGCCGCTCTCAGTCCCGTGTAGTTGGTCCCTGCCATGGCAACTTCGTAGAACCGCAGCTCGCGGCCTACCTCTCCGAAGTTGGTCCGGATCGACAGGTTGCCGTCGACGACGTCGGCATGACCGATCGCCGCCAGGGCCTGCCGCGTTTCGCCGCCGATCGCCACCACAGCCGGTTCATTGCCGGACGTCTGCGCCAGGATCGCGGGGCCGAGGCCGAGCGATGATACCTCCAGGGCGGGGGCGTCGCTCTCACCGTTCATGAGTCTGAAGCGTCCGGCGCTGTTCAGGCCGTCGTTGCGGACGTCGAGAGCGATCGATTCGTTCGTATTGTTTCCGACCCTGAACTGGGCGGCGCTTCCGGCCGTTCCGTTGTTGCGGGCATCAAGGGCGTTGCCGGTGCCGGAGGTGAGTACCTGTACGGCGTTGGAACCGTTGGCGGCGTCGGTGATGCGGAACTGGGCGGCGCGGCCTCCCGTTCCGGCGTTCTGGGCGCTGATGACGTCGCCGGTACCGGTCGTTCTCATCTTGAGGAGGTCGGCGCTGCTGCCGCTGTTCGTGATGCTCAGATTGGCGGCGCTGCCGAGTCCGGCCGTCTGGACGTGCAGGGCCTCCCTGGGGTTGGCGGAGTTCGTCACCATGAACCGACCGGCGTTGCCGCTATCCCCCGAGTGCTCGACGAAGAGCGCGCTGCTGTCGGCGTTGGAGGCGATCGAAACCGCAACCTCGGCGCCGGCCGGGTTGTTGATCCGGAAATCGGCCGCGCGTCCGGTTCCGGTCATCATGCCGGTCACGGCGACCCCGGCGCCGTTGCTGCTTCCCGAGAGGGCCGCACCGGTGTTGGCCGGGTTGTCGATAACGAACGAACCTGCGCCGCCGGAGGTCCCATCCGTGTTCGTCAGCGTGAAGAGTGTGGCCGGATCACCGAGCGTCTGCGAGAACGGAAGGAGCAGGCTTCCGGCCGTCGGGTTGTCCCACACAAGAGTCCCCGCCGTGGCGGTCGGCGAGCCGGCCAGCGTCAGGGCCTGCCCGGCCGTGCCGTTGGCTGCCGGAAGGGTGTAGGTGATGCTCTCCGCCTGTGCCTGCGCCGCGAACGCCGTGTAGTCGACCCCTTCCGCGCTCGGTTCCCGGAGACGAAGTTCGGCGGCGGCGCCGCTGTTGGAGAGGAGAAGATGATCGCCGACGGTCACGTCGCCCGTCGAGTTCGAGATCGTCCCGCGAGCATCGATCGTGCCGGTCACGATCAGGCTGTCGTCGATCGTGACGTCGCCCGCTGCATTATCGATCTGCGATGCGGCCGAGCCGAACCGGAGATCGCCTGCGTCGACAATATCGTTCTGATTCATATTCAGATCCCCGCCCAGCGTCAGATCTCCGGCTGTCAGCGTACCGCCGACGTTCGCGTCGCCGTTGACCCGCAGCTCGACGGCGTCTCCTTCGGCTCCGTTGATCGTAAGGACCTCGGCATCGAGGTTCTCGGTCCCCAGCGTATGGCCTGAACCTGCTCCGGTCAAGGTTCCGTTCAGCGTCACTGCATCCGCCGCGGCGTCCCCCAGCGCGATGTTGCCGTTCAGCGTCGTCGTTCCGTCCGCGTTCAACGTTCCGTTGACGTCCGTGTTGCCGGCCGCCGTGACGGTGAAGTTCCCTGCGCCGACATCGAGATCGCCGGCGACGTTCAGGTCCGTGTTGATGTCGACGGCTGCCGATCGTATATCGAGTTCCGATCCGCTTCCGTCGACGTTCACGATTGCCGCTCCCTCGGCGTACCTCAGGTTGAGCTCGTTCTCCGTCGACTCGCCGTTGGCCGGACCTATATGAACGCCGCCGACGTAGACCTCCGACCAGCGGCTCGCGTCGGCGCCGAGGCTGTACGTGCCGTCCTCGGTCGGAACAACGGTTCCGGCGACGTCGACACTATCATCCAGTACGATGTTTCCGGTCGAGTTCGTCACGACTCCCTGAAGGTTGCTCGTGTCGGAGACGACGACGTTTCCGGTCACGCTCAGCCTGTCGGTCGGGGAGAAGGCTCCGCCGACGCCGACGTTGCCGGTGGCGTCGTCGATCGTCACCCTCGTTGAACCTCCCGCCACGATATTCAGGTCCTCCGCGTTGGTGCTCCCCAGCACGTCCCCTTCGCCGATCGCGTTCCCTTCAAGCGACCACGCGACGGAGCCGACCACGGCGTCGATCGACCGTTTCAGCAGATCGCCGCTGGCGTCGGCCGTGACGATGCCGTCGTTCTCCGTCGATTCCCAGGCCCCTGCGACCGCGGCTCCGCCGACCGAACCGAGCCGGACGTTGGCCGTCTGCGCGGTTCCCGCCACTTCCAGGCGGCGGGCCGGGGTACCGGTGCCGATGCCGACGTCGGCGTTGTTCCCCAGGACAAGCGCGTTGCTCTGACCGACGATTGCTCCGGCGCCGATCGCCGTCGCGTTGGTCAACTCACTTGTCGACGGGTTCGCCTGGTAGCCGATGAACGTATTGTTCGACCCCGCGCCTCCGCCGGCAAGACCGGCCTCCTTGCCGAGCCCCGTGTTGTTGTCCCCGGTCGATACCCCGCTCAGCGCGTTGACGCCGACAGCCGTGTTGTTGCTTCCGGAGATATTGCCGTTCATCGCGGCGTTTCCGACGGCGGTGTTCTCGGAGCCTGTCGTGCTCTGGTTCATGGAACCGACGCCGACCGCGGTATTGGTGCCGCCGGTCGTGTTCGTCTGCAGCGCCTCGACGCCGACCGCCGTGTTATGATTGCCCGTCGTGTTGGAGGTGAGCGCCTCCATGCCGAGGCCGGTATTGTTGAATCCGCCGTTGTTATCCTCAAGCGTCCGCCATCCGAAGGCGGAGTTGGCGTAACCCGTCGTGTTGTTCCGAAAGGCTCCCGATCCCACCGCGGTGTTCAGTTCACCGGTGGTGTTGAAGACTCCGGCGCTGTCGCCGACGAAGGTGTTGCTGTAGCCTGTGGTGTTGGCTGCTCCCGCGTCGTCGCCGACGAAGGTGTTGCCGTAGCCTGTGGTGTTGGCTGCTCCCGTTCCGACCCCCGCGAGGAAGTTGTCGGTTCCGGGGATGGCGATCACGCGCCCGCCGCCGATGTTGTACTGGGTCGTGGTGTTCACGTTCCCCGTCACGTTCAGCCTGTCGAGCGGGGAGTAGGCCCCTCCGACGCCGACGTTACCGGTTTCATCGTCGATCGTTATGCGGGTCGATCCGCCGGCGATGATGTTCAGGTCCTGGGCGTTGGTGGTGCCGAGCACGTCGTCGGGCCCGGCCGCGTTGCCGTCGAGGGTCCATCCCTGCTGGTTCGTGATCTGCTCGTCGACATAGCTCCTGGTCGCGGCGTCGGTTCCGGCCACCGGTGTGCCGACGTTCGTGATCGTCGAGCCGCTGAAACTGACGGTTCCGCTGCCGGGGTTCACGGTGAAGTCGTCGTCTCCCGTGCCGTCGCCGAATCCCGCGGCGCCGTCGGCGTCGATATCGGTGAAGGCTCCGGTGCTCCGTCCCGTCCCGCCGATCGGGGTGTTGTCGACCGATCCGCCCTCGATCGTCAGATCGTTCGCAACGCGATCATCACCGATCGTTCCCTCGGTCCCTTCGGCATTGACTGCCGAAACTATGCTTGTTCCTGCCGCCGTCCGGACGCTGTTGACGGAATATCCTGCTGCGAGTGATCCGCTTACATCGCCGGCCGCCGGGCTCTCGCCGTCCCGCGCGATCGTCGCGGCCGTGCGCGCGTCGTCGATCGTGGTCGTTCCGTTGTTGACGCCGCCGATCAGGCGGTCGCCGACGCCGGGGTTGGCCGGGTCGATCTGCGTGGTGCCGAAGGTTCCGGTAACATCGCCGTCAAGGGAGTACGAAGGGGCCGCCTGCCATGCAGGGGGGAGTCCCGGTCCGCTGGAGACGAGGATCTCCGTTGCGTTTCCTGCGTTCCCCGCCGGCATCAGGGCGCCGGAGAACCGTATGTTTCCTCCCACGTCGAGCATCTCGGCGGGGCTCGTCGTGCCGATACCGAGGTTTCCTCCGGCCGCGATACGCATCCGCTCGGCGCCGTTGGACTTGAAGACCACCGGCTGACTGTTGGTCGATCCCAGGAAGCTTTCGGCGTTCAGCGCGTTGCCCGAGAGCATCCAGAAGGTCGACGACGCAGTGGAGGATTTCGGGGAGATCAGCGGCACCCAGTCGGGCGTCCCCCCCGTTCCGAAGTTGTACTGCAGCTCTCCCGTGGAGGTATTGAAGACCAGCAGGCCGGTGGGAGGGTTGACGATGGCGTCGATCTGCTCGGAGGTCATGCGGGGGAGCAGGAGGCCGGCGTTGGTCGCGCTGAGATCGAGGATGGCGGCCGGATCGGGGCGAACCGTTCCGATACCCATGTGGCCGCGGGTATCGACGGTGGGGGAGGACTGCGCCGCCAGTTCCAGGCCCGGGAGCATCAGTACGAGAACCGCAAGTGTTCCCGTCGACGAACGTGAAGAGATCATGGCACGTGAATGATTGGGTGTCGGTCGAAGCCGAAATGGAGATTCCGAGGCTGGTTGACGAAAACCGGGATATGTACTAGGCAGATGGGGAGCCCGCGAACGGGGCCGTTCATAACGGCTTCGAGATACACTTCGACCGTGCAGAGTTGACTGCCGGGGGCGAAGATAGCGATGTGGTGATATAATCGGCCTACGATTGCAACTGGAAGAAAATGGATCGGATTTCGATATCTTTTCCCAGGCAATAAAAAACCGCGAACCCTTAAAAGATTCGCGGTTTCCTGTGGAGATGGCGGGAATCGAACCCGCGTCCGAAAAGTGACCCCTGAAGCTACTACGCTGCGTAGTCGATCTTTAAATCTCGCTCACGACATCCCGGTCGACAGGGTTATCCGTGAGCCAGCGGGCTGTTGGTTCGCAGTGCCGCCGCTCGCCGGGCGGACACCGCTATCCTGCTAAAGTCGACACCCGTAATCCGGAACTAACAGGCGATTCCCGGTCGGATGCTCACTGCGCTAAGTCCAACTTAGGCTGCGAGACGGTACTCGTAAGAGTCCGCAGTTACTATATGCTCATTTGGAGATAACGCGCCACATGAGCAAGGCGCGACAGCGCAACTTCAAGCAATCAGCTCCCCGTCGAAACCAGTGCATCCCCAGAAGAAACGCAGTCCCGCTGTCGGGACTGCGTTCACACCCATCACAACAAAAAGGAGGAGCTGTGAACCCGGCTAACATAAGAAGAAGCGTATGGCTAAATCAAGTGCCGACCGGAATGTTCATCGCTCGTTCAGAATGACGCTCCGTACAGCCCCGCTCGTGTACCCCGTCATGTAGTGAAATGTAATCCCCACACCTTATTCTTTTCTTTCAATGAAACACCCCATCTCTTTGCGTCCGTTCGCTGTTTCGCTACATTTGCCCCATCCTGTAGTATCGGAAAGGACACATGCCGAGTAGAAGAATCATTGAATCGTGGCTGAAATCGATCACGCCATTCACGTTCACTCCCGATGAGCTCTCGGACCGGCTTCTGAACCTCGGCCTGGAGGTCGAGGTCGTCGAGGACCTGCGCGAGAAGCTGCACGGGTTCGTCGTGGGGGAGGTCCTCACACGTGAAAAACATCCGAACGCCGACAAACTCTCCCTCTGTACCGTCGCCGACGGAAACGGAACCCATACGGTTGTCTGCGGCGCCCCGAATGTGGCCGCCGGACAGAAGATCGCCTTTGCGCCCGTGGGGACGTATATCGCGACGGCGGACTTTACCATCTCCCGACGCGCGATCCGCGGGATCGAGTCGGAAGGAATGATCTGCTCTGAGGCGGAACTGGGGCTCGGCGAGGGACACGACGGCATCCTTGTTCTCCCCGACTCCGCCCAGGTCGGCATGCCGCTTGCGGATCTGCTGGGTGATATCATCTACGAAGTCGACCTTACTCCCAACAGAGCCGACTGCCTGAGCCATCTCGGCGTCGCCAGGGAGATCGCGGCGCTCACGGGAGGTGAGATCTTCCTGCCGCCGAACGAGATCGTCGAGTCGTCGACTCCGGTGTCGGAGGCGGTGTCGGTCTCGATCGAAGATCCCGACCTCTGCCCGCGCTATGCGGCCCGGGTCGTCCGCGGCGTCACGATCGGGCCCTCTCCGGTGTGGTTGCAGGAGACGATGAAAAAGCTCGGTATCCGATCGATCAACAACGTCGTCGATGCCGCGAGCTATGTGATGTTCGAGTGCGGACATCCGCTTCATGCGTTCGATCTGGGAACCGTCGCCGGCGGACGGATCGTTGTCCGCCCGGTCTCCGGAGAGAAGTTCACGACCCTCGACGGGAAGGAGCATCAGCTTCCCGAGAAGACCCTGATGATCTGCGATGCGGAGAAGCCGGTGGCGATCGCCGGAATCATGGGAGGGGCGAACTCCGAGATCACCGACGCGACCGTCGACGTGCTGATCGAATCGGCCTATTTCAATCCCTCGTCGATCAGACGCTCCGCCAAGCGCCTCGGCCTCTCGACCGATGCCAGCTACAGGTTCGAGCGCGGCGCCGACATGGGGAACGTCCTCTATGCCGTCGATCGCGCGGCCTACATGATCGCCACGCTCGCCGGCGGAGAGGTTCTTGCGGGGATCGTCGACGAATATCCCAACGTCAGACCGCAGCAGATTATCGAGCTGCGATATGCGCGGACCGAGGAGATCCTCGGCCTTGCGATCGAGCCGGCCGAACAGGATGCGATCCTGACCCGCCTGGGGTTCATCGTCGATCCGGGGGAGGAGGGACGCTGCATGGTCTCGGTGCCGTCGTACAGGGTGGATGTCTACGGCGAGGTCGATCTGGTGGAGGAGATCGCCAGGCTCTACGATTACGACCGTATCCCGGTGGAGCCGCGCGCCCTTGTCTCGTTCGACACGAACGATGATCCGGTGCTGAAGCTGATCGAGGCGACACGGACCTTCCTGCTGGCGAACGGGTTCAGTGAGATCGTCTCGCTCTATCTGACCGATCCCGAATCGGCCGCCGCGTACGGCGAGCCTGTCACTCTCAGGAACGCGCTCGGCCGCGACTACTCCACGCTCCGCACCAGTCTCGCCCCGAGCATCGCCCGGGTCGTGGCGCTCAACCAGCGCCATTCCCGTCCCGATCAGAAGCTCTTCGAGATCGGCAAGGCGTTTCGCGCCGGACGGGACGATCAGGGGGTGATTCCGGGAATCGTCGAGACGATCGAGCTTGCCGTCACGATGACCGGACGAGCCGACCCGATCGCCTGGGATATCCCGGCGCGCGGGTTCGACATCTACGATCTTCGCGGCGTCGTCGACAGGTTCATGTCGTCGATCGGGATCCCCGACGTCACCTACGCGCCGACCGAGGAGGCGAAATGGGGGATCGACGCCCCGGCGCTCTCCGTATACGTCGGCGGTGTGGAACTGGGGCGGCTGGGACCGATGGATCGCGGCGCGATCGGCCGTGCATCGATCGACGGCACGCCGGTGCTTGCCCTCTTCGACATCGAGGAGCTGGCGCGACGTGCGTTCGTTCAGGGGAGCTATACGGCTCCCTCCAGATATCCGGTGGTCAACCGCGACATCTCGATCGTGATCGACGCGGCGACATCGAACGCGGCGGTGGAGCAGACGATCCGGGGGGCCGGAAGAGGGAAGGGCTCGGGGGGAGATCTCCTCTCCTCGGTGGCGCTCTTCGATCTCTATGTGGGGAAGGGGGTGCCCGACGGGAAAAAGTCGCTTGCCTACGCCCTCAGCTTCACGCCGCACGAGCGCACGCTGGAGGATGCGGAGGTCGAGGAGATCATGAACGGGATTATCGCGGCGCTGCGCGCGGAGCACGGCGCCGAGCTGCGGGCCTGAGGCGTCCGCGTCCGGCCGATCCCAGAATCAACTATTCATGACGAAAGAATTGCATACGAACGAATCGGCCGACATGCGGAGGGCGTTCGAGCGCCTGCAGCTCGCTCTGGAGCGGCTGGGGGATCGATACCATGATCTGCGTCGGGAGCGGAAGCGGCTTATGGAGCGGATCCAGGAGCTCGAGCAGGAACGCTCGAACGCCGGCCTCTCCGTCTCCGCCCAGATGGAGGCCGCCGCCGGCGATCGCCGCCGTCTGACCGAGGCCGAGGAGCGGACGTTCCAGGCGGAGAAGAGGCTGGCGGACCTCTACGAGAAGATCGACCGCCTGGAGCAGGATGGCGCCCGGCGCGATATGATCATCGCCGAGCAGGAGGACTCGCTCAACCTTCTGACCGAGGAACGGGACGAGACCGCGCGGACCGCTCAGGACGCGCAGACCGAGGTCGATCTGCTTCGCCGTCAGCTGGAGGACCTGCGGGGCGAACTCGCCCGTGCCAACGCCGAGTCGCTCAGCACCCGCACACGGATCGCGGAGCTGAACGCCGAGCAGTCGTCGAAGGAGACGAGCACCGTCGCCGAGATCGCCCGTCTTACCGCCGAGCTCAACGAGGCGCGCAGGTCGGTGGCGGCGCTCCGCGACGAACGGATCGACATGGAGGACAGGTACCTTCAGACGATCGCCAAGCTCGACGCCTCCACCCGCGACGCCACCATCAGCCGCAACCGGGTCGCCGAACTGGAGAACGGGATCACGCTTCTGGAGGATCAGGTCCGTCGCTCACGCGATGTGGTGCAGTTCTCCGAGGAGAGGCAGCGGGAGCTGCTGGAGCTTCGGGAGCGGCTGAGGAATCGCGACATCGAGGTGGAGGCGCTCCGCTCCGATCTGACCCAGGCGATCCAGAGGCATACCGGCGCACTCCATGAGCTGAAGTCCGTTCAGGCCGATCTGCTCCAGTCGCGCGAGGTTCAGGTGGAGCGCGAACGGGCGCTGCTGGAGGCCCGCGCGTCGACCGTCCGCCTGAAGGATGAGTACGAGGCCCGTCTGGCGGCGTACGAGGAGAAGCATGTGGCGTTCGACGTCGAGGCGGAGGTGGCGCGCAAGGCGATGCACGAGCTTCAGACCGAGCGTGATGAGGCTCGCTCCACCGTTGAATCGCTTCTGGTCCGGCTGAAGCAGCAGGAGGCGACCGACGACGACCGCCTTGTAGCCCAGCGGGAGCGGATCGATCATCTGATGCACGATCTGAGCGAGGCGCTCGACATGGCCGCCCGCAAGGAGACCGAGCTGATTCACTCGCACGCCGAGGTCGGACGTCTGCAGCAGCGCTGTGTCGACCTGAACGACAAGGTCGAGGCGCTCGACGGCGAGAGCGGCCGGCTCCGCGCCGAGCTCGAGGCAGCCGGAGAGAGGGCCGTGGCGCTGGATGCCGAGACCGAACGGCTCCGTGCCGAGCTGGAAGTTGCCGGAGAGAAGGTCGAGGAGCTCGACGCCGAGGCGGGCCGACTCCGTGCCGAGCTTGAGGCTGCCGGAGAAGCGGCCGAAGGGGAGGCCTCCGTGGGGGAGGGAATCCCGGAGGAGATGCGTCGTGAAATGGTAGAACATATTACAAACGCAATCACCCTTCTCGACCGTCATCTTCCTCAATAGGCGTTCCCGGGGACGGACGACCTTTTTTTCGCGCTCGCATTTTTGTATAATAGTCGCCGAAACCAAGGCCCTGTGCCATGCAGAGCGGGCACCCGGAGGAGGCTCCGGGAAGAACCGCGGGCGTCGCTGAGCGGCGCGCATGCGGCGGGGTAATGGTGGCCGACGGATCGGCGTCGCGGACCCGGAAGTGCGGGATGGCGCCGGTGGGGATTCAAGGGGGATACAGAGGCAGGCATTCTCAGCGTTTTCACGTTATCGATCAGCTCGGGAACAATGGCGCAGACTATCACTGTTCAGATTCACGGGACCGAGTATAAACTGCGGGGGGACGATACCTCCCGTATGCATGAAGCCGCAAGCATGGTCAACGAGCAGATGCGTTTCATCTCGGGCAAGTCGCCCACCCAGCCGATCTCGACCATCGCCGTGCTCGCGGCGCTCAACACGGCCGAGGTCATGATGGGGGAGCAGGAGAGAAGCGCCCGTGAGTCGGTCGATCTGATCCGTCGCATAGACGCTCTGACGGGGTCTATCGAAGATTTACTTGCGTCGGAGCCGTGATAGATGTAGGTTCGTTCTGGTCGGTTAGCATTCATAGTCCGGTGATGGTCCGCAGAGGCGGGCCGCCGGAGCAGTCCCCTTCTTTGAAAGTCGAACGGATGTTGTGATAAAGTTGCCCGCTACGCTCGCCATGGTTCGCAATTAATGAACCTATAGTTTGCGAATAGAGGGAGGTCGACTCACTGCATCAATTGCAGGCCTCATCCTTTTCGGAGGATGTGCCGTACCGCCGTTTACGGCGGCAGGGCGCCGGTGGAAGCAAGCGATGTAATGGCGGCTACCCACTGTGTCTTGTAAGGGTTCTACCTTTGCCAATGGACTCCGTCTCCTTCGGGAGACGACCCCATGGTGAGCGAGCGGCACTTTTTTCCCACATCGGCTTCGGTTTCTTCTCCATTCGCCCGTCGGCGACCACTACCCCGTACTCATCCGCGCACGGAACGTTCGGCGTTCCCCCCGGTTCATATCCTGATTCCGTCCACTGCAAGGGCCGAACACGGCTGAACGGATCTCTCCGCTCGGTCATGTTTAGCCTTTCACGTGTTTCAAACGTTATCAGGATGGCACTTTCAGTATGGATACAACATTATCTGTCAGCATTGTCATACTTGCCGCGATCGTCGCGTTTGCGGTCGGGTACCTTATCAGTATTAAGACCGGAAAGCAGCAGATCAAGGCCGCCGAGGAACGGGCAGGTGAACTCCTCTCCGATGCCCAGAATCGCGCGGAAACTCTCAAGCAGGAAAAACTCCTCGAAGTAAAGGAAGACCTCATGAACCGCAAGCGCCAGCTCGACGAAGAGCATGGGCGGCGCAAGGAGAAGCTGCAGACCCTGGAACGGCAGCTGAAGGGACGTGAGGAAAGCATCGAAAAAAACCTTTCAAAGAAGCTGGAAAGCGCAACCCGCAGGGAGAAGGAGCTCCTGGTTCAGCAGAAGGAACTCCAGAAGAAGGTCGAACAGGTCGACGAACAGAAAAAGACGACGGAACTTCAGCGACGCCAGATAGACAACCTGAAGGCCACCATCGAGCAGCAGAAGAAGGTGGCCGACGAGCTCGTGGCCGAACAGAACCACAGGCTGGAACGGATCAGCGGCATGTCCCGCGAGGATGCCAAGAAATTCCTCATGGAGAACATGGTGGCCCAGGCGAAGCTCGACTGCGCCCAGGAGGTGAAGTCGATCCGTGACCAGGCCCAGCTGGAGTCGAAGCGGGAGGCGCAGCGGATCATCGTCCAGGCGATCCAGAGAACCGCCTCCGATCACTCGGTGGAGACCACCGTCTCGGTCGTCAACCTGGCGAGCGAGGATATGAAGGGGAGGATCATCGGACGCGAAGGAAGGAACATCCGCGCCTTCGAAGCCTCCACCGGAGTCGACGTGATCGTGGACGATACGCCGGAGGCGGTGATCATCTCCGGTTTCGACCCGTTCCGCCGCGAGGTGGCGCGCATCGCTCTGGAACGGCTCATGCAGGATGGGCGAATCCATCCGGCCCGTATCGAGGAGATCGTCGACAAGGTGAGGAAGGAGCTGGAGGAGGATATCATCCGCACCGGCAACAACACGCTGCTGGAGCTGGGGATCGGGAACGTCCACATGGAGATCATCAAGCTGATCGGCAAGATGAAATACCGCTCCAGCTACGGACAGAACGTCCTCAACCACTCGATCGAGGTCGCCTATCTCTGCTCCATCATGGCGCGCGAGCTGGGGCTCGACGTGAACCACGCCAAGCGGGCCGGGCTCATGCACGACATGGGAAAGTGCGTCGACAGGAACATCGAGGGACCGCACGCGCTGCTGGGGTACGAGATCGCCAAGCGGTACAAGGAGCACCCGATCGTCTGCAACGCGATCGGAGCGCACCATGAGGATATCGAGATGGAGTCGCCGATCGCCGTTCTCGTACAGGCGGCCGACGCCATGTCCGGCGCCCGTCCCGGCGCGCGTCGCGAATCGCTGGAAGCGTACGTGAAGCGTCTGGAGACGCTCGAAACGCTCGCCCGCTCCTTCGAGGGGGTGGCGAAGACCTACGCGATCCAGGCCGGACGCGAGGTCCGCGTCATGGTGGAACCGGACAGGGTCGACGACCTCTTCGCCGACCAGCTCGCCCACGACATCGCCACCAAGATCCAGCAGGAGATGGAATATCCCGGCCAGATCAAGGTAACCGTCATCCGCGAACGCCGCTCCGTCTCCTACGCCAAGTAGCAGCCGGGTCTCGCTCGCAGCAGAACCGAATATGCCGGGAAGGGATCGCTTGAAGATCCCTTCCCGGTGTTGTTTTTAATCCCGTCGAAATAAATGCCTGTTCTCCGCATGCGTGGAGATGATCCGGAAAAGGGCGAGTTTGACGCGCTTTTGAAGGACTGTTCTCCGCACACGCGGAGATGATCCCACAACGCGCAGGCAAGAAGAGTTCGCGGTGAGCTGTTCTCCGCACACGCGGAGATGATCCGATCATCGGCCAGCAGACGCGCACGATCGACGGCTGTTCTCCGCACACGCGGAGATGATCCATATCACCATCCTCTAAAAAAAGATCCTCGCGGAGATTCTCCGCAAGGATCGGGGGGCTGAGTCGCGTGCTGCCGCGCCTCTTCGTGTCGGCTCCTGTACCTGTCGTGCTTCTGTTCTTCGTTCCTTAGTTCGAGTAGACCGCGCTCACCGTGAACGTCCCGCTGTAGCTGCCCCGCTGCTGCGTTGCCGTCGGGTTCACCGAGCCGCCGACCCACAGGTAGAGCTGGCCCAGGCCGTCGCCGTTCGTTCCGTCGCCGCTGCCGTCGGCGCTCAGGTTCGCCGTCGCCGTCCCGCTCGATCCGTCCAGCGTCGAGGCAGATCCCTGCGCGCTCGTCGTGTTCGAACGCATCGCCGCGCGGTTCAGGCTCACCGTCATGTTCGAGCCGGCGCCCGAGGTCGTCGAGATCGTTGCCGTGGCCGGGAGGCTGATCGTGATGTTGTCGGCTTCGTCACCGCTGAAGGTGACGGCGCCGGCGGCGGCTGCGTTGGCGGCGACCGAGGCGGTGGCGCCCTTGGTGATGGTACCGAAGGCGAGCGGAGCGGTCGCGGTCGCGGTGATCGGGGTAACGATCGTGGCGGTGCTGGTGACCGAAGCCGACTGAGCGACGGCGGCGGACGCTGCGATGATCGAGAGAGCGAGGATGGAGAAGATCGTCTTCATGAGAGTGTTCCTGAGCGCGTTGTTTATTCTGTGAGTTGTTATCTGCCTGATTGAGGACCGGCGTAATCACCGTCTGGAAAGAGATACCTACAGAATCGTGCCACGCGGCAAAACGCTGAAACGGGAGGGAAATGAGGGATTATGAGTTAGCGGTTCTGTACGGAAGCCGGACTGTGCGGTGGATTCGGACAGGGAGATGGGCACCGCGTCATAACCAACTCTGCGACACAACGGGCTCCCGTAGGGAGCACCCATCTGTAGCCCCCACACGCCCGCCATTTCTTCAAGCGCCGTAGGTGCGCACCATCTCTCGCATGATGGCTGCAAACAACGAAAGGGGGAGATGATCCAATCCCCCCAAAAACAGAGCAGGCGACCCCGTCACCGGAGCCGCCTGTCGATCTTCTATGAAAAGGCTGTCGTTTACTTCGAAATCGTCATTCTGCGGGTGAGCGTTCCCAGCGGCGTCTGCAACCTGTAGAAGTAGGCGCCCGAGGGAAGATCGAGTGCCGCGAAGTCGAACATGTAGGTGCCCGCTTCCTGGCGCTCGTCGACCAGTACCTTGATCTCGTTGCCGAGCAGGGTGTGAACCGTCAGGCGGACCATCGTCTCCGAGGGGACGCCGTAGCGGATCATGGTCGAGGGATTGAAAGGGTTCGGATAGTTCTGGTCAAGGAACATCCGATTCGGGATCTCGTTGTCCCCCGTGCGGCCCGGAAGCACCGGCGTGTCGACGGAACCCGCCGAAGCGCCGAAAAGTGAATTCCAACCGGACTGGAACGGGAAGATCGGCTCGAACATCGACTGATCGAAGATGAAGGGAGCCGTAACCGGACTCTCAACCGTCCCTTCGATCGTCCCCGCGGCGATCGCCGTGGGCAGCACCACCGAGGCAGCGACCACCAGCCTCGCCACCCGGCCTGTCATGAAACGTCCAAATCGTGTAAATCTGGTAACCATAGCGTCTCTCGATGTTATCTCCCAGCGTGAAAATAGCAATTGCCGTTCAAAACTCCAGCATGCTTGACAAAAGTTTTTGAGAAATGTTTCATGATGGACGAAAAAAGGCCCATCATGTTCCCTCATAAGAACAAACTCCGGCGGCCTCGGGTGAAGTTCCGCCGTACAATCGACGCGGCGAAGCGGCCGTTGCGGCTCTATCGGAGACCGGCGAGCAGGTTGTCGAGCCCCTCGGCCGTCACGTTCTCGTAGTAATCCTCGTTGATCGCGATCATCGGCGCGCCGCCGCAGGCCCCCATGCATTCCACTTCCTCCAGCGAGAACCTTCCGTCGGTCGTCCGCTGGTTGTGGCCGATCCCGAACTGCTGCGATACTCTGCGGTAGAGCCCCTCCCCCCCGCGGAGCATGCAGCTCACGTTGGTGCAGACCTGGATATGATGCCGCCCCATCGGCTTCTTGAAGTACATCGTATAGAAGGTCGCCACGCCGTAGACGTGGGCGTAGGGGAGGTCGAGAACCTCCGCCACCTTCTTCATGACCTCCGGCGAGATCCATCCCCACTTCTTCTGGGCCATCCAGAGGATCGGCATGATCGCCGATTTCTGGCTGGGGTAGAGGGCCTTCAGCCGCGCAATCCGCTCCAGCTCCTCCTGCGTGAACTCGATCGGTCCCGCGATCTCCTCGACCGGGGCGCCTGCCGTATGCGTTTCGTTCATTGTCTGTTCTGACCTGGTCGTTGATTCTGATTCGGCCCGAATCTACGAATAAAGCGAAACACGGAGTTGTGAAGCAAAGTGTCGCGATCACGGACCGGTCGTGCGCCGGCGATCGACGCACGTTGAAAAGACGATCGGGAGGCCGCGATAGCGTCGCTGCGGCAGGGGCGAACTGCTCCTTCCGGTTCCATTCTTCAACAGTCTGTGATCCATTCCGCAAGACCTTGCGCGTACCGGCACGGATCGGTATGTTTGCCGATCTTTATCGGTTCGAACGCCCGGACCGGTTCATCTCAACCCTACGATGTTCCATGAGCGGTGCAAAGATCATTACGGAAGGACTCACCTACGATGATGTCCTTCTGGTCCCGATGTACAGCCAGGTGCTTCCCAGAGAGACCGATCTGTCGACCTGGCTCTGCCGTGGAATCCGGCTCAACATCCCGCTGGTCTCCGCGGCGATGGATACGATCACCGAAGCGTCGCTCGCCATAGCGCTGGCGCGGGAAGGGGGGATCGGTATCCTGCACAAGAACATGACGATCGAGAAGCAGGCCGAACAGGTGCAGCGGGTGAAACGGTCGGAAAGCGGGATGATCCTCGATCCGATCACGCTCGGATTGAACAGCAGGGTCGGCGACGCCCTCACCCTGATGCGGAGATACTCCATCAGCGGCGTCCCGATCGTCTCGGACGACGCAACGCTCGTCGGTATCGTCACCAACCGCGATCTCCGTTTCCAGCCCGATCAGGACCTCCCGGTCAGCGATGTGATGACCTCCACGAACCTCATCACCGCCCCGGTCGGCACCACCCTTGAAGGGGCCGAGCAGATCCTTCAGAAGCACGGCATCGAGAAGCTGCCGGTGGTCGATGAGGAAGGGAAGCTGCGCGGGCTCATCACCTTCAAGGATATCCGCAAGAAGAGACAGCATCCGCACGCGGCGAAGGATGATCACGGCAGGCTGCGCGTGGGGGCGGCGGTCGGCGTCACGGCCGACACCGTCGACCGGGTCGCGGCGCTGATGAAATCGGGTGTGGATGTCGTCGTGGTCGATACGGCGCACGGACATACGAAGGGGGTGATCGACATGGTGAAGGCGATCAAGGAGAGATTCCCCGACCTTCCCGTGATCGCCGGAAATATCGCTACCGGAGATGCAGCGCAGGCGCTGATCGAGGCGGGGGTCGACGGGGTCAAGGTCGGGATCGGGCCGGGGAGCATCTGCACCACGCGCGTGGTCGCCGGCGTCGGCGTCCCGCAGCTGACGGCGGTGCTCGACGTGACGGCCGTCGCATCGAAACATGATATTCCGGTGATCGCCGACGGCGGTATCAGGCAGACGGGCGATCTGGCAAAGGCGATCGCCGCAGGCGCGGGCACCGTGATGATCGGCAACCTTTTCGCCGGCGTCGACGAGGCCCCGGGAGAGAAGGTTCTGCTGGAGGGAAGATCGTACAAGGTATATCGCGGTATGGGATCGCTGGGGGCGATGGTCGAAGGTTCCGCCGACCGTTATTTCCAGGATGTCGAGGATGGTCTCCGCAAGCTGGTTCCGGAGGGGATCGAAGGGAGAGTTGCCAGCAAGGGACCCCTCTCCGACGCCGTCTATCAGATGGTCGGTGGGCTGCGCGCCGCCATGGGCTACTGCGGCTGCGGGACGATCGGCGAGATGCAGGAGAAGACCCGGTTCATCAAGATGACCATGGCCGGGCTGCGCGAGTCGCATCCCCACGATGTGACCATCACGAAGGAATCTCCCAATTATATGTAACCGCAGCTCCGCAGCGACCGGCGCACCTTCCGTTCCCCCATGAGAAACGTCCTTGTCATCGCATACTATTTCCCCCCGATGGGGTTGAGCGGAATACAACGGACGTTGAAATTCGTCAAGTACCTCCCCGAGTACGGATGGCGTCCCACGGTCCTGACGATCTCTCCCCACGCCTACTTCGCCTTCGACGACACGTTTCTGGAGGAGCTGCGGGGAAGGGATATCGAGATCTGGCGGACACGCCCGGGGGGCCTCTTCTCCTTCATGGGGAAGAGGAAGACCGTCTCCCTCTCCAACGAAGGGGCGCGGCGTCTGCTCAACAGGGTCAGCCAGGCCCTCTTCATCCCGGACAACAAGATCGGCTGGCGCAAGCATGCGCTGAGGTTTCTGGAGGAGAAGGATATGAGCCGGTTCCATGCGGTCTATGCGACGGCTCCGCCCTTTACCGATCATATCCTCGGGGCCGACGTGAAGGAGCGGTACGGGCTGCCGCTGGTGGTCGATTTTCGCGACGCATGGCTGGAATATCCCTATCACCGCTATCTTACCTCCCGGCACAGGAAGCGCCATGAAGAGCTCGAGCGGCGCGTGGTGACGACCGCCGATGCCGCGGTGACGACGAACGGATTCGTCAGGGAAACGCTCGCAAAACGATATCCAGGCGCCGCCGGACGGATCAGGGTCATCACGCAGGGGTACGACGCCGACGATTTCGGGGGGACTCCGCGAGATGAGGAGAGACCCGATCCGGAGGAGGTGAACTTCATCTACTCCGGCGTCTTCTATGAAGATCGCGATCCGATTATGCTCTATCGCGCGCTTCAGAGAATCAGAGAGACGAACCCCGCCATATATTCGCGGCTCCGTTTCTACATGGTCGGCTACGTTCAGGAGGAGTATCGGAACGCGGCCGAGAAGATGGGGGTGGGGGAGAGATTCGTCTACTGCGGCTACGTCGATCACGACCAGGCGATCAGACGGCTGGAGTCGGTCGATGTCGCCTGGTTCAATATCGGCGCGCGCGACCAGGGATTCCAGACCGTCTCGCCGGGGAAGGCGTTCGAGTATCTGGGGAGCGGCAAGCCGATCCTCGGTATTCTGCCGCAGAACGAGATCCGGACCATCCTGGCGTCGTTCGGGCATACCAGGCTGGTCGATCCGGAGGATGACGACGCCCTTGTACGGGAGCTTCTCAGGTTCGCCGAGGAGAAGATAAAGGGGACGCTTCCGAAGGGGGATATGAACGCCATCGCCAGGTACGACCGCCGCGTCCTCACGGGGGATCTGGCAGAACTATTGGGATCGGTCGCGCGGGAGGTCTCGTAACAACGGAGCGAAACGGTCGTCTTGCGCGGACCGGCCGGAACAACCGGCGGACAAGGAATATTCGAGGATCGTCTACCGATATGTCAACATCACTTCGACTCTCGCTTCTCCGGGCGCAGATGAACGCCCGATCGCTCGACGCGGTTCTGATAAGTCACCTGCCCCATATCCGTTACATCAGCGGATTCTCCGGCAGCGCCGCGACGATGCTGGTCACGGGGGATCGCGCCGTGGTCATCACCGACTTCCGGTATCAGGAACAGATCGCCTCAGAGGTCGGGGAGGGGGTCACCGGCGTCATCGATCGCGCCCCGCTCGATTATCTGAAGAACGAGGGGATTCTGGGGCCCGGTATGACGCTGGGGTTTCAGGACGCATCCCTTTCCGTTGCGATGTTCGGGACGCTGAAGAAGAAGTTTCCGAAGACGAAGTTCGAGCCGACGGGTGATCTCGTTTCCGGGATCGTCATGGCGAAGACCGCGGAGGAGGTCAGGTCGGTGAAGAAGGCGGCCGATATCGCCGCGAAGGTCTACAGCGCCGTTCTCGAAATAGCGAAGGCGGGAATGCGCGAGAACGAGCTGGCCGCCGAGATCTCCTACATCGGCAGGAAATTCGGCTCGGAACGCGATGCGTTCGACATCATCGTGGCGTCGGGACCGCGCGGGGCGCTGCCGCACGGCCGGGCGAGCACGAAGAAGATCAGGAACGGCGAGATGGTGACGCTCGATTTCGGCTGTGTCTACAACGGGTTCAACTCCGATATGACACGCACGTTCTCCGTCGGGAAGCCGTCGGACGAGGCGCGAAAGATCTACGACATCGTCCTGCGCGCGGAGCAGGCCGGGGTGCGCGCCGCCCGTCCCGGCATGACAGGGAAGGATCTCGACGACGTCTGCCGCGATATCATCGTCGCCGAAGGATACGGTGACCAGTTCGGCCACGGGACCGGGCACGGGCTCGGCATCGAGGTCCATGAAGCTCCGGCCGTTTCCTTCCGCGGGGAGAAGCATCTGCTAGCCGAGGGGATGATCGTCACGATCGAGCCGGGGATCTATCTGCCGGGTCGCTGCGGGGTCAGGATCGAGGACGACGTCGTGATCACCGAGACCGGCCGGAAGGTTCTCACCAGCTCCCCCCGCGAGCTGATTATCGTCTGAACGGCCCTCCCCCGGGGGCCGGGTAACGGCTCCCGAAGGGAGCACCCATCTGTAGGCATATTATCTACGTCGGTGAACGGAGATTCATTACATACATCCGAGTCGGAGGGGGAACGCGAACCGCGGGAACCGGGCTCCGGCACATCTATCCCGCTGCGGTTCGATTCCGAGTTCGATGAACAGGACGATGTTCGGCCGGAAGAGGGTGACGGAGAGCCCCCGGCCGACCTTCCTCTTGTGCGTCCGGCCGGGTATTCGGCGTCGAGCGGGGTCAAGAACCGGCGCAGGCTGCTGATCATATCGTACTATTTCCCGCCGTCGGCGATGAACAGCGTTCTCAGGATCGCCAAGTTCACGAAGTATCTCTCCGGCTTCGGATGGGACCCGACGGTCCTGACGGTGGGGGATATCGGGCATGGGCTCTTCGATTATTCGCTGCTGGAGGAGGTTCTGGAGTCGGGAGCGCAGATCGAGCGGACCCGGACGATCGATCCGGCGCGGATCATGAACAGCAAGGGGATCCGGAAGCTCCCGATGGAACGGTACAGGGGATTCCTCCGCGGCGTCTCCCACACCTTCCTTCAGCCCGACAACAAGATCGGCTGGAAACGATACGCCCTGAAGAGAGCGCTGGAGCTTCACGAGCGCCAGGAGTTCGACATGGTGCTGGCGACGGCGCCGCCGTTCACCGATTTTCTGGTCGGGACAGAGTTCCAGGAGCGGTTCGGCACCCCGCTGGTGGTCGATTACCGCGCCCCGTGGGTTGACAACCGGGAGAGCTTCTACGCCACGCCGCTCCATCGCAGCTACGCCAGCGGCCTTGAGCACGAGGTGCTGAAGAACGCCGACGCCGTGGTGGTGGTCAACAGGCGGATCAAGGAACGTCTGATCGCGAGATATCAGTTCCTCACGCACGATACGGTCCATATCCTGCCGACCGGATACGATCCCCACGACTTCCAGGTCGCCCGCCGCTTCCCCGTCGCCCGCTCCTCGCGGATGCGGATAACGTACTGCGGCTCGCTCGATACGCGGCACACGCCGAAGCATTTCTTCTCGGCCCTCGCCAGGATCTTCGCAAAACATCCCGAGACGAGAGATCATATCGAGGTGTCGTTCGTGGGACCCTTTCCCGACGCGTTCAGGAAGATGGCCCTCAACCTCGGTGTTTCATCGGCGCTTGTCACCCCCGGTTTCCTAGAGCATTCGGAGGTGGCGCGCTACCTCATCTCCAGCGATCTTCTCTGGCTCTCCGCGTTCGACCCGTTGAGCACCCCCGACAAGGTCTACGAGTATATGGCGACGGGAAGGCCGATCCTGGCCCTCTCCGAGCCGGGCGCTCTGCGGCAGACCCTCTCCGGGTACGGCGCGGCGACCTGCGTCGATCCGGTGAACGTGGAGGCGATCGCCGACGCGATCCACGACTGCTATCTGAAATGGGCCTCCGGCTCGCTCCCGACGGGGGAGAAGGGGGCGGCGCGCGAGTTCGACCAGCGCCTCCTCACCGAACGTCTGTCGCGCATTCTGGCGTACGCGCTGAAGATCTGACGCAGCTCCCTCCGGTGGGAGGACGCGGGCGTCGTATCAATCCAACCAATCGACATCGAGACAATGGCTGCCACACAGATGACCATCCTTCTTCTCGGCTCCGGAGGGCGGGAGCATGCTCTCGCCTGGAGGCTCCATCGTTCCCCGTCGGTGGGGCGGATCGTCGCGGCTCCGGGAAACCCGGGGATCGCCTCGATGGCCGATCTCCGCGCGGTGAAGGTCGAGGACCCCGCGGCCGTCGTCGCGCTGGCGCATGACGTGAAGCCCGATCTGGTGGTGGTGGGGCCGGAGGCTCCTCTTGCGGCCGGTGTCGCCGATGCGCTTCGCGAGGCGGGGTATGCCGTCTTCGGGCCGGGTCGCGCCGCGGCGCGGCTGGAGTGGGACAAGGCGTACGCGAAGGATGTCATGAATCGCTATGGGATTCCGACGGCACCTTCCCGCACCTTCACGGCCGCGGAGATCGATGAGGCGATCGATTACGTATCCGGGCACGATCTTCCCGTCGTGATCAAGGCGAACGGTCTTGCCGCCGGCAAGGGGGTGGTGATCGCCGAGACGAGGGAGGATGCGGTCGGCGCGGTCGAGTCGATTCTTCGCGGCGAGGCGTTCGGCAGCGCCGGAGAGCAGATCGTGGTGGAGGGATTTCTGCGCGGCGAGGAGGCGTCGGTCTTCGCGCTGGTCGACGGAACCGACTACCGGCTGCTGGCTTCCTCGCAGGACCACAAGCGGGTGGGGGACGACGACACCGGACCGAACACCGGCGGGATGGGAGCGTACGCTCCCGCGCCGGTCGTCACCGCGGAAGTCATGCGGAAGGTGGAGGAAAGGGTGATCCGTCCTCTGATCGAGGGGATGCGTGCCGAAGGGGCTCCCTACAGCGGCTGTCTCTTCGTGGGGCTGATGGTTCATGAGGGGGAGCCGAGCGTCGTCGAGTTCAACTGCCGTTTCGGCGACCCGGAGACGCAGGTGGTGCTGCCTCTGCTCGAAGGAGATTTCGGCGAGTATCTGCACGCCAGCGCCGTCGGCGGGCTTGGCGCGACACCGGCTGCCTCGTCGTCGGGTTCGGCCGTATGTATCGTGGTCGCTGCCGAGGGATACCCGGGATCGTATCGCAAGGGGATGCACATCTCCGGACTCGACAAAGCCTCGGATCATGAGGGAGTGGTGGTCTTCCATGCGGGGACGGCGGCGGGCGAGGAGGGGGTCGTGACCTCCGGAGGGCGTGTGCTCGGCGTGACGGCGATCTCCTCCGGGGATGACTTGCGCGGGACCATCACCAGGGCGTACCATGCCGTCGAGGAGATATCGTTCGACGGATCGTTCTACAGAAGCGACATCGGCAGGAAGGCGATCCGTCACGGCGAGGTCGAGGCGGGCTGACCGCTCCGGGCCGATTGCGGATCTCACCCCGGCCGTTCCCTCCCCGGCGCGGCCGTCACCCATAAGGATCGAGGGTATGAAGATAGTGGTAACGGGCGGCGCTGGATTTATCGGATCGCATATCGTCGATCGTTATATCGCCGCCGGACACGACGTGACGGTCGTCGACAATCTCTCCACCGGAAGCGAGAGCAACCTCAACCCGAAGGCGACGTTCCGTCGTCTCGACATCGGCGACCGGGACGCCGTGCGCGCGCTCTTCCGGGAACAGGGGTTCGACGCGGTCAATCATCACGCCGCGCAGCTCGACGTCCGTGTATCGGTCAACGATCCGCAGTTCGACGCGGGGCAGAACATCATCGGTTCGCTGAACGTCTTCCAGTCGGCCAGGGAGAGCGGGGTGCGCCGCATCGTCTGCGCGTCGAGCGGGGGGACGGTGTACGGCGAGCAGGAGCAGTTTCCGGCCGACGAATCGCATCCCACCAATCCGATCTCACCCTACGGCGTCGCCAAGCTGGCCGTGGAGAAATACCTCCACTACTACAGAGTCGTTCACGGCCTGGAATATGTCGTGCTCCGTTACACCAACGTCTACGGACCCCGCCAGGACGCGCACGGCGAAGCGGGCGTGGTGGCGATCTTCTGCGGGATGATGCTCGCCGGCCGCCAGCCGGTGATCTACGGAGACGGCGAGCAGACGCGCGACTACGTGCACGTCCACGACGTTGCCCGCGCGAACCTTCTGGCGCTTGAATATCTTGATGCGAGAGGAAGCGGAACGTTCAACATCAGCACGAACACCGAGACCACCGTCAACACGCTCTTCAGGATTCTCAACAAGGAGTTCGAAGGACGATTCGACGAGATGCACGCCCCCGCACGCGCAGGAGAGCAGGTGCGCTCGGTATGCACGTATGCCAGGGCCGAGCGGGAGATGGGGTGGATGCCGGAGATCGCGCCGGAGGTGGGGTTGAGAGAGACACTGGGGTGGTTCAGGGGGCGGTCGTAGTCAGTTCCAGCCGACAAAGAACGCCGCTTCGAGTATGATCATGGAGCTGCCGGTGTTGGGAATGAAATAGGCGTCGCATGTCCCACCAAGGCCGACATACCAGTGCCCGCCGGCGCCATAGCTGACCGGTACGAGCCCTTCTCCGGCCGTATTGAACGGTAAGCGATAAAAAGGAGTCTATATCGGTTCATCATAAATGAAAGAGGGAAACACCGCAATGGGCACCTCCCTCTTTCGTTTAGACATTAAGCCGATATCTAAGTATGGCTTGCCGGACAGCGACCAGAACGCCGGTCAATTCAGTGGTCGTTAGATTTTCATTATACCTTTACGATATAGCTCGTACTGGAAGAGCCCAGCGAGCACCCCAGTAATAGCACTCCCGACCAAGTTTTCACCTGAGATGAATTCGCTGTCCCATACAACAGCAAGAAGAACATCTATCAGGATGAAGACGGTGAAGGCCATTGCTACGGCTGTGAACCGGGACGCAAATACTATGCGACGATATCCACGTAATAGCCTTGCTATTTTTTTATCCCATGAACCAGCTTCCGAGGACGTCATACCAAGAACCCTCCTTATTGATGGCTATCATAACACCCTTATAAAAGGATCCAACAGCCCCGCTAAAGAACGCGGCACCCAACAGTGCTCCTATGCTTCCGCCACCACCACCACTGAAGACTACTGCTTTACCAGCGGAACTCACATCCGCCTTTATTACTTTCTTCGTCTTCTCATCAAGGTCATAGCCAAGTGGACTCGGACCTTTCTTATTCGTATAGCCCAGATTGTTGAAATCATCTGCATGATTGTGCCAGAATTGCGCGGAACCTGCTGCGGTCATCACAAACGATCCTGCCAAGAGAGCTTGATAATCATTACCAAGGCCCATACAGCGCGTTTTAAGATTGACACATTCCGACAAGAATGTCGATAACGTCATTGACGTTTCACAATACTCGTCTATTAGAGTATCCAAATCTCGCACAATCTGCTTCCCATCAGAACTCATCCCGCTTAGTGAATTGACTAAGATTGTCAGACTCCCACCCAACGCATGGGAGGGCTCCCGTGAAGCTCCAACGGGAGTCGTATAGATGTAGCCAAACTTGGACAGGATATTGGCCTTTGCCACACTCTTAACGCTATCGGGCCATCCATTAACAAATGTAGTATCTACATATGTTGAATCCAATACTATGTACCCTGATGCAACTGAGTCCAGAAGTGCCTCACAGATAGCATTATGGCCTATTGCAAAACTATCAAGTGTAGCACTCAGCGTTATTGGAGGCATATCCATAGGGATAGCACCGGGGCTCTTTGGACGATCTGTCTCAGTGCTCGCTGGCTCATCCGCACAACCATATCCCACCAGTAGGGTCATAGACAATATAGCCATACGTACAGCAACTACGACCCACTTAAAGGGTACACTGTTCATAACGTGTTTAATAGGCATGTGTCCTCCCATGAATTATTCGGCTTGGTATGGTTCGAAACAACAATACGACATTTATTATCTTGCGTCAAGATGTTTCTTGCCGGGGCCGAAACGATAACAGCCGGCCCGAAACTCTCATTGCTGAGCTTCGGGCCGGCTGCGTTTCACATCTGATGCCGATCTGTTGTTTCTATGTTGTCACGGCGATTCCGTCTGGAACATTTATTGCCGGCAACGAACCTTGGTGCCTCTACTGCCCCGAACCCATCGGCGGCGGATCGGTATCCAGCACCCGCGTGTTCGCCTTCGGCTTCCAGCGGAACGATTTGAAGATCTCTTCCCGCGCGTCGATATATTTCTTCATCGTGATGCTGGTCGGGATGATGTCGATCCGTACCTGGCGGGTGTCGAGGAGGTAGGTGCGGCTGTGGGCGGTTCCCTTTGCCGTGGCGGAATCGTGGTTGATGAAGACGTAGCCGCCATCCTCGATCGCGGTGTCGGGGGGGGCCGTATCCTTTACCGTAACGGTGAAACGGATTTCGCCGGCGCCGGGAATTCTATACACACGACGCTCGAAATTCCGCTCGGGGTTCCATCCGCTGGCGGTCGAGTCGAGAACCGCCTCGTTCGGAATCCGCGCGATAAATCCTCGGCGGCTGTCGACCATCTGGGCCGTCATCGGGTTGTCGAACGATGTGGGGGGCTTTCTCCGGCCCGGCGGCGTTGTCGGTTGCGACGGCTGCGCGGAAAGATTCCCCGCAGCCGCCAACATCGTCAACGCGGCGAGCCCGGCCGTTATATCTCCGAATCCGATCCGGTGCGAGGTCATCTCCCCGGTCCCCCGAACTCACGGTAGCGTCCCTTTTCGAACTCCTTCGCATTCCGTCCGTACCGCCACGCCTCCACGGTCTTGATCGCGTTCGGCGGGGGAATGAAGCTGTCGAAGAGGGGGGTGACCTTATCGGCATACTCCTGCTGTCCCTTCTCGGTCAGCAGCACGTCGATCTGGATCGAATAATCCTTCAGGATGTAGACCCGGCGGTGGATCATGCCGTTCCGTCCCAGGGAGTCGTGGTTGTAGTAATGGACGCTGTCGAGGAGCTGGAAATTCCTCGGGATCATACGCCCTTCCTTGATGTAGTAGATCATGATCGACCCCTTCCCGCCGGAGAGGAGCCAGTTCTGCTTCTCGGTCTCCCCGGGAAGGTTCACGGCCGAACCGAGCGTGTTGAACTTGGCGGCGGCCGGGAGCATCACGGAGTATCCGAACTGGCTCTCGAACTTCTGCGTGAGCGTCGGGTCGGTCTGGCGCTGCCGGTCGATCGCTCCGATCGAGGCCCGCTCCAGCGTGTCGCCGTCGACGATCGCTTCCAGCCAGTATCCCCTCTTCTCCTTCAGCGGGATCGGCTTGACGCTTCCCAGAAGCACGTTGAAGAGATATCCCTCATCTCCATTGCGGGAGAACGCAACCGAGGGATACGATTCCTCCCAGAGCATCTTTCCCCCTTCCGCCGCATCCCAGATCGTGAACTGCGCGGGGAGCGTCAGCTCGGCCTTGCCGGCGGACTTCTCCGCGGGGAGTGAAAGAAGCCCCTGATAGGGGAGCTGCTGCGGAAGCTGCGCCCTCATCGTGCCGAAGGCGGCAATACCGATAAGGAGCGCGAGAAGGTATCGTGTCGATCGTATCATGTGGGACGATATATTGATGAGTTGGACTGAAGATCTGTTCGAGAGCGATACCCGCCGGCCGACGGCGCGGGCCGGCCGGGGATGATATGAGGGAGCCGATTGAGAGACCGGCGACCGGCCGGGCGGTTTAGCCGGAATCGCGCCGATATCGGCGTCGACGCCCGGAATGCGGCGCGGCACGTTCCGCCGACGCGAATCTACGGGGATTCCGGGGCACGTTTCAACAACGTTCGTTCACTCCCCTCGATTGTAAGCGCATGACAGGGAGGCCGCGCCGGAGCGCCTCGCGGCCCGGAACGGGTCGATCTGACAAACTTTCGAACAATCCGGGAACGCCCGGAGCGTTTGAGCTGCCGTCGTTTTTCGGTAAGTTCGCCCGTCTTGAGCGGACGGGAGGATCGTTCCGACGCCCAAAATATCTCTCTCCGAATCCACTTTCAAACCCACTTCCGTTCCCGGCCGGGATCACATCCCGGCGCGAAGGATTCCCTACGTAACACATGGACATTGCTGGTAAGACAGTCGTCGTGCTCGGTGGATGGGGCCTTGTCGGCTCCTCGGTCTGTCGCAGGCTGATCACCGAGGCGCCGGCGCGCATCGTGGTGACGTCGCTGCACGAGTCGGAAGCGCGCGACGCCGTCGAGGTGCTGCGCCATGATATTCCGTCAGGAACCGAGATAGAGCTGATCCCCTGGTGGGGGAATGTCTTTGGACGATACGATCACCGCGAGAGCCCGCGCGAGGCGCTCCTCCGTGATCCCGATGCCCGTCGCCAGCTTATCGGCGATATCCACGACGAGTTGAGCGAGGGGATCGCCGCCGACTCCGCCCTCTATCGCCTGATCACAGAGTACCGGCCCGATGCCGTCGTCGACTGCATCAACACCGCCACCGCCATCGCCTACCAGGATATCTACGCCTCCTCGCGGAACGTCATGCAGGCGCTGGAGCGGGAGGGGGATGTCGGGGAGAGCGTGGAACGGCTCCTTGCCTCCCTCTACGTGCCGCAGTTGATCCGCCACGTCCAGCTTCTCTACAAGGGGATGAAGGAGGTCGGGACGAAGATGTACGTGAAGATCGGCACGGCCGGCGCCGGAGGGATGGGGCTCAACATCCCCTACACCCACTCCGAGGAACGGCCGTCGCGCGTGCTTCTGAGCAAGAGCTCGGTCGCCGGCGCGCACACGCTTCTTCTCTTCCTGATGGGACGTACGCCGGACGGACCGGTGATCAAGGAGATCAAGCCGACGGCGACGATCGCCTGGAAGCGGATCGAGCAGGGAGAAGTGCTCCGCCGCGGACGGCCGATCCCCCTGGTCGACTGTCCCCCGGAAAAGGGGCTGACCCTGGAAGGGGTGCTCCGCTCGGAGGAGAAGGAGTGTTTCGATGAGGTCGGGGCCAATCTGACCGCCCCGTTCATCGACACCGGCGAGAACGGCATCTTCTCCCGCGGGGAGTTCGAGGCGATCACCTCGCTGCAGCAGATGGAGATGATCACGCCGGAGGAGATCGCCGAGGCGGTGGTCTTCGAACTGAAGGGAGGAAACTCCGGTCACGATGTGATCAACGCGCTCGACGGAGCCGTCTACGGACCGACATACCGCGGCGGATTCCTGCGCGATCGCGCCGTGGAGCGGCTCTCGCGGCTGGAGTCGGAGTCGGGGATTCCCTCGGTCGCCTTCGAGATGCTCGGCCCGCCCCGTCTGTCGAAGCTTCTCTTCGAGGCGCATATCCTGGGGCTGGTGGCCGGTTCCATCAGCGGCGTGATCGACGCCGACCCGGAAGGGATCACGACCGCGGCCGATGCGCTCGTGCGGGTCAACCGCGAGCTGCGGAGCCGGGTGATCTCGATCGGCATTCCGATCCTGCTGAGCGACGGCAGGACCCTGCTGCGCGGCGAGACGATCAAGATCCCGCCGTTCCGCGGTGAGACCGAGTTCGCGATCGACGACGCCTCGATCGAGACGTGGGCGCATGCCGGATGGGTCGATCTCCGTCTGGAGAATATCCGCCACTGGCAGGCGCGTCTTGCCAAGATCCGCACCGAAACCGAATCGCACCGCGCCGACGACACTTCCAGCCGGAACAATTTCCCGTTCGATTACTGGGAGGCGTTCGAGGCGATGCCGATCGGCAAGGTGGTCGCCTGGATCTTCACCGTGGAGGATGAAGGGGCGAGGATGAAAGCGTAAGAAGTGCCGCCGGCCCCTTCCACGGGGCCGGTTCCTTTTCAGGGAGGGGCGATCAGCTTACGCCCGCTTCCATGACGCGGAACGTCCCCTTCGTGCCGTCGATCGCGACGCGGGCGCCGACCGGAAGGGTGAGCTTGGTGTCGATATGACCGTAGAGGAGTCCCCCCACGGTCGGTTTTGCTGCTCTTGCGATATATTCGGCGAAAACCTCTTCCATCGGGAGCGGCTCCACCGAGACCCTTGTCGGCTTCGTGCCGGTGAACGCGCCGAACGCCAGGCCGGAGATCTTCGCCAGAACCCCGGCGTTGTCGAGGTGGGAGAGAAGCCTGTCGACCCGATACGCCTCCTCCCCGATCTCCTCGATCAGAAGGATCGCCTCCTTCATCTTCGCGACAGCCTGCTCGACTCCATGAGCGGC
>CBINGZ010000026.1:0-76298 GCA_966250335.1 uncultured bacterium | reverse complement strand
TCGTTGGTTGCCAGCTCATGGTCCCAAATTAACTAACTGGATCAAGAGTCAATAGTATGGATATCGAGGTATTAGTCTGATAGGGTTCCTCTGTTTTCGATCATCTACATAGTGTACGGTGGAAGCTTAAAGCCTGTTGAGTTTGATGATAGCGGATAGACTACAGGCGGCTCAGCAACTACATCGGATCAAAGCGTAGGCACAGTTGTACAAAGCAGTGGAATGAGGTCATGAAGCAGACTGTCGGCCGATACCCTCCTCAGAATATCGTACCAGCAATGCGCGAAGATCGTCATCCGAATTGAATGTTCCAAACGCCCCGTGCGGAGTATGGGCACATGGGGCACTGACCGGGCAGGAAGGGTTAGAATCGCAAGCATTCGATCTTGGGCCAAGCCGTTTCAGGGAGCATTGCTCGGGTTCTGAGTGCCCCCTCCATCGTGGAGTATGCCCAGATTCTACGGTATACGACGCGGCCGACCGGGGACGGGGGAGCTGGGCAACAGCGAGGGTCGGGTTCGCCATAGATCGTAATGATCATCACAAACCCTTTCGTCCCAGGGAGCTGCACTCCTATCCCATTCGGGTCGCCGCCCGGGAAATCGGGGTTGCGTAGAAATGTTTGAATAGGATAGATATCGCGGAAGCCGTATTGGGATGTTGGGTCCGGAACGGCTACGCGAACATCGACCTGGACGGCCTTGTTCATCAGGCCATCGAAGTATTTACACGGATTGTGCCGGTCTTCGGCGTTGTCGAATGTGTTGGTTCCGAACGCATCCGCGCCGAAGAGCAGGTAGACGGTCACGGATGGGGTAGATTCGTCAGCAGGTTCGATCTCGGTATCGCAAGCCGTCATGAGTAGCGCCATCAGTCCGACAGCGACACAGGTAATGCGGTGAATCATGAGCGTCTCGATGTGATGTTGGTGTTTCGGACACGACGTAGCTGGGCGGCCGGTGGGCCGCCATCGGTAGGGCGGTGATTGACATATGTAGGCGAGCCTAGGGCACGACCTCGAAGATGCCGGAGGAGGTTGTTGCGCCGTAGATGTAGAACCGCTTCGTGGGCGTTCCGGTGAGCTTCCCGGCTCCTCGCGCTACGTATACGCCGATGTAGCAATTCGAGGGGAGCCCCGAAAGGTCAGCCGCGGGGATCGTGAACGATCCGTTATCCGGCACGATATAGAACCGCCCATACTGAGTGCTGGGGTTCGATGGATTGGCGAACCGAGATATCGAAATATCGTACTCAAAATAAACGGCCACGGTGTCGTTGTTGGGATCGGGATTCCAGGATACGGGGATCGGTGACGATTTAGAAATGATAGCTGCCGGCAGGGGGGAAGACATCTTGACCTCGGCAGGGAGATACATCGCATCGGTGAACGCCGGGATGCCGAGGCCGGGGTTGCCCGCGAGTCCCCAGGTGGACACGGCGCCGAAAGTCGGTGCTCCGATGGAGTAGTACGTTCCATCTGCGCGATAGCTGAGGGGGAGGTTCCCGGCTGTCATGGTGCCGCCGTCGACCGCAGTTGAATGAGCGGGTGAGGAGAAGATCGTTCCGCCCGACTGGTAGCCGGACGGCCCCGTCCCCGAACTCTGCGATGTAGCGTAGAAATAGCCGTACGTGGCCGGATAGGTCTTGAGCCAGGGGAACGGCGATCCACCCGTCTCCTGAGGTGTAGTAGGTTGATCTGAAGAGCACCCACCAGCGAGTAACATTGCCCCGAGAGAGGCCCCGATTGCTGCCCTGCGAAGGAATCCTAATAGCATGATCCCATCCTCCTACAATTGGTTGAGCCGCGGTAGTGGCGCCACGACATGAGGTGAAAAGAACATCGACGCATGAGGTAAAAAAGCATCGACAATATATCGTGTTGCTGTGGTCTTTGCAAGTTGTAAACGGGCTTCGTGAGGATGGATATCACGCTATGGTATCCATTATAGGACCTGGGACAGTAGACGTGACTTCAGGGCTGTCTGCTAAGGGATATCGTTTTGGCAAACCCTTCTAGAGGGGGTGATTCCTTTGGCATATTTTTTGGCAAACTCTGCTGCACTTATGTGCTTCTAGAGCCTGTTATGCACTTTTAGGAATAATTTCGACGAAGCGCTGCAAGAGCATGATCGCGAAGGCAAGCCAGTGCAATCCCGCAAGCGTCTCCGGTAATCGTTCATAATCTCGTGCAAGCCGACGGAACCGCGCCAGCCATGCGAAACTCCGTTCGACGACCCAACGCCGTGGCAGCACCACAAATCCTCGCTTGGCCTCCGAGAGCTTGACAACCTCCAACTGGATTCCCTGTGCCGAGGCTGCCTCGGCTGCATCTGCGCCCGTGTACCCCTGATCGACATATGCCAGGCTCACCGATTCCCCGGTCGCTTCCTGCAACTGTTCAGCAAGTTCCGTGACCTGTGCACGATCCTGTTCCGAGGCTGCCGTCACGTGCACAGCCAGCAGATGCCCGAGCGTATCAACAGCGATGTGTACCTTCGAGCCCTTGCGGCGCTTGGCTCCGTCGTAGCCTGCGCGATGACCGCTCTCAGGTGTCGACGGCAGTGTCCGGCTGTCGAAGATTGCCGCCGACGGCTGTTCTGTGCGTCCTTCGGCGATGCGCAGTAATGCGCGGAGATCATCAACGATCATCGCAAAGACGCCACGGGCAAGCCAGCGACGGGTCTGCTGGTAGACGACAGTCCACGGCGGCAGATCGTTGGGCAACATATCCCATTGCGCGCCGGTGCGGGCGATCCATCGAGCGGCATTGAAGACCTCGCGCAGAGGATAGGCTCGCTGCGGAGCATTGTCCTTCATGAGGGTGAGATAGGGGGCAATGAATGCCCACTCGTCATCGGAGACATCGCTGCGGTACGCTTTGCGGTTGTTCATGCCCGCACTCTACAACCCTCGATTTTATCCTCCAAAGTGCATAACAGGTTCTAGTGCACCTTGCGGCACCTCTCTGGCACTACAAAACGGCGAAACCTCAAAAAAAAGAGGGATTCGGTGAAAACCGAACCCCTCAGCGAGCCCGCGACGGGAATCGAACCTGCAACCTTCTGATTACAAATCAGATGCTCTGCCAGTTGAGCTACACGGGCGTGTAGGCGGGAAAGTTAGGAGGGGGGACTCCATTGGGGCAAGAAATTTCTCCCCTCCACCTCCCCGGTTTCAATTATTTTCCGATACCGGAGACGGGCCGTTCGTCATTCCCCTGTCGGTGGGCGCCCGGCGGGCCGCCCGGCGGCCCCTCCACGGTACCGTCCACCGGTAGTGAACGAATGGTGCAATCTATCCTGATGGAACATTTTCTCGGAGTCTAACATGTCGGTGCCAGGAACCTCCGCGGTCAAGACCCTCGCGCATCGCGGTGCGATTATCATGATCTCCGCCTCTCTCCTGGGCGGATGCATAGAGCGCCAGGCCCAGTCCGGGCCGGAGCGCGGCAGCAAGCCGAAGATCGAGATCGTCGGCGGTGAAACCGTGAACTGGGGCGATACCGGCCCCGGTATCCTCAAGAAGACCGTCAAGATCACCAATGCCGGGGGGGATACCCTCCGTATCGGCGGCGTCCGCCCGAGCTGCGGCTGTACCACGGCCCCCCTCGACAAGCAGGTGCTGGGTCCGGGCGATACCGCTACCATGGATATCAGCATGGACGTGAAGACGAAGGCGGGACAGCAGACGAAGTCGATCGTCATCACCTCCAACGACTCGACCCGCAGCAACCTCAGCCTGGTGCTCCGGGCCAACGTGCAGCGCCAGATGGTCGCCTCCCCCGATATCTTCCCGCTTATCAGCGACGTGAAGCCGGGGGCGGAGGGAACATCGAAGATCCAGCTGATCAACACCGGAGAGGCCCCCGTGACCGTGCAGCCTCCGACCATGGCGAGCCCGGGCGGTCTGCTCGTCAGGTTCGATATGACCGAGCCGAAGACGGTGCCGCCGGGGGACAGCGTCGAGATCGTGGTGCACGCCCGCTCGGTCCGTCCGGGAGTGAACAGCGGCGAGGTGGTGCTCAGGAGCGACAGCAGGATCAACCCGGAACTGACGGTCGCCCTCTCGGTCAACACGCAGCCGCAGTAGTCGTCGTCGGGCGCCGGTCGCTCCGGCGCCCATCCTTCCGCCCCGACCCGAATCGGCGGATCGATGAAACTTGCAGGCGGATATTTCGAACATGCCACTTCGGTGAACGCCATGATCGAGTACTTCTGGGGCTGCCTTGTCGGCGGCATCGTCTTCTCGGTGATCACGCTTCTCGGGGGGCATGCCCCCCACCACGGCCTGCACGGGTT
Organism: uncultured bacterium; assembly: GCA_966250335.1. GTDB lineage: Bacteria > Bacteroidota > Ignavibacteria > OLB7 > OLB7 > OLB7. Next base: position 72,000 of record CBINGZ010000026.1, on the reverse strand, counting down.
GCATGCTCCCCACGGGGGGCACGGCCTGCCGAAGCTGAAGGGGCACGGGTTTCTCGATCTCACGTCGATCGTGGCGGGGATCACCATGTTCGGGGGCGCCGGAATTCTTCTGGCGCGATATACTCCGGTTTCGGAGACATTGCAGATCGTTCTCGCAGTCGCCGCCGCCATCTCGATGTCCATACTGGTGCATGTAGCTTTCATACGCCCCATCAGCAGGGCGGAGAGCTCCATCGGCTATTCCATGGGGGAGCTGGTGGGGAAGAGCGGCACGGTGACGATACCGCTGCCGGAGGAGGGGCGCGGAGAGATCATGCTGAAGCTGACGGGCGCGAACATCTGCCAGATTGCGGCAAGCTTCGACGGGAATGAAATCCCCAGAGGCCGCACCGTCGTGGTGGTGGAGGTTCGCGACAACACGCTCTACGTGACCGAGTTCGATCGGGAGATGGAGACAAGGCTGCCCGATCGATCGGGAGCCGACATTACGATATCATGAACGGATTCTATCGGTGATCGAGATATTCTGGGGCTGCCTGATCGGCGGCGTGCTCTTTACCGTCGTCTCGCTGTTCGTCGGAGATCTGTTCGATGCGGGAGGGGACGGCCTGGCCGACACCGTCGATATCGACGGGGCAGACTTCCTCAATTCCACCACGATCGTCACCGCGATCACGGCGTTCGGAGGAGCAGGGGTTCTGCTGGCGAGGTATACATCGCTGGAAGATCTTCCTGTCCTCTCGCTGGCGTTTACCGCGGCGGCCGTCGCGGCGGTCGGAATCCATTTTCTCTATCTTAAACCGATGAAGAAGGCGGAAACGTCGCTCGGTTTTTCGGTCAATGATCTCGTCGGACGGACGGCCCGCGTCACCGTCCCGATTCCGGCGGAAGGTTACGGAGAGATCCTTATCAAGGTCGGCGGCGGCAATACGCCGCAGATCGCCGCAAGCATCGACAACACGATCATCCCGACAGGTACCGAGGTGGTCGTGGTCGAGGCCCGCGATCATACAGTGTTCGTTACACCGTTCAATCACACTTCATTGGAGTCGTTCGATGCCTGAATATCTACTCATTCCGATCCTCGTTGTCGGAGCCGTGCTCTTTCTTGTCCTCTCGTTCTCATCGCGATATAAAACGGTGGGTCCCGACGAGGCGTTGATCGTCACAGGCGCCGCTATCGGGGGCAGGAACGTCGTATCGGATGAATCGGGCAGGAAGATAAAGATCGTGCGGGGCGGCGGCGCGTTCGTGCTCCCGATCTTCCACAGGTTCGAGAAGCTCTCGCTGCTGACCCACAAGCTGGAGATCTCCACCCCCGAAGTGGTCTATACATCGCAGGGAGTCCCGATTCTCGCCAACGGCGTCGCCATCGTGAAGGTGGGAAGCTCCGTGGAGGATGTCGCGACCGCCGCCGAGCAGTTTCTCGGCAAGCCCCCGGATGCGCTGGAGGCCGAAGCCCGGGAAGTTCTGGAAGGTCATCTCCGCGCCATCATGGGCGCAATGACCGTGGAGGAGGTCTACCGCCATCGCGACAAGTTCGCGCAGGAGATTCAGGGGGTCGCCGCGCTCGATCTGAAGAAGATGGGTCTGCAGATCGTCGCCTTCACCATCAAGGATGTCCGTGACCCGCACGGCTACCTGGAGGCGCTCGGTCGTCCCAGAATCGCCGCCGTCAAGCGCGAGGCGGAAATCGCCGAGGCGCAGGCATACCGCGACGCCCGCGTGCAGAAGGCGCTGGCCGAGGAGGACGCCATGAAGTCGGAGCTGATGCGCGATACGATGATCGCCGAGGCGGCCAAGGAGAAGGAGCTGAAGATCGCGAGCTTCAAGATGTCGCAGGATACCGCGAAGGCAGAGGCGGACCAGGCGTACTTCATCCAGGAGGCGCGCTCCAAGCAGGTCGCCGTCGAGGAGCAGATGCAGGTCGAGCTGGTGCGTAAATCGCGCGAGATCGACATGGAGGAGCGGGAGATCAAGCGGCGCGAGCTGCAGTACGATTCCGAACTGAAGAAGAAGGCGGACGCCGAACGCTACGCCGTGGAGCAGGCCGCCGAGGCCGACAAGGTGCGCAAGATGCGTGAGGCCGACGCCCTCCAGTACCGGATCGAGGCGGAGGCGCGCGCCGGCGCCGAGCAGAAGAGGATCGAAGGTATGGCCGTGGCCGATGCCGAGCGCGCCCGCGGTACCGCCGAGGCGGATGTCATCAGGCTGAAGGGTCTTGCCGAAGCCGAGGCGAAGGAGAAGCTGGCCGACGCGTTCAAGCGGTTCGGTGAGGCGGCCGTGCTCGACATCATCGCGAAGATGCTCCCGGAACTCGCCGGAAAGGTGGCCGAGCCGCTGAGGGCGATCGACAAGATCACGGTGGTCGATACCGGCAACGGCGACGGGGCCGCCAGGATCAGCAACTACGTCACCTCGCTCATGGCGACGGCGCCGGAGATGCTGAAGTCGGTCTCGGGAATCGACGTGCAGGCGCTCATCAAGAAGCTCACCGCCTCCACGGGGGTCCCCCTGGTCGATGTCGACCACGGGGTGCTGGACGCCACGGTGGGACCGGTCTCGGAGAAGAAGAACGGCGGGTAAGGCGCCGACGGCATGGACGACGACGATATCGCCGGGCGGGGGCCGAACGCTCCCGCCCGGTTTCTTTTTCGGGGGATGGGATCGTGGGGGGATGGGGCTATTCGTGTCGATCGGTACGTGGGGGACCGGGGTACCGATCATTCCACTATATTGCGTCCGCCTCCGTCATAGGAGAGACTTGCGATCCGAATGTTCATCTTCAGGGGAGCAGGTCACCGCCGGCCCGCGAATGCGGTCGGCACGCGGGTTGTGACTTGATCGGCTGTAATCCCCTCTGGGACTGAATCCGCCAATGTTGAGCCCGTAACGGGTATTTCATCGGATCGCTCTGATGTCGGCACATGTACCGGGACCCATTGTCCGGATGTGCCGCATGCAACTCGGTTGCCACCAGACGCCTCTCGGATCTTTCCGAAGCACGACTCGAAAGGGTGCGATCCCCATACAGTATTATCCATGCCTTTTATCTCTCTCGGCCTTTCTGAAAGGCTCGTGCGCGGTGTCCGCGCAGCCGGTTATGCAGCGCCGACCGAAATCCAGACGCAGGCGATCCCGATGGTCATATCGGGAAGCGATGTCATCGGGTGCGCGCAGACCGGGACGGGAAAGACCGCGGCGTTCCTTCTTCCGATTCTTCACAGACTGTCGGACAACGCCCGCCAGGGGGGACGTCGGAACGTACGTGCCCTGATCGTCACCCCGACGCGCGAGCTCGCGCTGCAGGTGGAGGACGCGGTGCGTCAGTACGGTCAGTTCACACAGCTCAAGAGCATCGCGATCTACGGCGGCGTCTCCATGGAACCCCAGGTGACGGCGCTGCGGCGCGGCGTCGATGTCGTGATCGCGACCCCCGGTCGCCTTCTCGACCACACCAACCGCAGGAGCCTCGATCTCTCCGGCGTGGAGATCGTCGTGCTGGACGAAGCCGACCGCATGCTCGACATGGGCTTCATCCACGACGTACGGAAGATCATCGGTCTCCTCCCGACCGACCGTCAGACGCTCCTCTTCTCCGCCACGATGTCGGAGAATATCCGCGACCTTGCCGGCTCCGTGCTCCGCAAGCCGAAGCATATCCAGGTCGGCGAGCGCCGCAACCCGGCCGACAGCGTCGAACAGCATGTCTACCCGGTTCCCCACGAACTGAAGATGGAACTGCTTCTCCATGTGCTCCGCACGGAGCAGATCGAGAGCGTCCTTGTCTTCTCCCGCACCAAGCATGGCGCGAACCGTATCGCAACGCGACTTGAGCGGAACGGCGTCAAGGCGGCGGTGCTTCACTCCGATCGTTCGCAGAGCCAGCGTATACGCGCGCTGGAGGCGTTCAAGAAGGGGGAGGTGAACGTGATGGTCGCCACCGATATCGCGGCGCGAGGGATCGACGTGGAGGGAATCTCCCATGTGATCAACTTCGACACCCCCGCCTTCGCCGAGGACTACATCCACCGTATCGGCAGAACCGGCCGCGCAACCTCCACCGGAGACGCGCTGACGTTCGTCTCGGACGGGGAGGAGGACAACCTGAAGAAGATCGAGCGCTTCATCGGACGCCGGTTCACCAGGAAGCAGTATCCGGGGTTCTCCTACGAGCCGAGGAAGCAGACGCCGCACGCCGCGTCGCTCCGCGCCTACGAGCCCGGAGCACCCCCCAGCCGGACCGAACGGAAGGGACCGCGCGAAAGCCAGTCGGAGTTCTTCTTCTCTCGTAACGGTAACAGTAGCGGCAACGGAAGATCCTCCGGCCGCGGCAGGAGCACCAACGGAAACCGCTCGCGGAGTCGATAGCCGTATATGTCGAGGTACGACTCTTTCGCGTAAAAGGGAGGGTCGACCGGATGATGCAGCGCCCTGCCGGGATCGATCCCGGCAGGGCGTTTTCATGTGGCCTATCGATATCGGTTCACCCGGCCGACAATCCCCTCTCGATCATCTCTCTCAACGCCTCTGCCGGTACGGGGTTGGCGACGATCGGAAGGGGACCGGGGATGCGATCGGAGGGGAGCTCGATCCTTACGACGGCGACGCCTTGGCGGCCTCACCGCCGCTCATCAGAACAGCCATCGGCTTCAGTTCGGGGATGTTCGCGAAGACGATCTTGATCATCGACGTCAGCGGCACGGCCAGGATCATCCCTGGAATCCCCCAGAGCCATCCCCAGAAAATGAGGGAGACGAGGACCACGACGGGACTCAGGTTCAGGCTTGCTCCCATGATCTTCGGCTCGACCACGTTCCCCATGATATTGTCCGACACCAGCAGCAGCACGAGCACCAGGATCGGCTTGGTCAGCGTGTCGAACTGAAGGACCGAGATCAGGGTGGGGAAGATGAAGGAGACGAACGATCCGACGTTCGGGATGAAGTTCAGCGCGAAGCTCAGAAAGCCCCAGAGGAGCGCGAAGTCGACCCCGATGATCGTCAGAATCAGCCAGGTGACGACCCCGGAGGCGAGGCTGATCGCCGCCTTGGTCATCAGATAGCGACGCACGTCGCTGTCGATGTTGGCGATGATCGTGGCGATCGTCTCGGCGTACGAGTTGTTGAACGCCCGCCGCACCTTCGGCAGAAAGTCTCCGCTGCCGGCCAGAATAAAAAGCATGAAGAGGAGGACCAGGAGCAGATTCCCCATGAGCGAGAGAAGGGAGCTGAGCCCGGTCGAGACGAACCCGGTGATCGAGGAGACCGGCAGCGTGTCGCGCCAGTTGATCGTGTTCGGATCGAGTTGAAGCCAGGAGACGATGTTGTTGAAGGCCGAACTGGAGGATGCGGCCAGTCCCTCGAACTTGGCCTGGTAGGTCGGAAGCTGCTTCATGAACGCCGTTGCGCTCGCGCTGACGATGCCGTAGAGTCCCACCATCACCCCCGCCACGATGGCGACGACAAGCACGATGGATAGTACGTTCGGCACCTTCCTCCGCTCCAGAAAGAGGACGATCGGCCGGAAGATATAGGCGAGAAAGACCGCAATGACGAACGGAACCAGCACCGAGCTGAGCTGATAGAGAACGAAGCCGACGACGACTGTGGCGATGATACCGAGAAGAGCTGTAATCACGCGCAGGTGTTTCATCCCGGGCCCTTGGTTTGTGGCCGGCGTCCGTCGCCGGGCAGCTCTGCCCTCCGGTCGGCGCGGACGTCGGGCGGCAACTTACGATTCGGCGCAGGGACGGCCAATTCGGTCCGCGGGAGCGGTCCGCGGGAGCGCTTCGCGGGAGCAGAGCCGGATAGAAGAAGGCCCGCGTCGGTCTCCGGTGCCTCCGGTGCGACGCGGGCCGTTCGATGCTTCGGGAAGGGTGTCAGCCTTCCGCTGTTCGGGAGCCGTCGGGCGTATCCGACTGAACGACGGTTCCGGTCGAGTCGGGGAGGGAGGTCGATTCCATCCTTCCCTCGGTCGAGGGGGCCGTCGATCTCCCCTTCTCGCTCTGTGAGCGACCGGTTCGGCTCCGCGCCGTTTCTCCCGATTTCCCGGCCTGCGGGCCTGTTCCCGACGTCCGGGCCGCCCCGCCCGTGCTCTTCTCCTGCGGGCCGACAAAGAGACCGGAGGGGGCGTTGATTTCCGGCGAGGTCGAGACGACGGCTCGCGAGAAGAGCCCCGCGCCGATCCCGGCGACCACTGTTCCGATGAACCCGCGGCGGACGATACCGAAGAGGGCGAGTCCTCCTCCCAGAACGCCCGAGACGAGGCGCTGCGCTGGGGTTGCCCGGGCCGATTCCTGCGAGATATCGCGATTTCCCCCCTGAAGGGCGGGGATATCGGGCATGACATGTCCTTCCAGTTCGTTCCGGATCTGGCGCACCCCCCGCACTCCCCGTATCCTCGCCAGCAGCCGGGGGATCTCCTCGGTCAGCACCGGACCGGAGAGGGAAACGACGCCGTCGCGCGACGTCACATGGATCGCATGCGGATGGGAGGTGACATGTCCCATCTCCGCGCGGACGCGCGCCGTCAGCAGTTCGTCTCCGACCTTTTCGATCCGGAGAGCCGCCGAAGATCTTGCCATCATCCCCGCCGCGCGGTTCCGGAGGTCGTGGGTCGCCTTCTCGAGCATGTCGCTCCCGGAATGCTTCAGGCTGTCGACCTTGTCGATCGCCAGCGACCGCCGCCTGCGTCCGCGGTCCGGATCGAACAGGAACATCGCTCCGGCTCCGATTCCGGCGGAGATCAGCGTTTTGAAAAGCCTGTTCATATACTCTCCTGCCTTGTTGCTTACTTGTTCTTGTCGCACTCCATATCCGTTCAACGTCCCTGCCTCGCGGGCGGTTCCGCTCCGGAGTTTCGTTCGCATCCTGTCACGAGAGCCCCTTTTTTCCGGGGGATGAGAAGACCCCTTCTTTATTTCTTGCAACGACTTATCTTTCTTCGCATTCAGAGGTAGTTACTGCGGATCGGTCGCCGGACCGGCCGTCACCGGTACAGGTCAGAGCGCACGGATATCTCCCGCCGGCTCGATGGAATCGAACGGAGGGGGGCCATGCCTTCATGCTTGCTATGGAGTCGAAGCGCCGATGACGCCTCTTTCCGTCATACATCCCCCCGTCATGTCGACCCGGCGCCCCGGGATCGTCATGACCTTCCTCCTTCTCATTCTCTGCCCCCTCCTCCTCACCGGCAGGGCGGCGGCGCAGAGCCGGACCGGTTTCGACGTGCTCAGCACGCGCCACGGGCTTTCCGACAATTATATCCTCTGCATTCTGCAGGATCGTCGCGGCTTCCTCTGGTTCGGCACGCGCGACGGCCTGAACCGCTACGACGGCAACGGCGTCACCATCTACAAGAACAACGTCAACGACAGTTTCTCCATCGCCGACGGGAGCGCCGACTGTATTCTGGAGGATTCCGACGGCGGGCTCTGGGTCGGCACCAGCGCAGGGGGGCTCAACTACTACGATCGTATCACCGAACGATTCATCCACTACAGATACGATCCCGCCGACCCGACCTCCATCAGCGGCGACCGTATTATCTCGATGTGCGAGGATAAGGGGGGCGATCTCTGGATCGTCACCGACGGGGCGGAGCGGGGGGCGCTCGTCAGAATGAACAGAAGAACGGGACGATGCGTCAGGTTCCGACATGATCCCCGCAACCCGGCCGGCCTGATCGGCGGACGCATCTCCTGTGTGGCCCTCGACGCCGCCGGGAACATCTGGGTCGGGTCGGAGGATCACGGGGTCTGCGTCTACGATCGCGCCGCCGGAGGCTTCATCACGGGACCGGGCCCGGCCGACGACCCGATGCGTTCGAGAGATATCGAGATGCTCTATCGGAGCGGGAGCGATACGGGAGCCGACCGTGGTCTTCTCTACGGGGTCCTCGATAAGCGGAGCGTGGTGAAGCTCCGTCTGGAGGGGAAGACCATCCGCGCCGAACATGTCACGATATCTCCGAACGGCGATCCCCCCTCGCTTCTGATCACGAGCCTTTATGTGGATCGCAAGGGGAGACTTCTTGTCGGCACGGTCTTCGACGGTCTTATCGTGGCGGGAGATTCAACAGGGACGGGTCGATCGATCCATCGCCCGACCGATCCCTACAGTATCGCAAGCAATCGGATCTTCTCGATGTTCCAGGATCGCGCCGGGAACCTCTGGGTCGGCACCGACAACGGCGTCGGCAAGCTCACCAGGCGCGGAGGGACCTTCCGGCATTACCGCTACGATCCGCTCGACTCCGGGGGAATCAGCCATCAGCGGGTCAGATGCGTCATCCGCGATTCGCAGGGGAGACTCTGGATCGGAACGGGCGGCGGCGGGATCAACCGTCTCGACCCCGGCGCCCGCTCCTTCACCCATTACACGGCGGCCAGGGGACGGGAGGCGGTCGATCTGACCGTCAACACCCTCTATGAAGACAGTCGCGGAACGATCTGGGCGGGAACGAACGGCGGGCTGAAATCCCTTCCGGCGGGGGGACGGCGATGGATCGACTTCATCCATGATACACGCGATACGACCTCCCTCTCCGTCGGTGGCGTCTGGGGTATTCTGGAGGATCGCTCCGGGGTCCTCTGGATCGCTCTCCACAAGGGGGGCCTCAGCCGCCTGAACGCCGACGGGCGCACCTTCACGCGCTACATGCACGATCCCGCCGATCCGGGCTCCCTGGGGAACGACGTCGTCCACGCCCTCCACGAGGACAGGGAGGGGAATCTCTGGATCGGGACGGAGGGGGGGCTCGATATGCTCGATCGCGACCGGCGTCTCTTCCGCCACTACCGGCACGATCCGGGCGACAGGAACAGTCTGGGGAACGACCGCGTCTGGTTCATCCATGAGGCGACGGACGGGATGCTCTGGCTTGCCACCTCCGGCGGGGGGCTGAACAGGTTCGACCGCCGCAACGGCCGGTTCACGAAGTACACGGAAGGGGAGGGGCTGGCGAGCAACATGGCGTGCGGGATCGTGGAGGACGATCTGGGGGATCTCTGGATCAGCACCAACAACGGCGTCTCCAGGTTCGTCCGCTCCACCGGCAGGTTCAGGAACTTCGACGCCGGCGACGGCTGGCCCGTCCACGAGTTCCATTTCAAGGCGTGCTGGCGCGACCGCCGCGGAAATATCCTGCTGGGTGGAAATTACGGGGTGATCGAGTTCCATCCCGACGACATGCGTGACAGTGGGAGCGTTCCCGGTGTCATTATTACATCGTTCCGCGTCTTCGGTCGTGAGAGCAGGAGCGATACGAGTATCGTGATGCGAAAGCATATCGCACTGATGCATGATCGGAACTCATTTTCCATCGCGTTCGCCGCGCTGGATATGACCAATCCCTCCCGGAACAGGTTCTCCTACCGGCTGGAGGGGTTCGACGACGACTGGAAGAGCACCACCGGAAGAGATCCGGTCGCGACGTATACCAACATTCCTCCCGGTTCCTACGTTTTCCATGTGCGCGCCTCCAACAGCGACGGCGCGTGGAACCGCGAAGGGGTGCGGCTGGCGGTGGAGGTGCTGCCGGCGTACTGGCAGACGGAGTGGTTTCGGGGGACGATCCTGCTGGGCGGGGTCGGGGCCCTCAGCGCACTGGTGCTGGTCCGGATGCGGACGATCCGGCGCGAGGCCGAGCTGCGCGGGATGCTGATCGAATCGCGTCTGCGCGCTCTGCAGGGGCAGATGAACCCCCATTTCGTGTTCAATTCCCTGAACTCGATCCTTCATTTCATCGCTGGGCACGACACGGCCAGCGCAAGCCGCTACCTGACGACCTTCTCACGCCTGATGCGGGCCACCCTGGAATCCTCCAAGCTGGATTCAATATCGCTCGCCGAGGAGATCGATTCCCTCACCCAGTATCTGGAACTGGAGTCGCTCAGGTTCGACAGGATGTTCAGCTACAGGATCGACGTCGATCCCTCCATCGATCAATCGGATACCGAGATACCTCCCCTTCTCATACAGCCCTATGTGGAAAACGCCGTCAAGCACGGCCTGATGTATCGCGGGAAGGGGGGTGAACTGGTCGTGAGATTCCGCCGGTTCGGCCACACGCTGATCTGCTCGGTGGTCGACAACGGCATCGGCCGGAAGAAGGCGGCCGAACTGAAATCCCGCTTCGGCGCCTCGCCGCCGTCGCGCGGGATGGAGATGACGATGGAGCGGATCGAGGCGCTCCGTCTCTACCACGGCCTTCCCTTCACCGTCGGGGTCGTCGACCGTATCGTGGCGGGCGAAGCCGCCGGCACCGAAGTCAATATCCACGTCCCCCTGCGGGGATTCAAGCATATCCGGGAGCGAGCAGCATGATACGATCCATTATCGTCGACGACGAACGACCGAGCCGCGAAACGCTGTCGCTGCTGCTGCGGGCCCACTGCCCGACGATCGATGTCGTGGCCTGCGCGGAGTCGGCGCAGACAGCGGTGGAGACGATCGCCCAGTGTCGTCCCGATCTGATATTCCTCGACGTCGAGATGCCCTACGGCGACGGCTTCGAGCTTCTTCACAGAATCCGTGGGGCGGGGTGCGATGTGATCTTCGTGACGGCATATCATCAGTATGCGATACGCGCCATCAAGATGTGCGCGCTCGACTACCTGCTGAAACCGGTCGATGAAGGGGAGCTGGTGGAGGCGGTCGACCGCGCCGTCTCCAGGATCTCGGCGAGAAAGGGGGAGGGGATCGACGCCCTGCTGAAGAACCTTTCGGCGACCCAGAAACGGGCCCACCGGATCGCTCTTCCCACGGTCGAGGATCTCCTCTTCGTCCGCGTCGGCGATATCATACGATGCGAGGCATCGGGGAACTATACGGTGTTCCATCTTGTCGACGGCCAGCGGGTGATCGTCTCCCGGACGCTGAAGGAGTACGAGGCGATCCTCGCCGATCAGAGCTTCCAGCGCGTCCACAACTCCCATCTGGTGAACCTGGAGTACGTCAGAAAATATATCAAGGGGGATGGGGGATACGTGGTGATGTCGGACAACGCGCAGGTGATGGTCGCGCGCAGGAAGAAGGATGAGCTGCTGAGAAATCTGGCCGGGATGTAACGGGGGGGCGCCGGGAGGATGTAACAGGAGCGTTCGTAACATTTTCGTGATGAACAGCTCCGTCCCCTCCGGCGTACCTTTGCGGGTTCGCTGGTAGACCATCAAACAGGGTGCCCGATGATCGTAAAACTCTTGCAGCCGGAGATCAGGGATCTGATCGCGGTGGGGGATATCGAGACGCTCCGCGACATACTCGAGGACTGGCTCCCCGCAGACGTCGCCACACTGATGGCCGATCTGAACCCGGAGGAACGCCTGGCGATATTCAGCGCGCTCGACGCCGATATGGAGGCGTCGATCTTCGAGTATCTCGATCTGGTCGAACAGGAGGAGCTGCTGGAGGAGCTGCCGGAGGCGAAGATCGCGGAGATCCTGAACGTGATGTCGCCGGACGACCGGACCGAGCTCCTGGAACAGCTTCCGGAGGAAGAGTCCGAACGGCTGCTGACCCTCCTCACGAAGGAACAGCGCGCCGTCGCCGAGACCCTCCTGAGCTACGCCGACTACAGCGTCGGCCGACTGATGACGCCGGACTACCTCGCGGTCCGGCGCGACTGGACGGTCCGCCACGTCCTCGACTTCGTCCGCGTTCACGGCCGCGACAGCGAAACCCTCAGCGTGATCTATGTCGTCGACGGGGAGAACCGCCTGATCGGCGATCTCCGCATCCATGAGCTTCTCCTTGCCCCCCTCTACAAGAACGTCGGGGAGGTGATGGACTCCCTCTTCATCTCGCTCCGGGTCGACGACGACCAGGAGACGGTGGTCGGGGTCTTCAGGAAGTACGACCGCACGGTCCTTCCGGTCATCGACCCGAACGGCATGCTCCTCGGGATCGTCACCATCGACGACGTCCTCGACGTGGCGGAAGAGGAGGCGACGGAGGATATCCAGAAGTTCGGCGGCATGGAGGCGCTGGAGCTTCCGTACATGGATATCCCGATCTTCGCCATGATCCGGAAGCGGGCCACCTGGCTTGCCGTCCTCTTCATCGGCGAGATGCTCACGACCTCGGCGATGGCCTATTTCGAGGGGGAGATCGCGAAGGCGGTGGTGCTGGCGATGTTCATTCCCCTGATCATGTCGAGCGGCGGCAACTCCGGTTCGCAGGCGGCGACCCTCACCATCCGCGCCCTCGCGCTGAACGAGGTGACCCTTCGGGACTGGTGGAGGGTGATGCGGCGGGAGATCGTGGCGGGACTCGCCTTCGGCACCATGCTCGGGGTGCTCGGGTTCGCCCGCATCGCCCTCTGGACCCTTTTCTCCGACCAGTACGGCGAGCACTGGATGCTGATCGGCTTCACCGTCTGTCTGGCGGTCATCGGCGTCGTCATGCTCGGCACCCTTGCCGGCTCGATGCTCCCCTTCATCCTGAAACGTTTCGGCGCCGACCCGGCAACCTCCTCCGCTCCGTTCATCGCGACCCTGGTCGATGTCACGGCGCTGGTGATCTATTTCGCGATGGCCTCTCTGGTCCTTTCGGGCGTTCTGCTCTAGGGCCGGTGCGCCCCTCCGGGGCTTCAGGAGGGGTACGGTATCGTCATTACTTTCTGCTCATGGCATTTGTTCATGATGGGCCTGTGCCCGTTACCGTTGTCACCGGTTTCCTCGGGGCCGGGAAGACGACTCTGCTCAATCATATCCTGACGGGGGGGCACGGCCTCCGGATCGCCGTTATCCAGAACGAGTTCGCCGATCTCGGGATCGACGCCGACCTGATCGTCGCGGTCGACGAGGATATCTACGAACTGAGCAGCGGGTGCCTCTGCTGCACGGTTCGGGACGATCTGGTGCGGGTGCTGGAGGATCTGATGGAGCGCCGCCGCAGGTTCGATCATATCGTGCTGGAGACGACCGGGCTGGCCGCCCCCGGTCCCGTCGTCATGACCCTCCTCAACCACCCCGACCACGGCTCGACCTTCCGTCTGGAGGGCGTCGTCACCGTGGTGGACGCGAAGCACCTTCCCCGGCAGCTGGAGGAGACCGACGAGGCGCGGCAGCAGATCGCCTTCGCCGACATCGTGCTGATCAACAAGCTCGATCTGACGGAGGAGGGGGAGCGCGCGGCGGTCGAGGAATCGGTCCGGTCGATCAACCCGCTGGCCCGGATCGTCGGGGTCGTCAACGCGGCGATCGATCCCTGGGAGCTGCTGGAGATCGGCGGGTTCGATCCGGCGAGGGTCGCTCTTCCGGAAGGGAGGGAAGGTTCCCATGAGCACAGTCACACCGGGGATATCGGCTCGGTCGGGATCGTTCTGGAGGGGGAGGTCGATCTTGTGAAGTTCGAGGCGTGGATCGATCTGCTCCTTCTTCTCAACCACGAAGATCTCTTCAGGTTCAAGGGGATTCTCTCTCCCGTCGGGGAGGAACGGTACTACGTGGCGCAGGGGGTTCACGCCCTTCACACGGGGCAGTTCGCGAAGGTGAGGGGGGATGCGCCCCCGCGCAACCGGCTCGTCTTCATCGGCAGGAACCTCAACGGCGCGATCCTCACGGCCGGCTTCAGGGCGACCCTTGCGGCGCCCGGGGCCTGAACCGGAACACTCCTGCCGGCTGCTTCCGCTCGATCGCTTCCCGTGGAAATATCATCCCTCGGTTCAGCGTCATTAGGGGTGTATTCCGGCGTGTTGCCGACTCCGTTTGTAACGGTTAATGGCAATCCCATGGGGGAATGTTTCGTACATTTGCGGGCCCGATCGCGGCGCCCGTACCCTCGACCCGGTGACCGGCGCCCCCCCTGGGGAGCCGGGGGAAAACGGTATCAGAACAGGAGTGTTTTCGATGTATGGCAATCTTTCGGTGACGGACGCCGCGCCGCAGAACCCCGATCATATCGAAGATCCGGCGCTGCTGGCGGAGTTCGAGGCGAAGATAGATAGAGGTGAGAAGATCGAGCCTCACGACTGGATGCCGGCGGAGTATCGCCGCCAGCTCATCCGGATGATCGAGCAGCACGCGCATTCGGAGATCATCGGCGCTCTGCCGGAGGGGACATGGATCACCCGCGCGCCCGGCTTCCGGCGGAAGATGGCGCTGATGGCGAAGGTGCAGGATGAGGTGGGGCACGCGCAGCTTCTCTACAGCGCCGCCGAGACGCTCGGCAAGTCGCGTGAGGAGATGATCGGCGATCTCATCAACGGCAGGTCGAAGTATTCCAACGTCTTCAACTATCCGGCGAAGACCTGGGCCGATACCGCCGTGATCGCCTGGCTGATCGACGCCGGCGCCATCGTCAACCAGTTCCTCAACGCGAAGGGTTCCTACGGTCCCTACTGCCGCGCGCTCGACAGGATCTGCACCGAGGAGTCGTTCCACCTGAAGTACGGCTACGACAACGTCGTCACCCTCGCCACCGGCACGCCGAAGCAGCGGGAGATGCTGCAGGAGGCGCTCAACCGCTGGTGGAAGCCGATCATGCACTTCCACGGTCCCCCCGACAAGACGTCGGTCCATACCGAGAAGCTGGTCCGCTGGAAGGTGAAGATGGCGACCAACGACGAGATGCGGCAGGAGTTCCTGGACGGGTACGTCCCGAAGATCTGGGAGCTGGGGCTGACCGTCCCCGACCCGAACCTCCGGAAGAACCCGGAAACCGGTCAGTGGGAGTTCAGCGACCCCGACTGGAGCGAGTTCAAGCGGGTGATCAACGGCGACGGCCCCTGCAACAAGGAGCGTCTCGCCGTCCGCCGGATGGCCGAGGAGCAGGGGCAGTGGGTGCGCCGGGCGCTTCGGAAGCCGACGGCGAAATATACCATCCCTCTCGCCTGAGCGCCTCCTTCCGGAAGCCGCGCAGCATACCACAGCAGAAGTCGAAGACCGGGGTAGATCCCCGGTCTTCAGTTTCCGAGAAGGGGATCAGTATCCTGTTTCGATATAACTAGCCCTATGACCATCATTTCACTCGATCCGCGGATCACGCGGGCGGGCATTCCGGCCGAGCCGGAGACAGGGTTCGCGCAGCCCGAGGAACTCGATCAGCACGAGACCTACGAGGTCTTCCATCAGGAGGCGCGGGGGGGGCAGCCGATCCATGTCGGGTCGCTTCATGCTCCCAACCCGGAGATCGCCCTTCTCTTCGCCAAGGAGCAGTACGCCCGGCGTTACCGCTGCGTGGCGATCTGGGTGGTGAAGACCTCCGACATCTACACGATCGGGGTCGAGGACGCCGACATCTTCGAGACCACGCCGGAGAAGAAGTATCGCGATGCAAGCGGATATCGTGTTGCCGGCAAGATCCGCGACTTCAAGAAACGGAACAATTCGATCGGACATGAGTGAGTACGCCGCATTAAAGGATCTCCTCTTCCGCATGGCGGACGACGCCCTCATCATCGCCCACAGGAACTCCGAGTGGACGGGACTGGGGCCGATTCTCGAGGAGGATATCGCCTTCTCCTCGATCGCCCAGGACAAGATGGGGCAGGCCCATGCGCTCTACGATATTCTTACCGCGCTCGGCGAGGCCGACCCCGACACGCTCGCGTTCACCCGCGACGAGAAGGCCTTCCGCTGCTGCCATCTGGTGGAGTATCCGATCGGGGAGTACGACTTCAGCCTGGTGCGACATTTCCTCTACGACAACGCCGAGATGCTCCGGTACGAGATGCTGGAGAGCTCGACCCACGAGCCGCTGGCGAAGCTGGCGAAGAAGATCAGGGGGGAGATCAAGTACCACGTCTTCCATGCGAACACATGGGTGGTGCAGCTCGGCGCCAAGGGGAACGAGGAGAGCCGCGCCCGGATGCAGGCGGCGCTCAACGAGGTCTTCCCGCTGGCGCTCGGGATCTTCGAGCCCTCCGACTTCGAGCCGGAGCTGGCCGAGGATGGGATCTTTCCGGGAGAGAAGGCGCTCTGCGAGCGGTGGCTGGAGGTCGTGACGCCGATCGTCCATCAGGCCGACCTGGTTCTTCCTCCGCTGGTCGATGTGAAGCCTTCGTACGGCGGGCGGAAGGGGTATCACACGGAATATCTTGGACCGATGCTCGAGGAGATGTCCGAGGTCTTCCGCATCGATCCCGATGCCGAATGGTAGGGGCCCCCGAGATATGGGAGGCGCTCCGGAGCGTGATGGACCCGGAGATCCCGACGATCTCGCTGGTCGACCTCGGCGTCATCACCGACGTTTCGGTTTCGGACGACGGCACGGCCCATGTCGTCATGACCCCCACGTTCGTCGGCTGCCCGGCAATGGACTACATGCGGCGCGAGGTGGAGGAGAAGCTGAGGGAGATCGGGTTCGCGAAGATCGACGTCCGGATGACCTTCGACCTCCCCTGGGACAGCAACCGGGTCACCGAGGAGGGGCGGGAGAAGCTGCTTCAGCACGGGCTCGCCCCGCCGGTGAAGTACGAGGGGGTGCTCCAGCTCGAGGTTCTCAACGACACCCCCTGCCCCTTCTGCGGCAGCCGGAACACCACTCTGCAATCCCCGTTCGGCCCGACCCTCTGCCGATCGATCCACTACTGCAATTCCTGCCGCCAGGCGTTCGAAGGGTTCAAGCCGGTGTGAGGTGATGGGAACCACCCCCTTGTTTTCACCTCAGGCACTTCTTGCCCTCTTCGATCGTTGAGAAAGGAAACGGTGGTGTGATCTCTATGGTCTGGTATGCCGTCAGAAAGTACCTGGTATGGACCGCGGTCGTCTCCACGGCGATCGCGGTCCTCTGGCTGCTCGGCCCGATGCCGAAGGCGAACCCGAACGCCCTGATGTTCCGGGCGATCTTCTGGGGCGGGGTCATCGGCGCCGTCGTGACGTACTACATGTTCAAACGCGATAATCTCTGGGTTCTCTACTCGAACCTGCGAATATCGCGTTTCGTGCTTCTCGGGGTCCTCTTCTGTGCGGTGCAGTTCCTGAACGTTATTGCCCTATGGCTGCTCTACCTGTAACCGACCGGGCTGCAGCGCCCCGTTTCGGAGACGGCGGGCTCGTTTTCGACTCGATCGCCTTCGTACGCGCCGGCCGGCAGATCCTGAACGGGATCTTCCTTCGTATCGCACCGGGAGAGATCTGTGGTCTCTACGGTCTTACCGGCAGCGGCAGATCGACCCTGCTGGAGATCGGCGCCGGGCAGCTTCGCCCGGACGGCGGGCTGATCTTCGTCGACGGCGTTCCCTACCTCTCCACCATCGTCGGCAAGCGTTTCAACGACATCGCCTATCTCTCCCAGACCTCCTTTCTTCCGGCCGATCTCACCGTCCGGGCCGTCATGGCCGCCTTCCCGATCGACCGCGGGAGCGTGGAGCGGGACGAGATCCTGCAGCGCTGCGCCGGCCGGCGGGTCGGCACCCTTGCGCGAGGCGAACTCCGATATCTCGAAGTCCGACTGATCCTCGCTCTCGACCGGAAGTATATCCTGCTGGATGAACCGTTCACCGGCATGGAGCCGCTCCTGATCGAACGGATCGCGAAGCTGATCGCCGAGCAGGCGGGGCGGGGGAAGGGAATCCTTCTCACCGATCAGTACTACAAGCATGTCCTTCAGCTCGCCCACGATTCCTACCTTCTCTGCGACGGTCGCTGCCGTCGGCTGAGGGCCGAACAGAATATCTCTCGTCAGTTGCACACCGGTGGGTATCTTTGAGGTTCCGCTACGCATCCTTTCCGTGAGCGCGTCGTACGGGCGGCCCTGGAAGGAATCGGAGGAAACCCATCGGAGCACTACATGCAGCATGTTCGCGGCGCGATCCTTCTTGTCGCGCCTCTTCTCATTCTCATCTCCCATACGCTCCCGGCGCAGGAGACCGTTCCCCTTGAAGGGGTCGTCCTCGACGGCGAAACACGCCAGCCCGTGGTCGGGGCATCGGTCTATCTCCCGGCGCTGAAACGTGGAACCTACACATCCTCCAAGGGGATGTTCCGTGTTCCGGTCCCGCGCGGAACCCACGATATCCGCGTCACCTCCGTCGGCTACGGGCAGTACACGGGGAAGGTCGGCGCCGGCGAGAAGTCGGTCACGATCTCGCTGACGCCGAAGCCGGTCCTCTCCGGCGGGGTGACGGTGACGGCGGAGATCAACGCCGACGAGATCGTCAGGCGCGCCGCCCGGAGGATCGAGGAGTATCGCAGAAACCTCGGCACGTTCCAGGGCCTTCTCTACTCCAAGTTCGTGACCACGGTGGAGGGGAACGCCTTCGGCGCCATCGAGGACCAGAACCGGCTTGCCGTGCTGGAGACCTTCAGCCGCAGCTGGTTCGACAGCGCCAGGGGGCCCCGCATCGAGATCATCCAGCGCCGCCAGACGGCGAACATCCCCGCCTCCGACAACATCTTCGCGCTCGGCAACTTCTTCAGCTTCTACGACGACGATATTCCGATCCTCAACGTCTCGGTCCCGTCGCCGCTGAACGTCGACGCCCACGGCCGCTACGACTTCAAGCTCGCAAAACGATCCACCTACGGAGAGAAGGGGGTATATATCGTGGAGGTGAGCCCGAACTCGCGGGTGCTTCCCGCGTTCGAGGGGACGCTGACGATCATGGAGGGGACGTTCGACCTGGTGGAGGCCGACCTGGCTCCCTCCTCCGCGACCGCCGTCGCCTTCGTCAAGGAGCTCGCGTTCCTTCAGAAGTTCGAGAAGTTCACCGACGGGATCTGGCAGCCGACCTACCTGCGGATCACCGGCCTTGCCAACGTGGAGATCGTCAGCGGGGTGGCGGAGGTCGACATCGATATCGATATATCGAGCACCATCACCGAGGCGAAGGTGAACGAGCCGATCCCCGATTCGGTCTACGGGAAGAGGATCATCCGCGTCGCCGCCGACGCCGATTCGGTCCGCCCCGAGTTCTGGGAGAACAACTCGCTCAGCGAGCTGAGCACGGAAGAGAAGCAGATGTACAGGAAGGTCGACAGCCTGGTGGCGGCCGCCGACACCACCAGGGAGCCGGAGGGGCTCGGGATCAACCTCAATCCCTATCTCGACTTCAACCGGGTCGGCGGCATATCGGCGGGGGGAAGTATATCGCGCCGGTTCGATCGCGTTACCCTCGACGGCACCGCGTACTACAGCTTCGGCCTGAAGAAACCGGGAGGAATCTTCTCGCTGATGATCGACCCGCTACGGGAGGGGGACGTCACCGCCCGAGTGACCGGAACGATATTTTCCAAGATCCTGACAGCCACCTCCGACAGGTCGATGCTCCCGATCGTCAACACCCTGACCTCGGCGTTCCTCCATCGCGATTACTACGACTACTACAAGGGGGACGGCTGGAGCGCCTCCGCAACGGTCCGATGGTACCCCTGGAACAGCAGCGACGAGGATGAGGAAGAGGAGGAGCCGGAGGATAGGGAGCCGTCGCCGTTCCAGAAATCGCTGGGGCTGACCGGGACCTACAGTTCCTCCAGACAGCACCTCCTGACGAACACGCAGGCGGCGTCGGTCTTCCTCGATGAACCCTTCAGGCCCAACCCGGCGATCCTTCCCGGCAACTTCACGACCATGCGCGGCGCCCTCTCATGGGGGGAGACCGGAGGGACCGTTTCGATTGGAATCGCCCCCGCCGTCGATTTCGGGATGAGCCTCTCCGCCCTGACCGGAAAAGAGGAGGGGAGCGGCCTGGAGTTCAACGGGATCGAGGGAGAACTGCGCACCACGCTCCCGACGATCCCGACCGGCTACGCGCCGATGACCCTGCAGCTCGGCCTCTTCGCCGGCACGGGGAGCGATTCGCTCCCGCCGCAATATCAGTATCGGATGCGAACGTCGTTGAACTTCATCGGCGCGTTCGGACACTTCCTCTCCCCCAGGATCGGCGCGTTCGGCGGGACCGAATATATCGCGGTACATGGCGAGCACGATTTCGGCGATTTCTTCTGGCGCTGGCTCGGTCTGCCGACGTACGAGGGGCGCGGGCTCACGATGTCGGTCGGCGGCGCGGCCGGGCGATTCAGACAGGCGAACTCTATCGGATACCGACCCACCGGCGATCTCTGGTACACGGAGGCCGGGTTCGGAGTCGGCAAGATCCCGGTCTTCATCAGCAACGTGATCTTCCTCAGGTTCGATGCGCGCTGGGGGATCGGCCCGCTCGGCAGGGGGAAGTTCGGCATGACGCTCGGCATCTCATCTCCACTCTGATCTTCCTTCCCGACGCGTCGTCTGCGTCAGTCGGGAATACGTATCGATATGCGAACAATACTTCATGCGGCCGAGCTGCTGGTGACGGGGGGACCCGACGGGATCATGCGGGAGGCGGGGGTGGTGATCGACGACGAGGGGCGGATCGTGGAGATCGCCCCGATCGGCGCCGTGACCTCCCCGGTCGATCTCCGTCGCGATCATCAGGTCGTGATGCCCGGTGTCGTCAACTGTCACGTGCATCTGACCGACGCGGGGGTGGAGGAACCGGTTCCCGGCGGCGAGGGGCTCGCGGCCTGGGTCCGCCGGCTTCAGGCCCGTCGCGATACTCCGTTCGACCGTCCGCTCGAACAGGCGGTCGCCGACGTTCTGGAGACGATGAGACGACACGGCACGGTCGCCATCGGCGAGGTCTGCAACGGGTTGGGAACGCTGGCGCCGATCATCTCCAGCGGGATGCGCTGCCGGTTCATCCACGAGCTGATCGGTTTCTCCCCGGCGCGGGCCGAGGGGAAGGTCGCCCAGGTGCTCCGCCCCGACGCGATAGCGCAGCTTCCGGACCATCTCTCCTACACGCTGGGTGCGCACGCCCCCTACTCGGTCGGGTTCGCGCTGATGGGGCTGATCCGCTCCTACGATCTGGCCGCCGGCACCCGGCTCTACGAGCATCTGGCGGAAGATCCCGACGAGAGACTTCTCTACGAGTCCGCCTCCGGCCCGTGGCGCGGGTTCCTGGAGACGGTGGGGGCATGGGATGAGAACTGGATCGCGCCGGGATGTTCTCCGATCGAACAGTACGACCGGATGGGGCTTCTCGATGAGAACTTCGTCGCCGTCCATCTTGCCGATGCTACCGGTGAGGAGATCGATCTGCTGGCCGCGCGCGGCGTCCGGGCGATCCTTTCCCCGGCGTCGAATCTCCATATCACCGGGAAGTTGCCCGATGTGGAGAGGATGATCTCCTCCGGCCTCCGCTTCGGGTTCGGCACCGACGGCAGGGGATCGAACCCGAGTCTGGACGTTTTTACCGAGGCGGCGATTCTCATGGAGAACCGTCCCGACCTCCCTCCCGGCGCGATGCTTCGTGCCCTGACCGTCGACGGCGCCGAGATCCTCCAGTTCAACGACCTCGGGGCGCTGACCCCCGGGACGCGGCCGGGGCTGATCTCGATAGAGGTCGACGGAACGGACGACGATCCGGCGCGTCTGGAGCGGAGCATCATCGTGGAGGCGCGCTCGCGCCGGATTGTGGAGTAGGGGGGAGCGTCGGAGGGCGTTCCTTACAGATCCTTGCGTAAAATTTCCCCGGCGATATCGAATTTCCGCCATGTCGATCGTTCAGCGGGCAGTCACATTCGGACGGATGATCAAGTTCAGCCACAGCGTGTTCGCACTGCCGTTCGCGTTCGTGTCGGGGCTTGTGGCGCTTGAGTCGGGGGGGATGATCCCGACCTGGGTCGAGATGCTCCTGCTGCTGCTCTGCATGGTCTGCGCGCGAACCGCGGCGATGGGGTTCAACAGGATCGCGGATCGAGATATCGATTCCCTCAACCCTCGCACCAGCAGCCGCGAGATCCCGTCGGGGAGGGTCGCCGTCGGAGAGGCGACCGCCTTCACGGTCGCCGCCGTCGTTATCTTCATCGTCGCGTCGTTCGCGATCAATCCGCTCTGCGGAATTCTCGCGTTCCCGCTTCTGGCCCTTCTTCTCGGCTACTCTCTCACAAAACGATATACTGCCGCCGTTCATTTCGTCCTGGGCGCCTGCCTGGGGATGGCGCCGGTCGGCGTCTGGTTCGCGCTGACGTCGGGTTTCTCCTGGATTCCGATACTTCTCGGGCTCGGCGTGACCTTCTGGACCGCCGGGTTCGACATCTACTATTCCTGCCAGGATGAAGGATTCGACAAGGCTCAGGGGTTGAAGTCGATCCCGGCCCGGATCGGCGCCATGAGCGCCATACGGCTCGTGCGTCCCATCCATGCCCTTGCCGTTCTCTTCTATATCCTCTTCGGCGTCGCCGCCGGGATGGGGCCGATCTTCTTTGCCGGACTGGCCGCCGTGGTCGGCATTCTGGTCTACGAGGCGTGGATTCTGCGGAAGGGGGATCTGACCAGGATCGACCTCGCCTTCTTCAATCTGAACGGGTATGTGAGCGTCCTTTTTGCCGCGGCCTCGCTCGTCGATCTCTGGATCAGGTAGGAGCCGCGCCGGGGCGGGATCGGGATGACGATCCGCCGCCCGATCGAACATGTTGATCGAATACCGATGAAATCGATTCTTTTCTCGTCCGATGCCACGCCGCTGCAGATCGCGGCCGTCAAACGTGCCCTGATGTCGGGCGGAGCCGCGGGGGTCACGACGCTTGAGGGAGACCGCACCGCACTCCTCGTTTCCGATCCCGCCGACGAGATAGCCCTGGCCGGCTATCGCGACTACCCCGGTGTGGAAGGGGTGATGGAGCAGGACGAGAAGAACGTCCATGTGAGCGGACCCGCTCCGGAGATCGACCTCGATTCGGGGGGGGAAGGGATCACGATCATCGCCGGACCGTGCGGCATCGAGAGCGAGGAGCAGGTGGCGACGATCTACGAATATCTGGCGAACGAGGGGCTCCGGTTCGTGCGGGGTGGGGCCTACAAGCCGCGTACATCGCCCCACGATTTTCAGGGGACGGGGCGGAACGGTCTGGTGATCGCCCACGATATCGCCCGCGACTACGGGCTCCAGCTCGTCAGCGAGGTTGTCGATCCAAGGGATGTGGAACTCGCCGCGCGATATGTCTCGATCATCCAGATCGGAACGCGATCGATGCAGAACTTCCCGCTCCTTCGCGAGGCGGGGCGGAGCGGGCTCCCCGTGCTTCTGAAGCGGGGGATGTCGGCGACGGTGGAGGAATGGATCGGCGCCGCCGAGCATGCCCTTGTCGCCGGCGCGCGGACCGTGATCTTCTGCGAGAGAGGAATCCGTACCTTCGAGTCGATCACCCGGAACACGCTCGACGTGCTCGGCGCGGCCGCCCTGAAGGAGAAGACCCGCATGCCGGTGATCATCGACCCCTCGCACGCGGCCGGCCGGCGCAGTCTGGTGGTCCAGGGGGCCCTGGCGGGGATCGCCGCCGGACTCGACGGGCTGATCGTGGAGGTCCACAACGACCCCGCCTCGGCCCGCAGCGACGCGGCGCAGGCGCTTCCTCTAGCCGAGTTCTCCCGGCTCATGCGCCGTGCGCGGAACGTGCGCGCGGCCCTGCACGACGAGGCGTTCGCCTCGTAGAGCGATGAGTATCCCTTCCTGAACAATCCCGATCGACCTCCGATGATCGCAACCCGAACGACCCTTCGCCTCGCCTACAGTCCCGACGCCGACGACGCCTTCATGTTCCGCGCGGCGATCGAGGGGCTGATCGACACCGAAGGGATCACGTTCCTGCCGGTGACCGCCGACACGCAGATGCTGAACGATCTGGCCGACCGCGGCGAGGTCGATATCTCCGCGGTGTCGGTGGCGGCCTATCCCTACATCGCGGATCGCTTTGCGATGTTCGGGCACGGCGGCTCGGTGGGGATGGGGTACGGTCCGGTGATCGTGGGACGGAGCGCGCTCCCGGTCGAAGAGCTGAACCGCTCCCTGATAGCGACCCCCGGCGCCCGCACCACGGCCCATCTGGTGACCCGCCTGATCGCTCCCGACGCGAGATTCACGACGGTCGCCATCACCCCGTACGAGGCGATCTTCGACGCCCTCCACGGCTGCGGCGTCGATGCCGGCATCATCATTCATGAGGGACGGCTGACGTACGAATCGCACGGGATGAAGAAGATCGTCGACCTGGGAGAGTGGTGGATGGAGGAGACGGGACTGCCGCTCCCCCTTGGGGCGAACGTGATCCGTCGCGACCTGGGGACCGAGCTGGTCGATGCGGCAAGCCGTGTTCTGCAGCGTTCGATACGATGGGCGCTCGATCATCGCGACGAGATGATCGAGTTCCTCCGGACCCATATCCATCGTCCCGAGGAGGTCGCGACCACCGAGCTGCTCGACCGCTATCTGGCGATGTACGCGAACGATGAGACGTACGAGTATTCGGCGGCGTCGCGTCGCGGCGTGAACTATCTTCTCGATCTGGGATACGACCGCGGGCTCCTTCCCCGGCGTGTCGATGTGGAGTTCGTATGAGCGGGACGCTGCTGCTCTTCTCCTCCCGGCTTGAACGTGACGCGGCGTTCCCGGAGGGTGTACCGGCCGGCCTCCCCCATGCGATTGCCGGGATCGGGCTTGTGGACGCCGCCCTCGGCACGGCACGGGCCGTCGCTGAAGCCTCTCCCGACGCGATTCTTTTCCTGGGGACGTGCGGTGCGCATCGCGGGGCGGAGATCGCGGTCGGAGATATTATCCTCGCCGACGACGTGCGTATCGGATCGGGAGATGTCGCGTCCGGCCGGATGAGAATCCCTTCGCTCCTGAAGTCGACGCTCCGTGCCGACGATCTTCTTGCCGAAGCTGTCATCGAAGCGGCATCGGAGCAGGGGTTCACGCCGCTTCCCCGGCGCGCCTCGGTCTCCTGCACGCTGGGGATCACGGAAAACGACGATCTTGCGGAGCGGCTCCGCGCGTACGACGGGAGCGAGACGGAAAACCTGGAAGCCTTCTCCCTCCTCGCCGCCGCGGGGGGGATTCCGACCGCGATCCTTCTCGGCGTGACCAACATCGTCGGCGCGGAGGGGGGACGCGGATGGGTCGCGAACTACGGACGGATGATGCGTCGGGTGGGGAGTCTGGCGTTGCTCGCTCCCCGGAGCCGTCGGCCCGGTGCTCCCTCCCGGCAAGAAGAAGTCGTTCAGAACAGAGAGATATGACCATGATAAACGTTCAGGCCGGAACAGTGATCGCCGAACTCGAAAGGATGTTCGGCGCCTTCGACGATCTCCCTCGCGAGGCGATCATCAAGCAGGATATCCTGCGTCAGGGGCTCGCCTTCGAGGAAGCCGCCTTGCAGATCGCATCGGGATATAAGCCGAAGGACTACTTCATCTTCTCCTTCGACCTTGTGCCGTTGAAGGAGATGCAGGAGTTCGAGGCGTACAGGTCGCCGGAGGAGATCCGGATGACCGGCGGCGCCTACGATCTGCGGCCGACGATCGTCTCGGTCAGGGTCAACCCGTCATCTCCCTACAGGGTCGAGCTCTTCGAAGGGCGCCTTGCGCTCATGTGCGAGGGGATGATGCTGGCCGAACTGGAGTTTCCCCCCATCCCCGACTACTACGCCCACAAGCTGACGAGCGGCCGCAAGATCTCCGAGATCGCCCCCGCCATCGAGTGGGGATATCTCGTCTATCTCACCGTCTACCGTCTCTGTCAGTACTGGGGGAAGACGGAGGAGTGTCGTTTCTGCGACCTGAACGAGAACTACCGTCAGCAGCGGGAGCAGGGGCGCGAGTACACGGCCGTAAAGCAGATCGACGATGTTGTGGAGGCGATGTCGCTTATAGACCGCTACGATACGGTTTCGAAAGCGTATACCGTCACGGGAGGCTCCATCACCACCAACCTGCAGGGGATGGGGGAAGGGGAATGGTATGCCCGCTACGCCGAGGCGATCGAGAGCCGGTTCGCGGGACGATGGATTCCGAAGGCGGTGGTCCAGGCGCTGCCGAAGGCCGAGGTGAAGATGCTGAGGGAGGCGGGCTACAGGATCTATCACCCCAACTACGAGGTGTGGGACCCGAAGCTCTTCTCCTGGATCTGTCCCGGCAAGGATCGGTACGTCGGGCGCGACGAGTGGATGGCGCGGATCGTCGACGCGGCGGAGATCTTCGGGCCGTCGCGCGTGATCCCGAATTTCGTCGGTGGGGTGGAGATGGCACGTCCGCACGGCTTCACGGAGATAGATGCGGCCGTCGCCTCCACGACCGAGGGGCTCGACTATTTCATGAGCAGGGGGATTATACCTCGCTTCACGACGTGGTGTCCCGAGCCGACCTCCGACCTCGGCAGGCAGGAGGGGCCGCCGCTGGAATATTTCGTCAAGCTTCTCCACGCATGGCGCACGACCTTCGAGAGCTACAACCTCTCGGCCCCTCCCGGCTACGGCAGGCCCGGCGTCGGGAACGCGGAGTTCTCCGTCAGCGCGTTCATGGATGTCATCCGGGTCGATCGGCTTCCGAAGGGGAGAGAGGTGGCGGAGGTATGATCCCTTCCTCCGATATTTCCGGCATCCCATGACCGGCTGCATGATCGTATCGCGACGGGATAACCCTGTCGCCGGGAGGATCGTCGCCCCCGCCGACAAGTCGATCACCCATCGCGCCCTCTTCGCCGGCGGCCTGAACATGGGGAGCACGCGGATCGTCTCCCCGTCGACCGCCTCCGATGTGCTCTCGTCGCTGCGGCTGCTCCAATGGCTCGGCGTCGATGTGGACGTTGCGCGGGGCGTCTGGACCGTTCATGGCGCGGAGCGGCGGCTGATCGGGCGGAGACTGACGTTCGACTGCGGCAATTCGGGAACGACGGCGCGGATCGCCCTCGGCTTCCTCACCGGCGAGCACGGCGAGTTCACGCTCGTCGGCGACAGGTCGCTGAGTCGTCGTCCGATGGATCGTGTCGCGAAGCCGCTCACCGCGCTCGGCGCCGATATCACGACCACGGGGGGCTCGCTCCCCGCCCTTGTCGAAGGGAAGGGGGGGATTGTCGGCTCGCGGGAGATGGCAACGGCCGTCGGGTCCGCCCAGGTCTACACGGCGCTTGCGTTCGCGGCGCTCCGCTCCGAGCTTGGAGTCAGGCTGCGCAGGACGAAGCCGATGCGGGATCACACCGACCGGATGTTCCGGCATATCGGGATTTCGACGGCGATCGAGACGGGGGAGGAAGGGACGATCGAGACGGTCGGCCCGATCAGAATCTCGAAGGATCTTGACATTATCGTTCCGGGAGATATCTCCGGGGCGGCGTTCCCGGCTGCGGCGGCGCTCCTTGTCCCGGGATCGGAGCTGACGATCGAATCTGTCGGGCTCAATCCCACACGTACGGCCTTCCTCGCCGCGTTGCGCGCGATGGGGGCGCCCGTCGAATGGGAGGTGCGCCGGACTCTCAACGAAGAGCCTTCGGGTGATCTCCTGGTGCGATATTCCGATCGGCTCCGCGGTATCTCTCTGGGAGGGCCCGACGACGATCCCTCCCTCTCCGTGGCCGAGATGCTCGACGAGCTTCCTCTCCTTGCGCTGGTGGCGTCGCAGGCGCATGGGACCACGACCGT
This sequence comes from uncultured bacterium, assembly GCA_966250335.1. Taxonomy (GTDB): domain Bacteria; phylum Bacteroidota; class Ignavibacteria; order OLB7; family OLB7; genus OLB7. Next base: position 44,600 of record CBINGZ010000026.1, on the reverse strand, counting down.
GCGGGGTGCGGGGGAGCTCCGCGTGAAGGAGTCGGACCGGATCGCCGCGACGGTTGCCCTCCTCGGTTCGCTCGGAATCACGGCGACCGAACTGGATGACGGCTTCTCGATCACCGGACCGCAGCCCGTGCGCGGCGGCGTCACGGTCGACCATCGCGATGACCACCGCCTCTGCATGACCGCAGCCGTGGCCGGGCTGACAGCGCACGACCCCGTAACGATCCCGGAGCCGCATGTGGCGGCCGTCTCCTATCCCGCCTTCTGGGAGGATCTGGGGGCGATTACCGGGAAGGCGTTCTGAAACAACAGGCCGTGTATCGGATTCGACCGGGCTATCCTACTGATTTCCATATCTCCATGTCCTCCGTCGTCCTGATCGGCGAGAACATCGCGCACTCGCTCTCGCCCCGTATCCATAATCATCTCTTTGAACGATACGGTCTGCCGCATCGCTACGACCTGATGCCGCTGGAGGCCGGGCGTGTGCTGAAGGAAGTCGAGCAGATGAAGCGCGGCGGATTCCTCGGCGCCAACGTTACCTCACCCCACAAGCTGATCGTCCTTCCCGCTCTCGACATCCTTTCGGATGAAGCCCTTGCCGTCGGCGCGATCAATACGATACGGTTTCATGAAGGGATCGCGACGGGATACAACACCGATGTTGCCGGTGTGGCGGCGGCTCTGGCCGGTGATCCCGTGCTCGACGTCCCGTTCACGGCGGCCGTTCTCGGCACCGGAGGCGCCGCCCGCGCCGCGATCCGCCATCTGACGACCTGCGCCAACCTCGGCCGATTGACCATATATTCGCGTGAGGTGGAGAAGGCGACAGCCCTGATCGACGAGATGAAGGTGGGGAATGCCCGCCCCGCCGCGCTCGGCGACTTCGTCTCCGCCGACCTTGTCGTCCATGCCACGCCTGTCGGTCTTCCCGGCATCACGGGATCTCTCCCCGATGAGGAACGACTGGCCGGCGGTACCCTCCTCTTCGAAATGATCTATCGTCCGGAGCGGACCGGACTTCTCCGTGCGGCCGAGCGTGTCGGAATGCGATCGATACCGGGACTCCGCATGTTCGTCGGCCAGGCGATCGAGGCGTTCAGGATCTGGACCGGCATCCGGGTGGCACGGAACGATATTCCCGACGAACTTCTCATCTCACCGGAGGCATCATGATCATCTGGCTTCAGGGCCCTTCCGGAGCGGGAAAGAGCACGGCCGGCAGACTTCTTGCCGAACGGATGTCCCTTCCCTTCATCGATCTCGATACGATGATCGAGAGGGAGGCGGGGATCAGTGTCGGTGAGATCTTTGCGCGGATGGGAGAGGAAGGGTTCCGCGAGATGGAGCGGAACCGCCTGCTGGAGACGGCCCGCGAGGCCGGGGCCGGGGGAGCCGTGGTGGCTCTGGGAGGAGGCGCCGTCATCGACATGGGAAGCCGCGATGCAATCCGTGCCTCCGGCGTCAGGGTCTTTCTCGACGTCGCGCGCGACACGGCTCTGGCCCGCCTTGCCGACGGAGCCCTCCGTCCGCTGCTTGTTTCTCCTGAATCGTGGAGCGATCTGTATGGGTCGCGACTTGAACTATATCGCGATGCTGATATCAGCGTCGATGCCGGAGTATCGCCTGAAGAGGTTGTCGACGTGATCGAGCGCCGTATGGCCGAGAGCGCGGGGACGCCCTGGGGAATCAGATCGGTCATGGGATCGACGACGACCTTCACGACATCGGTCGGTTCGGCGTTCCTCATCCCGACTCTGCTGCGTGAAAGGTGCCGCGGTCGCAGATTCGTGGTCACCGACAGCGGTGTATATGCGGCTCACCGTCGCTCCGCCGAGGCGATCGCGGGTGATCCGGCGATGGTGCATGTGATCGAAAGCGGCGAGGAGAACAAGAGCTTCGCCTCGGCCGAACGGATCGTGGAGGGGGCGGCCCGTGCGGGTCTTGCCCGTGGGGATACGATCGTCGGGTTCGGCGGGGGAGTGGTCACCGACATTGCGGGGTTCGTCGGTTCGATCTATCAGCGGGGGATCGGGGTGGTCCATATCCCCACCACGCTGCTGGCGCAGGTCGACGCCTCGATCGGCGGAAAGACGGCGGTCAACGCGGCCGGGTTCAGGAACCTGGTCGGCACGTTCAGATCGCCCGATGCGATATTCGTATCGACATCGTTCCTGCACACGCTCCCGCGCAGGGAGCTGCGGTCGGGGATCGTCGAGTCGCTCAAGATGGGGATCGCCCTGGCTCCCGATCTTGCCGGCCTGGTCTCGGCGGCAACAGGCCCGATTCTGCGCGGCGTGATTCCACCGGATCTCGATACGGTCATCCGGAGGAGCATCGAAGTGAAGCTCGGAGTCGTCGCTTCCGATCCGTTCGATGGGGGGGCCCGGCTGGCGCTCAACTTCGGGCATACGTTCGGGCACGCTCTGGAGGCGGTGGAGCCGGGAGCGCATACCCACGGCGAGGCTGTCGCGTTCGGCATGATCGCCGCCGCCGAGCTGGCCGGGTCGCTGGGGATCGTCTCCGCAGAGAGGCGTGGGGCGATCGTCGACCTGTCGCTGCCGTTTGCGCCGGGTCCGGCCGGTCCGCACGATACGGAAGCAATCCTCGACGCGATGCGCGCCGACAAGAAGCGGACCTCCGACGGTCTTCGCTTCATCCTCCCTGCGCCGATCGCGGGGGTGGAGATCCGGAACGTATCGGACCGGGAGGCGATCCTCCGATCGATGGAGATCGCGTTCGACCATATAGCCCGTTACGATACGGTGACGGCAACGTAAGGAGAAGAGATGAAGATCGACATCATCAACGGCCCCAACCTCAATCTGCTCGGGCTTCGCGAGCCGGAGACCTACGGCCGCGACTCTCTTTCCGATATCGAGGGAATGATCAGGAAGGAGCTGGCGGAGAGCGGCGCGGAACTCCGGTTTCATCAATCGAATTCCGAGGGGGAGATCATCGATCTGCTCCATTCGGCGCGGTTCGAGTGGGGGGCTGCCGGTGTGGTGCTGAACCCCGGCGCCTACACGCATTACTCTATCGCAATTCGAGATGCCATCGCCTCCATCGTGATTCCGGTGGTGGAGGTTCATCTCTCCAACATCCATGCCCGCGAGGCGTTCCGGCAGGTCTCCGTGGTCGCCGGGGTCTGCAGGGGGCGTGTGGAGGGACTCGGCTGGCGGGGGTACGTCCTGGCCGCGCGGTATCTGATCGAGACATTGAAATAGCGGAACCCGATCTTTTATGGCGAACACCTTCGGACATCTCTTCCGTCTCACGACCTTCGGCGAATCGCACGGTCCCGGCATCGGCGCCGTGGTGGACGGCTGCCCCGCCGGGGTTCCGTTCGACATCGGGCTGCTCCGCCGCGACCTGGCGCGCCGTCGGCCGGGGGGCCCGCTGGCGACGGCGCGGAAGGAGAGCGACGAGCCTGAGATTCTGGGGGGAGTGTTCGAGGGGTATACCACCGGCAGCCCGATCGGGATCTTCGTGCGGAACTCCGATCAGCGTTCGAGCGATTACAACGCGCTCAAGGATCTCTACCGTCCCTCGCACGCCGACTTCACCTACGACACGAAGTACGGTCTGCGCGATCATCGCGGCGGCGGCAGGGCGTCGGCGCGGGAGACGCTGGCCCGCGTGGCCGGTGGAGCCGTGGCCCGCATGCTCCTCGGGGTCGAGACGTCGATGACGATCCGCACGGCCGTCACGGCGATGGGCTCGATCGTATCGCGAGATGTAGCGGAGATGGAGGGGCGGCTGATCTACGAGTCGTCCGTCCGCTGCGACGACCCCGTCGCGGAACGGGAGATGGAGACCTTCCTTACGACGTTGCGCGGGGAGGGAGACTCGACCGGCGGGATCGTCTCCGTCGTCGTCGACGGCGTCCCGGCGGGGCTGGGGGAGCCGATCTACGACAAGCTGAACGCGACGCTCGCCTCGGCCATGATGTCGATCAACGGGGCGATGGGATTTCAGGTCGGGGCGGGGTTCCGGGTCGCCGGGCGGCGCGGCTCGGAGAACAACGATCAGTTCGAGACGGTCGGGGAATCGCTCAGGACGATCACGAACAATTCCGGAGGAATCCAGGGGGGGATCTCGAACGGGATGCCGATCCGCTTCGACGTCGCCTTCAAGCCCCCCTCATCGATCGCCCGGGAACAGCAGCACGGGTCGAAGGAGGGGGAGGTGGTGGACCACACGATCAAGGGACGCCACGACCCCTCTATCGTGCTGCGAGCCGTTCCGGTGGTCGAAGCGATGACCCTGCTCGTGCTCGCCGACATGCTGCTGATGAGCCGGGGCTCGCGCATCTCGTCGCAGTAGATGATATGGATCAATACGATGAGTTCATGTGACCGTTATTGCAGAATGATTGTAGTCCTCACCAGCACCGAAGGGGCGAACCATGTGTAGCGCGACATCCCCGTTCAGATAGAAAGCGCCGAAGGTGCGTACCATTCTTCCTCTTTACGGAAAAGAAGAATGGTACGCACCTTCGGCGCTTAAGAAATTATGAATGACCTGAGCTGCAAATCGGTGCTCCCTTCGGGGGCCGATCACGGCGACATCGGGCTTCCATGCAACCCGGATCTTTTGTGCGGCAACGCCCGCAATCGTTCAATGATTGATCGGATTGGGATTCAATCCCAGTCTTCGAATCGTTGAGGCGGATGCCGCGAAGAGTTTCAATCGATGCCGATCAGCGCGGCTTACTTCAGCAGCAGTTCCGCGATCTGCACCGCGTTCGTCGCCGCCCCTTTTCTCACATTGTTCCCCACCACCCACATGTTCAGCGTGTTCGGCTGCGATGCGTCCTTTCTGATCCTTCCCACCAGCACCTCGTCCCTGTCATCGACATCGAGCACGGTGGGGTAGATATCCTGCGCCACGTCGTCCATGACGACGACTCCGGGCGTCTTCCTGAGGAGGGCGCGGACCCTGGCGGGCGTGGCGGGCTTCTCGAACTCGACGTTCACCGACTCGGCATGCCCGGCCGTCGTCGGGATGCGGACGCAGGTCATGGTGGCGGCCAGCTTCGGCAGCTCCATGATCTTCCGCGTCTCGTTCATCATCTTTACCTCTTCCTCCGAGTAATCGTTTCCGTCGAGGAACGAGTGGAATATCGTATTGAACGCCGCCTGCCGGCTGAACTTCCGCTTCGCGGGCTCCTTCCCCTTCAGCTCGGCCATAAGCTGATCGACCGCGCTCTGTCCGGCGCCGGAGACCGCCTGGTAGGTGGAGACGACCACACGCTTCAGTCCGAAGGCGTCGTGCAGCGGCTTCAGCGCCACCACGAGCTGGATCGTCGAACAGTTGGGGTTGGCGATGATCCCCCTGTGCTTCGCCAGCGCGTGCGGGTTCACCTCCGGCACGACCAGCGGGACCCCTTTCTCCATCCGCCATGCGCTCGAGTTGTCGATCGCCACTGCGCCGGCGGCCGCCGCGATCGGCGCGAACCGGCGGCTGATCGAAGCCCCCGCCGAGAAGAGAGCGATATCGACCCCCGTGAACGAATCCTCGCGAAGCTCCTCCACCGTGTGGGTCTTTCCTTTCCACCTGACCTTCTTTCCCGCCGAGTTGGCGGAGGCAAGCAGTTTCAGCGACTCGACCGGCATGTTCCGTTCCTCAAGCACGCGCAGCATGGTGCGCCCGACGAGCCCGGTGGCTCCGACCACGGCGAAAGTATGTCCCATTACGTTCTTTCGTCTCCCTGGGGTTACCTGATGATGACGTTCTCCGAAACGGCCGTGATCATCCGCACGTCGCCGGTCCAGCCGTTGGAGAACGCGAGCATATACGACGTATTGGCGTCGAACCTTATATCCCTCTGCGTGTGGATAACGTTCCCCGCCTGATCAAGTACTTCCACGTCGTGAACGCCGGGCGTTACTTCGAACGATCCGGTGACCCCGTCGGGCGCCTCGCCGTACGTCATCTGCTTCCCCGTCGCCCCCGCTACCCTGACCGACACCGACCGCGTGGAGTCCTTGAAACTTCCATGGAAGAGTCGCACCCGCGTGAACCCCGGCGTCGGGCTCGGGACGTTGTCGTGGACCGCGACCGATTTCGCCTTCGTGGTGTCGAACGGACCGTAGACGTAGACCGAGTATCGCTGGTTCGGCGCCATCACCAGGTCGTTCCTCGGCCCGTCCACCATGCGGGTCTGGTAGGCGTAGAGCCGCTCGCCGTAATCGGACTGGAACTTGTGTATCTCGATCTGATATGGATACTGGTTCCGCAGCAGCAGGCTCAGCATGAAGTACGGGGTGACGGTGTCGGTCGTCTTCTGCAGCTCGGCATGATATTTCTGCCAGACCACGGGATGGCTCCTGGTCAGATCCTTTCTGTAGTATTCGTTCCGTGCGTAGATCTCCTGGCGCAGGTTGTCCAGGATCGAAAGGTCGACCGAGACCGTGTCGCCGTTGGCCACAAGGTTGATCAGACGGAGCGCTCCGAGCTGGATGCCGATCGGCAGCCCGCCGTAGAGCCGCTCGTTGATCGCCGGGGCGCGGTTCTCCTGGAAGAGACTCGGGTGGATGAACTCGCTCTCGCCGGTCGGCTTCGTGTAGCCGGTCGTCACGATCGTGAAGACAGCTTCGCCGGGGAGGATGATGAAGGGGGGATCGATCCGCAGGACCTCGGCCGACTTGTCGGCGTCGTAGAGATAGAGTCCCGTCCCCGCGCCGATCGGATGCGCCTTGCTCCTGACGTATCCGCTCGCCCTCCCGTAGGTGATCCTGTCGATCACCACCGGCGCCTTCGCCGGCTCCTCCGTTCCCTGACGGACCTGAAGGGCCGGGGAGTCGGGGGAGAGGTTCACGACCCGGTATCGCGCGGAGTCGGCCGACGGTTTCGGGAAGAGGGTGTCGGCGGTGATCAGAACATCGTAATCCCCGTCGATCCCGTAGAGGTACGCCGAGTAGTAGCCCCCCCGCTGCAGCGTCATGCTGCCGGAGGCGATCGTCGTGGTTCCGCTCCTGAACTCGATCGTCGTTGCGGTTCCGTTCTTCGAACTGTCGACCGGGTAGTACTTCGCCTCGTTCCCTCCGGTCGTGAACCTGAGGTACTGCTGCGGCGCGTTGTTGAACATCGGCGCCCCCCCGACCACCACGCTGGCCGCCGGGGCGTCGTCCGACGCATGGACCACGCGGAGGAAGGCGACCGTGTTCAGGTCGACGGTGTCCTCCGGAAGGGGGGAGGCGATGAACGGGTCGTCCGGCGTGCAGGCGGCCAGGAGCGACAGAAGAAGAATCGGAAGAAGATGCGTGAGACGATTCATATCATATCCCGATCGGATAATGTGACCCTGTCCCGTCGGCGCCGTCGTTCGACGGCACCCTCTCCGTAGCGCAACGGCGGCCGTATCCTGGTAGACACGGTCGCCGCTCCCCGCATAACATGCGCTCGACCGGTGGGCCTCCCTTATGGACGGCCAGGGTCCCCGGTCGATTTTGTCGTGGGGCGCCTCGTGCGCCGCCGGTCGGCCCGGCCTACTTCTTCTTGCGAGGCTCCACCGGGGTCCGTCCGTCAACCTTCCGGACGCCTCCGGTCGTTCCCGTCCCCTTCGCCCCGCCCGGCGGGACCTTTCCCTGCATCTCGGCGATCTTCTGCGCCTCCTCCATCTTCCTGGAGAGCCATCCCTTCTTCTTCGTCGCGGCCTGCGCCTTCAGCGTCTCCAGCGTGAGCGGGTTCTTGCTGAACTTGGTCATGTAGACCTGCTGCGCGATCGCCATCGCGTTGAAGGTGAGATAGTAGAGGTTCAGTCCCGAGGGGAGATGATTGAACGCGACCGTCAGCAGCACCGGCATGAAGTAGATCATCGCCTTCTGCTTCGGGTCGGTGATCAGCATTTTCTGCTGAACGAAGAGGGTGGCCCCCATGATCAGCGCCAGACCGCTCAGGGTGTTCCCGAGGAGCGGCAGGGAGAAGGGGAGCGAGAGAACCACATCCGGGATCGAAAGGTCGTGGATCCAGAACGCGAAACTCGCCTGGCGGAGATCGATCGCCGAGTTGAGCGTTCCCCAGAGCGCGTAGAGGATCGGAAGCTGCAGCACCAGCGGCAGGCACCCTCCCAGCGGGTTGATGCCGTATTCGCGGTAGAGGTTCATCGTCTCCATCTGCTGCCGCTGCTGGTCGTCCTTGAAGCGTTCGCGCAGCTCGGCGATCTTCGGCTGCAGCAGCTGCATCTTCCGCGACGACTTGATCTGCGGGATCGAGAAGGGCCAGAGGAGAAGCCTGATGATCAGCGAGAAGACAATGATCACCACGCCGTAGTTGCCGATGAAGCCGTGCAGGAACCGGAAGAGAGGGAGCATGAAGAACTCACCGATCGGGCGGATAAGGAACTGCGCCCCGAAGCTCACCATCCCCGTTACGCCGAACTGCTCGGCCACATCGTACTCCAGCGGTCCCACGAAGACCGTGAAGCCCTGGGTCTGCGTCGGCTGTGTGTATCGTACCGCGAGGTCAAGATCGTAGTTCCTGACGATGCCGGCCGAGTCGGCGCCGACCTGCGTCCCCGTCGCCTCCACCGCCGAGCCCTGCAGCGGCGCGTCGGGTATCAGCGCCGCCCCGAAATATTTCGTCGAGAGGCCGACCCAGTTGATCGTCCCCTGCGTCGTCTCGCGGAGGGTGGTCCCGGTCTCGTCGGCGGTGAACTTCGTCAGATCCTCCGGGGTGGAGATATAGACAAGGGAGTGGGAGGATTCGTCGACGGAGTTATGCTCCTGGAGCTTGAGTCCTCCTCTCCAGGTCACCTCGTAGGCGCTCCGGTCGATCTCCGCCGCCATGTCGTGCATGGTGACGTCGTAGTCGATGCCGTAGCTGTTTCCCCTGAAGACGAATCGTTTTTCGATATATCCTCCCCCTTCGGTCGTCGTGTCGCCGGTCCGGGTCGAATCGGCGGCTCCGGTGGAGTCGCCGGCGGGGGCGTTTCCGGCGACCGGGAGACGGGCGATCACGACGAGGGAGTCGTTCTCGCCGATCGTGTTCTTTTCGGGCGCTTCGATATCGAAGAGGAGGTGATCGGTGACGATATCACGTCCGTCGCGCGACCTGTAGGTAAGGCCCAGGACGCCGGGGAATCCCGCCGAATCGTTGATGAGCTGGACCGGCGCTCCGTACCATGCGTTGTACTCCTTCAGCTCGAAGCGGGCCAGCAGGCCGCCGCGGGTGTTGAGGGTTGCCTTGTACTTCGGCGTCTCGATCGTGATGTAGCGCGCGTCCCCCTGGAGACGGGGGGCGTACTTCGGGCCGAGATCGGCGGTGGGAGGGGGGGCGGTCGTCGGCGTCTGTGCCGTCTGCGGGAGCGTGCGGGCCGTCGTGTCGGCGGCCGGCAGCTGCTGGTCCTCCGGCTTCGGTGCGCCGAAATAGGACCACACCATGAAGATGAGGCCGATCAGCACGAGGGCCAGGATTGTGCGTTTGTCCATCATAGGCTGCTTTCCCCTGGGGAGGGGCCGGATCAATGAAGTTGTGTTCGAGCGGGTCCGCTACGTCGATCCGACGCGAATGATGCGGGACCCCTTCGGCACAAATGCTACGGTTTATGGCACGGGGTCGTACCCTCCCGGATGGAAGGGGTGACACTTGACGATTCTTCGAAGTCCGAGGCCGATTCCCTTGAGGGCTCCGTGCCGCTCGATCGCCTGACGGGTATACTCTGAGCAGGTGGGATGAAATCGACAGCTCGGCGGTAGAAGCGGCGATATGCCGCGCTGATAGATTCTGATAAGAGCGATAAGGGCTCTGCGGAGAAGCGGCAGGCCGCTTCCGGAGCGTTCGCCGGGACCGGGTTCGTCCGGCCGGCCGGGGGCGTGAGGGGGAGAATCATGACGTCCGGGCGGCTGGGTCATCGGTCTGCCTCAATTTCTTTATGAGCCGCGCCAGGGCCGCGTCGAGCTGCGAGGAGATACGGGAATAGTCGGGACGGAGCGCCTCCTGGGGCGATCCCGTCCACATGACGACCAGATGGAGGCCGGTCGTGTGAAGCGCTCCCTCGAACGCTCCGCGCCGCATCCTGTACGCCTCCCGCAGCAGACGTCGCAGTCTGTTGCGTCGCACCGCCGATCCCGCGCTCCTCCGGACGACGAACGCCACCAGGGGGGCGCCCTCTCTCTCCGGCGAGGTCGTGTATTTCAGCAGGATCTGTCCCGTGCGGAACCCGGAACCGTTCCGGAAGATCTCGCTGAAATGCGCCGGAGCCCGCAGGCGTTCCGCGCGAGTGAGACCGGGGAACCGTGGAGGAGAGGTCATGATGATCGTGGACCTGAAGAAAGGGGATGAAGCAAGCGCGGATCGCGCCCTCTACCGGTCGCGATCCGCACTCTGGATCATCGGCGTCTATCAGGAGTGACGCGGCTCGTCGCTGACCGTGAGGCGGTGACGCCCCTTGGCACGACGGCGCGCAAGAACCTTCCGTCCGTTCTTGGTCGCCATGCGCGTACGGAATCCGTGCGCGTTGCTGCGCTTGCGACGGCTGGGCTGATATGTGCGTTTCATGCTGCTGCTCCTTGGAATGGAATACGATCAAGAACGACAAAAATACAACCGGTCAAGGGATACTCGGCAACGATTTCTGACCGGATTACCGTAGCTCACAATTTTTCAACCGTGGAACCGTGGAACTGTTGCGCCGCCTTTTTACGGCGTCGTAACTTCGCCCCCCACAATCGCCAGCAGCTCCTCTGCTGGTTCAATGCCGACGTATGCTGAGGGTCCTACTTAGATGCCAGATGTTGCCGTATTCGATGCTCCAGCCGCATGGGCCAAGTGCCTTGAGATCATTAAGGAGAATATAACCTACCAGGCCTACAAGACCTGGTTCGAGCCCGCCAAGCCGATCCGGCTGGAGGACGCCACTCTCACGATCCAGGTGCCCAGCCAGTTCTTCTATGAATGGATCGAGGAACATTTCTACGCGCTTGTGCGGAAGACCATGGTGCAGGTGCTCGGCGACCGCGCGCAGCTCGTCTATCATGCCGTGGTGGAGGATGCGTTCGAACCGGCGGAGACCAGGGTGATCACCCTGCCGGCGCGCAACCAGTCCGCCGCCGCTCCGGTCGCCCGCTACAGCGGCACGCCGACCGTTTCCCCCTTCTCCACACCGACCATCCAGCAGGCGGTCCGTCCGGAATCGACCTTGCTGAACCAGCGGTTCACCTTCGAGAACTTCATCACGGGGGAGTCGAACCAGCTCGCCTACGCCGCGGCCAAGGCGGTGGGGGACAACCCCGGCGGCACCCGCTTCAACCCGCTGGTGATCTACGGCGGCGTGGGGCTGGGGAAGACCCATCTGGTGCAGGCGATCGGCCACCATATCCTGACGCAGCGTCCCGCCTGCTCGGTGATCTACATCAGCTCCGAACGGTTCACGCTGGAGTTCGTCAACGCCATCCAGCACAACAAGTCGCAGGAGTTCATCAACTACTACCGGTCGGTCGACGTGCTGATCGTGGACGATATCCAGTTCTTCGCCGAGAAGGAGAAGACGCAGGATAATTTCTTCCATACGTTCAACGCGCTCCACCAGTCGGGCAAGCAGATCGTGCTGACCAGCGACGTCCCCCCGAAGCAGCTTCGCGGGCTCGACGAGCGGCTGGTGAGCCGTTTCCAGTCGGGACTGACCACCGATATCCAGCCTCCCGATCTGGAGACCCGGATCGCGATACTGCAGAAGATGAGCTGCGACGAGGGGTATCAGCTTCCCGGGGACGTCATCGATTATATCGCAAGGAACGTCACGTCGTCGGTCAGGGAGATGGAGGGATGTCTGATCTCGCTGCTGGCCGAATGTTCGCTGCGGAATCTGTCGCTCTCGATCGAGCTGACGCGCGAGGTCATCAGCGGGATCGCGTCGGTTCCCGATCCGGTGATCACGATCGAGCAGATCCAGAAGGCGGTCTGCGAGCAGCTCGATCTTCCCCAGTCGCTCCTCACCGGAAAGACAAGAAAGCAGGAGATCGTCTTTGCGCGTCAGATTGCGATGTATCTGATCCGCGAGCTGACCAGCACCTCGCTCAAGACGATCGGCAACCATTTCGGCGGGCGCGACCACACCACGGTGATGCACGCGCTCAGCACGATAGAATCGCTCAAGGACAGGGACGACCACACCCGCCGCACCCTCTCCACCGTCCGCCGCGCATTGAACGTGCCGGACAGGTAAAGCCGGACGGGTAAAGCCGGACGGTGGATCGCGTTCCGATAAGCCGGCGAGCCGATACGTCCGCCTCATCAAGCCCCGAAGGGGCGAACCATGTGTAGCTGCGGACATCCCCATTGATTCTTTAGCGCCGAAGGTGCGTACCATTCTTCCTTTCCGCGAACTTTCCGCGAAAAAGAAGAATGGTACGCACCTTCGGCGCTTGAAGAAAAAACCATGGCCCGTTGCTACAAATGGGTGCTCCCTTCGGGAGCCGACGAGGGAGGAATCGGGAGCCGCGGCTATGAACGCCGTTGTGCCGGTCAGAGATGAAGAATCGTATCAGGATCAAACACCCATGACGAACGAATCGAACGATCGAGAGATCCCCGTATCACACCAGATTCCCACGCCCGATCCCGATGCGCTGCGTGAGACCGTCTCCGTCGAGACCTTCTTCGCCTGCGACATACGGGTCGGCACGATCACGGCCTGCGAGCTCAACCCGAAGGCCCGGAAACCTTCATATCGACTGACGATCGATTTCGGCGGGCTCGGAACGCTGGCCAGCAGCGCGCAGCTTACGCGGATCTACACCGACTTCGAGCTGGTCGGACGGCAGATCGTCGCCGTCGTCAACTTCCCGCCGAGGAATGTTGCCGGGGTGGTGAGCCGGTGCCTGGTGCTGGGGGTCGAGACGGAGGAGGGGGTGGTACTGCTCCAGCCCGAGCGCGGGGTCGCCGACGGGATGAGAATATCGTAGAATGTAAATATCGTAAAGAGAAAGGGCCGCATCCGGAACGGGATGCGGCCCTTTCTCTTATCTGTCGTTACGCGATTCTATTTCATGTAGACCATCGTCTTCGAGAGCGCCACCCGATCCCCGATGATCAGCGAGTAGCGGTAGACGCCCGAGGGGAGTCCGACCGGATCGAAGATCGCCCGGTGCTCGCCGCTCTCGAACCGTCCCTCCGCCGCCACCGCCACCTGCGTGCCGTTCATGTCGTGGACCACAAGGCGCGCGTTCCCCCCCTGCGGGAGCGTGAAGCGGATCTCCGTGGGCCCCGCGAACGGGTTCGGCCTGTTCTGCGAGAGGGTCACGCCGGTCACGGCGGCCTCCTCCGGAGCGTCGGTCGGCGTGTCGGGAGGGGGGATGTTGAGGACGAAGTCGCAGCTCGAGATCTTGTAGATGCTCCCCGTGTAGTCAGAGACCCACAGGTTCGAGTCTCTGGGATCGAGCTCGATCCCTCGCGCGTTGATGAAGCCGGAGGCGGCCATCGCGGTAAGATCTATCTCGCAGCTTCTTGTCTGCGCCTCCTCCACCACGAACTTGTACGCCTTGGCGGAGTTGAGCACTTCACCGGTGAAGTCGGTCACGATCTGCCAGATGCTCGACCCGTCAAGCCCCGCCGCGGCGCCGCGCGGCCCGTAGAGGACCGTGTTGGTCCTGTTGAACTGGATCAGCGGGAAGATCGGGGAGCCGGAGACCATATCCTCCGGGTTGACCAGCCACATCTCCTGCGTCCCGTTGCGGTCCGACATGTAGAGGTAGGGATTCTCCTGGTTCCTGGAGCCGAGCCATGCAAGACCGATCGGATATTTGAACGGGGAGTTCCATTGCCCCACCATCTCTCCCTCCTTCGTCACCTCGTAGAGACGACCCCCCGGATCGTCGACCAGCGTCGTCCGCAGCTTGTGGATGAAGAGCGTCTGGCGCGGCGGGTAGTAGGTGATGTCGGTGAAGAGGCTGTCTCCTCCGGGGATCTCCAGGTCGACCTCGTCCACCGTGCTCAGCGTGGTCGCGTCGATCTTCAGGAGCGTTCCTCCCTCGAAGTTGGTCGCCCAGAGATATTCTCCGTCGTACGCGATGCCGTAGGGGATCCCCGGCACGCCGGTCGCCCCCAGCACCGTTCCCAGCTTGAACCGCTCGATCGTGAACGACCGGCTCACGACGACCTGCGAGGGAACCTCGATGCTCGATATTCTGATGCGGGCCTCGATCGAGGAGGTGTCGAAGACGATCCATCGCATTACGTTCCCCCCGACGAAATTCTTCAGACGGTTCCAGGTGCGTCCGTCGTCCAGCGAGTAGTCGATGCGGACGGAGGAGCCGGTGAACCCGTTCCATGAGATGACGTGACCGGTGCCCCCCGCCCAGACCTCGCCGCCGGCGGGGGAGTTGATGACCGGGGTCTCCTCGATCGTCTCCTCCAGATCTATATCCCACATCGATCTGCCGTGCGTGGCGATCCAGACCGACCCTGACTTCTCGTTGACCTCCATGTCGCGGACCTCGCTGCGGGGGAGACCGTTGTTGTAGCTGGCCCACGTAGCCCCGCCGTCGACGGTGATGAAGACGCCGATATCGGTTCCGGCGTAGATCACCCGTTCGTTGGTCGGGTGGATCGCCAGGGCGTTCACCGGGATATCGGGGAGGCCGTTGCTGATGTCGGTCCAGCTCTGGCCGTAGTCGGTGGTCTTGAAGATATGAGCGGTGTAGAACCCGGCATAGGCGACGTAGGCGGTTCCCGCCTCGCTCCGCGACGGAACGAAATCCATCACGGCACGATTCGGAAGGCCGTGGCCGTACGAGATATCCTCCCAGTCCTCGCCGCCGTTTCTCGACACCAGCACCGTCCCCTGGTCCGATCCCGCGTAGACCGTCTCGGAGTTGACCGGGGAGACGCCGATAGCGGAGACGTTGCCGCGCACGTCCGGGGAGGCGGCTATCCAGAAGATGCCGGGGGCGCCGGCGGTGACGGTCTTCCAGACCTTCTTCCTGCCGTTGTACATCACCGACGAGTTGGTCGGGTCCATCACCAGCGGCGCCGACCACCCGGCGTCCGGGTTGTTCCGGTCGACGGTGAGGCCCCCCATCGCGTTGTACGCGTTCCCGTTGATGAACATCGTGATGCCGGTGCCGTACGGGTTCTCGGCGTAGAGGATGTTCGAGTTCCGATGATCGACGACGACGTAGAAGCCGTCACCCCCCATAACGTCGCCCGAGTTGACCGACGACGACATGACCGTCCCGTTGTCCTGCGTTCCGCCGTAGGCAAGGCTATCCTTCGACCAGTCGAGCGCCATGGCATAGAACTGCGTGATCGCCAGCCCGACCGACGTTTTCGTGAAGGTCGAGCCGCTGTTCGTGCTGCGATACATGCCGCCGTCGTTGCCGTTGTAGAAGACGCCGGGGTTGGCCGGGTCGAATTCCATCGCATGATGATCTGCATGGACGCTTCCGCCGGTCGGCGACCAGTTCTGCCCGCCGTTGGCCGTGCGCATCATCGTGACTCCTCCCACCAGCACGATCCCCTCGTCGGTCGGGTGGACCGCGATGACGTTGTCGTAATACCCCTGCACCTGCACGGAGTTGGAGAAGTAGTTCATCCCCGTCCCCTGGCTGTCGTAGACCTTGGTCCAGCTGGCGCCGCGGTCGGTCGTCTTGTAGACGCGCGCCACATCCAGGTTGCCGACGGTCTCCTCGATCGAGACGTATGCCGTCTGCGGGTTGGAGGGGGCGAAGCTGACGGCCGAGCGTCCCTTCGTGGAGCCGAGGGCGATCCCGTTGTTCGCCTCCACCACGGTCCGCCCGCCGTCGGTGGAACGGAAGACGCCGCGGGTGAGGGTTCCGATCAGGATCTCGTTCGGGTTGGCGGGGTTCATCGAGAGGTCGGAGATCTGGATATCCGATGTCCGCTGCCATGTGATGCCGCCGTCGACCGAGCGATAGAGCCCGCCGTTGTTGCGCAGGCCGGAGACGATCAAGGTTCTGCTGTCGGTCGGGTGGACGAGAATGGAGGAGACCGAGCCGACGTTGGTCAGCCCGAGCGGCTTCCAGCTCTCCCCGCCGTCTTCGCTCTTGTAGATGCCGGCGCCGTTGTAGGTGTCGCCGTTGGCGGAGACCGGCTCGCCGGTGCCGACGTAGATCACATTGGGGTTGGAGGGATCGACGGCGAGTCCTCCGGTCGAGGCGGAGTTCTCGAAATCCATCACCGGCCTCCAGGAATCCCCTCTGTTGGTCGACTTCCAGACGCCGCCGTTGGCCGCCGCCGCCCAGAGAGTCTTGCCGTCGGTGGGATGAATCGCGATACTGTGGATACGTCCCCCCAGATTGTAGGGGCCGCGCTGCCTCCACTGGTTCATGCTGAGGGTCGAGGTCTTCCCGGCGCCGTACTGCCGCATCTTGTTCCGGGAATATTCCATCGCCTCGAAGCGCGCCCCCTGCGGAATGGCTCCGAACGGGTAGGCGCGAAGGTTGAAGAAATATTCGCGGCGGGATCTCGGGTTCTCATACTCCTCCTCCATCTCCAGCGTTCCCTGCGCATGAAGCAGGGAGGGGAGGAGCAGCAGCGACCACAGGTATGGGAACAGTGTACGAAGACGCGATTTCATCATGACGGCCGAAATGGATGAGTGTATACGAACCGACGGTCCCGAGGAGAAGACCCGGGACCGGAGCAAACGTTTCGGGACGGCTGGTAGTCCGAAGAGGTCAGCTCTTGCGAGTGAAGCTTGCGAGGCGCATCAGGATCAGATCCTGGGCTGTGTTTACGACGCTTGTCGGAACGGAGTAATTGTTCACGATGATCGAAAACGCCAGCCATTCACCATCCCGTGTCCGGGTGTAGCCGCTGACGGCGCGGATGCCGCTGAGGTAGCCGGTCTTGCCGAAGACGTTCCCCTCGGCCAGCGTCCCCTTCAGACGGTTGCCCAGGGTGCCGTCGCGACCGGCAACGGAGAGGGTCGCGAGGAAATCGTCGAACATGGGGGACTGCCGCGTCCACCGCAGCAGTTTCGTGACGTCGGCCGGAGCTATCATGTTCTGGCGCGAGAGGCCGGAGCCGTCGTAGAGCCGCACATGATCCATATCGACCCCGGCCCCCACGAGCTGCCGCCGCACCACATCGAGCCCCGCTTCCGTCGTCCCTCCGCCGCCGAACTCGTTGCCGAGTTTCTTGATGATCATCTCCGACGTCAGGTTCAGGCTCTGCTTGTTCATCATCGCCACGATGGAGGAGAGGGGGGGCGACTGATAGCCGGCGACCATGCGGACCGTGGGGTAGTTGCTCGGCTCCGGGTAGTCGACGGCGTCGAACGGCTCACCGCGCACCGTGATCCCCGCCCGCTCCAGCTCCTCCTTGACAAGAGTGGCGTAGAAGAGGGGAGGGCGCTCGATGCTGATATGCTCGGAGTACGGCTCCGATCCCGCCGCGATATTCCCGCTCACGGTGATCACGCTCGATCCCCGCTCGCGGCGGATATCGAGTGTGGAGGCTGAATCGGCCCGCGATGTCGCGGCGGTCACTTTCAGGGTGACGTAGGCGGTGGAGGGGAAGAGATCGATCGAAACCGGACGACCGGGGATCTTCGCGGGGGTGACCGTCACCTCCACGCTGTTGTCGTAGATCGCCGCGGCGCTGATCTGCGCGTTGAAGCCGAACGGCTCGTCGTCCCACGACCACCCCGGCGCGTACGGCACGTCGTCGAACGCGGAGGCGTCCACCACCACGTTCCGTATCGATCGTATGCCGATCGAATCGAGAGCCCGCGCCCATCCCCCGAGCACGTCGGCCGGGTTCACGTTGAAGGTGGGGGAGAGGGAGGGATCGCCGGCGGTCGTGATGATGAGATCCCCCAGAAGCTCTCCGTTCGGCGTGATCTCACCCGAGATGAAGACCCCGGTGCCGTATCTGTACGTCCCTCCCAGCTTCCGGAGCGCGGCGAAGGAGGTAAGAAGCTTGATGTTGGAAGCGACCTGGCGGTTCTTCCGTTCATCCTTCTGATAGAGCGTCTCCCCTCCGGTACACGAGACGACCGAGACCCCCCAGGTGGCGTCGGCGAAGCTCCTGTCGGCCAGGATCTCGTCGATATCCTGCGCCAGCTCCACCGTCCGCTGCTTCGCGCCGTAGCGGTTGACGCCGGGCGTCGCATCAGTGCGGGAGTGCGTCTGCGCGGAGATCTGTGCCGCCATGAACGGCAGCAGCAGCACGATCGCGAGGCGTCCCGCCAGGCGGAACCTGTATTTCGTCTCGGAATAGTAATACATCTTGTATCGAGGGTCGGCGCCCGGAACTTACTATGCCACCGTTGACCGTACAAGGGTATGTTACCGCGGGAAACCCTTCCGCGGCCCGAAATCGGGGGCCGCCTCCTTCGGCGCCCCGTGCCGACCCGCCCGATGCGGGATGTCGCTTCTCCTTCGCATCCCCTTCTCTTCCCTCATCGTTCCCGATGCCGCGCCTCTTCAAGTCGCGGGAAAATGGTACATTCCGCGCCTGCCGTTGTACCCGGATCGCTGCCGTTCCGGAATACTATCGAGTCCTGTACACGCCTAGCCATGTTCGAACGCGTCATTGCACAGACCATTCAGAAGGTTGGAACGGAAGTCCTGCGCGACCGGTCGCTGATATCGCTGGCCGAGATCCTTGAGGATGAGCGTATCCCATCACGATTCAAACCGTTCTTCGAGACCGAGGTGAGCTGGTGGCTCTACAACGAGGGGCTGGCCCGCGCCGCGAACAAGCGGTTCGATTACGATCATCCGGAGCTTTCATCCCTTCTGACCTATCTGGAGCAGGTGCAGTTCCGCCATGCGCGATTCGAGCGGGAGGACTTCCTCACGGTGCTCGACAGCGCCGTCAAGCTGACCTTCAACTTCATCTGCCGGCCGCAGACCACGCTGAAATGGTACATCTTCCGGGGGGAGCCGGTGAAGCCGCTCCGCGAGGTGATGCTCAGGTTCGGCGCGTTCGCCGACTACGATTATTTCAGGAACGTCTTCGCCGAGTGGGTCGACAGGAAGCAGAGCGAACGGCCGACGTTCGATGCGATCTCCTCGACGGAGTTCGAGCGGGTCATCCGCAGGATCGACGATCAGATCCTGCTGAGCTGCACGGTGGAGGATCTGCTGGCGCTGATGGACCCGTTCTTCGATTTCATCGGCGAGCAGGATGACTACCAGGTCCCGGTCGACGCGCTCATCGTCTTCTTCGACGACAAGAACATCAAGAAGCTCGTCGATTATCTGGAGGGATGGCGGGCGAAAGGGAAGGAGAGCGTGGGGCGTGAGGAATTTCTCGCGCTCCTTGACGAGCTTCTCACCAGCGCCGAGGATGAGCCGGAAGCCGACTTCTCCACCGTCTACCAGAACGATGAGCTGGATGATGTCGTCCGGCTCCATCTTCATACGGATCTCCCGACCGGGGCCCCTGTCGACGATCTCCCGCCGCAACCCGCCGTGGAGACGCCTGTCGAGGAGCCTCCGGTCGAGCCCGAGGCCGCGGCGCCGGTCTTCTCGCTCGACGATCTATCCGCCGACCGGACCGAGGAGGATTTCGACGACGAATATGACGAGGGGGGCCCGGGGCTTCCGACCGACATGTCGGCCGACGATATAGGCCGTCATCTCGAGTTCATCAATGACGTCCGTTCGTCCGTGGCCGCCGGCCTGAACGATTTCGAGCGGGCCGATGCCGCCGCGCTCTCCGCAGCGTCGGATGACGATATGGTGGATGACGACGATATGGAGCAGGAGCCGGTCGACTCCCGGCCCGCCGTGGAGGCCGCTCCTCTGCCGCCGCCCGCTCCGCCGCCGACACCTGTTCCCGCTCCGGTAAGCGCCGATCTCTCCGACGACGGCGATGAGGATGACGACGACGAGAGCCCGAGCGAGAGCGCTCCGCCGATCCATACGGCCTGGTCGCGCGACTCCGGCATTCCCCACGGCCCGGCCGCGGCGGAGGTTGTCCATCGTACGGTCGCGGAGGCGAACGGGGCTTCCCGTCGCGACGTCCGCCACTACATCGACGCCATGCTGGAGCGGAAGGTGGTCAAGAAGGTGTTCCAGCGGAACCGCGGCGAGTACGAGGCGGCGCTCGACAAGATCAACGCGGCGGACGACTGGCGGGCCGCGTCGCAGATTCTCGACGATCTCTTCATCAGGTTCGACGTCGATCCCTATTCCAGAACGGCCATCCGGTTTACCGACAGCGTCTACGGTCGGTATCTTTCCACCAGATGACGATTCCTCCACCCTGAGCATATTCCCAGGAGCTGCAACGTGTTCATCGATTCAGCGGAAATCCTCGTTCGCGCGGGTGACGGCGGCAACGGCGCCGTCAGTTTCCGTCGTGAGAAATTCGTCCCGAAGGGGGGACCCAACGGCGGCGACGGCGGGGACGGGGGAGATGTGGTGCTGCTCGCCACCAGTCAGCTCTCCACGCTGATGGATTTCAGATACCAGCGCGAGTATATCGCGGAGCGTGGGAACAACGGCGCCGGCGGCGACAAGACGGGTCGCAACGGCGCCCCGATCGAGGTGAAGATCCCGGTCGGCACGCTGATCTACGACGCCGACACGGATGAGCTGATCGCCGACATGAAGGAGAACGGCGAGCGGCTGGTGATCGCCCGTCACGGTCGCGGCGGCCGGGGAAACTCCGCGTTCGCGACCTCCACCAACCAGGCCCCCCGCTCCGCCGAACGGGGGACGGCCGGCCAGGAACGACGCATCAGACTCGAACTGAAGCTGCTGGCGGATGTCGGGCTGGTCGGGTTCCCCAACGCGGGAAAATCGACCCTGATCTCCCGCATCAGCGCGGCGCGTCCCAAGATCGCCGACTATCCCTTCACGACATTGATACCGAACATCGGCATCGTCAGGATCGCGGAGGGACGGTCGTTCGCCGTCGCCGATATCCCGGGGCTGATCGAGGGGGCGAGCGAGGGGAAGGGGCTGGGATTGCAGTTTCTGCGCCACGTGGAGCGTTCCGGCGTCCTCTGTTTTCTGCTCGATGGCCTCTCGGCCGATCCGTCGGCGGACTATGAGGTGCTGACGGGGGAGCTGGCGCGGTTCAGCCCGTCGATGCTGGAGAAACGGCGCATCGTCTGCATCACCAAGACCGACTCCATGATGGCCGAGGGATTTGAGGAACTCCTCGGGCTCCGGTTCGACGGCCGTCCGCCGCTGCTGATTTCCGCCGTCTCCGGTCAGGGGATCGATGAGCTTCTGAAGCGGATGAACGAAGAGCTCGAGGCGTGGCGCGCCGGGGAGTGATCGCGCTCCCGGCTCCTCCGGGGCGGGCCCGGACGCGTCTGACCCGCGGGCGGACCGCGCGGTTTCTGGTCGCGGCGTTCGTCATGCTGATCGCCGTGTCGCTGATATCGCTCTTTATCGGCGTCGAGGGAATCTCTCCCGCGCGCGGCTTCGCGGCGCTCTTCGGGGAGGGAGATCTCTCCGCGCGCACCATCCTTCTTTCCCTTCGTCTTCCACGCATACTTCTGGCCGTCAGCGTCGGTGGGGCCCTTGGGGCGACCGGCGTCGTTTTTCAGGCGCTCCTCAGGAACCCGCTGGCCGAACCCTACATCCTGGGGGTCTCCAACGGCTGCGCGGTCGGGGCGATCCTCGGTTATCTGCTCGGGGCGGGGGCGGTGGGGATTCCGCTCCTCTCGTTCGCCGTCGGGGCGGTGTCGGTTCTCACGGTGCTGGCGATCGCCCGCGGCACGTACGGCGTCCGCTCGGAGTCGATGCTCCTCGGCGGGGTGATGGTCGCCGCCATCGGCGCGGCGGCGATCTTCCTGCTGCTGGGGTTTCTGGGGGATGCGATGCGCTCCGCGATCCAGTGGATGCTGGGAGATCTGAGCAAGGCGACGGCGGGGGTCGGGTTCGTTTCGATCGGGCTCTTCTGTGCCGTCCTCCTGGCAGGCCTCTTCTCCGGAAACACGCTGAACGCTCTCTCCCTCGGGGACGACGAGGCGATGAGCCTTGGGCTCGACGTCGGGCGGGCGCGGACGCTGGCATACCTGGCCGCCTCGGCGGTCGTGGGGGTGTCGGTGGCCTTCTGCGGCGCCATCGGGTTCGTCGGGCTCGTGGTGCCGCATATCATCAGGCGGCTGGTCGGGCCCGACCACAGGCTGCTCCTGCCGGCGTCGGTGATAGGGGGAGGGATCTTCCTGGTGATCTGCGACACGGTCGCGCGGTCGCTTATGGGGAGCCTGGGGGGACCGGCCACCGAGCTGCCGATCGGCGCGATCACGGCGCTCCTCGGGGCGCCTCTCTTCATCTATCTTCTCAGAAAAGGGATGGGGAGGTAGGCGGGCTGCTTCTCCTCGGCGCTCTACGGTTACCTGGCCGATTCGCCTTTATCGAAAGCGTCTGGGGAGTGGTGGCTCTAAGAAAATCGTGGATGGCGGGAAGGCCGTCCGATCACGTCAACGGAGCATCATCATGAAGAGTAGCGATATCATCGTCGACGGCATCTCGGCCGAGGCGGAGCGTGCGATCCTGAAGGAACTGGAGAGACTGGGGATTCTGGTCACCTGCGAGACATGCGGTCAATGCGACCTCGAGGGGGCCCGCTGCATCACGACGGTCCGTGGAAACGGCATCTGCGGGAAGAGTCTGGTAAAAGTGTCGGAACAGAGATGAAGCGTGACGTGATCTCTCGATAAGAGATGTGTAACTGTAAAAAAAGTCACCGCGGTATTGCATCCGCCTCCCTGATACCGTACCTTAGCATCAGAGCCGAGCGATAGCCTTCCCCTGGTTACCGCGTCAAGACGCTCTAAGCTGGTCTGTCCCCATGACCGGCTTTTTTTTTGCCCCTGCCCGATCGGGGCGGTTTGGAACATCGGCGCCCTCCGATCGTCGATGATGGTGATCCCGATCGAACACCTATATTTGTCCCCGGCCGACGGACCTCCGGCGGATCGACATTCAGAAACAGCAAGCAGCCAACATGTCAAAGCAACCTGTTGCCCCCGCGCAACGCAGGACTCCTCCGCAGCGTAACCCCCAGGCGCGCGGCACCGTGCGCAGAGTGCGTGTGGCCGAATCCCGTGTCACCTGGAATCTCCCGCTCGGCAAGACCAACGGGCTGATCTTTCTGGGGGGCCTTGCCGTCATCATCATCGGCTATATGCTGATGGCCACGGCGATCTCGGACGATCCGGCCAACAACAACGGGATCTGGAACAACGCCAACTCCGTGACCATCGCGCCGATTCTTCTGACCATCGGCTACTGCGTCATCGTTCCGCTGGCCCTGATGTACCGCAGGAAGCAGACCGAGACGGCCCCGGAGAGCGGGACCGAAGCGTAAATTTTCGCCGGAGCGGTGTGCGAGCCGCGAGGTGGCCGTGAAGGCTTCCGAGCGGAAGGCTGCCGCTCCATGTTTCTCCTGTTATTATTGGATTAATTGGGCAGGGGAGAGCGCAGAGCGTCGATCCGTTCGATTGCTGAGACAGGCAATCCGCGCCACACTGCCGTCGTCTTCTGTTTCGTTGATGCCGGGCGGCTTCATTCTCACTCACATTCATGGGAGAAGGTCGTCATGCCCGACAACAATGAGTCGAACACGAACACCACCGCATCGGAAAGCAAAGATATCGAGATCAGGAAGGGCTCAAAGCTGACGATCCTTACTAACGACACGGGCGGTATCGGCATCGACCCGCGCGAACTATTCACCACCGAGCAGGGGCGTCGATTTCTTGAGCGGGCACTCGGAAGGCCGTTGCGACCCAGACCTACGGGCAGGGGGGAATGATCGAATGAGTCACGCAGGCGCGACCTTGAGCTCGCCCTTCTCAACGAGAGCGGGCGAGCCCGTCGCCTTCAATAGATGGGTGGGAGGAGAGGTCAATCCCCCCGGAAGATCCTCCCCGCCTTCACCACCGCCTCGACCTGGTTCACACCGTAGTGGTAGACGATGCCGGGATAATCGGGGAGGTCGAAGATGATCATATCCGCCTGCTTTCCCGGCTCGATCGAGCCGACGCGGTCGGAGATGCCGAGGGCGGCGGCTCCGTTCAGGGTGGCGGCGGTGATCGCCTCTTCCGTCGACATTCTCATCCCCATGCAGGAGAGCGCCAGCGTCATCTGCATGTTCTCCGACATGTTCGAACCGGGGTTGCAGTCGGTGGCGATCGCCACCGTCAGGCCCCGCTCGAGCATCGTCCGCGCCGGGGCGTAGGGGAGCCCCAGGAAGAAGGCGGTGCCGGGGAGGAGCGTTGCGACCACCCCTTCCTCCCGCATCATGTCGATGCCGTCGTCGGAGATCCGCAGCAGATGGTCGGCGGAGACGGCTCCGATCCGGGCGGCCATCTCGGCGCCGCCGAAGGAGGAGAGCTCGTCGGCATGAACCTTCAGTTGCAGTCCGTGCCGGCGCGCCGCCTCGAAGATCCGCTCCGACTCCTCCACGGTATAGTAGCCGGTGTCGCTGAAGACGTCGCAGAAGCGGGCCAGACCGCGGTCGGCGACCTGCGGGATCATCACGTCGATCAGCTCGGCGATGTACGGCTCGTGATCCTCACGGTACTCGGGGGGGAAGTCGTGGGCCCCGAGGAACGTCGGGATGATGTCGGGCGCCTCCTCGCGCGCCAGCCGGTCGATCGCCTCCAGCAGCTTCAGTTCGTTTGCGGTGTCGAGCCCGTAGCCGCTCTTCGCCTCGATGGTCGTGGAGCCGTGCCGGAAGGCGCTCCGCACAAGCTTTCTGCTCCCCTCGACGATCTCCTCCACGCTCGACGAACGGACCGACCGCATCGACCGGAGGATCCCTCCTCCCGCCGCCGCGATCTCCTGGTAGGTCGTCCCCCGCAGCCGGGCGGCGAACTCGTCGGCGCGGTTCCCCGCGAAGACGATATGGGTGTGCGAGTCGACGAAGCCGGGGAGGAGCGTCTTCCCCGAGCAGTCGATCACCTCGGCTCCGGGAAACTCCTTCTCGCCGGACTTCCCGACCCAGAGGATGGTGTCCCCGTCGACGGCGACCGCCGCGTCCCGGATGACGCCGATATCCCCCATCTGCCGTCCGGCGCGGCGGGGGCTCCGTCCGTCGTGGGAGGGGGGGGCGGCAACGGTGACGAGGCAGGAGATACGATCAAAGAGCAGCATCGCGAAGCGCCACCTCCTCCAGATCGAACTGGGAAATCTTGCGGAACGCGTCGACCCGGGTCGTGATCGTCTGATCGGAGAGATCGCGCAGGGCATCGAGCGAGAATTTCTCGACGCAGAAGCTCGCCATGGCGCTGCCGTGGATCACGGCGCGGCGCAGGCTTGCCTCGCTCACCTCGCCGCAGCGGGCCAGGTAGCCGATGAAGCCGCCGGCGAAGGTATCTCCGGCTCCGGTCGGGTCGTAGAGATTCTCCAGCGGGTAGGCCGGGGCGCTGAAGACGTCGTCTCCCATGAAGAGGAGGGCGCCGTGCTCCCCCTTCTTGATGATCAGCACGTGCGGTCCCATCGCCATGATCTTGCGGGCCGACTTGATAAGGTTCGGCTCGCCGGAGAGGAGGCGCGCCTCGCTGTCGTTGACGATCAGGCAGTCGACCCGGCTGAGGACCTGAAGCAGCGGCTCGATCGCTCCTTCGATCCAGTAGTTCATCGTGTCGCACACCACGAACTTCGGCGCCTTTATCTGGTCCAGGGCCTTGGCCTGAAGGAGCGGATCGATATTCCCCAGGCAGACGAACTCGGCGTCCCGCATCCCTTCCGGAATGACCGGATCGAACTCGGTCAGAACGTTGAGCTGGGTGTCGAGGGTATCGCGGTTGTTCAGATCGTAGTGATAGCGGCCGCTCCAGCGGAACGTCTTTCCCCCTTCCTTGATAACGACTCCCGAGGTATCGACGCCGCGCGACGTGAGGAAATCGAGCGCCTCGCGCGAGAAATCGTCGCCGACGATGCCGACGATGCCGACCGGGCTGGTGTAGTAGCTGGCGGCCGTGGCGATGAAGGTCGCCGAGCCCCCCAGGGCGTCGTCGGCCCGTCCGAAGGGGGTTTCGATGGTATCGTAGGCAAGAGTGCCGATCACACAGAGGTTCATGTCGATGAATGCGTTACATGAGAAATGTCCGGCGGGGTCCGGAAGGGGGGCCGGTACTGGTCGGCAAAGCTACATTGGGAGGGAAGAACGCGCAACTTCGGCGGATAAAGCGGAACTTCTGTCGTTCCTGATAAAATTCAGGTTGCACTTATTGGCGGATGGCGATAACTTGCTACCGCTTTTCAATCTGTAAGCCGGGTCATCGGATCCGGCGGTCTTGCCGGGGCACTCCATCCGTTTACGTTCGAGCCACGGGCGTACGGGACCTCCAATCGGAACCTATCGAACCTACTGATAGATCTGCATGGCTGAACTCACCGATGTTCCTGCTGCGTCGTCCGCGGCCGCTCCGAAAAAGAAGAAGAAGCCGATGCCGGTGGCCTACATCCACGAGGAGGGGTGCACCGGCTGTGGCGTCTGTATCGAGTTCTGTCCGGTGGACTGCATCTACTACAAACCGGGCCCCGAGTATCTTGCCGGAGAACACACCAATCGCACCGTCAATCCCGTGGTCATTGTCGACGAGGAAGTCTGCATCGGATGCAAGCTTTGCGACAAGTATTGCCCGTGGGAGACGATCGAGATGGTGATGCCGGACTCCGACTGACCGGAGGCCGGTTCCGTGGCGGAACCGTGAACACGATTCTTCGCGACCGTCCAAGGCCCGCGGCGGACCCCAGGGTCCGGGGACGAAGGACGGCAGGAACTTGCACAATGGCCGAACAGGCTGTCAACACGATTAACCCGAAGCCAGACCCCGCCGAGAAGATCGCCGGCACTCCCGATGCCGGCGCCCGCATTCCTGCGTTCGATACCGGGGCATTCCCGGCAAGGGCGGGGCGACCGACTGAATCATAAAGCGTAATCGACGATCATGCCAGACGATCCACAATCAACCCAGGGCGCTTCGCCGGGGGGGAACTCTCCCGAGGCAGAGGCACGCATTGCGGCGATGAAGGAAAAGATCGCCGCTCTGAAAGCCGCACAGGCGGCGGGCGGCGCTCCACCCGCGGCGGCCGCGCCGAAGCCGGCCCCGGCAGCAGGGGGGGGGACAGCGGCAGCTGTCGCTCCTGCTCCCAAGCCCGCGGCGGCCGCGAAGCCGGCGGCTCCGAAGGGACCGTCGAAGCCGACGCCTCTGGTGACGACAAAGGCGCCGCAGAACGAGACGGAGCAGGGGGTGTGGTACTTCGGCCGCCGGAATTTCCTGCAGTCGATCGGGTGGATGAGCTTCTTCGGCTTCTTCACCATCATGCTGCTCGGGACGCTCCGCGCCATGTTCCCGCGCGTGATCTACGAGCGCCCGCCGGTCTTCAAGGCAGGCTTTCCCGGCGACTACGTGCCGGGAGCGGTCAGCGAGAAGTACAAGGATGAGGAGCGCGTCTGGATCATCCGCCAGGGGGACGGGTCGTTCATCGCCCTGCTGGCGATCTGCACCCATCTGGGGTGCACGCCGCGCTGGCTGACCGCCGAGAACAAGTTCAAGTGCCCGTGCCACGGTTCCGGATTCCGCGGAACCCCCGACTGGGGGGTGAACTTCGAGGGTCCCGCCCCGCGCCCGCTGGAGCGCGTCGGCATCCATATGGCTCCGGACGGGCAGATCGAGGTCGACAAGAGCCAGAAGTTCCTCTGGGAGAAGGGGCAGTGGGATAATCCCGCCGCCACGCTGAACGTGTGATCATCCATCCTAATCCTCATCGCGATGGCGCTGCAGAGACCGAACATCGATAAGATCCGCAAGAACGTCACCCAGAATGAGATCTGGAAGTCGATCTTCCGTCACAGTTATCAGGACAACCAGCGGAACCGGGCACTCATGGTGCTCGACAACGTCTTCCTCCATCTTCATCCCGTCCGCGTCTCGCGGCACGGCGCCAACTTCAGCTACACCTGGGGGATGGGGGGAATCACCTTCCTCCTCTTCCTGATTCTGACGGTGACCGGCGTCGTTCTGATGTTCTACTACCGCCCGGTGGCCGAATACGCGTTCGACGACATGAAATATCTGATGAACGACGTCGCCTTCGGCCCGTTCATCAGAAACATGCACCGCTGGGCGGCGCACGGCATGGTCATCACGGTCATGCTCCATATGTTCCGTGTCTTCCTGACCGGATCGTACAAGCCGCCGCGGCAGTTCAACTGGGCGATCGGCGTCATCCTTCTGCTTCTTACCCTTCTTCTCTCCTTTACCGGCTATCTCCTTCCGTGGGATCAGCTCGCCATCTGGGCCGTGACCGTCGGCACGAACATGGCGCGCGCCACGCCGCTGCTCGGTCATGAAGGACCGTTCGGTCCCCAGCTCGGTCTGCGGGCCGACAACGACATCCGGTTCGTGCTGCTGGGAGGAACCACCGTCGGCGCGGCGACCCTGCTCCGCTTCTACGTGCTTCACTGCATCTTCCTGCCGATCGTCGCGGCGGTGCTGATGGCCGTCCATTTCTGGCGTATCAGAAAGGATGGCGGCATCTCCGGACCGAAGGTCGAGACGCGTGAGATGCGGAAGGCGCGCGATGTCGTCAAGGTGATGCAGATCAAGCGGGTGGAGATGCTGGACGAACCGACCGATCTCGATGTTCCCTCGGCCAACGGCAACGGGAGCGTCAAGGCGGGGGACCAGACCGAATCGCATCAGTGATCGTATCGAACTAGACTAGAACCTTTATTCCGGGAATTTCGCAATGCACGAGCACGCGCCGTCAGCGTTAGAGTTTCTCTGGTCGCAGATCGAGAAACCTGACAACGTACCGGCAATCCTTCTCCTGGTGCTTACGGCCTACTTCGGCTGGCTCTCCTGGCGCAAGGCCAGGATCAACGACGGGCGCGAGCGTCCGGCCGAGGCGGATATGACCGACAAGGTCCAGGTGTGGCCCTATCTGGTCCGCGTGGAGTTCCTTGCCTCGATCGCCGTGATGGTCTTCCTGACCATCTGGTCGATCGGCATCGACGCTCCGCTGGAAGAGCCGGCCAACCCCGCTCTCACGCCGAACCCCTCCAAGGCCCCCTGGTACTTCCTGGGTCTTCAGGAACTGCTGGTCTATTTCGATCCCTGGATCGCCGGCGTCGTGCTTCCGACGGTCATCATCATCGGACTGATCGCAATCCCATATATCGATATCAACACCAAGGGGAACGGCTACTACACGATCAAGGATCGACCCTTTTCTCTGGGGATGTACGCCTTCGGCTTCATCATCCTCTGGGTGGTGCTGATCGTGCTGGGAACGTTCTTCCGGGGCCCCGGCTGGAACCTCTTCACGCCGTGGGAATACTGGGACGCGCATAAGGTGGTGGCGCTGAACAACGTCGACCTGCTGGAACTGGTGGGGATACCGACGCTGAACATCGACAACTCCTATAACATGCTGTCGATCGCGATCGGATCGCTCCTCCTCCTCGGGTTCTACTCGATCCCCTACTTCATCTGGCAGAAGAGGAAGGAGGAACCGATGTTCAAGGCGCTCGGCCCGATCCGCTACTGGGTGGTCGCGCTTCTGACCTTCTCCATGCTCGGCGTCGTGATCAAGATCTTCCTGCGGCTCCTCTTCAACGTGAAGTACGTTCTGGCGACGCCGTTCTTCAACATCTGACGCCTCCGGCGCACCGGGCCGAGGCTTCATGCGGCCCGGGGCTCTCACATTCCGGCACTCTCACTCTGAACAAATCGGATCCGACCATGTTTGGCTGGTTCAAAAAGCGATATGAGACTCCGATCGAGCGGCGCAACTACGGCGGGCTCTATGCAGGGCTCTCGCTTCTTCTTTTCCTGGGAACGCTCTGGGCCGTCGCCGACGAGATCAACGGACGGCGCCCCTGGAAAGATTTCCAGGAGGATTTCAGGGCGTTCAAGGTCCGCATCCTCAACAGGCAGCTTGCCGACGCGAAGGGTGGGGTCAGCCGGGATGATCTCGATTCCGCGCTGAAGGAGATCGCCCATCTCGATCGCGAACTCCATTCGGGTGAGGCGAAGGAGGCGGCCGCCAAGGTCGAGGATCTCAATATCACGATCCGTGAGGTCTCCCGCGAGCGCGCCAACATGAAGGCGGAGGCGGACAACAGGAACTATATGTTCGAGCACAGCCAGAAGCTCGGGCATCCGGAGGCCGCCGAGGATTATCTGAAGGAACGGAAGGAACTGGAAGCGGGAATGGCCGCCTACGACAAGGAGATCGATTCGCTCGTCAGGCTCCGTGCCGATATCACCGACACCAAGATCAAGCCGATCGCCGATCGCCGCAAGGCCGCCGTCAACCGCCGCGACAGCCTCTTCAAGCAGGTCGCCGAGATCCGCAAGAAGATCACCGAGACGAAGGACGCGCCGGTCAAGGTGCATCAGGTGATGCTGGCCGATCTCGACAAGTCGAACTTCGGACGCCTCCAGATGCGCGTCGACCGCTGCCAGAGCTGCCATCTCGGCATCGGCGATCCGGTCATGGCCGATACCTCGATCTTCACGGCGTGGGGTCCGGGAGAACTCTTCAAGGATGAGAAACAGGCGACCCGGTTCCGCAAGGTCTTCGGTCCGCATCCGAAGCCGGAGCTGCTGAAGACCCACTCGGTGGAGAACTTCGGCTGCACCAACTGCCACGGCGGCCAGGCGAACTCCGTCGACGACGTCGAGCATGCCCACGGCTTCCAGGCCCACTGGGAGCGCCCGCTCCTGACCGGCGCCTACGTGCAGGCCTCCTGCCGCAAGTGCCATGAGGGGAACTACAGCTATCCGGCGATGGAGAAGATCTCGCAGGGGAGAATGCTCTTTATCGATATGGGATGCTTCGGCTGTCACGACGGCCCCAGCGTCCCGGACTGGAAGGAATACAAGGTCGGTCCCTCGCTCGAGAACCTCGCCAAGAAGGTCTCTCCGGAATGGGCCTACAAGTGGATCATGAACCCGAACGCCTGGAACGAGCATACCCGGATGCCGAACTTCGAGTTCACGCCGGAGCAGACCGAGGCGGTGGTGGCATATCTCTACAGTGTCTCCAAGGATAGTCCCTACACCCCGGCCTCCTCCAGCATCCCGGCCGGCGACGCGGTTCGCGGCAAGAAGGTGATGCAGGATGTGGGATGTATCGCTTGCCATGCAGGCGCCGATTTCGAGGGACGCGGCAACTTCAAGTTCACGGCGAACAACGACAAGAACCCGCTCTGGGCGAACGCGGCCGTCACCGGACATCGCGTGGCCGAGGGGAACATGTACGGTCCGGAGCTGACCAAGGTCGGCTCCAAGGTCTCCGCCGCATGGCTCTACGACTGGGTGAGAAACCCGCAGCACTACAACCCGAAGACCCGCATGCCGAGCCTCCGCCTGAGCGATCAGGAGGCGGCCGACATCACGGCGTTCCTCATGGGGAGGCAGGACCCCGGCTTCACCGCGGGGGTATCTCTCAAGCATGTGAACGACCCGGCATGGGCCGAGAAGGGGAAGGGGATCATCCGCGAGTACGGCTGCTTCGGCTGCCACGACATCAAGGGGATGGAAGGGGAAGGAAAGGTCTCCGTTCCTCTCTCCGATTTCGGTCGCAAGACGGCCGCCGATCTCTTCTTCGGATATCTCGGGTTCGACGACATGATGCGCACCCGGAAGCACTTCGACACCACCGGGTTCAAGCTCGGCACCGTCTACCAGCACACCTCGATCGGCGAGGACTGGTTCGTCTGGACCGCGCTGAAGATGAAGAACTCCAGGATCTTCGCCACCGACGCCATCCCGCAGAAGATGCCGGTCTTCAACATGACCGACGAGGAGGCGTACGCGCTGACTGTCCTTCTCAGGAGCTACTCCAAGGAGTTCATCCCGGCGCACCTCACCTCCTCCGGCGGCGTCTACAAGGCCTCGGTGGATGACGGTCGCTTCATGACTCACTGGCACAACTGCGTCGGCTGCCACAAGATCGAGGAGCACGGCGGGTTCATCCAGGAGAACCTGCAGAAGATCACCGGGATGAAGGGAGCGGACGTTCTCCCGTACTCCCCGCCGAGCCTGAACACGGCCGGTATGAAGCTGCAGGAGGAGTGGTTCTACGAGTTCATCAACAACCCTGCCTCGCACCCGGTCCGCGACTGGCTGACGATCAGGATGCCGACCTACAAGTTCAGGCCGACGGAGATCAGCCGTCTCGACAAGTACTTCCTGGGGCTCGACAAGAAGACCCTCGGGTTCACCGACTACAGTTTCTACCCCGCGAGCGATGCGTCGATCGCGGCGGGACGTGAACTCTTCACCCGGCTGAAGTGCCAGCAGTGCCACGCGGTCGGTTCCTCCCCCGCCAACGGCGGCTCCACCGCGGTCCCCGCGCCGAACCTGGCGATGGCCGGAAGCCGTCTGAACCCTGAATGGATTCCGAACTGGATCCGCGACCCGCAGTACGTGGTGCCGGGAACGAAGATGCCGAACTTCTTCGGGACGCGAGACAATCAGACGTCGCCGTATCCCGATATTCTCGGCGGCGACTGGCAGGCCCAGGTGAACGCGCTGCGCGATTACGTCTGGCGCATCGGCGGACCGAAAGGTGTCGGCCCGGATGTTCCCCTGATCCTCCAGGCGGCCCAGGCCCCGACCGACACGACGGCGGCCCCCGCGGCCGCGCCGGAGAAGAGCGCCGACCGCTCGGTGAAGGGCTCCTCCGCCGGCAGGAAACTGTCGATGCGGTAGATCGTGAAGAGATATCGATAACTGATGAACCTGATCGATGGTCCGTCGGCGCTCCGCCGGCCCGTTTCCACAGCATTGCTGACCGGGGCTCTCTGCGCGACGCTTGCCGCCTGCGGCGGTGAGGGGGAAGAGATACGGGAATCGGACGATTCGACCCGGGTCGGATCGTCGCAGGAGGGGGAGCCGCAGACCAACGCCCGCCCGGGTGTGAGGGAGGTCTCCGAGTTCATCGTCAGGCCGACCGATTCGACGGGAAAAGAAGTCTCCGGAGGGAGTATCGCAGGACGAGTCGTCTACGAAGGCGCTCTCCCCGATCTTCCCGATTACGAGATTCCCGCGAACGATGACGTCTGCACCGGCGCCGGCAGGAGCGACAGGTTCGAGGTGGGTGAAGGAGGAGGCGTACGGAACGCCGTGATCCTGTTGAGAAAAGAGGGGTTCAGCATGAAGCTGAAGGACCCGAAACTCTCGGGCTCGCTCGATCAGCAGGGTTGTCGTTATCTTCCCCATGTCCTTGTGGTTCCGGTCGGCGGTACCGTCGCGATCACGAACAGTGATCCGACGCCTCACAACGTGAGGATCGAGGAGCAGGTGACCGAGAAGATCCTGATGAACAGGACGCAGCCGGGGCAGGGGGCGAAAGACGAATTCACCGTTCCTGGCCCGGGCGTCTACCCGGTCGAGTGCGATTATCATCCCTGGATGAACTCGTATATCGTGGGAGCCGACAACCCCTGGTTCGCGCTCTCGGCCGCCGACGGGAGCTTCACGATCGAGAACATCTCTCCCGGCACCTATACCGCCCATCTCTGGCTGAACGGCGCGGTGCCGAAGCCGAGGCGGGACGGATCGGGAAAACTGATCGGGTACGGATATTCCGACCCGGTGGAGCTGGAGTCGACCGTGACGATCGAGTCGGGGAAGGCGACGGAACTCGGTTTCCGGATCACCGCCGACGATCTGGCGGGGAAGAAGAAGTAGCGAACGTCCCCGGATATCGCACCGGGATATTCACTGTCGGACCGATACGGACGAACAATGAAATCAATCGGAACACGATCCTGGAAGATCGCCCGGCGGCATCTCCCGCGCCTGCTTCCGCTGGTTGCGGTCATGCTCCTCTTCCTTGCGGCGGAGGCCGTTGCGTGCCCCAACTGCAAGGACCAGATGGCGGAGAACGGGGGGCTGGCCCAGGGATTCTACTACACGATCCTCGGCATGGTCGGCATGCCGTTCCTCCTCTTCGGCGTCGTCTCCACCATCGTCTACCGCGCGCATGTGCGCCGCGGGAGCGTGGAGTGAGGGGACGAGAGCCGATTCATAACACGATATAAATAACTACACCATAGGAGATAGAATGAAGTTCGGACATCTCTTTTCTCTTCGCACGGCGCTCATGCTGACCCTTGCGGTATCGCTTGCGGCGTGCGGCGGGAGCGACGAAGAGGATTTCAGCCTTGACGACGAAGGCGAAAGCGCCGATGCCGGAGGTGTCGGCGGCGGTTCGGCAACGATCGATCCCGCGACGGCCGGGACGATCGGCGGCAGCATCTCGTTCGAGGGGGCGGTACCCGTTCCCGCACCGATCGACATGAGCGCCGACGGGGCATGCACGACCGGCAGCGCGCCGGAGGAGCGTGTCCATGAAGATGTCGTCTCCAAGGACGGAAAGCTGGCGAACGTCTTCGTCTACGTCAGCAAGGGGCTCAAGGGGAAGTTCAAGCCTTCGGCAACGGCGGCGAAGCTGGAGCAGAAGGGATGCCGCTACTTCCCGCATGTTCAGGGGGTGATGGTGGGGCAGACCCTGCAGGTCGTCAACGACGACGGCACGCTCCATAACGTCCACTCCAACGCCCAGAAGAACAAGGCGTTCAACCTGGCGCAGCCGACCAAGGGGATGGTCACCGACGTGATGTTCGATCAGGAAGAGGTGATGGTGCCGATCTCCTGCGACGTCCACGGCTGGATGAAGACCTACATCGGCGTCCTTCCGCATCCGGCGTTCGCCACCAGCGGCGCCGACGGGAAGTTCTCGTTCCAGGCTCCTCCCGGCACCTACACCGTGACCGCATGGCACGAGAAGCTGGGGCAGCAGGAGCAGGAAGTGACGATCGGGAAGAGCGAAACGAAGGATATCACCTTTACTTTCAAGGCACAGTAACCCATGAAGCAGTTCAGGAAGATGCCCGGCGCGTTCATCGCCGCGGCGGCGGTTCTTCTGACGGGGACGGCAACGGCGCAGACCGATTCGGGGGGCGCGGGGGGCGTGGCCCGCTACACGGAGTGGTGGCTGCCCGGATCGGCCTCCACATCGGTGGCGCCGATCGACGGTCTCTTCAATCTGATCCTCTGGATCACCTCGATCACCTTCGTGCTCGTCTTCGTGCTGCTTATCTACTTCCTGTTCCGTTACCGGTACAAAGAGAATCGTCGTGCGATCTACTCGCACGGCAACAACCGGCTGGAGATCATCTGGACGATCCTGCCGGCGGTCATCGTCCTCTGGCTCGGCATCAAGAGCCAGACGGTCTGGGCCGAGATCAAGAACGAGGTCCCCGCCTCTCCCGACCTGGTGATCGACGTCAAGCCGAGACAGTTCCAGTGGGATGTCTCCTACGTGGGCGCCGACGGCAAGCTGGGGACGCCGGACGACATCACCACGATCAACCAGGTCTACGTTCCCCTCGGGAAGACCGTGCTGGTGAACCTGACGGCGCAGGATGTGATCCACAGCTTCTTCATCCCGGAGTTCCGGATGAAGCAGGACGCGGTCCCCGGCATGGTGACCCGCATGTGGTTCACCTCGACGCAGACGGGGAAGTACGAGATCGCCTGCGCCGAACTCTGCGGGCTCGGACACGGCCGCATGAAGGGATTCCTGAATATCATGGAGCCCGCCGAGTACGACAAGTGGTACGCCGAGAAGCAGGCCGAGAAGGCGAAGCAGCTCGCTCCGCCGCCGGCGGCGGCAGCCCCCGCGGGAGCGGCCGTCGACAGCTCCGCGGCTCCGGCAGCGGCCGATACCACGGCAGCCCGGGTGGGCGCGGCGGACACGACCTCGCAGCCGAGCGGCGCGGGGACGGCGGACACCGCGGCCAGACCGTGATCCAGCGATCGACCTCCCGATGAAATCGTTCGAATCGTGAACCTAACCGACTGATATCCTCTCATGGAAGCAACCGCCCACGTACACGAGCATGTCGGTGAGCATCATGGTCATCACCATGCTCATCCTCATCCGAAGCTCACGTTCGCGCAGAAATATCTCTTCTCGCTGGATCATAAGATCATCGGCATTCAGTTCATGTTCAGCTCCCTCTTCTTTCTGCTGGTGGGGGGATGGCTTGCGCTGATGGTGCGCTGGCAGCTCGGGTTCCCCGGCACGCCGGTGCCGGCCTGGCTTCTGGGCGGGCTTCTGTCGGAGACGATGGCGCCGGGCGGGGTGATCCTCCCGAACACCTACAACGCCCTCTTCACGATGCATGCGACCTTCATGGTCTTCTTCGCGATCATGCCGATGATGATCGGGCTTTTCGGGAACTACCTGATTCCGCTACAGATCGGAGCGCGAGATATGGCGTTCCCGATCATGAACATGCTCTCCTTCTGGCTCGCCGTCCCGGCCGGCCTTCTGATGATGGCGAGCTTCTTCGTGGAGGGGGGGCCAAGCGCGGCGGGATGGACCGGCTACGCTCCATTGTCCGACGTCGCGAGTTACACGGGGGTCGGGCTGGGGCAGAATCTCTGGATCATATCACTATTGATACTCGGCGTCTCATCGGTTCTCGGGGCCATCAATTATATCACGACAGTGATAAATATGAGGGCCCCCGGGATGACGATGTTCAGGATGCCGCTGACCGTCTGGTCGATCTTCGTCACGGCGATCCTGCTGCTGCTGGCGATCCCGGTCCTCTCGGCCGCTCTCGCCATGCTCCTGATGGATCGGACGATGGACACGAACTTCTTCCTGCCGCAGGGGCTGGTGATCACCGGTACCCCGATGAACAACGTCGGCGGCGGACAGCCTCTTCTCTACCAGCATCTCTTCTGGTTCTTCGGGCATCCGGAGGTCTACATCATGATCCTCCCGGCGATGGGTATCGCCTCGGAGATCCTCTCGACCTTTGCCCGCAAGCCGATCTTCGGCTACCGCGCGATGGTCTTCGCCATCGCCGGCATCGCCTTCCTGGGATGGATCGTGTGGGGACACCACATGTTCCAGTCGGGGATGAACCCGACACTCGGCACGACGTTCATGATCTCCACGATGGTGATCGCCGTCCCCTCGGCCATCAAGACCTTCAACTGGCTCGGCACCCTCTGGGGGGGGAACATCAAGTTCTCCGTCCCGATGCTCAACGCGCTGGCGTTCGTCTCGATGTTCGTGATCGGCGGTCTCTCCGGCATCTTCATGGCGTCGACGCCGGTGGACAGCTTCATCCACGACACCTATTTCATCGTGGCGCACTTCCATTACGTCCTCTTCGGCGGCTCGCTCTTCGCGGCGTTCGCCGGGATCACCTTCTGGTTCCCGAAGATGTTCGGGCGGATGCTGAACCCGACGGTGGGACGGATTCATTTCTTCATCACGTTCCTGGCGTTCAACGGGACCTTCTTCCCGATGCATATCCTGGGGATCGGCGGCCACATGCGTCGTATCTACGATCCGATGGTCTACGAGTTCCTGCAGCATATGCAGCCGATCAACGAGTTCCAGACGATCAGCGCGATCATCCTCGGCCTGATGCAGGTCGTCTTCGTGGTGAACGTCCTCTGGAGCATCTTCAAGGGAGCGAAGGCGCCGGCCAACCCGTGGCACGCCACGACGCTGGAGTGGACGATCCCGTCGCCGGCCGGTCACGGCAACTTCGACGTGATCCCGACCGTCTACCACGGGCCGCACGAATACAGCTCGCCGATGTGGCATGAGGACTACCTGATGCAGACGCAGCCGATCGACGCAGCCACGATGGCCGCCCACAAGAACGCGGGTCATTGACGAGCGATCGACACCGAGCCCGTTAACAACTGATACGCTATGGCAGAGGGCGTTCCGGTGTATCGGAGCGCCCTTCTCCGTAACTTCCGATCGACTTCCTTCCTCCGACCCTCAGATCACGTCGTATTCGGATAAGGCTATGGTTGGTCACGCCCGAAGCCTCCGGCTTCATCGATACGCCTGTTTCGTGGTGCTGTTCGTCATCCTGCTGATCTTCTTCGGCGGTCAGGTCAAGAGCACCAATTCCGGCCTCTCCGTCCCGGACTGGCCGAACACCTACGGGCACTTCATGTTCTCGTTCCCGTGGGACAAGATGGTGGGGGGGATCTTCTGGGAGCACTCCCACCGTATGATCGCCTCCGTGGCGGGCCTTCTCACGTTCGGGCTCACGATCTGGGTCTATCGTGTCGAGACACGTCAATCGGTCCGCACGCTTTCGCTTCTCTGTTCGTTCGCGGTGCTGCTGCAGGGGCTTCTCGGCGGCCTCACCGTCATCCACATGCTCCCCGCATGGATCTCCACGGCGCACGGAACCCTGGCGCAGACCTATCTCTGCCTGGTCGCCGCCGTCGCGATCCTGACCTCGCGCCGCTGGATGGAGTCGGCCGAACTGGAGCGCTCCTCCGATACCGGCAGCCCCGGTCTCCGGAGGATCGTTCTGGCGACCACGGTCACCGTCTTCCTGCAGCTCGTGATCGGCGCCGTCATGCGGCACACCGAGTCGGGGCTGGCGATCCCCGATTTCCCGACCATGTTCGGGTCGTGGGTTCCCCCCCTCTCCGACGAGCGCCTTGCGGCCGCCAACCAGGAGCTCTGGCGGATGAACCTTCTCTGGAGCATGGGGAACTCGGAGATCACCCGCGGACAGATGATCGTTCATCTTCTGCATCGCGTCGGCGCCGTCGCCGTGACCGTCATGGCCGTCTGGACCGCGGTCCGGGTCTTCCGCGACCGTCGCGACGATTCGTGGCTGACCCGTCCGGCCGTTCT
This sequence comes from uncultured bacterium, assembly GCA_966250335.1. Classification (GTDB taxonomy): domain Bacteria; phylum Bacteroidota; class Ignavibacteria; order OLB7; family OLB7; genus OLB7. Next base: position 5,994 of record CBINGZ010000026.1, on the reverse strand, counting down.
CCTCTGCGTTCTGGTCACGATCCAGGCGACGCTCGGGATTCTGACGATTCTGACGGAGAAGCAGGTTGAGATCACGACCCTTCACGTCCTGACCGGAGCGCTCACGCTCCTGACCAGCTTCACGCTCACCCTGCGCGCCAGACGCCGTCTGGCTCCGGCGGCGGTCGGCGCACGGAGGCGGTACGCGTCGGGACCAATCCCCGAGGAGGTTGCGGTTTGATGGATATGGAAATGACGGAAACCGGAAGCGGCGTGGTGGCCGAGGAACGGACGGGCCGGCGCGCCCGCGTCGGCGACATGTTCGATCTGACCAAGCCGAGGCTCACGCTCCTCTCGGTGCTGACCACCCTTGCCGGCTACTACGTGGCGACCACCGGGGATCTGGACGTGATGCGCCTGATCCACACGCTGCTGGGAACCTTCATGGTCGGCGGCGGATGCGGCGCGCTGAACATGTACGTGGAGCGGGAGCTCGACGGCATGATGCGCCGTACGGCCGGCAGACCGATCCCCTCCGGAAAAGTATCGCCGAACGAGGCGCTCTTCATCGGCATCCTCCTTACGGGACTCGGCGTCGCCTATCTGGCGCTCGCCGTGAACCTGCTGACAGGGGTGATCGCCGCCGCGACCTTCGTCTCCTACGTCTTTCTCTATACCCCGCTGAAGCGCCGCACCACCCTCAACACGGTGATCGGCGCCATCCCCGGCGCGCTCCCCCCGGTGATGGGATGGGTCGCGGTACGAAACAGTCTCGGGGTGGAGGCATGGATTCTCTTCGCGATACTCTTCTTCTGGCAGATGCCGCATTTCCTGGCGCTGGCGTGGATGTATCGCAAGGATTATGAGCGGGCGGGCTACAAGATGCTTCCGGTGGTCGACCCCAGCGGAGCGAGCACGAACCGGCAGATCCTGATCTACACGGCGGCGCTCCTTCCGGTAAGTCTGATTCCGACCCTTTTCGGGATTGCCGGAGCTGTCTACTTCTTCGGCGCGTTCGCGCTCGGCCTGGCGTTTCTGGCGCTGGGAGTCCGTCTGGCGCTCGACCGGCAGAACACCAACGCCAAGTGGGTGTTCCACTATTCGCTGATCTACCTTCCGCTCCTGCTCCTGACGATGGCTCTGGATCGAGGGTGGATGTAGCCGTTCGATAACTCAATACGATACGATGAGTCAACCCGGGGATTCCATGAGTGAACTCTTTCACGGCAACGGCCGCTCCCTCCACGACTACAGGACGGCCAGGACGCCGGAGCTGAAGCGGCGTATCAGGATCACCGGTCTGACGATCGGCGCCGTCGTCCTGGTGGTGATCGCCTTCTCCGTCGTCTACGTGAGCTTCTGGGGAGGGGTGAACAAGGGGCCGATGGAGCCTCTGCGGAATTCGGTCAGGCGCGACATGGGGACCCCGGCCTCCTCGAATTCCACGACCCCATGAGCTACCACGATTCCAGGCAGATCGGCATCGGAGCCCCCGGTCCGGCGATGAGCAACGCGAGCCTGGGGACGATTCTCTTCATCGTCGCCGAGCTGATGCTCTTCGTGGGGCTGATCGCCGGATACATCGTTCTGCGATTCGGCAGTGATCACTTCTCCGGCATGCCTCATCTGCCGATGGGGCTGACGATCGTGAGCACCCCCGTGCTCCTCCTGAGCAGCCTTGCGCTTGTGGCGGCCCAGCGGGCCGTGGGGCAGGGGAGGATGGAGAGCGTGAAGCGCGGAGCGATCGTTGCGCTCCTGCTGGGGCTCGCCTTCCTGGCGCTTCAGGGGATCGAGTGGTCGCGGCTGATCGAGCAGCAGCTGATTCCGTCGTCGAGCGTCGCCAGCGGGATGTTCTATCTGCTGAGCGGCGTCCACGGCGTCCATGTGGTGGTGGGGCTGGTTCTGCTGGCGATCCTCTCCCTGCGGATCAACGCCGGACGGGTCGGACGTCTCCATCACTCCATTCTGACCATCTCCTCCATCTACTGGCATTTCGTGACGCTTCTCTGGGTAACGCTGTTCTACATGATCTTCATCGCTTAGGAGAGTCATCATGGCTGATACATCGCATAACGCCGGGCGTTCCCGGCTGATCATGACCATCGTGCTGGGCGCGTTCATCAGCATCGCCGCCGGCTCGTGGGTCTGGTTGAAGGGGATGCAGAGCACCGCCTCCCCCAAGCATCTTCTGGCCGATTTCGGCGCCGTTCCCGATCTGACGATGACCGAGCGGAGCGGAGCCGAGGTCCGGCTCGGCGATCTGAAGGGGCATATCTGGGTCGCGAACTTCATCTTCACCCGTTGCGCCGGCACCTGCCTCTCGATGTCCTCCAAGATGAGCGACCTCCAGAAGTCGCTCAGGAAGGCGGGGGATGTGCGGCTCGTCTCCTTCTCGGTCGACCCGAAGAACGACACGCCGGAGCAGTTGAGCAAGTACGCCGAGAGCTACCAGGCGGAGAAGGATAAGTGGCTCTTCCTCCGGACCGAATACGCGACGATCCAGAAGCTCGCCAAGGAGAGTTTCCACCTCGGTCTGGAGGAGGGGAGCGATTCGACGAGCCCCTTCATCCACTCCGACAGGTTCGTGCTGATCGACACCGAGGGGCATATCCGCGGCTACTACAGCAATTCCGATCCGGAGGCGAACCAGAAACTGCTGACCGATATCGGCGTGCTCATGCGCGGAGAAGACAAATGAACGTCGATGTGATGATGCTCCCGGCGGTGAACGCCACGTTGAACGCGATCGCGACGGTGATGCTGCTGATGGGATTCTACAGGATCAGGCAGAAGCGCTGGGAGTCGCACAGGAAGTGGATGATCGCCGCCTTCTCGACGTCGGTCCTCTTTCTGATCTCCTATGTGACCTATCACTCGCTGCGCGGCGGCCTCTCGACCCCGTTCGGCGGGGAGGGAGCGATCAAGGTCTTCTATCTGGTGATCCTCTTCACCCATATCGTCCTGGCGGCGATCGTGCCGGTGCTGGCGATCATCACGCTGAACCGCGGGCTCGGGCGCCGGTTCGACAAGCACAGGAAGATCGCGCGGATCACCTTTCCGATCTGGCTCTACGTCTCCGTGACCGGGGTGCTGGTCTATCTGATGCTCTACCAGTGGTTCCCGGCCGATCCCGTGGCTCTGATTCCGTAGCCTCCTCTTTCCGGCGGGGACGGCGGCCTCCCTTGCATTTGTGCGTGGTTCTCACGTTATATTGCCCGGCATCGAACCGGCGGTGGGGCCGGGCGGTGCTTCCGGCGGCGGGCCGGGACGGCCGGGCGATCGCGGCCGATCGACATATCAGCTTCCGATCCATCGTGGCGATCAATCTCGTATGACAACATCACGCATCCTGACGGTTCTCGCGCTCTTTCTGACGGCTTCGGCGCTCCATGCGCAGAAGCCGTACGTCTACGACTTCCTCCGGAACGACGCCTCCGCCCGTTCCGCCGCGATGGGGGGGAGCTTCCTGACGATCGGCGACGACCCGGCCGGCCTCTACTACAACCCGGCGCTGCTGAACACCATCGACACCACCCGGGTGTCGTTCACCTTCTTCAAGCATCTTCTGGATATCAACAGCGGCTTCGCCACGATCGCGACCACGATGGAGGAGATCGGCCACGTCGCCGTCGGCGTCAACTTCAACAACTACGGCGCGTTCGAGCGGACCGACAAGACGGGGCAGGCGATCGGAGAGTTCGGATCGAGCGACATCGCGCTGACCCTCGGGTGGGGAAGTATGCTGGGGGATGGATTTTCCGCCGGTGTGAGCGGCACCGCCGTCTATTCCGGCATCGACGACGTGAGCTCGGCCGCGCTCTCGCTCGGGGGTGGGCTGCTGTATTCGGACACGGCCCGTCGTTTCAATGCCGGGTTGTCGGTGCTGCATCTCGGCAGCCAGGTCTCCACGTTCGGCGGGGTCACGGAGGATCTTCCGCTCGATCTGAAGCTCGGGGTCTCGCACGAGCTGCGCGGGCTTCCGCTGAATCTGGCGGTCACCTTCAGCCGTCTGCTCGACCCGACCGAGAACTTCTTCGACCGTTTCCAGTCGTTCGCCGTCGGCGGTGAATTCCGTCTCTCGAAGCCGCTCCGTCTGCGCCTCGGCTACAACAACCAGGTCCGCCGCGACATAGCGTTCGGGGCCTCCAAGGGGCTCGGAGGTCTCTCCGCCGGGCTCGGAATTCTGATCAAGGACTACCGCATCGACTACGCCTTCAACGGGCTGGCAAGGCTCGGCGCGCTCCACCGCGTCACCATCAACGCAACGTTCTGATCCGGCGCCATGATCGAAGAAATCCTCGCGCTCCCGGCCGTGCTGAAGATCGCCCTGGCGCTGCTGGTGGTGGCGTTTCTGTTCGGGCTGATGAAGAGGATGATCAAGCTGGTGATCATCGTGATTGCGATTATTGTGTTTATTGCGGTGATTTATCCGATGTTTGATTATTGAGCCTGTGCGTGCCGGAGATCTTAGGCGCAACGGGATTCCTTCCGAGTGCGATTGCGGATTTCATTTCACTGCTTTTTCTCTTCTGCATACATCAGAATCAGGCTGACCATGTATTCCTGGTCCTGCGGGCTTGCAGGGTAGGGATAGGTCGTAAGTCCCAAGGCTCGGGATGCCATCGGTAATGACGCGCCAAGGGATCGGCGCCGATCGTGTCCGTATTGTCCGGAAGGCCGTAGGCACGTTTGCAGCATGATACGATAGAGTCGATCCCGGATTGCGAGCTGTGGTCGCGCGACACGTAGATACTTGTGATGTGCGACGAGCATACATCGATTGAGAGATATTGCATAAGGGAAGTCTTCGACCACTCCTTATAGGACTCGGATACATTATGATCGGACTTGTATTCGTCGGGAATGTAGGTGCCGTCGTACTCGATCGGATCTCGTATCCTCTTCACCGAATCTATATGCTGACCAAGGAAGAGGCTTACCGGACCGGAGATCTCGTGCGGCAGTGCGACGTTCGGCCTCTCTACGTGGGGGCATGATCCGGAGATCACGATGATCCCATAGACGAGTAACAATGCTATGGGAATTATTATAGCGATCCGTTTCATTGGAACTGATGTAGCCTGCACGATGTCCGCTCTCGGGTGTCGATTGTAACATCCGGCTGTCAAAGATCACGGCCAAAGGCTGTTCCGAGCGTCCTTCGGCGATGCGTAGCAGCACGCGCAGATCGTCAACGATTTCAGCAAAGACGCCTCGTAAGAGCTATCGCCTGGTCTGCTGGTAGACGACCGTCCAAGGAGGCCGGTCGTTAGGGAGCATATCCCACTGAGCGCCTGTGCGAGCGATCCAGCCAGCAGCGTTGAAGACTTCACGCAGGGGGTAGATTCGCTGCGGAGCATCATCCCTCATGAGAGTGAGGTATGGAACAATAAATGTCCATTCCTCATCCGAGATATCACTCGGTTGCGCTTTCCGTTCTTGCATACGTCAATGACGAAATTTTCCCCAAAAAGTGCATAACAGGCTCTAGAGGCTGTTATGCACTTTTTGGCTCAAAATCGGCCATTATAGGGCCGCAAGGGGTCTCAAGGAGCCTCCCCGATTGAAGACAACGACTGGAACGGCCTTCAGAGAGGCATATTCACCTCTTTTCTCCCGCAAAAGTGCATAACAAGCTCTAGGGTGCTTGGACTCAGAATTCTAATGGCTGAATATGCAGAGGCGCTCATGAATAGAGTTATCTTAATCTTTTTGAAGCGTATGGAAGATTAATACCATGTTGCGCTAGTACATCTTCGTAGACTATGAGATATCCTCGAATAATGTTTAAGAGTGCTTCGCACTCATCCGAAGCATTCTCAATATCCTTGTCTTCTAAGGAGTCGTGGATTTCTTGAGTCATAGACAGCAGATTATTCAGGCTGTCACCTTGAATGACGATTCCAGGATAATGGCGTGATGGGAGTTGAACAACTGCGGCATTGGATGAGTCGCCTAGTTGTTTAGTCCCACTTTGTAGTGGTATGGATTATTGTTGAACCGTTCGGGCTCCTT
>CBINGZ010000025.1:0-77800 GCA_966250335.1 uncultured bacterium | reverse complement strand
AACGGGGCCGGGAACGGGGCCGGGAACGGGGCCGGGAACGGGGCCGGGAACGGGGGTGTCTAGCCGTCGATCTGCTCGATCACCAGGATCACCCCCTCGGTCCGGATCATCGTTCCGACGAGTTTCATACAGGTGATCTTGGAGTTCCTCGTTGGCCGTCTCCCGTTCCTCGTTGACCGACTGGAGTTCCTCGTACGCCGTCTCGATCTCCATATGCGACTGCTCCAGCTCCTCCTGCAGACGCTTGTAGCGGGTGACGTCGGAGAAGATGATCTTGGTCCCCAGAAGATGTCCCTCCCCTTCGATCAGAGGGACGACCTGGACATCGAGGTAGCGCGGTTCGCCGCTGAAGCTGGGCCAGGCGATCTCCTTCAGGAGGACCGGGCGACGATCGGCGCGTCGGGATCGATATCGAACGCGGCTTCACGGATACGGCTGTGCTCCCCCAGGTTCTCCGGCGTGACGGTCGGGCTCCCCTGACCGTCGGTCTGGGCCACGAAGAGGAGGCGGTCCCGCATTTTTCCGCTGGGGAGTTTCATGTAGATGCGCCGTTTCAGATCGACCGGCGTGAAGAGATTGCCGCGGCTGAAGAGCATCTCCGCCTTGCCGACGAAGAGATATCCCATGTCGGCAAGGGCGAAGTGGAAGCGCTGGAGGATCTTCATCTGCGCCTCGGCATGGAAGTACATCAGCGTGTTCCGGCAGACGAGGAGATCGATACGGGAGATGGGGGAATCCTGGAGAAGATCGTGCCGCCCGAAGATCCCGCAACGCCGGAGTTCCTTGTTCAGGATGAACCGTCCGTTGATCTGCTCGAAATACTTGCTCAGGAGCGGCTCCGGCACGCCGTCGACCTCCTTCGGCTGGTAGAGCGCCTGGCGCGCGTAGTCGAGCGCGTCCTCGTCGACGTCGGTGGCGAAGAGCTTGACCCGGCGCTGATACTCCGCAAGCCCCAGTTTTTCGGCCAGGAGGATCGCCAGCGTGTACGGCTCGGCTCCGATGGCGCATCCCGCGCTCCAGATCCTGATCGGCTCGTCCGGTTCCTTCCGTTTGAGGATCTCATCCAGAATCTGTGATGCGATACTCTCCCATGCCGTCCGATCTCTGAAGAAGGCCGTGACGTTGATCAGGATCGTGTTGAACAGATGAACGAACTCGTCGGGATGGACCTCCAGATAATCGACGTATCCGCTGAACTCCTCAGATCCCCACGCTCCGCATCCGTTTTGTGATGCGGCGCATCAGGCTCGGGCGCTTGTATCCCGAGAAATCGAAGGCTCGGCTCCGTTTCAGGTAATGAAGGAGTGTCTCGAACTGATCAGTGTTGCTCAGCGACATACGTATGTCGATCAGGATAAACCGTAGCGCCTGGAATTCCGGCCCGCGCTCTACGACCGATTGGGTGTATCGTTCTGCATCCCGGACGACTCCTCTGCCGCGTTGTTGTGCAGCAGCAGATCAAGAAGTATCGCTGCGTGATGTTCCGCCTCGTGGTGGCGTTCGGTGAATTGAGCTGCGGAGAGGTCCTGTCCGCGCCGTGCCGCCCGCTGCGCCATGGAGGAGGAGAGAGCCGAGCGCTCCTGCAGCGCGCGCAACGCTCCCCAGAGGGCGGCTTCCAGCGCTTCCGACTGCGCGGACATGAGGGAATCGGGGGAATACGCATGACCCACGCGGCAGCGGAACCGGGGCAGATCATGCCCTTCCATCTCGAACAGCGTTCCGCCGCACTCCGGACAGGTGAAGCTCGAGGGCGGTCCGAGCTGTTCGCTGTTGTGGATGCTTTTCATGGTCAGGTCCGTGATCTCGTCCTCCATCACGATATCCCGGTCGTCGGGCGACTCTTCGGGAGCGGCCGGAACGGGCTCCCGCGCCAGGCGGTCGAGCAGCCCCGACATGACTGATAGAGGAACGACGTGATCGATATCGACGTTCTCGATGGCGTTCTTCGGCATGCCGCTATAGAGGGCGTCGTCCGGATTCTGAACCACAGCTCTTCCCCCATGCGATTTGACGACCATGAGGCCGGCTGTTCCGTCGTCGAGCACTCCCGAGAGGATGACGCCGATCACTGCCGGACCATAGACCCTGGCGGCCGAGCGGAACATCGGATCGACTGAGGGGCGATGCCCGTTCTCCTTCGGTCCGACCGAAAGCTTGACGCGTCCCTCGCGGATCAGCAGATGCTTGTCCGGCGGCGCCACGTAGATGAATCCGGGAGTGATGAGCGCGTCGTCGACCGCGTGGGCGACCCGGAGCTGGGAGTGCCGGGCCAGAATCTTCGGAAGCACGCTGGGAGCGTTGGCAGGGAAGTGGATGACGATAAAGACTGCTGCCGGGATATCCGCCGGGAGCCCGCGCACTACCTGAATGACCGACTCCACACCCCCCGACGAGGCTCGATAACGATAATGGCATGTCCTGGCATCGTTTCCTCTTCGGTTGGCTCGCGGCCGGTGGTCGGGAGCATCCGCTTCCCTTTGCCTGCGCGAATGTACGAATTCTTCCGTGTCGTTATCCGTCGCTGCGTATGTAGTCGCCCGATTTCCCTCCGCGCTTCTCCAGAAGCGCTATCCGTTCGATCGTAATTCCTTTGTCGACCCCCTTGCACATATCGTAGATCGATAATGCCGCCACCGAGACCGCCGTCATCGCCTCCATCTCCACTCCCGTGCGCGACGTCACCCGGACCGTCGACTCGATCCTGACCGTGGAGGTCTCATCCTCCAGCGTGAACTCGATTGTGACGCCGGAGATCGGAAGAGGGTGGCAGAGGGGGATCAGCTCGTCGGTGCGCTTGGCAGCCATGATGCCGGCCACCCGTGCCACTCCCAACGCGTCCCCTTTCTTCAACGTTCCCGCCTTCAGGGCCGCATACGCCTCCGCCGAGAGCCTGACGAGGGCGACGGCGCGCGCCTCGCGGGTCGTAATATCCTTGCCGGATATATCCACCATCCGTGCGTGCCCCTGGTCGTCGAGATGTGTCAGCGTTTGTGTCATGGACGGATATAGTTGAAGCGGGCGCCCGTGCAAGCGGGGCGTCGCGGAGGATCGTCGGAAACTACGGCAACCGGCGGAGACCGCCGCATGGGAATATCACGAAGCGAAAAAAGAGAAAGCCGGACGCTGCTGTCCGGCTTTCCGTATGAATCGTTGTCGATCGTTCGTGCGAGCTATCGTGGTTCCTACGCCGTGATCTCCTCGGCCTTTCTATCCGCCTCGATCAGCTCATCCAGCGGGAAGGTGACCCCCGGCTTCGGGTAGTTGGCCGGATGCTGCCCCTCGAACCCGACCTCGGTGACCGCCTGGATCTCGTTCCACTCGCCGGCGCGGCGCTTCAGGACCTTCTTCACGGAGTTGTAGATATCTCCCGAGGTCAGCCCGAACGCCTGCATCAGCTCGGTCGGCGTGCCGGAGCCGCCGAAGGTGTCGGTGACGCCGACGAACTCCATCGGAACCGGAGCGTTCTTCACCACGACCTGCGCCACCGCCGAGCCCATGCCGCCGATGATCTGCGCCTCTTCGGCGGTGACGACGGCGCCGCAGTCGCGCGCCGCCTCCACGATCGTCTTCGTGTCGAGCGGCTTGATCGTGTGCATGTTGATCACACGCGCCTCGATCCCTTCCTTGGCGAGCTCCTCCGCCGCGACCAGCGCCTCCCAGACCATCGGTCCGCAGGCGATGATGGCGACGTCGGTCCCCTGGCGGAAGACCTCGGCGCGGCCGAGCTGGAACGGGGTCTCCTCGGTGGTGAACATCGGCGTCGCCTCGCGTCCGAAGCGGACGTAGGCGGGGCCGTTCATCTCACCGACGGCGATCGTCGCCTTGCGCGCCTCCAGATAGTCGCAGGGGACGACGAGGGTCATGTGGGGGAGGGCATGGAGGAACGCGATATCCTCCAGCACCTGGTGCGTGGCGCCGTCGGGTCCGACCGAGATGCCGGAGTGACCGCCGCCGATCTTGACGTTCGCCTCGTTATAGCAGAGGGAGATCCGGATCTGGTCGGCGTTGCGGAGGGCGCAGAAGGCGCCGTAGCTGGCGAAGAAGGGGACCTTGTCCGACAGGGCGAGCCCGGCGGCGATCGTCGTCGCGTTCTGTTCGGCGATGCCGATGGAGAAGAACCGCTCCGGGAATTTCTCCTTGAAATAGCTCGTCATGACCGAGCCGGTGATGTCGCCGCCGAGCACGACGACACGTTCGTCCCGCTCACCGAGGACGACGAGCGCCTCGCCGAAGCCGAAGCGGGTGGCCTTGGAGCCGTACTGTTCCATTTTCATAGATGGGATATCGTGATTGAGTTCCAAAGCTCCGCCTACAGCAGCTCCTCGAGAGCCTGCTTCGCCTGATCGACCGAGGGGGGCTTGCCGTGCCATTCGTACTTGTCCTGCATGAAGGAGACGCCGGCGCCCATGTAGGTGCGGGCGATGATGCAGGTCGGTTTCCCCGTGGTGGCCCTGGCCTCGTCGAAGGCGGCCAGGAGCGCGGCGACGTCGTGCCCGTCCACCACGATGGTATGGAAGTTGAACGACTCGAACTTCTCCTTGATCGGGTAGATATCCATCACCTCCGGCACGCGGCCGTCGATCTGGCAGTCGTTGTTGTCCACGATCATGCAGAAGTTGTCGAGCTTGTAGTGGGAGGCGGCCATCACCGCTTCCCAGATCGATCCTTCCTGGAGTTCGCCGTCGCCGGTGAGGGCGTAGACGCGGGCGTCGTTGCGGTCGACCAGCTTGTCGGCCATCGCCATGCCGACGGCGATCGAGAGCCCCTGGCCCAGCGAGCCGGTGCTGCTCTCGATGCCGGGGAGGTGCATATCCCGTCCGGGATGCCCCTGCAGCCGGCTGCCGAACTTCCGGAGGGTCATCAGCTCCGACTTGGGGAAGAAGCCGGCGTTCGCCAGCGTTGCGTAGAGGACCGGGCACATGTGGCCGGCCGAGAGGACGAAGCGGTCGCGCCCCTTCTTCAGCGGGTCCTTCGGATCGTAGTTCATTACGCCGCCGAGATAGAGGACGGCGAAGATGTCGGTGGAGCCGAGAGGGCCGCCGGAGTGGCCCGACTTGGCCTCGACGAGCGAGCGGATGATGTCGCGCCGGATCTCCTTGGCGATCTCTGCGAGTTTCTCGGGAGCGTGGCGCTCGTTGGTAAAGGGCATGGGAAGTCGATGTGGAACGTTATGAACGCAGGATCGGCTAAGGTACGAAAAATCCGCCGTGGAGACCGCCGCCGCCACCCCCCGACTACACTTTGAGATACTCGGCGTCCCATAATGAATCTTGTCTGAAGAACGGCTTTTGAGTAGGTTGAATGCCCTTTGGAGTCCGATCTCCATCCGATTCATGCATCGTCAACACCTATGAAACACATACGTATCGTACTGGCCGCTATGGGGCTCTTCCTTGCGCTCACCGGCTTCGACTGCGCATCGAGCGAGATGACGACGGCGAAGCTCGCCATGAAGCAGAAGGATCTGGCGAAGGCCGAGGAGTCGCTCAGGAAGGAGGTGGCCGCCCGCCCGAACAACGGCGAGGCGTGGTTCTATCTCGGCGAAATATACTATGAGCAGGGACGGTTCGCGGAGATGGCCCAGGCCTACACGAAGGCGGAGGCGGGAACGCAGCCGGCGATCTCCACGCAGGAGAAATCGAGGATCGTCTCCCGCGTCGTCGACGGCTGGGTACGGAAGTTCAACGCATCGCGCGATCTGAACGAACAGGCGATCGAGCAGAACAACGATGCGGCTCTCTTCCGCAGGGCCCTGGCCGAACTCGACACGGCCGACATGCTCCGTCCCGGCTATCCCGATCACCTCTTCCTGCGCGCCAACATCTACACCAGCATGCAGGATCAGGCGAACACGGACCGGGCGTATCGCGACTACATCAGGCTGATCGGACCGGATGTGGAGCAGGGGCTGGAGATGGGGCTGCAGCTCGGCATGACCGCCGATCAGCTCCAGAGCAAGGTCGGCAAGGCGGAGAAGATCCAGGTGACCGACTCCACCGGCGGGTTCGCCTACTACCCGGCGAAGAATCTCTACGTCTATTTCGCCCCGGCCCAGAGCGGCGCCAGATCGACCGTCGACGGCTGGAAGTTCTATACGGCCGACGATCCGATCCCGACCAACGTCCGCGAGCAGCTCGGGATCACCCTCCGGAGCACCGCCCACTACCTGCTCGGCTACGATGCCTACTCGGCCGGACAGACCGACCCGAAGAAGTTCGACGAGGCGATCGAGCTGCTGCGCATGGTGGAGCAGTTCGACCCGCGCCGCGAGGATGTGGGAACGGTGGTGGCCGACATCTACGTCCGCACCAACAGGATCGACGAGGCGATGACCCGTCTCGACAGGGAAATAGCTCGCGATCCGAAGAATCCGTATCCCTACCTCTCCTCCGGCCGGATTCTCAGCGAGCAGAAGGCATATCAGCGCGCGATAGATCGTTTCAAGAAGGTCCTCGACCTTGGACTCCAGGATTACGAGAAGCCGGTGCAGAACGCCCTCTTCAATATCGCCGCCGTCTACAACAACTGGGGCGGGGTGCTGAAGGACAGCATCGACAACGTCTCCAACCGGAAGCCGACCGACGCCCAGCGCGAGGCCTACAGCGCGCCGCTGCGGGAGGCGGTCGTCTACTTCGAACGGCTGCGGGCGATCGGATCGCGCCGCACCGATTTCAGCATCCTCTCCGAGCTCGCCAAGATCTACAGCGTGCTGGGGCAGAACGACAAGATGAAGCGGACGATCGCGGAGATCGAGGCGGTGGAGCAGATCGACGACAACGCGAAGAAGGCGAGCTACTGGCGCGTCCTCAGCCAGCTCTACTCGATCACCGGCAACATCGAGAAGGCGAACATGGCCGACAAGAAGGCGACCGATCTGGGGGGATAAGAGGGGCGCCGGAACGACGCCGACACGATTACGCATAACAGAGGTATCATACCATGGTCGACAGCAACGACCCGCAGGGACAGCAGATAAATATCGAGCTGGGAGAGAAAGAGGCGGAGGGAATCTATTCCAACCTTGCGATCATCAGCCACTCTCCGGCCGAGTTCGTGATCGATTTCACGCGGATCCTGCCGGGTGTTCCCCGCGCACGGGTTCACGCGAGGGTGATCATGACGCCGCAGCACGCGCGGCTCTTCCTGAGCGCGCTGGAGGAGAACATCGACAAGTTCGAACGGCAGTTCGGTGAGATCCAGGTGAACACGGGGGGACCGACCTTCGGGTTCCAGATGCCCGACACCGGCGAGAAGTTCCACTAGCGTCCGGGGAACGCCCCTCCGGGCGCTCCGGTTCCGATTCCGATGGCCCCGCGTGTCGTCCCCGGCGGCGACGGCGGGGCCGTGTTCGCCTGACGAGCGGCGTTTCAGATCGATCTCACTAACCGGGTCTCGCGTGGACGGCTCCTTTGTTCTGATTCTCCATACGCACCTGCCGTACGTCCTCCGTCACGGCAAATGGCCCCACGGCGCCGACTGGTTGTGCGAGGCCGCCGCCGAATGCTACATCCCGATCCTGAACGAGTGCATGACGCTGGTCGGGGAGGGGATCATGCCGAACATCACCCTCTCCCTCTCGCCGGTGGTCGTGGAGCAGCTCGCCGATCCGTCGTTCCCGGAGATCTTCAACGACTATCTCGATGAGAAGATCGAGTCGGCGCTGAGCGATTTCCGCTACTTCCTGGAGCGGTCGGAGGATGTTTCCTACATCCCGCTGGCGCAGTTCTGGCACGGCTGGTACACGGCCCGCAGACAGGACTTCAACGAGCGGTATGGAAGCGATATCGTCGGCGCGATCCGGAAGCTGACGGAGATGGGGGCTATTGCGATACAGAGCTGCGGCGCCACTCACGGCTACTTCCCCCTGCTCAGCAGGGATGAAAGCATCGGCGCCCAGATCGAGCTCGCCCGCGCCAGCCACGAGCGGCATTTCGGCGCCCCCCCCCGCGGGCTCTGGATGCCGGAGTGCGCCTATCGTCCCAGCTACTTCTGGACCCCTCCCGTCCCGGAGTCGGTCGCGCGTCCCGGGTTCCGGAAGGGGACCGAACAGCTTCTGGCCGAACGGGGGATCGAGTATACGATCGTCGACAGCCATCTGACGCGGGGGGGACGTCCCCTCAGCATCTACGCCGACAGGTTCCATGCCCTCGGCGGCGCCTTTCAGCAGAGCGAGGGATATCTTCCGCTCAACGACTCGAGATCGGTTCACGATATCTACAGGGTCTGTTCGGCCGCCGATCCCGATGCCGGCGCCGCGGCGATCTTCACGCGCGACGCGGCGACCACCCTTCAGGTCTGGAGCGGAACGTTCGGATACCCCGGCGACCGGGACTATCTGGAGTTCCACAAGAAGCATCACAACAGCGGGCATCGCTACTGGCGGGTGACCGATTCCAGGGCCGATCTCGCCGACAAGCGCCTCTACCGTCCCGACCGCACCGGCGAACGGCTGCGCGACCAGGCGACCCATTTCGTCGGGATGGTGGAACGGCAGCTGCGACTCTACAAGACCGCCACCGGCCGCGAGGGGACGCTGACCGCCCCGTTCGACACCGAGCTCTTCGGGCACTGGTGGTTCGAGGGGCCGAGGTTTCTCGGGGAGGTGATCCGACGGCTCCATGAGAGCGGTTCGGTCCGCCCGCGCACGGCGCCGGACGAGCTCGATACGAAGAGCCCGTCGGTGGTGATCCAGATCCCTGAAGGATCGTGGGGGGAGGGGGGGGATCACCGCGTCTGGCTGAACCCCACGACGAGCTGGACGTGGCCGATGGTCTATGAGATCGAGGATCGCTTCCTGACCCTGCTTGCGGCGCACCCTCCGGACGATATGCTCAGGACCCGTGTCATGAAACAGCTCGCCCGCGAACTTCTTCTGCTGCAGGCGTCGGACTGGCAGTTCCTGATCACGACGAAGTCCGCCGAGGATTACGCGACCCGGCGCTTCACCGAACATTGCGAGAACGCCCGCTTCCTGGCGGAGTTCATCGATAATCTCGACTCCGCCTCCGGCGTGGAGTTCGAGCACTTCACGCGTCTGAGCGGGATCGAGGAGGTCGATTGTATCTTCCGCGAGATCGACCTGGGCTACTGGCGCGCCTGATGACCCGGAGCGGGTCGAAGAAGAGGAGATCGATGGAGCGATATCTTCGGGATACGGGACGGATGAAACGAACGGTGCTCTCCGCCGCGCTGCCGGCACTCTTCATCTCTCTCTGGGTCTGTCTGGGGGGATGTACCGCCGTCAACGTGCTGGAGCTGCAGGATGCCGAGACGCTCGGTTCCGGCAACGACGGGTACGCCATCGGCGCCGCCTACGGGCCCGATATCCCGAACCTCTACCGCGACTCGACCTGGAAACTGACGAACGCCCTTTCGATTCCGTTTCTGTACCTTCGGTACGAGCGCGCCCTGGGGAAGACGACCGATATCTCCCTCTCCGCATGGAGCGTCAGCACGCCGCTTCTTCCGTTCGGCTTCGTCGCCGGGCATGTGGAGACGCTCGACCTGGGGCTTCAGGGGGGAATCCGCCAGATGATCTACGGCGCCGACGGCGACCACAAGGTCACGCTCGGGCTGGCCGGCCTCGGCTACGCGGGGGCCTGGGTGCTTGAGGAACATGCGGTCTTCGATTCCAACACCGTCGCCGGCGAATACATGGCGGCGGGGATCGTGCCGACCCTCTGCTACACCTGGCGGCGGGAGAAAGGGAGCATCTACGGCGGGGTGAAGGGGATCTGGCTCTTCAGTCGCGAGGAGTTCGTCAGAGATTTCAACTTCGAGAAGAAGATCGGAGAGTTGAACGATCGGCGTATCTTCTGGGCTCCCTACGTCGGCCTGGCGGTCGACGACGACAGCCGCTCGCGTCTTCATCTGGAGGCGGCGGTGGTGATCGCCGAGAATCCCAACACGGGCCGGATCGAGGCGATGCCGTTCGTGGGGTTCGCCCGGCGGTTCCGGTTCTGAACCGGTCCGTCCGGGGAGGGAAGAGAGGGAACGAAGGGGGAATGGAACATCCAGCGGATCTACTATTTCGAGATCGAGAAATACATGGCTAAAAAACTGGTCATCGTGGAGTCGCCGACCAAGGCGCGGACGATCAAGTCGTTCCTGCCCGCGGACTATCAGGTCGAAGCATCCATGGGGAGCGTGCGGGATCTGCCGGCGAAGGCCGCCGATATCCCCACGGGGTTGAAGAAGGAGAAATGGGCCCGCCTCGGGGTCGACGTCGACCATGAGTTTAAGCCTCTCTATGTGATCCCTTCCGGCAAGAGCGACGTCGTCAAGCGGCTCAAGAGCGCCGTGAAGGAAGCGGACGAACTGATCATCGCGACCGACGAAGACCGTGAAGGGGAGTCGATAGGATGGCATCTTCTGGAGATCCTGCGCCCCAAGGTGCCGGTGAAACGGATGGTCTTCCATGAGATCACCGAGGAGGCGATCCAGGAGGCGCTCGAGCATACCCGCTCGATCGACGACAAGCTGGTGCGCGCCCAGGAGACGCGCCGTGTGCTCGACAGGCTCTACGGCTACACCCTTTCACCCCTCCTCTGGAAAAAGATCGCGCGAGGACTCTCCGCCGGTCGCGTCCAGTCGGTGGCGGTGCGGCTGCTGGTGATCCGCGAACGGGAGCGCCGCCGCTTCCGGAGCGCCACCTACTGGGATCTGAAGGCGTCGCTCACCCTGACCGACGCGCCGCAGGAGTTCGAGTCGATCATGATCTCGCTCGGCGGTCGCAGGCTCGCCACCGGCAAGGACTTCGATCCGAACACCGGACGGCTGGCCGAGGGGAAGGAAACGCTGCTGCTCGATCAGGCCGAGGCGGTCGCGCTCCGCTCCCGTCTTCTCGACGAGAGATGGCGTGTGGGGGAAGTGGAGGAGAAGGTGGAGACCCGCACCGCGGCGCCGCCGTTCACGACTTCCACGCTCCAGCAGGAGTCGAACAGGAAACTGGGACTGAGCGCGCAGGAGACGATGCGGACCGCGCAGAAGCTCTACGAGCGCGGGTTCATCACGTATATGCGTACCGACTCGGTCAATCTCTCGGAGCAGGCGATCCGCGCGATCCGGGAGGCGGTGGAGACGAAGTACGGTTCGGAGTATCTGACCCCGAACCCCCGCAAGTTCACGACCAAGAGCAAGGCGGCGCAGGAAGCTCACGAAGCGATACGTCCCGCCGGCACGAACATGCCGACCTCGGCCGAGCTCCGGCTGGAGGGGGTGGAAGCGGCGTTGTACGATCTTATCTGGAAGCGGTCGATGGCGACGCAGATGGCCGACGCCCGTATCCGGTTCGTCAACGCGGCGATCGAGGCGGGGAACGCGGTCTTCCGTTCGGTCGGCAAGCGGATCGAGTTCCCGGGGTTCTTCCGGGCGTATGTGGAGGGGACCGATGATCCCGAGGCGACGCTGGAGGATCGCGACGCTCCGCTTCCTCCGCTGAGGAAGGGGGATGAACTGAACATCCGCGATCTGCAGACGGTGGGGCATGAGACGAAGCCCCCGGCGCGCTTCACCGAGGCGACGCTGGTCCAGTCGCTGGAGCGTGAGGGGATCGGGCGTCCCAGCACCTACGCCACGATCATCAACACCGTGCAGGAGCGCGGCTACGTCAGGAAGCAGGGAACCCAGCTCGTGCCGACCTTCACGGCGATGGCGGTCACCTCGCTGCTGGAGCAGTATTTCCCCCTCCTCGTCGATCTGAACTTCACCGCCCGCATGGAGCAGACGCTCGACGACATCGCCGCCGGCGACGCCGATTCGCTCCCCTATCTGACCGAGTTCTATCGCGGAGACGCGGGGCTGGAGGAGCAGGTGCAGGAGCAGGAGGCGAAGATCGACCCGCGGCAGGCGTGCACGATCCAGTTCGATGACCTGGACGCCGACGTGCGTGTGGGACGTTTCGGAGCCTATCTGGAGCAGGGTGGTGAGGAAGTGGTACGCGTATCGCTTCCCGATACGATAGGTCCGGCCGATCTCACCTCCGAGGAGGCCGAGCTGATCATCCGCCGTAAACTATCGGGTTCCGAGGAGTTCGGCCGTCACCCGGTAAGCGGTCTGCCGATCTACGTGAAGGCCGGCCCGTACGGAGCGTACGTACAGCTCGGCGACGACCCGGAGGCGGGGAGCAAGGAGAAGGTGACCCGGACGACCCTTCCGAAGGGGATCACGCCGGAGAATATCACCCTGGAGCAGGCGATCGGTCTTGTGGAGCTGCCGAAGACGCTCGGGGCTCATCCGGAGACGGGGAAGGAGGTGAAGGTGGGGATCGGGCGGTTCGGTCCGTTCGTGGTTCATGACGGCGAGTTCGCCTCCCTGAAGGCGGGCGACGACATCCTGGCCGTGGAGCTGCCGCGCGCGCTGGAGCTGCTCGACCTGAAGAAGCTGGGACAGGGGAAGCGGGGGCTGGTGCGGATCGTCGGCTCCCACCCGGAGAACGGCGAGCCGATCGAAGCCTACGTCGGCCGGTACGGTCCCTACGTCAAGCACGGCGAGATCAACGCCCCGATCCCGAAGGATACCCCCGTCGACGATCTCACCGTCGAGCACGCCGTCCAGCTCCTCGACGAACGAAAGGCAAACCCTCCGCAGAAAAAGCCGAAGGGAAAGAAGCCCGCGAAGGCCAAGGCGAAGTAAGCCCCGCCCGCGGATGGCCATATCGTAATTGGATATGAAAGAGCCGGGATGCGATATATCGTATCCCGGCTCTTTCCATTTTTCCCGACCCTGCCGGGGCGCTCCGGATAGGGCCTCGCGGCATTCCAACGTAGCCTTCAGCCCGGTCCGAATATCTCGGTTATCGCTTTGCGATAAATGCGCCTTCACAACCGTCACCCATATTTCCGGGCCATACAGCCCCATAGGGGCGTACCACCTGTAGCCGCAACGTTCCCCACCAATTGCCAAGCCTCGTAGGGGCGTACCAGTCTGCCTGCCGCGAAGAAGACCGGCACGCCCCTACAGCGCTCGAAGAATAATGGAATGGCCGTGGCTACATCCGGGCGCTCCCTACGGGAGCCGATATACGCGGCGAGAGATCCTCATGATACCCCCTCGATTGCCCTCTCCCTGCGACCCCCTTTCACCCCGCACACGACGTGAAACGAATTCCTTCCCCATCTCCCTGTTGCTTCTCCGCGTCGGAGTGATTAATTTGGACTTAATCCAAATACACTGTTATCCCCTCGAACACTAACGCGGAGCAAACGCATGCGGATATCGACTCTACTCCTTGCCATGACGCTGGCGGCCCCGGCCGCCCTCACGGCCCAGCAGACCGTCTCCACCGGAGCCGGCTATGCCGATGAGGTCTACTACGATCTCGAGACCGGAACGGCCGTCAAGAGCCCGCTCAACTCGTGGGATATCGGCTTCCAGGTGACCGGCTTCGCCTCCTCCATCATCACCAACGGCGGGAACAACGTCCAGCTCTACGCCGTGCCGGAGAAGGCCGCCAAGGACTTCGGGTCGGCCGTGGACACAGCCGGCCTGAGCGCCGGATGGACCCCCTGGTACAACTCGACCGGGACCTGGGATATGGGAGCGTTCACGATGGACGCCGATCCGGGGAACGGCGATTTCGGATGGGGGACCTATTCGATGATCAACCACACCGTCTCCGGCACCACCCTCTATGTGATCGTCCTTCCGAACGGCACGGCGAAGCAGATCGTCATCTCGGGGCTCGCCAGCGGGGTCTACACCTTCAAGTACGCCGATCTGGACGGAAGCAACCAGATGACCGCGACCCTCGACAAGAAGACCGCCGCCGGCAAGAACTTCCTCTACTACTCGATCGGCAACGGCACGATCGTCGACCGTGAGCCGCAGACCGAGGCGTGGGATCTTCTCTTCGGCAAGTACATCGACTTCGCCGGTCCCAACCTCGATATCCCCTACGGCGTCACCGGAGTCCGTTCCAATGCCGGCGTGCTGGTGGCGGATGTGACCACCGCGACCCCGGCGACCGAGCCGGCCCCCGCCGAAGAGGCGTACTCCGATGTGATCAACACCATCGGCTACGACTGGAAGTCGTTCAGCGGCGGCTCGTACGTGATCCGCCCCGATCAGGTCTTCTTCGTAAGGACCCGCGAGTCGGCGATCTACCGCGTCATCTTCACCGGCTTCGGCGGCAGCGCCACCGGCAACTTCGACTTCACGAGCCAGGCGCTCGGCGTCTCCTCGGTGGAGAGCGAAGGGGCCGTCGCGGCAAGCCTTGCGATCTATCCGAACGTCGTCGATCGGGACGCGCAGCTCTCCTGTGTCTACACGATCGAGCGCCCGGCAGGCGCGGCGCGGCTCTCGGTGGTCGACCCCGCCGGTCGCGTGGTGCTGGAGCGCGGGCTTGACGCCTCCTCCGGCATGCATGTCGAGCCGGTGCGGATCGACGCTCCCGCGGGCCTCTACATGGTCGTTCTGAACATCGACGGAAAGCAGACGAACCGGCGTCTGATGCTCCGTTGATCGATGCACACGATGTCGGAACAGACCATCCCCTCAGCCGCCGCCCGGCGCATATCCGGGCGGCGGCAGCCGGGGACCTCAACGTAATCCCATGATCAGGAATATCGTGCCGCTCACAGCGGCGCTGCTGCTTTCCCTGGCGTCGATCGCCCATGCGCAGTCCGCCGACCGAAAGGGAGGTGTCCGCGTAACCGATTCGACGGGCGCCCCGGTCGCCTATGCGACCGTGCGGTTCACCTGCCTCTCCGGCGCGTGCGCCGATTCGTCGATCACCCGCCTCTCCGACCGCAACGGTACGGCGTTTCACCCCTTCGCCGCCCGTGTCGCCGTCGTCGTCACCCATGTCGCCTTCCACCCCCATGCCGATACGCTCGGACCGGGGGAGATCGGCACGGTCGGGCTGCGGGCGAAGGTCGTGGGAGGGCGGGGGCTCGTCGTCACCGGGCAGTACGTCCCGACCGACGCCGACCGTTCGCTCTACAAGGTCAGATCGATAGATCGCGAGCAGATAGATGCCCGGGGGGCGCAGAACCTGCGCGATCTGATGCAGGGGGAACTGAACGTCCGCCTGTCGCAGGACAACGTGCTGGGGAGTTCGATGAGCCTGCAGGGGCTTTCGGGCTACAACGTCAAGATCCTCATCGACGGGCTTCCGGTGATCGGAAGGGTCGGTGAGATCATCGACATCGGCCAGATCAACCTCAACGAGGCCGAACGGGTGGAGGTGATCGAGGGGCCTCTCTCCGTCGTCTACGGGACCGACGCGCTCGGCGGGGTCGTCAATATCATCACCCGTAAAGGGGCCTCGCAGGGGATGACGGCGAAGGTCGATCTCCACGGCGAGTCGGTCGGCGTCGTCGACGTGGATGGAAGGGTGACGCTGGGGCTCTCGGAGACGCGCGCCCTCCTCTCCGGCGGCCGCCACTTCTTCGCCGGGTTCGCGCGCCCCGACACCTCACGCTTCAAGCGGTGGAAGCCTCGGGTGCAGTACTTCGGCAACCTCGATCTGTCACGGCGCTTCGGCGATCTCACCGCGGAATACTCGGTCGACTACGGTCACGATTATATCCTTAACCGAGGCGTTCCGCGCGCCCCGTACCGCGAGAGCGCGTTCGACGATACCTATCTCACCGAGCGCCTCACCAACCGGCTCCAGCTCAACGGAGAGCTCGGGCCGGGGATCCTCGACTTCTCCGCGGGATATTCTCTCTACACCCGCCGGAAGAACACCTACGTCAAGAACCTGGTGACCCTTCAGGAACAGCCGGTGGCGGAACCGAGCGAGCACGACACCACCGGCTTCGATTCCTGGACGGTCCGCGCGACGCTCGGCGCTCCCGACACCGGGGTCTTCTCATGGCAGGCGGGGCTCGACGCCCTCGCCGAATCGACGAGCGGCGGCCGGGTGGATGAAGGATATCAGTCGGGAGGCGACTACGCTCTCTTCGGGAGCGTCCGCTACTCTCCGGTGGAATGGCTCGCGGTGCAGCCGGCGATACGGGGCACGTACAACACCCGATACGATGCTCCTCTCATCCCCTCGCTCAACCTGAAGGCGGATGCCGGCAGCGGGATCACGTTGCGCGGCTCGTACGCGCGCGGGTTCAGGGCTCCATCGCTTCGCGATCTCTACTTCTACTTCGTCGACATCAACCATCATATCGTGGGGAACCAGGATCTCCGCGCCGAGACCTCCCACAACGTAAACCTCTCGTTCGGCTGGAGGAAGCCGTTCGAGGAGTCGCTGCTCGACGTCGAGGCGTCCGGGTACTACAACGCGATCAACGACCTGATCACGCTTGTCTCCGTGGACGGCGACCTCTACTCGTACAGAAATATCGGAACGTACGCCACCACCGGCATGAAGCTGAACGCCCGCTACGACAGGGCCGACGTCACCGGTTCTATCGGAATGGGATGGACAGGCCGCGAGAACGACAACGCGCTGCCGGGAGTCGAGAGGTTCTCGTTCGCCCTGGAGGCCGTGGGGGAACTGACGTGGCGGATCGATGGTCTTGGGGAGATCTCGACCGACTACAAGTACACCGGCAACCTTCCCTACTTCATCATGAACGAGGAGGGGATTCCGGAGGAACGCTACGTCGACGATTTCCACATGCTGAACCTTTCGGTCGCGCGCTCCTTCCTGGACGACATGTTCACGGTCAGGGCGGGGGCCAAGAACCTGCTCGACGTGGTCGACGTTCCGGCCGGCGCGTCGGACGGATCGGCGCACGGGTCGGGGGAGACCACCATGTCGATCTCATGGGGGCGGACCTTCTTCATCAACCTTTCAGCCTCGATCAGATGATCTCTCTCTCCACAAGGGGGGCGGCGCCCCGCTTCCCGTTTCGCGGCGCGATAGTATGCGCGGCCCTGGGGGCATTGCTGACCGGATGCATACCGGAGGAGTCCCCCGTGGCCCCGTACGACCGCGGCGACGCCGTGCAGTCGGAGATAGCGATGGGATCGGACTATCGCAATCGGGTCTATTTCGACGTGGAGACGGCGACCGCCGTCCGGAGCAGCCCGATCGCCGACTGGGATCTCGGCTTCCAGTGCGAGCCGGACAGTTTCGGCGTGGTCCTGAACGGGGCCCAGATCATGGCGGTGGCGGATGCCGGCGCCGTCCCGTTCGAGGGGGTCACCTCGTACAAGGAGCTGACGTGGGAGTACGACAGGCCATCGGGCGAAATCGATTCCTCGGCGATCGGCGCCTGGTGGACGAAAAGCCAGGAGGGGGTGGCGACCCTGGGACATGTCTATGTCGCGGACCGAGGTTACTCGCACGACGCCCAGCCGCTCGGCTACGCGAAGTTCATGATAGTGGCGGCCGACGCCGGGGGCTACACCGTGAGAGTCGGCGACCTGAAGAACGCGAACGACCGGACGATCAGGATCGCCAGAGACCCCGAGCGCTCGCTCGTCGGCCTGACGTTCGACAACGGAGGGACCGTGGTGGAGATCGAGCCGCCGAAGGGGGCGTGGGATATTCTCTTTACACGATATACCCATATCTTCTACGCGCCTGAGCTGATCCCCTACTCGGTGACCGGGGTGCTCCTGAACCGTTACGGCACGGCCGTGGCGGTCGACAGCGTGAGGAAGTTCGAGGAGATCACGACGGCCGACATCGGAAGCTATGATCTGACCGAGCGTCTGGACGCGGTGGGCTACGAGTGGAAATCGTACGATCTGCAGAAAGGGATCTATGTGATACACTCCCCGACATATATCTTGCGCGATGCCGGCGGCTTCTACTACAAGTTCCGGTTCCTCGATTTCTACAACAGCGCCGGGGATAAGGGATATCCTCTCATGGAGTCGCAGAAATTATGATCGGAACGTTCCGTCCGTTTCTCTCCGCAGTTCTTCTTGCGGTCGTTCTTCTCCCCGCCGCGGCCCGGGCCGACGAGCCGGCCGCCTTCACCCTCTTCAGCGGCGACGGGAAGGCGATCAGCTGGGAGGACGCTCTGGAGATGATGTACGACGCCGATGTCGTCTTCTTCGGCGAACAGCACGACAACCCGATCGCCCACTGGCTCCAGCTCCGGACGGCGCGCGCGCTTCACGCCCGGTTCGGCGACAGCCTGACGCTCGGCGGCGAGTTCTTCGAGGCGGACAATCAACTGCTCCTCGACGAATATCTGAACGGGGCGATCAGCCGCTCCAGCTTCGAGTCGGAGGTGAGACTCTGGCCGAACTACGCCACCGACTACCGCGCGATCCTGGAGTTCGCGAAGGAGAGCGGGATCGGGTTCGTTGCCACGAATATCCCGAGGCGATACGCGTCGGCGGTCTACAGAAAGGGACTCGCCACGCTCGACTCGCTGCCGGAGGAAGCGAAAAGATATATCGCGATGCTTCCTATCGTGGTCGACACGACGCTTGAAAGCTACAGAGCGCTGAGCGGCATGACGCACGGGGCGGACGGCGGGACGGGGTTCATCCACGCGCAGGCGGTGAAGGATGCGACGATGGGACATTTCATCGCAGGGTCGCTTGCTCCCGGCAGGCATTTCCTCCATATCAACGGAGCGTATCACAGCGATCTGCACGAGGGGATCGTCTGGTACCTGCGGCGGTTCCGTCCCGGCGTCCGGATCGTGACCGTGACGACCGTGAACCAGGAGAAGGTCGAAACGCTCGACAAGGAGAACCTGAACAAGGCCGACATCGTCCTCTGCGTCCCCGACGACATGACCCGTACCCATGCGCGGTCGGGGATGGACGGGAAGTAGGGGGGCGGTGCGGAATATCGTGCCGCGGCCTTCGCAGCCTTCCGCAGCGGCATCGTTTCGATATATGATGGATTGGGGATGTCGTGGAACGATCCATGTCTATCTCCCCCGTTCTCAGCCCCGAAGGGGCGCGCCATTTGTAGCTGAGTCCGATGTTGTCTCCCTAAGCGCCGAAGGTGCGTACCATTCTTCTCGTTAGCAACAGGGAAGAATGGTACGCACCTTCGGCGCTTAAGATTTCTGGGGGGATGTTGCTGCTACAAATGGTCCGCCCCTTCGGGGCTTGAAGAAGGCCGGTGGCTTCTCCGGATTATTCGTCGGCGGAGACCCGGCCTCGGGGGGCGAATTCGAAGGGTTTTTATACCGCCTCGCGGTGCATTCCCGTGTACATCGCGGGGGCAAGGCCGGGGGCTTCGTCGCGTTCAGATATGATTTTCTGGATGGGGACCACGGCGGGGCCCTGCTTCTCGAGCGTGGCGTAGACCTCGTCCCCGATGTTGAGGATGTTGGATGCCAGCGAGAGAGGGGAGACGAGCAGACCGAGAAGGATCGGCGGACGGGACGTTCCCGCCGCGACCCCGGCCACGACGCCGGGGGTGGAACGGGAGGTGATCGTCTCGATATCGAACCCGGAGCGGGCCGCGTACTCCTTCATGTGATCGAGCGTGAAGAGATGCGTCGCGGGCCCCGCATACCGCCGCAGCCAGTTCCGTTTCCAGAGCCGTGAGGCGAGAGATCCGTAGTTGACGCCGGTCACCACCAGGAGCCCCCCCGGTTTCAGCCAGGTCCGTGATTTCGTGAAGAGGAGCGACGGGGTCTCCAGCGTCTCCAGCGAGGCGGCGCAGACGACCACGTCGAAATGATCCGCCACATACGCCGCCCCTTCCAGCGAGCTCTCCTGCGAGACGATATCCCGTCCCGAATAGGCCCCGCGCGGCACGATCGCATGCACCGAGCGACCCGCCTTCGACGCGATCGCGGCGAGCGGCAGGCTCTCGGTTCCCACCAGCAGCACGGCGCCCCGGGCGGAGGTTCTCCTCACGGCCTCCACGAACATATCGCGCAGCAGCGACGACGGTTTCCGTTCCGGCGGGGTATATCCGTTGCGTGCCGCGGGGAGGGCGAGCAGCCCGCACTCACGGCATCGTCGCGCCTTTCCCCGGTACGGCAGCTCCACCGTGTCGAAGGAGAAGCTCCCGCACAGGTCGCATGCCGGGAGCCAGGAGGTATCGTTCGCGTTATGTGCCATGAGGATGTTCAGCCGTGTGCATCGTCGCGTCGTCGGTTCACCGCCGGGTCATTCAGTGATCTTCATCGTTCCCAGGGGGCCGTTCCCCCGTACTTCCGGATAATACATCAGCGAGGCGATCGAGGGGAGCATCGCATAGCTCCCCGGTATCTGCGCCCTGATGATGTAGGTGATCGTGAACTCCCTCGGCGGCGCATAATCGAGGAAGGCCACGACCTTTTCATCACGTATTTCGTGATCGACCGGGGCCCCGCCGGCCCGGGAGCCGCTGCCGACGGTAAACCGGACGTTGCTGATATTGCCCCGGATGTAGCTCGGTTCATCGGCTATGATATAACCGTCCGTGGTGGCCACGACTTCGCAGCCGGCCGGGAGCGGATCTTCCAGCATGAAGTACTCGTAGGCAGCCGACGGTACGACCTTCACCTTCACGAATAACTCCTCTCCCGTCGTTACGGTTCCGGTGAAGGGGAGCTTGGTGTAGATGTATTCTCCTCCGTTCCTGCGCGTCTTCCGCAGTCGGAAATACTCGCGCGAAACCTGGAATCCCGCGTTCGCCGCCTTGATGTTCCTCGTCGCGAAATAGCTCAGGCGCGCCGCCGAGTAAAGATGCCCCACTCCCGACTTCTCGATCGTAACAGTGTTTGCTCCCGCCCGCAATGCAGCCCCTTCCAGCCTGATGCTCTCCTCCTTCTTGAAGATATCGGCGCGTGTGACGCGGCGTTCCAGCAGCGGACGCCCGTTCACCTTGACCGACATCGTGTAGTCGGCGTCGAGTTCGCGGGAGTTCTTCAGATAGCCGACGAGCGAGAGGATCACGGTCGACGTCTGGCGGGTGTTGTGCCAGCCGTCGGCTTCTCTTCTGGAGAGGAGCCATCGTATTCCCTTCTTCACCAGATCGGTTTCGCCGCGCGTTTCATAGAGCGCCCTGACGGCGAACGCCGAGGACTCCACGTCGTCGTATGCCCAGTAGAATCGTCGTGCGATAGAAGACCATGAGGCCCCTTCGGAGGAGATCTTGGCGCGCGATTCAAGCCTGGCCGCCAGCGAGGCCGCCAGCCGGCTCTCTCCCTGGCCGTTCGCCGCCAGCGTGAGAAGCGCCAGCGAATAGCTGTTGAGGGAATCGATCCGCGCCAGCTCGCTGATCCGGTCGATAAGGGGGCGACTCCTTGCCCCCTGCTCCACGGCGCTCAGCGCGAAGAGCGCATAGGCCCGATCGGTCCATGAACGGATGTTGTCCTTCTGATGTTCCTGCCGACCGGCATGGAGAGTCTTGCGGTCGCTTTCGTAGTTGTCGATGATCCGTCTGAGCTCCCTTGCCCCCTGGTCGTAGCGTTCGGGGATGACCTGGTAGCCGACGCGTCGCGCGACCGTCAGGCCGTACATCACGTAGGCGGTCATGTAGGGATCGGAGGCGTCGCCGCTCCACCATCCCCATCCCCCCGCCTCGTTCTGCATGGCGTAGAGCCTGGCAAGCCCCTTGTTGACCATCTTCGGAATCTCCGCCCGCTTCTTTTCATCGAAGGGGACGTTGAGCTGGCGGAGGGCATCCTCCACGGCCAGGGTCGGGAGGAAGCGGCTCATCGTCTGTTCCACGCAGCCGTAGGGGTAGCCGATGAGCTGATCGAGCGAGCCCATGAGAGAAGCGGCCAGCGACGGCGAAAGGGAGACGAACGCCTCGGCGGTCGTCGGGTCGCTTCCGGCGGGAAGGGTGAGGGAGAGGGTGCGCGTTTCGTTCGGCGCGGAGAGCTCCACCAGCTCTCCGGTCGACGCGCGAATCCCGCGCGGGAGCACCGGGACGGTCAGCTCCATGGCGTCCGACTCCTCGTTCGTCAGCGCCTTCACCGTCAGCTTTGCGCCCCCGGTCGCCGGGGCGACGATCTTCCAGTCGATCCGCTGCTCGCCGTTGGCGGGGATGGTGATCGACCGCTCCCGCTCGGAGACCGTCACGTTCTCCCCCGTGAACTCCACCTTCGCCGTCTTCGCCGAGGAGAGGTAGTTATGCACGGTGGTTGCGATATGAAGTTCATCCCCCTGAATCATGAACCTGGGGGTCTCCATCCGGACAATAAGCTCCTTGCGCGATACGACCCGCGCCACCGCCTCTCCCACGGCCGTGTTCGCGGTGACGCCGCGCGCCGTGATGCGCCATGTGGTAAGGTTGTCGGGGAACTCCACGTTCACCGTTGCCCGTCCGTCCGATCCCGTACGGACCGACGGGGTCCAGAACATGAGATCCTTGAACTTGCGCCGCGTGGTCGGCTGGACGAACATCTGCCCCTTCACATCTCCGTATGCGATATTGTGCCGTCCACGGTCGCCCGCTCCGGCTCCGACGCTTCCGTAGAGCGGGTCGGCGTATCTCTGCCGTGTGACCTGATCCTGGCCGTAGAAGTAGAAGTCGAGCGAGGAGGATGTTGCGACGCTGTTCCAGCGGTTGCCGTAGAAGAACCGCTGGATGTTCGGCGTCGCGTCGGGCCGGATCGAATAGATCGCTTCATCCACCATTCCGACGGCGACGTCGACGTTCCCGACGGGGGAGCCTGTCTCGTCGACGGCGCGGATCGCCACGGTTCCGTTCTCCCCCGGCCTGTAGGTCTGCTTGTCGGCCGTCACCTCAAGGCGTATCAGCTTCCCTTTCGGGACCACCGTGACCCGCTGCGACTCTGTGTAGAGGGCGTCGTTGACGATGACACTGACTCCGATATAAAAGACCGGCGCGTAGTTCTCACGGATCGGCACGTTGATGATCGCGGAGTTGGAGGTCAGCCGCTCGATCTGATACGAGAAGAGTGTCGCTCCCTCGGCCGTGATCAGCGCGTCCATCTCCGACGCGGGCATGATGACGAGCGCGCTCATCGTCTCCCCGGGGGAGTAGGAATCCTTGTCGGGGATGATCTGCACCTCCGTCCCCTCCCGATCCCAGCGGGCGTAGGAGTTGTTCGCGACGTAGATGTTCACGACCTCGGTGATCCGGGTGCCGCGTGCGTCGCGCGCCTCCAGGGTCATCTCCAGGTAGCCGATCGAGTCGGGTCTGTAGGAGATTTTCCCCTTGCCGTCTTCACCCGTGGAGCCCGAGCCGTTCCAGATGACGGCCGATTTCCGTTCGTACCGGTAGCTGGGGACACCGTCGATGGTGTCGCGGACGTATCGGTCCCACCATATCCTCCGCACCGTGGCGTCGAATCGGGTGGCGACCGGTCTGTCGCCGTCGAACTTCATGATCTCCACATCGACCTTCGCCTCATCGCCGGGACGATAGACGTACTTGTCGGTCCGCGTCGAGATATAGAATTCTCCGCGCGTCACCTCCACCGATTTCGAGCCGGAGATCGACCGGCGGCTGTTGTCGACGATGTTCGCCTGGATACGATAGACATAATCGCGGTCGGCCTCCTCGTCCTCCCTGCTGCCGGTCCTGTACGTTATGCTGAACGAACCGTCCGGGGCGAGCGAACCCGTATCGGACTCGACCATCTCCATCCGATATGTGTAGAAGTCGTTGTCGTCCTCGTAGAGGTAGGCCCATTCGGAGTTGCGCCACCACGGGCGATGGTACCGGGCGCGATAGATGAAGTATTCCACGTCGGCGTTGGCGACCGGGGAGCCGAAGAAGTAGTCGGCCTGCACCTTTGCATGGATGACGTCTCCCCGCGTGTAGAGCTCCCGATCGGTCCGCACCGTCACCTTGTACTCCGGCTTCTTGTACTCCTCCACCGAGAAGTTGAACCACTGCCGCTGGCCGTCGATCGAGACGCTGATGCTGTAGTAGCCGAGCGGCGCGTCCTCTCCAAGGAGGAGCTCGCCGTTGAATGTCCCCATGTCGGAGAGGCGGAGGGTGTCGCGGCGGACGAGCGCGTCCCGTCCATCCTCGATCTCCACGTAGACCGCGCTGTCGGTCACCAGGGAATAGCTGCCGTCCTGATTCTCGCGGCGGATGATCCCCCGGTAGTAGACGGTCTGCGCGGGACGGTAGACGGGCCTGTCGGTCTGGTTATATATGCGATATGATCTCTCCCCGTAGCCTCCGTATCCGCCGTAGGGATCGGAGATCAGGAAGTTGCCGTCCTTCTCCGCGAAGACGTAGAGCTGGCGGCGGCTCTGCTCCCAGTACCAGTCGATATCGATCTCCTCGTCGTACTCGGGGTAGGGGGGGAGCGCCGGAAGCGAGACCTGCACGACACCGTCGGCCCCCGTGGTTCCTTCAGCGACCTTTTCCCCTCCTCTGGTAAACATGATCGGGACATCCGCCACCTTCTCGCCGCTCTTCTTGTTGACGACGAAGGCAAGCGCCTGGGTATCGGCCTGCTTGATGATCACACCATATTCCGAGATAACGAGCGCGGTGACCGACCGCCTTCCCAGCAGCTTCCCTTCGATGAGATAGACCCCCTTGTCGGTGATCGGGACCGGGATCGTCTCGTAATGCCACTCATCGGCTTCATCCTCCACATCATCGGCCTCCTTCCCCATCGTATGCTTCCATTCGCGCACGATCTCGTAATCCTCGGCGCCGCTGGGGATATCCTTCTGGGCGGCCGGCTCCTTCCGCTTCTCCGGCTCCGGCTTCTTCCCCTCGGTGCCGTTCAGGTCGGCGACGTCGCGTATGGCGCGCCGGGCGTCGGCGGGCATGACGTCGCGGGCGGCATAGCGCGCGTCCCGCTTCACCTTGTTGAACCCCTGGCCGATCATGTCGAACGTGTTGGGGCCGGTGAGGTTGGAGAAGGAGGGGTAGTGCGGGTCCTTCTGCGCCATGAAGAAGGTGACGGGATCATGGATCCGAAAGGCGCGGAACGCCATCGTCGCGCCGCCGATTCCATAGCCGCTCATCTCGACCGAGATATCCTTGTCGCCGGGGCTGAAGATCCGTTCGCTGGAGAGCGAGAAACTGATGGAGTTCCCATCCTCCCCGAAGGCGAAGGCTATAAGGATGGAACAGAGAAGGAAAAGTCGGGTCGGAAGCGATCGTAGGTTCATGGCTGTGAGCACAATGATCTGCCGTGCGAACGTGTGTGGTCCCGGAGGCCCGGTCGTATCGCCGCCGGGGCTCCGCACGAGAACTCCGTGCATGAGAAAGAGGGCCGGAACTTACGCGATTCATCCTTCATTTTGAAGGCGCTCCTCGTGAAGATTACTTTGCGGCGTCGGACCCGGTTCCGCTGCGCGGTTCCGTTCCGGCGTCGACCCTTCAACATCTCATATACCGATGAAGATTTCCCGCTTCCGCGACCTTGCGCGGTTCGATCAGGCGAAGATGGTCAAGGTGAACCTCTTCGAGTCGCACAGGATGTTCGCCGATCTCTACTGCCTCCTCCCCGGTCAGTCGCAGCGGGTCCATACCCACGCCGACAACGACAAGCTCTATTTCGTTCTGGAGGGAAGGTGCGTCTGCATCGTGGGGGAGGAGGAGTACGAGCTGGGACCGGGGGAGAGCTGCGTCGCGGCGGCCGAGGCGCCCCACGGGGTCCGGAACGATTCCGACGGGGAGGCGATTCTGCTCGTCTTCATGGCGCCTCATCCGGGGAAGTAACGGGCGAAACGACCGGGGGGGACGCCGTTCGGTCGTCCCCCCCTTGATCGGTCGGTTCCGTTATTCGGTGATCGTCAGATTCAGTGCCCCGCTGTTGCCGCGGACTTCGGGGTAGTACATCAGCGCGCCGATCGACGGCATCACCCCGTACGTCCCCGGGATCTGTGCCCGCATGATGTAGCTGAAGGTGTACTCGCGGTCCTCCAGCGAGGGGGCGAAGAAGGTGATCTTCTCATCCCGCACGTCGCGATCGGCATACCACCAGTTCCAGATCATCCGTCGTCCGTAGCCCCGCTTGCCGTAGTCGACTCCGCCGTACTCCTCCTCGTCGCGGATCGTGTAACCTTCGGTGGAGGTCACCACCTCGCAGCCGGCGGGGAGCGGGTCCTCCAGCATGAAGTACTCGTGGCTCCGCTCCGGCCTGATCGTCACCTTCACGAAGATCTCGTCGCCGCTCTTCACCGTCCCCTTGAACGGGGCCTTGGTGTGGATATACCCGCCGCTCCGCTTCACCCGGTTCAGCGTGAAATATTCGCGCGTCACCTTGAAGCCGTTCGCTGCCGGTTTGATCGCATCTCCCGTGACGTAGTAGACCACGCGGGCCGAGGAGTAGAGCCTTCCGGCGCCGCTCTTCCCGACGGTGATCGTGTTGGCGCCGCGGACCAGCGACGAACCGTCGATCCTGATCCGCTTCTCGGCCGTGAAGAGATCCTTCCGATCGATCTTCTCCGAGAAGATCTGACGTCCGTTCACCGCCACCGTGGCCGTGTAGTCGGGGGAGAGCTCGCTTGTCCGCTTCAGAAGATCGGCGAGCGCGTAGATCACCATCGCCGTCTGACGCGTGTTGTGCCAGGAGTCGGCCCCCTTGTGGGAGACGAGCCACTGGACCCCCTTGCGGACAAGATCGTTCTCCCCGCGGACCTCCAGAAGCGCCTTCACGGCGAACGCCGTCGTCTCCACCTCGTCATCCTGCCAGTTGTAATGCCAGGTCATCCCCTTCCAGCTCGCGGCCGTTCCGGTGACCGAGGCGGCCGACTCGAGCGCGGCGGCCATGCGCGACGCCAGATCGGTCATCCCCTGTTCCTTCCCGGCGAGCGCCAGGAGCGCCTTCGCATAGCTGTTGAGGTTCCGCCGCCGCGAGAGATTTTCAATCTTGCTGCGATATTCATTCGTGTTGAAATCTCCGCCGATCATGCTCGCCGTGTAGAGCATGTACGCCATCGTCGTGTTCTTCTCGTCATCCGACGAGCCCTGCTCGATCGCCGTCTTCAGGGCGGAGATACCGTTCGCGAAACGTATCGTATCGACTTCGTATCCGGCGCGGCGCGCGATCGTCATGCCGTAGAGGACGTAGGCGGTCATGAACGGGTTCGACCCGTCGTTCTCCCACCATCCCCAGCCTCCGTCGTCGTGCTGGAGGTTGTAGAGGCGATTGAATCCCTTCGCGACCATCTTCGGCAGCTCCTCCCGCTTCTTCGCGTCGAACGGCACATCGATCTTCTTCAGCGCGTCGGCGACGACGACGGTGGGGAGGAAGCGGCTCATCGTCTGCTCCACGCAGCCGTACGGGTATCCTATCAGCGCGTCGAGCGCGCCGACGACCGAGCTGGCGGGGGAGGGGGAGACCGTGACGAAGATCTCGCTCGTCGACGGATCGGCGTTATCGGGGATCGTCAGGGTGATCGTCCCGTCGTTCCCCTTCTCGTCGATCTGGACGAAGCTGCCGTTCTCCGTACGGAGGCCGCGCGGGAGGATCGGCAGGGAGATCTCCATCGCGTCCGACTCCTCGTCGGTCAGCGCCTCGACGGTGAGCTTCGCCGTTCCCGCCTTCGCCGCGTCGATCTCCCAGTCGACCCGGATCTCGCCGGAGGCCGGGACCGTCACGATCTTCTCGCTCTCCTTCAGTCCGGCCCCTTCGGCTTTCATCCTGACGCGAGCCTTCTTCGCCGATGCGAGATAGTTGTGGATCGTCGTCGCCACGGCCAGGCGGTCGCCGGCGGTGATGAACCTCGGGGTCTCCATGCGGACGAGGAGATCCTTCCGCGCGATCACCTCGGCGGTCGCCTGCCCCACGGCCGTGGCCTGGGTGACGCCGCGCGCGGTGATCCGCCATGTCGTCAGGTTGTCCGGGAAGGTCACCTCGATCCGGGCGCGGCCGGAGCCGTCGGTTCGGACCGACGGGGTCCAGTACATCAGGTCCTCGAACGTCCGTCGGATCTCGGCCTCGACGTATGCGGCCGATCCGTCGGCCTGGTTCGCGGCGAAGCCTCGGGCCGCCTTGCTCATCTGCGGCGCGGCGGGGGGGGCGGACGCGAAGGCGTCGCGGCCCGCGACTGCGCCCTCCGCCATATCACCCGCGAGCATCTCCGTCTCCACTCTCGACCCCGTGGCGAACCTGAAATAGAGGGAAGTCGTCGTGGAAACCGCGTTGTTGCGGTAGCCGTAGAACGCCTTCTGGATATCGGGGGTGCGGTCGGGGCGGATCGCGTAGAGCGCCTCGTCCACCATCGAAACGGCGACGTCGGTGTTCGGGGCGGGCTCACCCTGGTCGTTGAGAACGCGGACCGTCACCGTTCCCTTCTCTCCCGGTTTGTACTCCTCGCGATCGGTCGTCACCTGCAGGCGGAGCCGCTTCCCCTCCGGGGCGACGGTGATCTGCTGCATGTTGGACTGGAACGTCCCATCCCTGATGGCGTTGACCGAGAGGTAGAACATCGGAGCATATCGCTCCTCGATCTTCATCCTGACGACGACCGAGCGTGAGTTCAACCGCTCCACCTGATGGGTGTAGAGCGCCGCCCCTTCACCGGTGACAAGAAGATCCCCCCCCGACTCCGGCATCACGATCAGCGCGCTCATCATGTCGCCCGGCTTGTAGAGCTGCTTGTCGGGGATGATCTGCACCCCTCCCTCATTGTACCATGCGTCGTACGTGTTGTCGGCCACGTACATCGAGCCGCTCTCCTCGATCTTCGTCCCGCGCCCGTCGGTCGCCTCCGCGACCACGTTGTAGTAGCCGGTCTTCTCCGGGGTGAAGGTCACGGAGCCCTGGCCGGAGCCGTCGGTGGAGCCGGAGCCGTTCCATATCGTCTCCTTCCGCTGTTCGCCGCCGCGTCCCTTGCGCCGTTCCTCCCACCAGACCCGCTCCACCCGGATACGGAAGGGGACGGAGACCCCCTTGTCACCCTCGAACGAAAGAGCCTTCACGAAGATCGTGGCGCGATCTCCCGGTTTGTAGAGATACTTGTCGGTCCAGGTCGTCATCGAGAACTCGCCGCGGGTCACGCGGGCCGAGGCGCTGCCGGAGACCGACCGCCTGCTGGCGTCGACGACACGGGCCTCGATGCGATAGAGATAATCCTCCCCCGCCTTTTTGTCCGTCGTGTACTCGATGCGATACGTTCCGTCGGCTCCCAGCGTTCCTTCTCCCGTGTGGATCATCTCCGATCCGCCGCCGCCGTACCAGCCCCGCTCATCCCCCTCGTAGAGATATGCCCATTCGGACCTGTACCACCAGGGGCGCCAGAAGCGGGAGCGGTAGATGAAATATTCGATCTGCGCCCCGGCCACCGGTTCGCCGAAGTAGTAGTCGGCCCTGACCGACGCGGTGATCCTGTCGCCGCGCGTGTACTGCTCGCGGTCGGTGGTGACCGTTACCTCGTATTCGGGCTTCTTGTACTCCTCCACGGCAAAACTGAACCAGCGCGCGGCGCCGTCGAAATGGACCTGGATCTGGTAGTCCCCCAGCGGCGGCTCCTCTCCGAGCACGATCTCACCGGAGAAGGTGCCGAAATCGGAGAGGGCGAGAGTATCCTTGCTCACGGAGCGACCGCGGGCATCGGTGATCTCCACCGCGACGGTATCATCCGTAACATTACGATATGTGCCGTCCTCTCCGATCCGACGGACGATGCCGCGGTAGTGGACGGTCTGGCCGGGACGATAGACGGGACGGTCGGTATGCAGGTAGACCTGCCCCTTCGAGTCCGGGTTGCTGTAGAAGTAGGAATCCGATATGATGAAATCGTCGTTCTTCTCCCCCAGCACTATCAGCTGGTCGCCGTAGCCGGACCAGCGCATGATCTCGAGATCTCCGTCGGAGCCGGTCGGGGCCTTCTTCTCCGGGACCGTCACGCGCGATACGCCGCTTGCGTCGGTGCTCCCCTCCAGCAGCAGCTCTCCGCCGCGCAGATAGGAGAGGGGGAAGCCGGTCACCTTCTCGCCGCTCCTTCTGTCGACCACGAACGAGAGCGCCTCGCCGGGGGACTGCTTCACGACCATGCCGAGCGCGGAGACGACCACGACGGTTGCCGACGCCTTCCCGCGCGCCCTGGCGACGACCACGTAGACTCCGCGCTCGTTCGCCGGCACGGAGATCTGTTCGTTATGCCAGTATCGCTCGCGGGGGGTGATCTTCTTCTCCCACCGCTTGATGAGTTTATCGTTCTTCGAGAGAGTCACGCGCGGTTCCTTGTCGTCCCTCTCTCCATCGTCATCGAATCCGATATTGAAGGAGTGGGGATTCCGCTGGGCGCGGAAGAAGGCGACCGGATCGGCGAGCCTGTACGCCTCGAAGGCGAAGGTCGTCTTCGATTCCAGCTGCCCCCCCAGCGTTACCGCGACATCCGGTTCTCCCGGATAGTAGATACGCTCGGTGGAGAGATAGAAGGAGAACCTATCCTCGTCGCCGTGCATGGTAAATCCCAGAAACAGGGGGGCCGCCAGAAGAAGCCACCTGATGAGAGATGATGATTTCATAACGTACTACACCTTATTCACAAGTATAACCCTTTACGAGTTCGGCACGATCGTGGGATCACGAGCCCGCCCGTCCATACACCGGAGAGACGCCGCCCGAGCGGCTTGTAACCCGCAACGAGTTGTAGCGGGACCCCCTCCGCGGGAGTACGGCACAGGGACACATCGTGAGGAAGAGGGGTTGAAATCCCCTTCGTGACTTTTTCGGGGAGATGCGGGTAACCTGTTGGAACTTTGTGTGTTTTTGAAGCATCTGCCCCGTGCGAATCACCCCGGATCGAATCGCAGAAACTTATAACTTCCCGCTGTTCGTCGGTTGACAGGTACCGACGTCGAACCGCCGGTTGCGTCCCAGGCCGCTTCCGACTATCTCTATGCTCGATAGAATGTATCGTAAAGCATTATATACTTCGCGGCGCGATCTTCGTGCCGGGTTCCGTCGGGTCTTCCCGGCGCTTCTTGCGCTGTTCGCGCTCGCCGGAACCGCCGCGGCCCAGGGCTCCGGCGGCATCACTATCGACCGGGTCCGTGAGGATGTCCGCTATCTGGCCGGCGACGAGCTGGCGGGGCGCCGCGCCGGGGAGCCGGGAAACCTGCTTGCCGCCGCCTATATCGCCGCGCGATTCCAGAAGCTCGGGCTGGAGGTCGTCCCCAACGGGGAGGGATACTACCACAGGTTCGGCTACGTGGCGGGCGCCCGCGCCGGAAGCATGAACAAGCTGATCCTCTTCGCTCCCTCCGGCCGGAAGGAGCTGAAGGGGGGAGTCGATTTCAACCCGATGAGCTTCAGCGACGTCTCCTCGATCGTCGGCGATCTCCTCTTCGCGGGCTACGGGATCTCGGCGCCCGACGAGAACTACGACGACTACGCCGGGATCGACCCCGCCGGAAAGATCGTTGTCGTTATGCGATACTCTCCCGAGGGGTCCGAAACCCACAGCCGTTTCGCGCGCCAGATGGCGTTCACGTCGAAGGTGAAGGCGGCGAAGGAGCGCGGCGCCGCCGGCATCATCTTCATCAGCCGGCCGAACGACGAGCAGAATCTCTATCCTCTTACGCTCGACCGGAGCTTCCTCTCGGCCGGTATCCCGGTCATGTTCGCCCTCAGCGGTCCGTTCGACGGGGTTCGTGATCCCGCCGGCAGAACCCTTTCCCAGATTCAGGCGATGATCGACTCCACGAAGTCCCCCGCGTCGTTCGTGATGCAGGGATATTCCGCCTCGCTCGCGGCCGACGTCACGATCCGCCGCGACAGCATCCCGAACGTGCTGGCGATGCTTCCCGGAACCGATCCGAAGCTGCGCGACGAGATCATCGTGATCGGCGGACACTTCGATCATCTGGGACATGGGGGAGAAGGCTCGCTGCACGGGCATCACGACTCCGCGGTCCATTACGGCGCCGACGACAACGCCTCCGGCACCGCCGGCGTGATGGCGCTGGCCGAACATTTCGCGGCGACCCGCGCCAACCGCAGGACCCTCATCTTCATGGCGTTCAACGCCGAGGAGGAGGGGCTGATAGGCTCCGCGGCGCTGATGAACACGTTGTCGCTCGCTCCCGCCAGAATCGTCACCATGATCAACATGGATATGATCGGCCGCCTCGACTCCTCCGAGCTGGTCGTGCAGGGGATCGGCACCTCGACCGCGTGGGAGCCGCTCGTCAAGGAGCTCAACCGCGACCGCTTCAACCTGAAGCTCGTCCCGGACGGGTTCGGGCCGAGCGATCACTCAAGTTTCTACGGGAAGGATATCCCCGTCCTCTCCTTCTTCACGAACCTTCATGAAGATTATCACCGCCCCGGCGACACGTGGGAGAAGGTGAACTACGAGGGGGAGGTCGAGATACTGCGATATGTCGCCGAGATCGTCGGCAGGATCGACGCGATGCCGGAGCGTCCCCCCTTTACCAAGGCTCCCAGCTCCCGTGCCGGCGGTCGTTCCGGCAACGGCTTCAAGGTCTACGTCGGGACGATCCCCGATTATGCCTACGAGGGGAAGGGGCTGAAGCTCACCGGGGTGGCCGACGGCGGCCCCGCCGCGCTCGCCGGACTGAAGGGGGGAGATATCATCGTGAAGATGGGAGGAAAGGCGATCGACAACATCTACGACTACACCGATGCTCTCGGGATCTTCTCCCCGAAGCAGGAGGTGGAGACCGAGTTCCTGAGAGATGGAACGCTGTCGAAAACGACGATCACGATGCGCGGCAGGTAGCGCAGTGCGCCGGTCCGGGTCGATCGATCGTATTGTGATGCGGCGCCGACGGTTCAACCTTCCCGCGTCCTTCAACCTCATACCGGGGTGACAGTATGAAGATATTCCTGATGCGATATGCCTATCCCGCGGCGCTGGCCGCGCTGATCGCCGGATGTACGGCCGACACCGGAGCCGAGCGCGCGCAGGCGCTGCCGGAACCGAAGCCCGAGCCGACGCCGGTGAGTGATGAGTTCCGCGACTACTGGTATGCGGGGAAGGGGGAGCTGAACCGGTTCGAACTGGAACAGGCCCGCTACGGCGAGATGCACAGGGGGGAGGCGGTGCTGATCTTCGTGACCGAGGATTTCCTCACCGATCGCCAGATCAAGCTGGAGTCCGATCCGGCCGGGCGGGAGTACACGTCGGTGCTGAAGATGAATTTCACCAAGAAGTTCGTCACGGGGCTCTATCCCTATTCGCTGATGAGCTCGGTCTTCACGCCGATCGACCGGGCGACATATCCCAGAAGCCTGAAGGTCTCCAGCTCCGCGCAGGAATGGTGCGGCCATGTCTACGGACAGATCAATCTGGTCGGGATGAACCGGGACTCGTTCGCCGTGGAGGAACACTCCTATTTCGAGCGGGAGGGGGATAGAAACTACACTCTGGCAGGAGTATTGCTGGAGGATGAGGTATGGACCAGACTGCGGCTGGCGCCCGAGCGCCTTCCGGTCGGCAGAATCAGGGCGGTTCCGGGGATGCTTTCCGCCCGGCTCCGTCACAGGCAGCTTGCGGAGGAGGAGGCGACCGCCTCGATGACCTCGGTCACGGTGCCGAAGTTCGGGGAGGTCGGCAGGTACACATTGGAGTACGGCGGGGAACGCTCTCTTGCCATAGATTTCATCAAACGCTTCCCGTACGAGATCGTCGGATGGAGCGAAACGTATGCAGACTTCGGAAGGACGGCCACAACCCGTGCCGTCAGAACAGATATGCTTGCGACAGATTACTGGTCGAAACACTCTAATGCCGACACGCTGCTGCGTTCACGGCTTGGACTGGATACGCATCGGTAGCACGCTGGTAGCCCCCGGCCTGCGACCGCGGCTTTTCGAGGATGTCCCTTAACACTTACAGCCCCTAAAAAATGATGCAAGGCCCCCTGTATCAATTCCTTCATTTTTTCAAACCATTCCGTACAGATGGTGATGAGCCTGTGTCTTATTGCGGTCCTTCTCATAGCCGCGACTGTAGCCCTCCCCGCGCAGCCTCGGCAGGGTGCGAAACCTGATGCCAAGGAGCAGCGCACCGTTACCGCGCTGAAACTGAAGCTGACGAAGGGAATGACGTTCCGCCAGAGGGTCTATCGGGATCAGACCACGTCGCAGATGGTTCCCGATAAGAAGAAAGGGGGAGACAAGAAGCTCGTGCAGCGTCGGGAGACGACGATCGACTACCATTTCCTGGTGGAGAGCGTCGACGCCAAGGGGAACGCAATTGTCTTTATGCGATATGATTCGGTGATCGCCGACTATCTGAACGACACTGCGCGCTCCTCGTACAACTCCACCGACACCTCCACATGGAGGTCGGCGAACGCCTTCCCGTTCCATCAGATCATGGGGAAGGGGATCAGGCTCGAAGTGGGGGCGGACGGGGGCGTACGGCGGCTGATGGGGCTCGACTCGCTCCGCAATCAGCTTGCGAAGCTGATCGACCGGAGCGACAGCGTGCGCGGCGCCAATCAGGACCAGGTCCTGATACGGACGCTCAGCGAGGAGAGTATGATGGAGACGATCTTTCAGTCGCTTCCCTTCCTGCCGGTGAAGTCGGTGAAGGTCGGCGACACCTGGACCCGGAACTATCTCTCCGACGTCGGGGTTCCTCTGACGCTCAACACCACCTACACCCTCGTCCGGATGGAGAACGACGGGAGAATGGTGCTGGAGGAGAAGTCGATTGTGGGTAACAACCACAAGGCGCGCAAGTTCGATCAGCCGGGTGTACGGCTCCATTACGAGATCAGCGGCACGCAGAGCGGAACGATCGAGGTGAACCGTGCCACCGGATGGAACATGTCGAGCATGATCCGCCGGGAGTTCACCGGGCGCATGCAGGTGTTCGATGAAGCGAACTCGCGTATCATCTACGAGAGCCCGCTGACCGATGTGACCACGATCCGTACACGTTCCTGGGCCCAGTAGGGATGGGGCCGCGCGCCTGCGGTCTCTCCATCCGTTCGTTCATCAAGGTCGATATATGATCCGGACAACACGTTTCGTTCTTCTCGCTCTTTCCGCCCTGATCGCCGTCGGATGTTCCGACGGTCCGGGGGACGCCGTCACCCTGAAGCTCGCCCCCGAAAAGGGGCTGCGGGTGCGGGAGTGGAGGCTTACCGAACAGTCGGTGACCCAGCAGACGACGGCGGGGCCGCAGCACGTGCAGCAGTCGGTGGGGCTCGGTGCGATCTATGCGGTGGAGAATGTCGACTCCTCCGGCACGGCGCTGATGCGGGTTACGTACGATTCCGTGTCGTTTGTGCAGGAGGGGAACGGGTCGCGGGTCGCCTACAGCTCCGCCGACACCGCGGCCCCTCCGGAGATCGCTCTCGGATGGGCGGCGATCGTGGGACAGACGTTCACCGTGAGGATCGGGCCGGACGGGCATGTCCGCCAGGTGACCGGGCTCGACATCATGCTCCAGAACATCATCAGCAAGGTCGCCGATTCCTATCCGGAGACGCGCGCCATGATCGAGCACAGCCTTCGCTCCCTCTTCAGCGAGAAGAGCATGATCGAGACGATGGAACGTTCGCTCGCGATCTATCCCGACAAGCCGGTCGCGGTCGGCGACGTCTGGGTCAAGAGAACAGCCCTCTCGGTGGGGACGCCGATGACGATCAACACCACCTACAAGCTGAAGAAGCTGGAAGGAGATACGGCCGATGTGGAGGTGGCCTCCGATATATCGAGGAACTCCGAAACGGGGCCGATCGAACTGGTCGGCATGAAGATCAACTATTCGATCACCGGAAAGCAGCAGGGAAACATGACGGTGGATACCCGGAACGGGTGGATCATGGCGAGCACGATCACGCAGGATGTCTCCGGGACGATGGAGATCGAACTCGACAGCGCCGCCGCCGGCATGGCGAAGTCGCAGCAGGTCCCGATCGATATGAAAAGCAAGACCACGACCACCTCGCGCCGCCTCGATTGAGGCGGCGCGAGGTGGGGTGACCTCCATCAGTCGCGCTGCGATATCCTCAGCAGCAGGATCGCCCCTATCAGCAGAACCGCGGTCCAGAGTATGGAAAGCGTCGTGACCATTGTCGAGCGTTGGTCCGATCGAATGAATGCCGAAAAATTCCGGCCACTCCGTGTAAAGGCTCCCGAAGGGAGCACCCATTTGTAGCCACGGCGCGATCTCACATTTCTTCAAGCCCTGAAGGGGCGTACCATTCTTCTCGTCGTCGATGAGGAAGAGCCCCGGGCGATCCGCCTGTTATCCCTCTACTTCTCCCACGTGTCGGCCGGCTGGTCCAGCTTCCTGCGGAGGTCGCTCATTCTGCGTCGTAATTCGATGTTGTCGCGCGAGACGTTGAGGCGCCGGGCTTCGGAGACCGTCGATTCGTCGTCGGCCGGCGTTGCGGCCCCCGTGCGTGCCGACTCCATCCGTCGCTGAAGCTCGGCGGCCTGGGTCGATACGAGCCTGGTGCTTGCGGCAGGCGCTTTCTCTTCATCCACGGCAGGCGCCGCGGCTTCGATCGGCGTTTCGCGCACCGGCGCGGTCTCCTGCGGAACCGGCGCCGGCACGGGCCTCTCCTCGATCACCGGCGCCTTCTCCTGCACCGTGACAGGCTCGACCTCGGCGACGACCGGAGGCTGAACCGGAGCTGCCGGCGGCTCCACGACCGGAGCCGCAACCGGCGCGACGACCTCCGAGGCGGCCGGGCGCTGCACCGGTATCGTCTCCGGGGCCTTCTCCCGGCTCTGCTCCGGCACTGCCGGTGTTGACGGCACCACGCGGTAATCGCGCGATCCCTGCGGTGTCTCCTGAACAGCTCCCTTCGCCCCCTCACGCTGCGCCTTGCTCGCATTACGACGGAAGAGGAAGACCAGAATCACAATGAACGTCATCAGCGCCACCGCGATGCTCGCAATGGTACGCCAGTCTGAAAGTGTGGACAGATTGAGCCCTGTATCGGCTTGGGGTGATTGAGAACCGTCTCCGTTCGAACCGTCCGGCCATCTTCCGTCGGCGACATGATCCTCGGGGTTCGATCGATCCTCGAAGGCTCCGTCGTCGTAGCCGGCCGCTCCGTCGCCTCCTTCCCGGTGGTCGGCCGTGTCGGTCGAGCCCCTCGCTTTCGCGCCCTGCGGGCGACCCTCGATCTCGGCCAGGGCCGCGCGGTCATCCTCGTCGATCGCGCGCCCAAGGTAGCGGGCCGCGAGCGAATCCTTCCCCCGGCGGGCGTAATGGACTCCCAGCACCGACCCCGCCCGTTCCTCGCCGGTGGCGAATGCCACGGCCAGCAGCTCCTCGGCCTGTCGGGTCATCCCTCCCTCAAGCGCCAGCAGTCCCTTGTGGTACTGCTCCTGGGCGTACGGCAGTCTGTTCCAGTCGAACGTATGGACGATCAGGCGGTGGGAGTAGGGGCGCCAGAGGATCGAGTAGCCCCGGCGTTCCCGGAACCGGATCGTGAGCCGCAGACCCCCTTCCGGCGTCCGTGTCAGGGCCGCCTCGCTTCCGCGCGGTCCCCGCTGCAATGCCGTCCGCGAGGGGATCGCCGCCGGGTCCGCGCCGTTGATCCTCACCACGAGCTGCGTGGAGTCGCTCGCGCCGACGTCGACCGAGTAGCCGACGCTGTCGCTGAACTCCACGATATATTCGCCGCGGCTCCAGCGTGCCCCCTCGACGCCTGCCGCCGCGGCCATGCCGACGGCCGCCAGGAGCAGAACGGGGAGGGAGAGGAGTCTCCGCAGCGAAGGCCCCCGGAGGGAACGGGTTGTCATGAAGGAAGGTGCCATCGGATGTATGCTACACGTGCTGGCCGTTCAGGTTCGGTGTCGTCACCGCAACCCCGTCGATCGCCCATGATC
The DNA here is from genome assembly GCA_966250335.1 of uncultured bacterium. Taxonomy (GTDB): domain Bacteria; phylum Bacteroidota; class Ignavibacteria; order OLB7; family OLB7; genus OLB7. The sequence continues at coordinate 40,259 of CBINGZ010000025.1, read as the reverse complement.
CCATCGGGACCTCGTGCGAGGGGAGAAGATCGTCGGGGATCATCGTCCCGCTGGAGAGATAGCCGAGCGGGAGCCCCATCCACTTGAGAGAGGAGATCATCCCGCCGAACGACGGCGCCTCGTCCAGCTTGGTGAAGGTCACGTACCTGATCCGTTCCCCCAGGAAGAGCGCCGCCGTCTCCTGGATCGCCCGCTGGCTCATCGTTGCCGAGAGGACCAGATGAATCTCGTCCGGCCGGGCCGCCGCGATGAACTCCGACAGCTCCTCGCGCGAGGCGCGGTCGGAGCGGCCGGCGGTGTCGAGGATCACCAGATCGGTCTCGGCGCTTCCGATCAGCGACGACACCTCGGCCGCCTCGAAGGCGATGCCGAACGGGACCTGGAGGATATCGGCGATCGTCTGGACCCCTTCCACCGAACCTATCTTGTAGGTGTCGCTGGAGATGATCTTGACCCGCAGATCGAAGGAGAGAACGGCCCGGACGGCGAGCTTGTACATCATGGTGGTCTTTCCGGCCCCGGAAGGGCCGACCAGAGCCAGAACGTACGGCCTCTCGCCGGAGCTCCGGCGGACGATTCCGGGGAGCGATTCCTCCATTCTCTCGATCTCGCCGTCGATCTCCTGCGACGCGGCGGCGTTCAGTTCCTCGTCGGTCACATCCCCCGCCCCGATCGACTGAAAGAGGGAACGGGTGAGCTGCGCCGCGTAACGGCGTTCGAAATCGTTCGAGATCAGATGGGAATAGAGCCGCTGGAAGGGACCGGGGAGGGAAGCCACCTGCTCCGAGCGCATCCATTCATGCAGATCCCCGATCAGCGATTCGAGGTTCGCCAGACGCGCCTCCAGCGCGGCCGACAGCATAGTGTGCTCGTTGACTTCACCCATCTCACGAACGAAGGCTTTCATACGGCATGGAGCTAGCGCAATCGAAAAATGCGTCTGTTTGGTAAGCGTAGAAGCTACGTCATTTCATCGTAACGGCGAAGAAAAGAAACCGCGACAGAGAGCGTCACCTCCCCCGATACGCGGCCGGAAGGGGCGTTTCCCGGGAGATTCAAGGCGTAACAGAGGGGCCGCGCCACAATCCGTTGCGGCGGTGATCGTGGATTGCCTTGTCCGGTCGGCGCATTGTTAGGATAATCGTTCCTAAATTCGTTCGCGGCATGCTCTTTCCGCACTCGCATATATCAGGCATGAGACTATCAACCCTGGCTCTTCTCGGGACCGTGGCCCTCGCCGTCGGTCTCGCCTCCTGTAAATCGTTCGATGAATCGGTGAGGCCGGTCATCGACCTGGATCGCACCGAGGCGGAAGCGGCGGCCGCTTCCCGGCAGATCTATATGAAGGGGATCAAATCGATCTCCGACGCCGATCCCTCGCGGCTCAAGGTGGAGCCGTGGAGGGTCGTGACCGACCATTATCCCGATTCGATCCGCCTCTACGTCCGCGTCTACGATACCGAGGGATATCTGATCACCAACCTTGCTCCCCCCCATTACGAGGGAGGGGGAGACTACCGCGCCATCTGGAACGGCCTGACCGAACAGGTCGGCGTCGACGGGCTCCCGGAGCCGATCCGCGATTTCTCCGTGCGCGAGTTCAGCGAACTCGACGCCGTCCCGAACGAGATCGCGCTGGTGCTCGACTATTCCGGGACGATGGGGACGAACATCGGGCTGCTGGAACAGGCCGCCGTCGGGTTCGTCAGGCTCAAGAAGCCGACCGACAGGATCGCCGTCGTCAAGTTCGACAGCAAGCCCAAGCTCGCCTCCCCGGCCACCAACTCGACCGAGGAGCTGGTGAAGAAGTTCGGCACGGGACTCCAGGGATTCGGAGAGTACACCGCGATGTATTCGGCGGCGAAGCTCGGCGGCGAGCAGATCATGAACGCCCCGGCGGAGAATCCCCGCGCCCTGATCCTCTTTACCGACGGTGAGGACAACGCCAGCACCATCGACGACTTCGCGCTCCTGGGCTTCAACAAACAGCACAATATTCCGATATTCACGGTGGCGTTCGGCGCCGTCAACAGGCAGGTTCTGGTCGACCTCTCCACCTACAGCGGCGGGAAGTTCTACCAGACCGAATCGGCCGACGACTTCAAGGCGATCTTCGAGGATATCTATCGCAGTCTGCAGAACTACTATCTGATCAGCTACAAGCCGATCGATGCCGACGGACGACATATCGCAAGCGTCTCCCTGAACCCCCCCGGCGCCCGGTCGTCGGTCGTGGGGACGATCGAGTACAACACGCTGAAGTCGGGGAGGACTCCGTATGGCGGCGGTGCCGGCGGCCCCCTCACCTCCGATACGCTCCCGGTCGATCATATCTACTTCGCCTACAATTCGGCCGACCTGCTCCCGACCTCCGACCCGGCGCTCGACGCGCTTGCCGACTACATGAAGGAGTACCCGCGCCGCGAGATCCTTGTGCAGGGGCACACGTCGTCGGAAGGAACCGACGAGCGGAACCAGCTTCTCTCCGAGCAGCGCGCCGCGGCGATCCGGACGGCGCTTGTGGCGCGCGGGGTGGCCGAGCGGCGGATCACCGTCAAGGGGTACGGAAAATCGGTCCCGATCGCCCGCAACGACACCGAGGCCGGCCGCCAGCGCAACCGTCGCGTTACGATAGTGTTGACGAGGCGTTGAGAGGCCGGATCGAAACCCGATATTTATTCATGTCCACATTCGAAGAAGATCTCGCGAAAGGAATCCGCACGCTCTCGCGTCGCGACCCTGTGATCCGGGGGCTCGTCAAGGCGCACAGGGCGCCCGACTTTCGTCCGCACGACGACTATTACCCGCAGCTTGTCCGCTCCATCATCTACCAGCAGATCACGGGGAAGGCGGCGGAGAGCATCCTCAGGAAATTCTCGGAGGCGGTACGTGGTGAATTCACTCCGGAGGTGATAGCGGCGGTGCCGGACGAGCTCCTTCGCGGGGCGGGGATATCGCCGCAGAAGCTCTCCTACCTGCGGTCGCTCACCGGGCATGTCCTCGACCGCAGGCTCGATCTGGCGACGATCGCCATGCAGCCCGACGATCGTGTGATCACCGATCTGACGGCCGTCAAGGGGATCGGAACCTGGACCGCCCACATGTTCCTCATCTTCTCGCTCGGCCGGCTGGATGTGCTTCCCACGGGAGATCTCGGCGTGCGGAACGGTGTGCAGCTCGCCTACGGTCTGCCGGAACCGCCGACCCCCCGCGCCGTGGAGGAGCTGGCCGCCGGGAACAACTGGGCCCCCTACCGCACCATCGGCGCCTGGTATATGTGGCGGGCCGTCACGAAGGATTGAGCGGGGTGGGAAAATCTCTCAGCGGACCCTGCACGCGTTCAGCCCGAACATGCGGGAGATCCTCTCTCTGTTGACCGCCACCAGTTTGTAGCCGATGATCTCCAGCAGAAGAAGGGGCGGCAGCGCGATACAGAGCGCGGCGACGATCGACCAGGGGAAGGAGGAGAGCATGAAGGAGTTGAGGGCGAACGCGCCGCCGCGGACACGGCCCCGGTCGGTGACCACGTAGATCTGCCGTGTGCAGCTCTCGTAGTCGAACCCGTGGCGTTTCAGCTCCTCTTCGGGGATGCTGAAGTAGGGGGTGATGGTATATCGTCCCGCGCGGTCGACGACCGGAGCGGCGTTGGTCGCCAGCCAGGTGCAGATCCCGCAGTCGCCGTCGAACAGGAGGTAGTTCCTTCCCTTCTCGATCATGCCGTTGCTGCTGCCGTGCGCCGTCGGGCTCATATCTTCACGCCTCTGTGAACGACGACCGGTGAGCCCTCGGCGACGAAGGCGGAGAAGGGGGGATTGCTCATCGGGGGGGTGAACTCCTCGCCGTAGAGTTCCTTCACATCGAAATCGATCGACGCCGAGGCCGCGCGCCTGATTCTCCAGCGCGGATGTTCGACCCGATATTCCACCGTCCCTCCATCCCGCTGCGCCGAATATCCCCAGTAATGCTCGGTGATGAACTCCTCGTGCGAGCCCGGTTCCACCGTCACCAGGGGGCCTTCGGTGGTTGCCTTCAATCTGTTCCAGGTTCCGCCGCGTCGCCACCCGTACTCGACCGAGCCTCCGTCACGCAGATCCATCCCGTTGCGATCGATCTTGCTCATCATCGGCATCGAGACGTAGCGTTCGTTGTAGATCATCCTTGCCACCGCGGCGATCGCCGGCTTCGGCACGATCTCCTTGATGAAGACCACACCGTGCCGCGTCTCGTCGTCGACCGTCCGGCGGACGTAGAACCGGAGGTTGACCTCCTCGAAGTCCTGATGGAACGGGATCGGCACTCCTCTGATCCTGGTGTCGAGAAAGAGGAAGCCGACCAGAGTGACGAAGGCGTGCCCGTCATGGATATCCAGCTCCGTTCCGGCCGGCACGTAGGGGAGCAGCAGGTTGCTGTCGACGACGTAGTTGAGCATCGCCAGAAACCGCCACTCGGCAGTGAGGAATACGGTAGAGTCGGACATGGCCAAAGCTACGTAAAAGAATCGCGCAGAGGGATATGCTTCGATCGAAGCCGCGGGCCGGTCTGGATCTACGGGAGCTCTTATGATCATTTTTTACACCTCCCTGTCGGCAGAGCCGATGAAGCCCTATATTGTCGCATCATTCGACTGCCGAGGAGACGCAAGCGGCGGCTGCGTGCGGGAGTACAGGTAGAGGAGCCGCGACGCAGCCGGCGGAACTACAGGCTGCCACCGTAAGCACAAAGTATTCCGATGCATACCGAGCGTCTCGGCATACCGACCGTCACGCGCAAGTCGCTTGACGCGGCTCTTGCCGTGCAGTTCCGTCGTCGTCCGGGCGGTGAAATAGGGGCGGATATGCCCCGTTTCGCGAATTCTGTTACGAAGCAGCACACGGCGAAGGGGATATGCGCCTTGCACTCCCGACCCGGTTTCCGTATGTTGCGCGACATTCTTTCAGTATACCGTGCTGAACCATGAAGGACTTGCAGATCAAGAAGCTCTACTACTCGATCAGCGAGGTGAGCCGGATGGTGGGTCTGGAACAGTATGTCCTTCGGTACTGGGAGACGGAGTTCGAACAGCTTCGTCCGCAGAAGAACAGAGCGGGGAATCGGGTCTATACCGACAAGGATATCGAGATCATCAAACTGATCAAGAAACTGACGCGGGAAGATCGATATACGATTGAAGGGGCGCGGCAGGTGCTCGGGTCGGTGAATCTGGAGCATGGTGTCGCCGCGATCCTGGAGGGGAGGGAGCCGATCCCGGTCGGCGGAGGGGGCGCAGGCCCGGCGGTGGCGCCGGGGAACGAATCCCCCCCCGATCTCAGCAGGGATCTGAAGGAAATCCGTGCAAGACTCGTCGAACTACTCCGCCGGCTCGATCCCGATACGAGCCTTACCTGACGGTCGACAACACAACTGAACAGTTCTCGGAGCGTGGCGCAGCCCGGTAGCGCACTACCTTGGGGTGGTAGGGGTCGTGGGTTCAAATCCCGCCGCTCCGACATGTGGGAGTCCCGTCGATTCGGCGGGACTCCGTCGTTTCTACTCAGATGCAGATCCCGCTGATCGATACCGCCTTCGTCGTGGTCGACATCGAGACCACCGGCCTCTCCCCGGAGAAGAACCGGGTGACCGAGGTCGCCTGCGTGCTGGTCAGAAACGGAGAGATCGTCGACAAACGCCGCACCCTGGTCAACCCCGAACAGTTTATTCCCGCCCGTATCCAGGAGATGACCGGCATCTCCAACGCCATGGTCCTGGCGGCGCCGAAGGGAGGGGAGATCTTCCCGGAGATCAGGAACTGGTTCCCCGACGACGCCACCTTCGTGGCCCATAACGTCTCCTTCGATTACTCCTTCCTCGACGCCTCGTTCGGCCGCCACGGGCTCCCCGCGCTGCCGGGACGGAAGATCTGTACCCTCCGACTCGCCAGACGGCTTCTGGCCGACAAACGCGGCTGGTCGCTCGGCAACGTTGCCGCCCATTTCGGCGTGGTCGTCCGCGGTCGCCACACGGCGCTCGGGGATGCCGAGGCGACGGCGAAGATCCTGATCGAATTTCTGGAGATGCTGCAGGAGGAGCACGGCTGCGAGACGCTGGAGGATCTCCTCAGTTTCCAGTACCGGACGATCAAGCCGCTCAGGGAGGTCCCGAAGCATATCCGGGCGCTGGAGCCGACGATCACGGCGCTCCCCCACGTTCCCGGCGTCTACACCATGCTCAACAGGGCGGGGGAGACACTCTATATCGGAAAGGCCAAGGATCTGCGGGAGCGGGTCGGGAGCTATTTCCGTCCCGGCGCCGACCACACCACGAAGATCCGCGAGCTCGTCAAGAGGGTACGAAGGATCGAGGTGGAGGAGACCGGATCGGAGCTGCAGGCGCTCCTTCTGGAGTCGCGGCTGATCAAGGAGAACCAGCCGCCGTTCAACACGGCGCAGAAGCGCTGGAAGCGCCACGCGTTCCTCCGGCTGGAGGTCACCGACAGCTACCCGAAGGTCGACCTTGCGATGGAGATCCAGCCGGACGGCTCCGAGTACTACGGCCCGTTCCGCGACAGGGGGTCGGTGGAGACGGTGATCGATACGATCAACCGTCTCTTCAAGCTTCGCCAGTGCGACGACCCCGTGGTGCCCGATACCGCCGTGATCCCCTGCTTCTACCATCAGATCGAGCGGTGCGGCGCCCCCTGCGCGTCGCTCCAGAACTCCGATGAATATCGTATCGAAGTGGATCGCGTGCGGGCGTTTCTTTCCGGCTCGGAGCAGGGAATTCTCTCCATGCTCGAATCGAAAATGACCGCGCTCGCCGAGGAACTCCGTTTCGAGGAAGCCGCCGAACTGCGCGACAGACTGATGGAACTTCAGCGAATATTCACCCGAAAAGGAAAAATCGCCGATTCGGTCAACGCAAATAATGTGCTGATATTTCTCCCCGCCGACCGTGAGGGACGTCGCCAGTTATTCCTGATAAAATTCGGCAGACTTGTCAAAAGAATAATGGTGGGAAGAAGATTCCCCGTAGCCACCCTGCGCGAATCGCTCCGCCGGACATATTTCACCGGCGCCCTGACTCCGCCGCGACTAGGCCGCGAGGAGATCCACGAGATCCGTATCATCGCCGGATATCTCTACAAATACCGCGAGTCCGGCGAGTTCGTCTACGTGGAGCCGGAGGATGATCTCGATACGCTGATGCGGAGCGTGCTGCGGAGATTGGGGCAGGGGGATGGGGCGATTCCTGAGAATTTTGAAGGGGATTCGGCATAAGCGAATCGAATGTATTGACCTCCTGGCCGGTTCCGACTATGAGTACGTAAAAAGTCTTGACATTGTGGTGATGGCAGACTATCTCCCGCCCATTGATTGTGATATATATAGTCAGTGTACTACACACCGTCTCTCATAATCTCGTACAATCTCGTCCCCGTATCTGGTTTACACCCTTAACTCCCTCAGTTCAGGTATGTTTCGCTTCGATCGAAAGACCCGGCGAGATTTATACGGGCTACGACTGGTGGAGGGGGCGGTGCGAAAAAAAACGTGGGAGGCGTTGTTCGGTACGAAGCCGTTCTATACGTATCCATGACGTGTGTCGGCTATGACGGAAAAATTTACGGCATGGAGGTTACCGCAAGGCCCTGCATGCCGTAAACGTTAACCGCTGTGTCGCCTGGATGCAAACCCAGCGTCACTCGATCGACCCAGCTTTACAAATTCTTCAAGATATACCCCGCCTCCAGCGCCACGACATCCCGCAGCACCGGCAGCGGCTTCACGATGTTCGCCGAAATCGGGTTCAGTCCGAACTTCATCTTGAAGACCGGTCTGATGAAATAGAGCTTCTCGTCGGCGATGGTGTAGCCGGCGGCGCGGGCGGCGCGGCGGAACTTGCTGGTCGTCATCCGGATGCGGCGCAGACGGCGCACCTCCACCTGGTCGGCTTCACGTCCCGATGCGATCATCTTCTCGAAGATCGGCTCCGGGAGCAGATGCATGAACGGAACCTTGCTGGCCCAGTTCACAAGTGTCTGCTGGTGTCCGCCGTAGGGGGAGTAGTAGGGGGGGAAGGTGACGTAGAGCGCCCCTCCCGGCTTCAGCACCTTCCGGATGTTCCGCAGCGCGATCTCGGCGTCGTCGAGATGTTCGATCACGTCGCGGAGCATCGCCAGGTCGTACCGGCCGATCCACTCCGGCATCGGATCGTCGTAGATCACGTCGTGCGAGCTGTAGGTGATATCCATCTTCAGATGGTCGGCGATCTTCTCCGCGGTCTCCAGGCGGACCAGCGCGATATCGGTTCCCACCAGCTCCCTGGCGCCGTGCTCGGCCATCGCCACCAGGTTCCCCCCTTCGGCGCAGCCGATCTCGATGATCGAGGCGCCGCGGATCGGCACACCTTTCGACTCCAGGTAGGAGATGATGAACTCGCGCGACAGGCCGTACATGTAGCCCCAGTAGTACTTGTCGTTCGCGTCGATCCCGTTGAAACTGTCGATTCTTTCCTTGGCGGACATCTGATCCTTCTATCTGTCTGTTCTCTTGTGCTGTTACAGCTTCCAGATGATCCCGAAGCCGACCCCGAGATATCCGACGATCGTCTCCGGGTCGCGGCGCAGGTTGTCGACCACCAGCAGGTTCCGCTGAAGCTCCGGGTCGGTCTCCCGTCCCCCGATGTTCAGCGCGCCGTAGCCGAAACTGAAATCGAGCATCAGCGGCTCGAAGAACTCCACCTGCGCCCCCACCTTGATATAGCCGCCGAAGCGGGTCTTGCTGACCGAATCGGGGAACACCGTCCGCTCGCTCACCGTCTCATTGTTGTCGGTGAAGTAGATCCGGGAGAGGAGTTCGGAGGAGCCGATGAAGTTCATCTTGCCGAGCACCGACATGTAGACGGTCGGGAGCCCCTCGAAGAAATTCATGGTGAACCCTGCTCCCACGGAGTAGACCTCGGCCGAATGCCGGAAGAGCCATCTCCGCTTTCTCGGTTCCGACACCGGCGAGGCGGCGAAGGTGGTCTTTCCCACCAGCGAGTACGCCTCCAGGACGATCGGGAAGTGGAACATGCTCTCGGCGGAGGGGAAGAGGTCGAGCTGGATCTGGAGTCCCGGATGGGTGCCGTTCATCCCTCCTCCCAGAGGAAGCTCACGGTCGGCGCCGGGGCTGATCGGCTGCTTGATGTCGTTTGCTCCGTTGAACCACATCGTCTGAACGCCGAGCGACGGACGGAGCGCGATCTGCGCCGGGGATTCAACCGTCGTGAGTGTCAATGTGACGAACAGGAGGATAAGGAGACGAACGATACGCTGGGGATTGGTTCTCATTCCAATGACTCGCGAATTGAATACTGCGCGTTGCTTAAGGAGTTCTTGGCGATCATCTCGCCGATCAGGCCGATCGATATCAGTTGCACGCCCACGATGATCATCAGAACGCCCAGAAGCGCCAGAGGCCGGTTCGTGAGAGTAGTCCATCCCAGAAACCATTCGACGGTGAGCCAGAGATCGATCAGAAATCCTATCGACGCGACCGCCGTCCCCACCGTTCCGAAGACATGGAGCGGGCGCGTGGAATATTTCGTGGTCAGAACAAGGGTCATCAGATCGAGGAAGCCCTTGACGAAGCGGCTGAGCCCGAACTTGGAGACCCCATGTTTGCGCGGATGATGCTCCACGGCGATCTCCCCGACCCGGAACCCCTGCCAGTGCGCCTGCGCCGGCAGATAGCGGTGCATCTCGCCGTAGACGGCCAGATGGGGGAGGACTTCCCGCCGGTAGACCTTCAGTCCGCAGTTGAAATCGTGGATATCGAGCCCGGTAACGGAGCGCACCACCGAATTGAAGAACCGCGAGGGGATCGTCTTGTGCCACGGATCGTTCCGTTTCCGTTTCCAGCCGGAGATCAGGTCGTAGCCGCCGTCGAGCATCTCCAGCATTCTGGGGAGCTCCGACGGGTCGTCCTGAAGGTCGGCGTCCATCGTGAAGATGTAGGTGCCGCGAACACGCGCGAACCCGACGGCGAGCGCCGCCGACTTCCCGTAGTTGGTGCGGAAACGGACCGCGTGAAACCGCGGGTTCCTGCGGTTGAGACCGCGGATGACCTCGAATGAGGAATCTCTGGAACCGTCATCCACGAAGATCACTTCGTAACGGTCGCCGACCATCTCCCTCAGGACCTTCTCCAGCCGTGCCGCAAGTTCCGGCAGCGACTCGGATTCGTCCAGCAGGGGGATGACGACGCTGACGATCGGCTCCGGTTCCCGATCCTCCGCGCTCCGTTCCGATAGCGGAGTCGGGAGGCTGCCTTGGCGTTTTTCCATAACCGACGAAGATAGCACGGGAGCCGTCGCAAAACAATCGCCGGGGCCGTAGCCCCGTCCACGGTCTGTAAGAAGACCGACCCGGTCGGCGAATGTCACACGCTCCGCTCCTTCCGTCGGAACCTCAGGCCCGGTGCTTCGGTCTGTATACGGGAGAAACTTCAGGCGATTGTCTCGTATCGGGCGTATCTTTGAACCCAAACACACGGAATCAACTCAGCATCGATGAAGAAGTTCACGCTGTTTCAGGGCCTGCTCCCTGTCGTGCTGACCGCGATCGGCGTCTCCGCCTGCAGCGGTCAGAACGGAAACGGATCGGGCGTCGCCACCGGCCCCCGTACCGATCGTCGCGCGGTGCAGGTCTCGCTCGACGAGGCCAACGCCCAGGTGACCGGCAGCCGTCGCAACGCCATCACCGCCGCCGTCGAGAAGGTCTCCCCCGCCGTCGTCGGCATCAACGTCACGGAGGTCCGCGAGCTTCGTTATCGCGATCCCTTCGACATCTTTCTTGACGATCCCTTCTTCCGCCAGTTCCGCGACCGCAGGGGAGGCCGTACCTACAAGCAGGAAGTCCACGGCCTCGGCTCCGGATTCATCATCTCCAGGGATGGCTACATCATCACCAACGACCATGTGGCCGGCAGCGCCAGCAAGGTGATCGTGACGATGACCGACGGCAAGCAGTACGACGCCACGATCATCGGCTCCGATCCCACAAGCGACGTGGCCCTGCTGAAGATCGATGCGAACAACCTCCCCTATCTCGATCTGGCGAACTCGGAGGATGTGGTGGTCGGGGAATGGGCGATCGCGTTCGGCAATCCCTTCGGTCTCTTCGACATCAACTCCAAACCGACGGTCACCGTCGGCGTGGTCTCCAACACGAAGGTCGATCTTCAGCCGCAGGAGGGGAGAGTATATCGCGGGATGATCCAGACGGACGCGGCGATCTCCTCCGGCAACTCGGGCGGTCCGCTCGTCAACGCGCTCGGGCAGGTGATCGCCATGAACACGATCATCTACTCCACTGCCAACGGCAGCCAGGGGGCGGGCTCGATCGGCATCGGGTTCGGCGTCCCCTCCAACAGGGTGAAGGCGATCGTCGACCAGTTGAGATCGGGGGGAGGGATCGATCGCGACTTCTGGACCGGGATGAACATCCAGCAGATCGACGACCGCGTGGCCCGCTATCTGGGGCTTGAGACCAAGGATGGCGTGGTGATCGTCGAGATCTCCCAGGGCTCCCCGGCCGCGACCGCCGGACTCCAGCCCGGCGACGTGATCGTCTCCATCAACGGCACGGCGGTCAAGGGGGAGGATCAGGCGGTCACGATCATCACCGACTCGCGCGTAGGAGACAGCCTGCGGCTCAGGGTCCTGCGCGAGGGGAAGGAGTTCGACGCGACGATGAAGCTGACCAAGGCGCCCAGGCGATGAGCGAGTTCGAACACGATAAACCACCGGTGAACGGGGTCGGTCCGGCCGCCTTCGGCCAGTCGGTCCGGGAGCAGGAGGTGATGGAGCCCACGCTGCGAAAGGAGACTCCCGCCGCAGCCTCCATTCTCCGCGCGGAACATCTCGTCAAGAGCTACAAGAAACGGGTAGTGGTGCGCGACGTCTCGCTGACGGTGCGCCAGGGGGAGGTCGTGGGGCTGCTCGGTCCGAACGGCGCCGGCAAGACGACGACCTTCTACATGATCGTCGGCATGGTCCGCCCCACCGAGGGGCGGGTCTACATGGACGACTACAGGATCGATAATATCGCGATGTATCGTCGCGCCCGGAAGGGGATCGGTTATCTCCCCCAGGACGCCTCGGTCTTCCGGAAGATGACGGTGGAGGGGAACATTCTGGCGGTGCTGGAGCTGATCCGCTATCCCAGGGCGCGGCGGCGCGAGCGGGTGGATGAGCTTCTGGAGGAGTTCTCCATCACCCATATCCGCAAACGGATGGGGTATATGCTCTCCGGCGGCGAGCGGCGGCGTATCGAGATCGCCCGCACCCTTGCCACCGATCCCAAGTTCATCCTGCTCGATGAGCCGTTCGCGGGGATCGACCCGCTGGCGGTGGAGGAGATCATGAACATCATCAGAAGGCTCCGTTCACGCGGCCTGGGGGTGCTGATCACCGATCATAACGTCCATGAAACGCTGACAATCACCGATCGCTCGTATATTCTGATCGACGGGACGATCTTCAGGGGCGGTTCGGCGCAGGAGATCGCCTCCGACGTGGAAGTCCGGAAACGATATCTCGGCGAGTCGTTCAAGCTGGAACGCTACGAGGAGGAGCCCACGGAGGAGGCGGAGGAGTGAGAGGGAAACCGCTCCGGCGCCCCCTCTCTTCGGCGGCGCTCCCGAAGGGGAACGACATCACACTTGAACGGCATGAAACATACGGCAGTCATTATCACCGTAAGCGATAGATCCGCGGCCGGCGAGAGGATCGACCTCTCCGGCCCGGAAGCGGCCTCGATGCTCGACGTCGAGACCTTCTCCCTGATCCGAAGCGAGATCATTCCGGACGACTACGACCGCATCCGGGCGCTTCTTGCCTCGTGCGTCGCCGAGGACGTGGCGCTCGTCCTCACCGTCGGGGGCACGGGGTTCGCTCCGCGCGACATCACACCGGAGGCGACCCTGAAGGTGATCGACAGGCGCGCCGACTCTCTTTCGGAGGCGATGCGTTCCGCCTCGCTGGCGCGCACAAGGTTCGCGATGCTCTCGCGCGGCGTCTGCGGCATCGCCGGGCGCACGCTGATCGTGAACCTGCCGGGGGCGCCTGCCGCCGTCAGGGAATGTCTCGATGTGATACTTCCCGTCATCCCCCACGCCCTCAAGCTGATGCGTGAGGAGAGCGTGGCCGACCGCGACCACGCCGAGGGACGCCGTGCGAGTGCGGCGATGCCGAGAGGATAGGGTCTATCGGCCTGGGAGGTATCTTATCGATCCTCGGGGACCGGACCGCGAGGTCCGGGCGCAGTTTCTTTCACAACGACCATCATGGCAGATTCCAGACCACTTTTCCTGCTGCACGGCGCGCTCGGCGCCGCGGAGCAGTTCGAGCCGTTGCTCCCCCTTCTCGGGGAGGGACCGGCCCTCCACGTCATGAACTTCGGCGGACACGGCGGCGAGCCGATCCCGCCGGACGGCTTCACGATCGCCGGGTTCGCCGCCCAGGTGCTCGAGAGAATGGATCGTGAATCGATCGACAAGGCCGACATCTTCGGCTACAGCATGGGAGGGTATGTCGGGCTCTACCTGGCGCGGCATTATCCCGATCGGGTGGGGCGGCTCTTCACCGTCGCCACCAAGTTCCGGTGGACCGAGGAGTCGGCGGCCCGCGAGACCAGGATGCTCGATCCGGTGAAGATCGAGGAGAAGGTCCCCCAGTTCGCCGCCGATCTGAAGCGCCGCCACGCCCCGCTGGAGTGGAGCGACGTCCTCTCGGCCACGGCGGGGATGATGCTGGAGCTCGGCCGACTGAACGCCGTCACGCTTCAGGATCTTACGGAGATCGAGCACCCGGTACGGGTCGGCGTGGGAGACCACGACCAGATGGTGGGGATCGACGAGACGATCGAGATGTACCGCCAGTTGAAGAACGGCGAGCTCGTGATCCTTCCCGGCACCCCCCATCCGATCGAGAAAATCTCCACCGCCCGACTCTCCCACGAAATCAGGGATTTCTTCTGTAGATAGTGGCCGCCCTTCGTACGCTCCGCGTGGAGTCCACGCCCCGCCGGAGCCCGGCCGAAGGTCGACCACGGATCCGGACGCACAGATTCCGAGGCCGCCGTCACCTTCGACGGCGGAGCGGCCGTTTCCCGCAGAGCGACAATCATTCAACGAGATCATTGATCCCCATGGGACTGAGCATTTACAACACGCTGACGCGGACCAAGGAGGAGTTCCAGCCGATCGACCCGGAGCTGATCCGGATGTACAGGTGCGGTCCGACCGTCTACAAACACATGCATATCGGCCACGCGAAAAGCTACATCTCCTTCGATGTGGTACGTCGCTATCTGATGCATCTCTACGGCGCCGACCACATGATGTATGTGATGAACATCACCGACGTGGGGCACCTGGCCGACGATGCCGACGACGGCGAGGATAAGATGGAGGCCCAGGCGCGGCGCGAGAACCGTTCGCCGTTCGAGATCGCCGCCGCCTACGAGGAGAGCTGGATGGAGGATCTGGAGAGACTCGGCGTGCTCCGGCCGGACAGGACGCCGCACGCCACCGACTTCATCCGCCAGCAGATCGAGATGACGGAGAATCTTGTGGAGAAGGGGCTCGCCTACGTGGTCAACGGTTCGGTCTACTTCGATGTGGCCGAGTACGAGCGGCGCGGGACGGAGGATGGGTTCGTCCCCTACGGCGGGCTCTCCAACCGCAAAAGCGAGGAGCAGCAGTTCGGCGGACGTATATCGCAGAAGGAGGAGAAGCGCGCGCCTCAGGATTTCGCCCTCTGGAAGCAGGCGGAGCCGGAGCATTTCATGCAGTGGCACTCCCCCTGGGGCTGGGGATATCCCGGCTGGCATCTGGAGTGCTCCGTGATGGCGCAGTTCTATCTTGGCACGACATTCGATATCCACGCCGGCGGGCTGGACAACATGTTCCCCCACCACGAGTGCGAGATCGCCCAGAGCCAGAGCGCCAACGGCCGCCCCTTCGTCCGCTACTGGATGCACAACAACATGCTCCGGATCGGGAGCGACAAGATGGGAGGCTCCGCCGGCAACGCGAAGAACCTGAAGGATCTCTTCGCCGAATTCGATCCGATGGCGATCCGTTTTCTCATCATCCAGAGCCACTACCGTTCACCGCTCGACTTCGACCTGGAGTCGCTGACGGCGGCGCGGACCGGCCTGGACCGCATCAGGAAGACGATCACGCGGCTCCGCGAGGCGATCGACGGCGGAGGAATCATGAACGGGGACCCCCGCTCCGGAGCCCGTCCGGCCTTCATGGAGGAGTTCCTGGCCGCGATGGACGACGACTTCAACACGCCGCTCGCGATCGGGGCCCTCTCCGCCGGGATCGGCGAGGTCAACCAGATGCTCGCCTCGAGCGACCCCGACCGGGCGACGCTTATCTCGTACGCCGATGCGCTGGAGACCGCCTACGACCGGATACTCGGCCTGAACCTCTTCGCCGAGGACCCGGCGACCGACGACGGCGCGCTGACGGGCGACCTTGTGGAGCTGCTGATAGAGCTCAGGAAGGAAGCCAGGGGGCGGAAGGATTTCGCCAGCGCCGACGCGATCCGCGACCGCCTCAAGTCGATCGGGATCGCTCTGGAGGACGGCAAGGAAGGAACCCGCTGGGAAAAGGTCTGAGACGATGGAGGCGTTCCACGGCGCTCACGATATGGGGCCGGATGTCGCTCGATGCGGCGCCCGGCCCTCATCGTTGGCGGGCGCGGGAATCCGCGCGGCCCCCGGAATGTTGTTCCCGATACAATTGTCGTGTTGATGAACAATAGACGGAGGCCGATATAATGGGCAAGCAGACGAAGGAGACGCCGGACGGAGCGGTCACGAACGAGGAGCGGCAGATGGAGCCGTTGAACCCCGACTCGCAGGAGAACGCGCATCTCCCCGACCCGGATCAGACCGCCTACGGAACCGAATCCGATCTCGACGAACAGCAGCTTCCGCTGGATGAGAAGAGCCCGGCGCGCGAGCACTCGGTGGGCCCCGATCACGCCGAACCGACCGACGTGACCGGAACCTCGAACGACGACTACATCGACGGAAAACTGATCGACGTGGGGGGCGGGGACTAACGGGTCTCCCCCTCCTGCGGGAGCCCCCGCAGGAACCTCATCGCCACCTTTCTTGGGTCGCGATGCTTCATGTTCACCTCCGCGTTCAGCCTGCGGATCGTTTCGGTATCGAGTCGCCGGTTCAGGCTCTCCAGCACCTCCCGTATGGCGGGGCGGCGGGCCAGGGCCTCGGCGCGCACCACGGCCGCGGGGTTGTACGCCGGGAAGAACCTGCGATCGTCGGAAAGCGATACAAGGTCGAGCGCGGCGATCTGACCGTCGGTGGAATATCCCATTCCGACATCGATTTCCCCTTCGGCGAGCGCGCCGTAGATGAGCCCGGCATCAAGCGCCGTGACGTCGATCCCGGGGAAGCCGTAATGCTTCAGCATCGCCTTCATCCCGTCCGGCCGCTCGCGGAATTCCGCGTCGACGGCGACGACGAGGCGTTCCCCGCGCGCAAGGGCCGTCGACAGATCGGAGAGCGATCTGATCCCCCGCCGCTCCGATTCGGTCCGCCGCATCAGGAGGGTGTAGGTGTTGTCGAAGGGGATCGGGGCCAGCCAGACCAGATCGTGCTCGCGCCGGTCGAACTCCCGCACGGCGGCGAGGACGCGGGCCGAGTCGCTCATCACGGCGGGGTCCTTCCCGTGGGCATAGACCGTGTAGGCGGTCCCCGTATACTCGAAGTAGAGATCGACCTGCCCCGATTCCAGCGCCGACCGCATGGCCGACGACTTCACGCCGAACTGTTCCTCAACGCCGTAGCCCGCATCCTCCAGAAGTATCGCGGCCATGTGCCCCAGGAGATATCCCTCGGTAAAGGCTTTTGCTCCCACCACGATCTTTTGATCGCGGGCGCATCCCAACGGGAGCATGGCCAGGAGGAGAATGAAGAGGAGTCGGCGCATCGATAACCCTCGGCGTGTGGGGGTGAAGATAGGAAGCGATTCCCGCATCCTCTATATTCCTCCGACCGCGACCCCCCGATCGAACGACGGAGCGGGAAGAGGGAGAAGGAGGATCGCATGGAATCGGAGTTCACCGACGGTCTGATTACGATACGTCCCTACACACCGGAGGACGTCGGCTCGCTGACCGCCGCCGCCATAGAGTCGGTGAGCGATGTCTATCCGTGGCTCGAATGGTGTCACCCCGGCTACTGCCGTCAGGAGGCCGAGAGCTGGATCGCTCACTGCATGGAGGGGTGGAGGGAGGGACGCGAGTTCCAGTTCGCGATCTTCGAGTCGGCCGGCGGCAGGTTCCTCGGGGGGGTGGGGATCGACGCTCTGCGGACGAAGGATAAGATCGTGAACCTGGGGTACTGGGTCAGAAGCACGTCGACCCGGCGGGGGACGGCGACGGGAGCCGCGCGCCTGGCCGCCCGGTTCGCGCTCGACGAACTGCGATTCTATCGTGTGGAGATCCTGGCCTCCGTCCGCAACATCGCCAGCCAGCGCGTGGCGGAACGGACGGGGGGAACCCGCGAGGGGATCCTGCGCAACAGGCTGCTGCTGCACGGCGTCCCGCACGATGCGGTTATATACTCGCTGATACCGGGGGATCTCCCACTCCCGAAAATCCCTTGAGGCAGTTCCTGATGCCGAGTTCTATCGCATCCTGAAATCTTCCGGTGACGACCTGGCCGTACGTGCGGACCGAAAGGCAGCGACCGACGGAGAAGTCGACGGCATGGATGCTCTGAAGCACCACCCGCTGGTTGTCGATCTTGTCCACGAACTTCTCCAGTCCCAGCGCCTTCTCCAGGAATCCGCTGCCGCACATGACGAGCTGAAGCCCCACCGGATAAAAGAACGCCTTGTAGCCCACCGCCTTTCCTATCTCCATTCTGATATTTCTGGCGAACTCGCCGGGATGATCCCCCGCATCGATGAACGGGACCATCACCACGGCGCGGTTCGTGTTCCATGTGCGCCGCCGCCAGACGGCGCTGACGTTGACCGGCACGGCGACATCGGGAACCGCGTTCATGC
This sequence comes from uncultured bacterium, assembly GCA_966250335.1. GTDB lineage: Bacteria > Bacteroidota > Ignavibacteria > OLB7 > OLB7 > OLB7. The sequence continues at coordinate 22,188 of CBINGZ010000025.1, read as the reverse complement.
GGACGAATGCGTGGGGGGAGAGAGCCCGATCGAGCTGATCGGCGAGACCTCGTTCCTGGTTTGTCGTTGTCATGAGCGATCGATTGGGAAAGGAATATTGACGGAAATAGAGACCGATCTTCCGCGGCATTGTCGCACGGCATGTCGGGGTCGGGTCCGCGGGGAGGTCTATCTGGAGGAACGTTCGCGGGGGCGTTACCGTTTCATCCGCCGCATATTCCGTTCGCCCAGTTCCAGCAGACGGTCGGTTCCGAGAGCGAGAAGGGTGACGGGGATCGCCCCGGCCAGCATCACTTCCGGTCTGAAGAGGGCGATTCCGCTGAAGATATAGTGTCCCATCCCTCCCGCGCCGATCAGGTCGGCCAGTGTCGCCGCGGAGATGGCGATGAGCGACGCGGTTCTGACCCCCGCCATGATGAACGGCGCCGCCAGAGGAATCTCGACCCCCGTGAGGATCTGCCGGCCGGTCATCCCCATCCCGCGCGCCGCGTCGACCGTCACCGCCGGAACCGCCGCGATCCCCGCCGCCGTGTTGCGGGCGATCGGAAGGATCGCGTAGAGGGCGACGGCAAGCGCCGCCGGAAGCCAGCCTATGCCGATGACGGTCACGGCGAACGCCAGGATCGCAAGCGACGGTATCGTCTGGCCGAGCCCGAGCAGATAGAATATCGGAACGCGAAACCGCTCGCCTCCCGGTCTCGTCAGGGCCAGCCCGGCCGCGATCCCGATCGGCGCGGCGAGGGCCAGCGCGCCGGCGGTCAGCACGATATGCTCCAGCAGATGGACCCCGATCTCCCCGGCGTTCTCGGCGATATAGGAGAAGAACGCTTCCATCAGGCAGCCTTCTGTCGTGATGCGAGCTTCATGCCGACGGGAGTCACGGCTTTCTCGACGATTTCCAGGCCGATCTCCACGACCAGGGCCAGGAGCGCCACTCCGACTCCCCCCGCCAGCGTCATCATCCCCCAGTTCGTCTCGATCCCCCGCTCGATCACCAGGCCCAGACCTCCCGCTCCGATATATGCGGCGATCGCGGCGACGCCGATACTCATGGTGGCCGCGGTCCTCACCCCGGCGACGATGCCGCCGATCGACAACGGGAGGGAGATCCGGAGGAGGATCTGCCGTTCGCTCATCCCCATCCCGCGCGCAGCGTCCACGGTCGCCTCGGGGACCGATCGCAGGGCGATGTAGGTGTTCCGCACGATCGGCAGCAGCGAATAGAGGACGAGCGCCACGGTCGCCGGGACCGCGCCGATCCCGCGATTCACCAGGGAAAGGATCGGGATCATGAGACCGAAGAGTGCGATGCTCGGGATGGTCTGCACCGCTCCCACGGCGGCGAGGACGATCGATGCCCTCCGTTCCCCTCCGGCGATCCAGGCGCCGAGCGGGAGGGAGATCACGATCGCGATCAGCAGCGCGGTCGCCGTGAGCTGCAGGTGCCGGCCGATCGCCAGCAGGAGCGTCATATCGTATTCGTGCAGGAATTCGGCGAGGCTCATGAGGGGATCTCCCTGCTGTTTCCGGCGGCCATGAGCGCGCGTATCGAATCGAGAGATATCGAGCCGGCGGGCCTCCCGCTCTCATCGAGGACGCCGAGAAGTTCGACCCCTGGCGCAAGGAGCAGAGCGAGAGCGTGCCGAAGAGGGGCGTTCGCGGAGATCGAGGCGGTCTCCGTGGAGGGGAATATATCGGACCGCATCGCATCGGCGACGGTGAAGGTCTCCAGCAGGAGAAGCTCGCGTCCCTCGCCGAAGAACTGTGCCGTATAGTCGTCGACCGGGGCGGTGAGAAGTTCGGAGGGGGCGCCTGCCTGAACGATCCTGCCGTTCCTCATCAGGACAAGGGTGTCGGCCAGCGCCAGAGCCTCACCCACGTCATGCGATACGAAGAGGGTGGTGGTTCCCAGGCGTTTCTGGAGATCTCGGAACTGGCGTCCGATCCTCTTCCTGTTCACCGGGTCGATCGCGCCGAACGGTTCATCCATCAGAAGCAGGGGGGGATCGGCGGCCAGGGCGCGGGCCACGCCGACCCGTTGCGCCTCGCCGCCTGAGAGCTCCGCCGGGTAGCGGTCCGCATAGACCGCGGGATCGAGGTTCATCATCTCCAGCAGCTCATCGACTCGCGGTGCGATCTTCTCCTTCGGGGTCGACTGAAGCCGGAGGGTGACGGCGACATTCTCGGCAACGGTCTTATGGGGGAAGAGGCCGACCCCCTGGATGGCGTAGCCGATCCTGCGGCGGAGGGGGACCGGGTCTTCCCGCATGATATCCCGTCCGTCGATCATGACGGTGCCGGAGGTCGGTTCCACAAGGCGGTTGGTGGTTCGGAGGAGGGTGGTCTTGCCGCAGCCGCTGGAGCCGAGGAGGACGCAGAGGGCTCCCTTCTCCACGCGGAGCGATATATCATCCAGAGCCGTGGTCTCGCCGCGATCGGTCCGGTATATCTTCGTCAGGCCGATATATTCGATCATGAGGGATTGTCCGTTGCGGATTGCGCTGTGGGGGGAATTTCGTAAATCGGGCGGCACAATCCACACCTCCGGAGGATCGAAACGATTTTTCCGGGACGAATCGATCAGAACACGATGACCGAACCGATCTATCACATCACGAGCCGTGACGCCTGGAGCGCGGCAACCGAGGCGGGAAGCTACACGGCTCCGTCGCTCGACACCGAGGGATTCATCCACTGTTCGCTTGCGCGGCAGGTGGAGCGATCGCTCAACAAGTTCTACACCGATCGCGAGGAAGTGATCCTCCTGAAGATCGACCCGGAGCTTCTCACCGGCAACCTCCTCTACGAGCCTGCCGACAACGATTCATTCCCCCACATCTACGGCCCCATCAACACGGAGTCCGTTATCGCGGTGGAGTTGTTGAAGAGGGAGGGGGGAGAGAAGTGGAGATTTGAGGGGGAGTGAGTTGCTCTCTCATGCTGCTCGATTGCGGGAACCGTTATTGCGGTGAGAAGAGAGGCAGAGTGGGAATTCAAAGGGGAGCAAGTTGTGTGCCCTTTCATACCGCCCCGGCGGGAGGCCGTTATTGCGGCGAATTCGTTGAAGGAGGAAAGGAGAGAAGCGGCTGCCCGTCTCGTCTTACGATATGCCAATTCTATATCGATTGATGATCTCAATGATCAGAGGGTCGTCGATCCTGAACGGGGTCGTCGATTCGACCTTGATCGCATCTGAGGCACGATCGAAGAGTGCGACAGCGATTTCGCCGTTGTTGTGACGACATCGGTACTCCAGACCATCGACCATTTCCGATCGTTCGTAAAGGACCCTTGCAAGGGCTCCACAGTCGGCGTAGACTTCGTTGTCGACGATATTGGAGGTAAGCTTCAGCCTGAGCAGGCCTGGACCGTGAAGCTGGACGAGCTTTACGGTCCTTCGAAGAGTGACTCTCGCGAACGACCGTTTCTCTACTTCGACCCTGCCGAGCAAATGTCGTTGCGATGAATGCAGCAGCGTCTCAGCGACGACGGCAAACCGCGACAGACCGAGATAACAGACACGGAATTCCCCCTGAGGATCATCGAACCGCGATGTGGGCGGCTTCCCATCGGGAGGACCGAAGAAAACCGCTCCGAGATGAGTCCTGTGAATCCGCTACCACTCCTCCTTCACCGTATGCTCGATGATCGGAAGTTCGCAGGTCGAGATGTGGACCGAGTCGATCATACGCCTGCTTATTGTGCGAAGCTTCGGGTAACGCGGAGTGCCGTATCGTGTTGATCGGTACGAAGTGCCTTGAGGATCGATATTCCCCCGAGCGCCGGTTGCGGATCGAGCAGGAGCGCCAGTTGCATCCATGGATCGCTGACGTTGCAAGCCGCGATGAACTCGTCGATCCCGGTGATGACGCCGTTCTGGTCGAACTGACAGGTAGGGAATCGATGACGGTCGTTTCCGATCGATACGGCAAGCAGTTTATGGCGTGAAAGGCGGCTGTGAACGGCCTGTTCGGAGATCTGCAGTAGCGATGCAACTTCTCCTGTCGAGTATGCTCCTCCCGCCTCCTCGAGAAGCTGTCGTTTCATCTCGGCTCCTCGCAGGTAGGCGGCCGCGAGGGGACTGATGGCCGCAACGTCGGCAACTCCGACATTCGAGAGAAGGTGAATGATCGAATCGACGTCGGTGGATTCTTCAAGGATGTCGTGAACCGTTTCGTCCGATACGTGATCAAGCATACGCCTGACGGCCTTTTCCATGCGCAGAGCGGCAGTCTGTCGTATGCTCGGCAATTCATATCTCCTCGCCACATGTCTCAATGTCTGCTGTTGTGGCTCTGAGGGATACGGTATTGCCGGTTCATCGACTGCGGTAACCTTCGTGGCGGCGTCGGCTGTATTCCTGGCCGGATCTATCTCGCTCGAACTCTTTTGATGCTCGGCCTTCGTCCGTTTCATAAAATATCGGGTATGTTGGCGTTGTGAATATTCGATGCTATATCAGCAACGACAACATACGAATCAGATTGTATTCGCTCCACCATGCAGCGAATAAGGAAAGGAAGCATCTCTTACCCACCCCTACTACTCGATCTCCCCCATCAACCCCTCCACCCCCCGCATGATCTCATCCACCCCGATCCCCCCCAGCGAATCCCCCGTCGTCGCCTGAACCGTGCGAAACGGAACATCCCGAGGCCCCCATCCCACGATATCCCCGTCGCGAGTATACAGCGCCACCACCGGAGCCCCCATCGCCGAGGCGATATGCACGAATGCCGTATCCGGTGTCACGACGATGTGGGCGAGGCCGACTCCGGCGATCATCGCGTGCAGAGTGGGGAAGAGGAGCGGCATGGCCCCGGCGGCTTTGGCGATCCGGCGTCCCTGCTCTTCACGGCCCGGGCCGGCGACGATCGCCACGTCGTAGCCGGTCGATCTCATCCTGCGCGCCAGCTCGATGTTCACGGGCCCCGGCAGCTCCCGCTTCGGGCTTGCCGATGATATGTTCAGCAGTATGAACCTTCCGCGTTGCAGTCCGGCCTCCGCGACCGCCTCTTCCCCGAGAGCTTTCTCATCGTCGGGGAGATGAACCGAATAGCGGTGCGCCGTGAGCGGCCCCTTCAGTGCGAGTCCCCCCGCCAGCAGCGCCAGCGTCCTGTCGCGGAAGTGGAGCGAACTCTCCAGCGGCGCCGCGTGGTTCAGGAGCGCCTCGTGTCCCTCCACCAGTTTCCCGACTGTGCGGCCGCGCGGAGCCATGAGGCCCGCCAGGATCGAGGGGAGGGTGGTTCTGTTCAGAATAAGCTGGTAGATGATATCGTAGCGGCGCGCGCGGGTCCGGCCGATCAGCGACGGGAGATCGCTCATCGCTCCGTTCCAGATCTCCACCGACCGCACGCGCGGGTCCTTCTCGAAGATCGCCCGGTTTCCCTCCCCGGCCAGCACGTCGATTTCGACATGGGGGGCAAGATCGGTCAGAGTCTGAAGCAGAGGGGTGGTGATGATCGCGTCTCCAAGACGGTCGTACCGGATCAGCAGGACCCGCCGAAGCTCCTCCGGAGCTATCGGAGGAAGCCCCTGCCGTCTGCCGAACAGGGCGCGGGTCGCGGAGAGGAGTATCCCCCCCGACCCGCGATGATGTGTCGCGTCAAGGTTCATACGGTCAATCTGCCCTCCGGCGGCCGGGGGACGCCGAAGGCGTGTCATCATACGAACATTCGGTCCCGAATTGCAACTACGGATTGCACGGGGCAGCCGATTGGGCTATCTTGAGCAGGCTCGCGTGTTACGCGAAGACCTGTCCGGGTCCCTTTCGGGCCGTATGTACCATGGTATCGCTCAACCGATTTCGTCCTCCCCTCGGATACGTTCATGTCGAATGAGATCTCGCTCAGGTTTCTGGGCCACTCCGCCTGGCAGGTGCGCCATGGGGAGCACACGCTCCTGATCGATCCCTTCATTACCGGAAACCCTCTGGCGGCCGTCGGGGTCGATGATCTTCATCCGACGCATGTCATTCTTACCCATGGTCACGGCGATCATCTCGGGGATACCGTCGAGATCGCGAAGCGGTCGGGGGCGCAGGTGATCTGCGGGTTCGAAGTCTCCGAGTACCTTGAGACCAAGGGGGTGACCAACAGCTGGGGGATGTCGGTCGGGGGGAGCCGGACCTTCGAGTTCGGCAGGCTGAAGTTCACCATCGCGCACCACGGCACCGGCGGTCCCGACGGCTACTGCATGGGGGCGGCGATGGGGGTGCTGCTGATGATCGACGGCAGGACGATCTATCATGCAGGAGACACCGCGCTCTTCATGGATATGAAACTGATCGGGGAACTCCATCCGATCGATCTTGCGTTGCTGCCGATCGGCGACAATTTCACGATGGGGGTCGACGACGCGGTTCATGCGGTCCGGTTCCTGAACCCCGCCGTGACGATCCCGATGCATTACGATACGTTCCCTCCTATCGAGGCCGATGCCGAAGAGTTCAGGAGGAGACTGGAGGAAAACGGGTTCACCGGACATATCCTGGAGCCGGGGGAGACCTACACACTCCGGTCGGAAGGGTAGCCGCCGCGATGGACGATTCAAGCTTCTTCTACGGCCTGGGAGGGTACTCCGCCAAGCTGGCGCATGTCTTCGGCGGGATCATCTGGATCGGAGGCGTCCTCTTCATGGCGGGGGTCGCCACGCCGATTCTGAACTACTTCGCGGCCAGGGAGCACCCCGATCCGAACGTCGCCAGGATCGTCGGGCTCTTGGAGCGCCGCCTGATAGGGTTCCACTGGATGGGGCTCGGGGCGCTCCTGATCGGCGGGATCATGATGGCGATGTACTCCGTCCATTTCACCTGGTTCCGGTTCGAAAGCGCCTACGACTGGGTGATGCATCTGAAGATCGTTCTCTTCCTTCCGATCGCGTTCGTCAATTACCTGCTCGGTCTTTCCTATCGCGAGCTGGAGAGCGCACGGGAGGAGCTTGAAGGGGATGAGGATCTCTCCCCACGTCAGATCGTCGAGTGGCGCATCGTGTCGCTCCGGCGGCTTAATGTCTATCTGGCATTTGCCATTATCATTCTGATTGCACTTCTATGAAGATCGGTGAAGATGCGGGAGAGGCGCCGGGTACGTGGGAGACCCTGGCGCGGGAGAACGCCCATGAATACCGTATCTTCACGGTAGAGAAAATCAGACGGAGAAGCCGGCAGACCGACGCGACCGGGGAGTTCTACAGAATCAGCTCGCACGACTGGGTGAACGTGATCGCGATCACCGAGAGCGACGAGATCGTCCTGGTCAGGCAGTTCCGGCACGGCTCCGGGGAAGTCACACTGGAGATCCCCGGCGGGATCGTCGATCCGGGGGAATCCCCGGTGGAGGCGGCTCAACGGGAGCTGCTGGAAGAGACCGGGTATCGTTGCGGCCGGGCGATCGAGATCGGCAGGGTACGCTCCAATCCCGCCCTCTTCGACAACTATACCTACACGGTCCTGGCGACCGGTCTCACCCGCGGCGACATGAGCCTGGATGAGAACGAAGAGATCGAAGTGGCGTTCTGCCCTCTGGCAAACATGGAGGAACTGGTGACGACCGGGGAGATCGACCATGCCCTGGTGGTCGCCGCCTTCTACTGGTATCGGCTTCATTCGCCCGACGCGCCGGCCGGCCGGCCGAACGGGTTCTCCTGATGTCGTGGCGGTCGCCATATCACATTTTCCGTTCACCCCTCTCGGTGTAGACGGTACAGATCTATGGGAAAAGTAATCGCGGTAGCAAATCAGAAAGGGGGCGTGGGGAAGACCACGACGGCGGTGAACCTGGCCGCGTCGCTGGCCGCCGCCGAACAGCCCACCCTTCTTATCGACATCGACCCGCAGGCGAACGCGTCGAGCGGTCTCGGCATCAATCCGCAGAAGCTTACCAAGACGATCTACGAGGTGATGGTCGACGGCATCCCGCCGGCCGAGGCGACGATGAAGACCGATCTGGCGTTTCTGGAGGTCATCCCGTCGCATATCAACCTGGTGGGAGCCGAGATCGAGATGATCGAGGTCGTCCACCGGGAGAAGGTGCTGCTCCGCGCTCTGGAGGCGATCCGACGGAAATACACCTACGTGGTCATCGACTGTCCGCCGTCGCTCGGCCTGCTGACGCTGAACGCGCTCACGGCCGCCGACTCGGTCCTGATCCCCGTCCAGTGTGAATACTACGCGCTGGAAGGGCTCGGCCAGCTTCTCAACACGATCTCGATCGTCAAGAAGCATCTCAACCAGCAGCTCGATATCGAAGGAGTCCTGCTGACGATGTACGACAGCCGTCTGCGGCTCTCCAACCAGGTCTCCAGCGAGGTGCGTCGATATTTCGGCGACAAGGTCTTCACCACGCTGATCACCCGGAACGTCCGTCTGAGCGAGGCTCCCAGCCACGGCAAGCCGGTGCTCCTCTACGACGCGTTGTCGATCGGCACCAAGAACTACATGGATCTCGCCACCGAGATCCTGAAGCGGGACGGCAATCTTACCGATCCCCCCGCGTCGGCCGGGCTTCCCGGTTCGGGAGCGATGAGGGCCGGGGGAAACTACGGGACGCGTTCGACCGTCGGACCTGTTCCTCCCCTCTCCGGCGCCGCAAGGGCCGAGGGGCCTGTCGGCTCGCTCCCCGAACAGGGAGCGTCCGGCGCGGAAACGCCTCCCGTCCATACCGGACCGGGAGAGACCGGCCGGGCCCATCAGGGGCTTACCCCTCCTCCGGAGGAGGGAGAGCAGTCGCAACAGAGAGATATATCATCGATCCGGTAGTATAGAAATCCATGGCTAAGAATAAAGGCGGCGTGTTGGGAAGGGGACTCGGTGCGCTCCTCTCCGGAGCCGCGACCGAGGAGGAACGGCTTAACATACCCTCGGACGACGGGCTCTCCGTCGGGACGATCGCCAAGATCGACATCGCGAAGGTCAGTCCGAACCCGTTCCAGCCGAGACTCGACTTCAACAAGCAGGCGCTGGATGAGCTGAAGAACTCGATCCTCGAGAACGGCGTGATCCAGCCGATCACCGTGCGCCGGGTCGGGGATCGATTCGAGCTGATCTCCGGCGAACGCCGCGTGCGCGCCTCCATCGGTGCGGGGCTGACCGATATCCCGGCGTACATCCTGGATGTCGAGTCGGATCGCGCGATGCTGGAGATCGCGCTGATCGAGAACGTCCAGCGTGAAAATCTCAATCCGATAGAAATCGCCCTCGGCTACCGCCGCCTGATCGACGAATGCAGTCTGACCCAGGAGGAGGTTGCCGACAAGGTCGGGAAGGACCGTTCCACCGTCACGAATATGCTCCGCCTGCTGCGGCTTCCGCAGTCGATCCAGGATTCGCTCCGCGATACCGAGATATCGATGGGGCACGCCCGCGCGCTCCTCACGATCCAGGAGGAGGATCAGCGGCTCTCCCTCTGGCGCAGGGTGCGCGACGAAGGGCTCTCCGTGCGCCGTACCGAGGCGCTCGTGAAGCAGGCGGCGAACTTCGCGACCAGGAAGGAGAAGCCCTCCGCGGCCGTCGGCCCCGTCGGGGGACGGGATGCCCGCACCGAGCTCGATCTGACCCTGACCGAGATCTCTACCCGTCTGCGGCAGGTGTTCGGCACCCAGGTCCGCGTCCGCGCCAACGCGGGGGGGGACGGGAACATCAGCATCGACTTCTACTCGAGCGAGGATCTGGAGCGCCTGCTGGAGCTCTTCGCCATTATCGAACGCCAGAACAGGTAAGCGGCGTCCGGCGATCCTCGTCATCCTCTCTATCAACACTCCTCCGGAGGGGGCCTCTCTCCGGCCAGCACCCATGGACACTCTCGAATATATCGCGATGGGCGGCCTCGTGATCGCCGGGGCGTACCTGCTCGTCTCCCTGGTCGCCTACCTGAAGACGCGCGGCTCGCGCAAGGTGGAAGGGGACGCCGCGGGGCAGATGATCCTGAACATGGAAGGGAATATCCTGGTCGAAGGGGAGCCGTCGCCGATCCGGATGAGAAAGCTCGCCGATATCTGCGCGTCGGTCGGCCGCCGCGTCTTCTCGGAGAACCTCGATTTCACCGTGGAGAGCATCGCCGCGATAGATCGTGCCGTGATCAAGGGATGGGGAGATGAGGAGAGCGGGGATCTCCATCCCGATGTGATCCTTGCGTTCGGCGCCTACATCGGCGAGGTGCTGGTACGCCACTCGCGGGGCCGCTGGGTGAGCGGGCTGACCGACGACGAGCCCGCCTCCATCCTGTTTCTGACAAGGGACAAGGAGCAGGAGGCGGTCAGCATCTCCCCCTTCCTTCTGGTGCGCGAGAAGTTTCAGAAGAAGTACCGGTGGGATCTCGCCGTCGCGTTCACGGCGATGGAGCAGAAGCTGCGGGAGCTGAACGTCGCATGATTCGTCGCGATACGTCGATCCGGATACGCTACCGCGATACCGATCAGATGGGGGTCGTCTACCACGGCGTCTACCTGGAGTTCTTCGAGACCGGCAGGACCGAACTGCTTCGCGATCTCGGCATGGCCTACTCCCTGCTCGAGGAGGGGGGAGTGATGCTTCCGGTGCTGGAGGCCTCCCTCACGATGCTCCGTCCCGCCCGTTACGACGATCTCATCACCGTCCGTACCATGCTGCGCCCCCCCGACTCGGCCCGGCTCCGCATCGATTACGAGATCCGCAACGGAGACCGATTGCTCGTGACGGGACATACCGTCCACGCCTTCACGACCGTCGACGGCATGAAACCGATCCGCCCGCCGAAAGCGTTCATCGATCTGGTGCGGAGCAGTTCAGGGCATGGGTAGTCGGTGTGCGATGCGGCTCCCGAAGGGAGCACCCATTTGTAGCTAAAGACGATATTCTTTTCTTAAAGCGCCGAAGGTGCGTACCATTCTTCTTTTCGCGGAAAGGAAGAATGGTACGCACCTTCGGCGCTTAAGATCATTGGGGAATGTCGCTGCTACAAATGGCTCGCCCCTTCGGGGCTGGTAGAGCATCCATCGACGGGTTGAATCATCAATGGATATCTGTCGTGTAGCGAACATGTCTATCGCATACGGATTTGCTTCTCGCACGTGAGGCGTCAACCATGCATGGGCGCGTCTATCGCATATCGATGCGTTGACCGGGCTCGGGTCTCCGACCGCACTCGGGCGATTCTACCGCACCACCATCATCGTCTCCACCATACGAACCCCATCCGCTGTAACCTCGCATCTGTAGGTGCCCGAGGGCATTGTTCCCGTGTTGAGGGTTACGATATGATCGCCCGTGCCGAGGTCGATCTCGCGGAGCAGCGTCGTTTCTCCTCGTGCGTCGACGACTCTGATCCGGACCGGGGCGGGGCGGCGGAGCCGCAGGCTCAGGCGGGCCTCGTGCAGGGCGGGGTTGGGCGCCAGCGCGATCAGTCCCCAGCTCCGTTCCTCACGTTCGACTCCGACGGTCGGGTCCTTGATGATGGTGAGGGCGGCGGGCTGCGTCGTGTCGGCTCCGCAGGAGTTCGTGAAAACAACGCGATATAAATCGGGCTCGCTGCTTTCCGAGACCGCGGGGACGATCAGCTTTGTCGCCACCCTGTCGTCGCCGGCCGAATCGGTCGACCCGCCGAACGATATCCAGCTTCCGCCGCCGTCGGTGCTCACCTGCCATTCCGCGGCGGCGACCGGCACACCGTAGGCCCTGGCGGTGAAGCCCGCCAGCCTGCCGAACTTCTGCGTCGTGTCGGCCGGATCGGCCGAGACGCTCGGGATGGAGTTGACGGTGAAGAGCCTGTCGGTCGAATCGCTCGTCACCACCCCCTGCGTCGTCACCCGCAGGATGTTCCGCCGGCTCGGCGGCTCGCTCGGTGCGATATTCCAGACGATCGACGTATCACCGACCACCGTCCCGATCGGGCGCCATGTCCCCCCGGAATCGGGAGAGTAGGTGATGTAGTAGGTGGCGGTCGCCGGATAGCCCTGCATGCTCCAGGTCACCCGTTGCGACGAGCCCGCGCAGAGAGTCTCGCCGCCGTTCGGCTCCAGGATCCTGACCGAGACGACCGAGAGTTTCGCGGGCCGCGTCACGGCCGTCGCGCAGATGTTCGTGAACCTGGCGCGATAGAGATTGCCGTTCATGGAGGGGGCGACGAAGTAGAGGGTGAGCTTCTCGCTGTCGACTCCCACCGCCGTGTTCCCGGTCACCCGGTTCCAGCTGCCGCCGCCGTCGGTGCTCACCTGCCACTCGATATCGGGCGTCGGCGATCCCCCCGCCGTGGCGCGCAGGACGGTGGTCTCCCATGCCGGGATGACGATGTCGCTCTGGTCGGTCAGAACCTCCGGGGCCGTGTTGATCGTGAAGTAGTCGCCGGTATCGGCCACGGTGCCCCCGCTCTCACGGATCATGATCCTGTACCGCGTCCCCGCCGGCTGGTTCTCCGGGATGTACCAGGGATGCGAGTTCCCCGTGGCGCCGGTCACCAGATATCCGAATCCGCTTCCGTCGTTCGCCGATATGAAAATATCGACCGACGACACTTCGCTCGAGTTCCAGGTGATCGTCTGCAGCGAGCCGACGCACCACGACTCCCCGCCGTTCGGCGAGGTGAGCGTGAGGGTCGGATCGGCGCTGGCGGTGAGGGAGGCCAGAAGGAGAAGGGTCGTGACGACGAGAAGTCCGGCCCGGGAGAATCCTGTATATCGTTGCATGAGTCTTGCAGGTAGAGGCCGCTCCCGCCGGCGGGCCGGGGGAGAGGGGGGATCATGAAATGAGGGTTCGGTCACAACAAGAAACGGGGCGAACCGCCTTCGGTCCGCCCCGTCTGTTTTCATCGATCGAGCCGTTACCGGACGATCACCACGTTCACCGTCCGCTGCAGGCCGTTGAAGAAGAGGGTGCAGGCGTAGGTGCCGTTCGGCAGGGAGGAGCCGTCGATCCTCACGATCTGCTCTCCCTCGGTCATCGACCTGTCGACCAGCTCGCGGACGAGGCGGCCGGTCATATCGGTCATGACCACGCGGACGGCGCCCGAACGGGGGAGCGTGAACCGCAGCTCGGCGTTGCCGCGCGACGGGTTCGGGGTGATCGACATGGAGAGGGAAGCTCCCGCTCCCGTCGGATCGTCGACACCGGTCGGGTTGTCGGAGAAGACCGAGACGCGGGCCGCAAGGGTGGTGTCGCTCCCGCACTCGTTGGTGTAGATCGTGCGGTAGAGGCTGCCGCTGTCGGCGCGGCCGACGTTGGTCACGCTGTAGCCCGACTCGATCCCACCGTCCACCAGCGCGCGCGTGCCGCCGGCGACGTTGGTCCAGCTCTGGCCGTTGTTCGTGCTGACCTGCCACTGCACGGTCGGCTCCGGCAGCCCCGACGCCCGCGACGTGAAGCGGACCGTCATGCCGCTCTCGGCCGAGACATCGTCCGGATCAGCCATGACGTTGGCGCGGGCGTTGACTGTGAAGGTGCTGTCGGTGATGTCGATCACACCGCCGCTGCTGAGCGTGACACGAATACGATACTTCGTGCTCGGCACGATATTCGTCGGGATCTTCCAGTCGTACGAGTTGGTCACGATGTTGGAGACGATCGGTGACCACGTGGTTCCGCTGTCGGCGGAGTAGGAGATCGAGTAGCTCGGCGTGCCGGTGAAGCCGCTCACGTCCCAGCGAACGGTAAGCGTCGAGCCGGCGCAGAACCTGGTCCCCTTGATCGGCTCGGTGACCGTCACGGCGACCACGGTGAGCATCGCCGCATCGCTCTCCACGCTGCCGCAGGCGTTGGTGAAGATCGCGCGGTAGAGGTTGCCGCTCTGCCCGGCCGTCAGGTTCCTGACGCGGAGCGTGGTCCCCGTCTCGTTCGGGATGACGGTCCAGGTCTTGCCGGTATCGGCGCTCACCTGCCAGATGACCTCGGCCGCGGGGGTGCCGGAGGCGCCCGCCGTGAACGTCGCGATCCCTCCCGCCGGCTGCGTGGTGTTGGACGGGCTCTGGAGCACCGCCGGGAACGACTGGATCGTGAAGGTCGTATCCCCCAGATCCCTGAAGTTGCTGCCGTTCTCCTGAATCCTGATCCGATACTTCGTCCCCGGCGCCTGCGTCTGTGGGACCGGCCAGAGATACGAGCCGCCGTTCACGCCGGCCGCCAGCAGGTTGTAGCTCCTGCCGCTGTCGCTGGAGATGTAGATGTCGACCGAGGGAATCCCCGATGTCGCCCATGTGATCAGGTGCGTTCCGCCCGCGCACCAGACCTCGCCGCCGTTCGGCGCGCCGATCTGAATGCCCGGCAGCTTCGCCACGAAGATATCCTTCTTGTCGCCCGGATCGACGCCGTAGGCTCCCTCGGTCGTCGGGAAGTCCAAGGAGCGGGTGTGCCCCGCGATGTAGACTCCTCCGAACTGATCGAGAGCGATGGCGGTTGCCGTGTCGGGGCCCTCGCCTCCCAGCAGGGTGGCGTAGAGCAGGTCGCTTCCGTCGGCGGTGAACTTCGCGTAGAAGGCGTCGCCGCTGTCGGAGTACTCCTGCTGGACGATATCGGTTTCAGCGCCGGCGGTCGGGAAGGTCGGGGAGCCGGTGAAGCCGGCGATGTACGCCTGTCCCTTCACATCCACCGCGATGCTGTATGCGCCGTCGCCGGTCCCTCCACCCAGGTAGGTGGAGTAGACGATGTTGGTTCCGGTCGTGTTGAGCTTGGTGACGAAGACGTCACCGAAGTTCGCGCCGTCGTCGCTCCCCGCGTGGATATCCTGGACGGGGTTGGCGGAGAGGGGGAAGTTCAGCGACTTCGTGGTGCCGGTCAGATAGGCGTTCCCTTCGCCGTCGATCGCGATATCGTTGCTGATATCGTAGAGCGATCCGCCGAGGAGGGTCGAATAGGTGTAGCCGGCGCCGGTGACGCCCAGCTTCACCACGAAGATGTCCAGGTTCCCCTTCACGGTGTTCTGGAAGGCGTTGGCGGAGATCGGGAAGCCCGCCGCGTTGTCGGTCGTTCCGGTGACGTAGACCGCCCCGGCGGTTCCGACGGTGAGCGACGTTCCCCTGTCGGAGCCGCGGCCGCCGATCAGGGTGGCCCAGTCGAGGCCGGTGCCGGAGACGTTGACCTTCAGGACGAACGCGTCGGCGTTGCCGCCGCCGTGGACCGTCTGCATGGCGCCGGTCGTCGCCGTGAAACCGGAGGTCGCCGAGCCGGTGACGTAGGCCTTGCCGTCGGTGTCGGCCTCGATATCGATGGCGGCGACGCTCTGGATATACGTGGAGTAGAGGATCGCGGCGCCGTTGGAGTCGAGCTTCGTCACGAAGCTGTTGCCGCCGCTGGCCGCCAGGGTCGTCTGGTAGGCGTTCGGCGAGGTCGGGAAGTTCGGCGACGTCGTGGTGCCGGTCACGTAGACCTCGTTCTGCGCGCTCACGGCGATCGCGTAGGCGATATCCTGGCCGCTTCCTCCCAGGAAGGTGGCCCAGAGGAGCCTGCTGCCGGTCGGGTCGAGCTTCGCCACGAAGGCGTCGCGCGAGCCACCCTGATACGCCGTCTTGTACGCTCCCGTCGTCGCCGGGAAGGTCGTCGACTGCGTCATGCCGGTGATGTAGACGTTCCCGCTCATGTCGACGGCGATGTCGTACGGCGTCTCCATCTCGGCGGTGGCGATCAGCGTGCTGTAGACCAGCGGGTCGATCACCAGCGGCTTGCTCCGGTCGTAACGTCCCACGTTGAAGCCGATCGTGCCGTCGGCGTTCTTCCGGAAGGAGCAGTCGACGCTCCGGCCGGCCGACGTTCCCTGGTAGGCGAAGAGCCCACCCTGGCGGATCTGGCCGACGGAGGTCTCATAGACCAGCTCGCCGCCATCCACCGAGACGCCGCCGGCTCCCTCCACCTTCATGCGGATGCGGGAGGGATCGGCGCCGGGCGCCAGGATGAAGTCGTAGCGCGGAGAACCGTTGTCGAGATACATCACGGCGTCGATGCCGGGATAGAGGTTCGCGATCCTGACGCCGTTGTAGCGGCGGACCCCCTCGACGGCTCTGCCGTTGAGGTAGTAGCCGACGGTCCCGGCCATCGGAGTCGTGGCCGTTGCCCTTGCCGCGCGCGAGGCGCCGACGAACGACATCCGGACGACATGCCCGTTCCGCTCGGAGAGGGCGCCCTGTTCTTTATGGAGATCGTAGGTAATACCGCTGTTGGTGATCCAGAGATCAAGTCCGCTCCCTTTCACCAGGAACCGGGCCTCGCGGTCCCACTGTCCCCGGTTCTCGACGTACGAGAGCGAGTTCAGGGCGGCGCTCCCCATAGCGGCCGTCCGTTCGGCCGCAGGCGCCGTGGATCCCTCGGCGTGTGCTTCGGCGGCGGCGAACGCCGCAAGCAGAAGCATGCACGAAAGGAGTGTCGAAGATTTCATCAGAGAATTTCCTCCATATGCATTGATGATCTGTCTACAATGTCGATCGTAAGCACATCGCGTTCATGGTGCCAGTGCCGGTATGTGTATCAGGTCGGCGACCGATCTGTCCTAACGAAAACACGCCCCTTCCGGCGAAGTTTCCTGTCCTCCATGTTCGAATCAGCAACCTTGATCGTGAATCGACGTAGGGGCGACGGCACCGGGGAGGGGCAACCATGACGATATACGGCGACCTTGCGTATATCGGGTGCGAATTTCCGGTTTTGGGTCCGCATTCGCAAGGAATGGATGTAAATTCCCACGTTTGCACAAGCCCCTTCGACAAAACGACACAACAAATTTCATTCCATCACCCATGATTCGTGCTCTCCGCTCTCCACTCATTCTGCTCGCTTTTATGATACTACACCCCGTGATCCTTCCGGCGCAGTCGGGGGAACCGCTCCGGATGCGGGCCGATCAGGTCGGCGCTCTGCTGAAAGGGGAGATCGATCCGACGGAGATCTTCGCCTCCTCGTTCCTCGCGCAGGTTCCGGTCGACCAGATCCGGGGACTTGGGGCGACCCTGACGGCAACCCTCGGAAACTGTCTGCGCGCCGATCTGGTGAAGCGGCGCTCCGAGTACGCGGGGGAGTTCGAGATCTTCTGCGACAAGGGGATGAAGGCGCCGATGAGCCTGGCAGTCGAGTCGACCCCGCCCCATAAGATCATCGGTCTGATGATCGGCCGTCCGGTTCCGAGCGGAGAGGGAGGGGAGATCGACGACCTTGCGACCTTGATCGATTCGCTGAAGGCGCTTCCCGGATCGGTCAACATGCTCATCATGACCCTTCCCGATCGTCGGACGGTCGCGGCGGTCGAGCCCGATCGTTCCCTGGCGATCGCCTCCGCCTTCAAGCTCTATCCGCTCGGCGAGGCCGTCCGCTCCGTCGGCGCGGGAGAACGATCGTGGAACGATATCGTTCTTCTCGACTCCACGCTTGCCGTCCCCGCCGGAACCTTCTCCGCCTGGCCCCACGGCTCTCCCGTCACGATGCATACGCTCGCCGGCCTGATGATCTCGGTCAGCGACAACAGTGCGACCGATGCACTCCTGCATCATCTGGGACGGGAGCGGGTGGAGGAGACGATGGGGAGGATGGGACATTCGAATCCGGCCCGGAACAGGCCCTTCATCACCACCGGAGAAGCGTTCAGGCTTCAGAGCGCGTCGGGGGCGGGGTTCCGTTCCCGGTATGGGGCGGCGGGGGAGGAGGTCAGGAGAAGGATACTCGATTCGCTGATCGATCTCCCGATCGAGGGGACCGACGAGGAGGCCCCCGGCGTGATCACGACCGTCGAGTGGTTCGCCTCGGCGCGCGACCTCTGCCTGGCGATGGACTGGCTGAGAGAGGCCGATGATCCCGGAGGGGTGGGGCGCGCGATCCTCGCGATCAACCCCGGTCTCTACTTCGATCCCGTGAAATGGAGCTATATCGGCTTCAAGGGGGGATCGCAGACGGGGGTGCTGAACCTGACATTTCTGCTGCGCGACGCCTCGGGGAGCTGGTATGCCCTCTCCGCCGGATGGAACGATCCGGCCGGTCCCCTGCAGGAGGAGCGATTTCTGGCGCTGATCCAGCGGATCATCAACCTTGGGCCATGGAAAACGAAATAAGCAACTCTCTTTGCATTTTGAAATGATGCCGTTTTTGCAAGGATTTCAGCGCTTTGACTCCTTTCCCCCCCTTAAGGCTTGCATGTCTCCGGGGAATTAACTATATGCGGTGCTTTCTCCCATTGCACCCCCCCTCCCCGATTTTGTAATTTCAACAGGTTAGTCAAGCTATAACTTGACTCATATTCTTGTTTTCGACCCTTCTCATAACCGTCGATTCTCGGAACATCGCTTCATGGAAGTCGATTCAGGACAATCGATCTCGGCACTTCCTCCCGTCGGGCGGCAAGCTCGTGAGCCTTTCTTCCAGACCACGTTCCTATGAAATTATCGGATTTCCGTTACAATGCTCCCAAGTCGATAACCGCCAAGCATCCGACCGATCCGCGCGATCAGTCCAAGCTGCTGGTACTCGACCGCAAGACCGGTGAAATGGGTGACACGACCTTTTCGGACATTGTCGATCACTTCAAGAAGGGCGACTGTCTTGTCGTGAACGAGTCACGTGTCTTCCCTGCCCGGCTGATCGGCAAGAAAGAGAAGACGAACGCTCAGATCGAGGTGATGCTCCTGCGGGAGCTCTCTCAGAAAGATGCGCTCTGGGATGTGATCGTCGATCCTGCCCGGAAGGTCCGTATCGGCAACAAGATCTATTTCGACG
Source organism: uncultured bacterium (assembly GCA_966250335.1). Classification (GTDB taxonomy): domain Bacteria; phylum Bacteroidota; class Ignavibacteria; order OLB7; family OLB7; genus OLB7. Next base: position 3,536 of record CBINGZ010000025.1, on the reverse strand, counting down.
ACGGGAAGCTCTACTGCGAGGTGATCGACAACACCACCTCGCGCGGCCGCACCGTCAGGTTCAACCACACCGGCGACCTCTTCAAGACGATCGAGCGGATAGGGCTGATGCCGCTGCCGCCGTATATCGGGCGGGAGACGGTGGAGGATGACCGCGAACACTACCAGACGATCTTCGCCAAGACGAACGGATCGGTCGCCGCTCCCACCGCCGGGCTCCACTTCACCAAGAAGCTGATAGCGCGGCTGGAGAGAAAGGGGGTGAAGGTCGCCCGCGTGATGCTCCATATCAACCGCTCCACGTTCGACCCGGTGGAGGTGGAGGATCTCACGAAGCATAAGATGCACTCGGAGTATTTCGAGATCAGCTCGACGGCGGCGGAGACGATCAACAAGACGATCAAATCGAAGGGGAACGTGGTGGCCGTGGGAGCGTCGGTCGTGCGCGCGCTGGAGAGCTCGGTGCTGACCGCCGGAACCGTGAAGCCGAACCGGGGGTGGACCGACAAGTTCATCTATCCCCCGTACGATTTCAAGATCGTCGACAGGCTCATCAGCAATTTCCACCAGCCGGAGAGCACCGTGCTGATGATGGTCTGCGCGTTTGCCGGGCGGGACAAGGTGATGAAGGCGTACAAGCACGCCATCAAGAACGGCTACAGGTTCTACAGCTACGGCGACGCGATGCTGATTCTCTGATCGCGATCGCCCGGAGTCGAACGCCGAAAACCATGCGGCGGGGATGATCTCCCCGCCGTTTCCTTTTACTCCGCGACGTGGAGCGTGGAGAGGTGTTGCCACGCACGACGATATTTCTCCATCCTCTCGCCGTCCTTCTCCTTCATCGGCCTGTCGCTGCGGCGGAAGTCCATGTTGTCCTCCAGATCGGCGAGCTTCACGGCGCGTGCCAGGGGGTCGGGGGCGATCCTGTCGACGAAGGCGTCGTACGGTTCTCCCTTGCGTCGGGTCAGCAGATCGACGGCATGGGTGATCCGTGGCGGGAAGCCTTTCCGCACGAGCGCCGTCAGCGATATATGGCCATCCTCCACAAGATCATGGAGCAGCGCCACGATCTTTTCCTCCACGGTTCTGCAGCGCCCCATGACGCCGAAGATATGGAGGATGTAGGGCTGGTCGTACTTGTCCCGCTGACCGCGATGGTACCTCACGGCCAGCTCCGCGGCGGTCTCCAGCAGGTCGCCGAGCGAGGGAGGCGTCTTTTTTGCATCGGATGTCGATGCACGCTGCGTACGTTTAGCTGACGGGGCTTTCGCCATGATTCGTATCGTCCTTCGTTGAATTGGTCGTCGGTCCGGGCCGTCCTGCGTCGTCTGCCTCTTCCTCGGCTTCAACCGCTTCAGCGGTTGGAGAGGTTCCATTCTCGAACGTGACATAGTCGAGGATCTCCACTCCCGCGGCGAGCGTCTTATGAACCGGGCAGCGGCCGACGATCTGCGTCAGGCGCTTACGCACGGCCTCGTCGAAGTTTCCGCCGATGGTGATGCTGGCGGTGATCCGCTCCCACATATCGGTTCTGGGCCTCTCCCCCTCCGGCTCGTTCTCCTCTCTGATACGGGCGAACTGATATTCCGCTCTGACCCGGTCGACCTTGATTCCCTTGTAGTCGGTATAGAGTCTGAGGGTCATCACGGTGCAGGCCGCCAGGCTGCCGAGAAGCAGCTCGTACGGCGATGGACCGGTGTCGGTTCCACCGGCGCCTGTCGGTTCGTCGGCGAACCAGCGGTGCCGGTCGGTGTTGATCGTCACCCGCAGCCCCTCTTCCAGGGTTGCCGTCACATGTGCCATGGCTTCCTACAATGCTTTGTGTACGGTTCCGGCAATGATACGAAATGTGCGGCGTCCGGACCGATGCAACCTTTTTCGGAGTCAGGTCGGGGAGCTTGTATAAGTTTGCGAAATGGAACCACGGCCTCACGTCATCATCTACACGGACGGCGCATGCTCGGGAAATCCCGGACCGGGCGGTTACGGCGTCGTCATGCTCTTCGGCGACAGGCGCCTGGAGCTTGCCAAGGGATATCGCTCCACGACAAACAACAGGATGGAGCTGCTCGCGGTGATCACCGCTCTGGAGCAGTTGAAGCGCTCCTGTAACGTCACCCTCTACAGCGATTCGCAATACGTCGTCGACGCCATAAAGAAGGGGTGGCTCGATTCCTGGCGGAAGAAGGGGTGGAGGAAGGCGGACAAGAAGCCGGTGCTCAACGTCGATCTCTGGCAGCGGCTCCTTCCGCAGCTCGAGCGGCACGAGGTGAATTTCCAGTGGGTGCGCGGTCACAACAACGTTGCCGAGAACGAGCGGTGCGACGTCCTGGCGGTCGATGCGACCCGTTCCGGCGAACTTCTCGTCGACGAGGGGTACAAGCCTGCGTGAGCCTCAGGCGGGCTCCAATTTCTATTTCTTCACGATGTAATTCTCGAAGGGTGCGCAACTGACGGTGTTCGACATCATACAGTGGTCGCCGCTCCATCTGCTGATTCCGCTCGTCGTCGCGCAGCGGATCTGGGAGCTGCGTCTTGCCGCGCGGAACGAGCGGGTGCTCCGGCGGAAGGGAGGAGTGGAGGTGGGGCGCGATCATTACGGGGCGATCGTCGCGACGCATACCTTGTGGTTCGTCGGGATGATCTTCGAGATCATCTGGCTGACGCGTCCGATCAACCCCTTCTGGTATGCGCTTCTTGCGATCTTCCTGGCGGCGCAGGGGCTCCGCTACTGGGCGATACGGACGCTGGGGGAGCGATGGAACACCCGCATCCTGATCGTTCCCGGCGCGAAGGCCGTGGCGCGCGGCCCCTACGCCTGGCTGAAGCACCCGAACTACCTGGCCGTCATCGTGGAGCTGCTCGTGTTTCCGATGATCTTCAGCGCCTACGTGACCGCGGTCGCCGTTTCGCTCATCAACGCCGTTCTGCTGCGGATCAGAATACGGGCCGAGGAGCAGGCCCTGCGCGAGATCGGGGCCGGATACGAGAACGTCGGCGGGGAGCCGCGGCGTACGTCGTAGGGTGATGTATGGCGATCGGGCGGCGGGTGATCTGTGTTCTCCGCGCCAATGTCTTCTGCGTTCATGCTTCTGCGTTCATGTCTTCTGTGCTCATGCCTTCTGCTTCCATGTTAAAGGCTGACGTTCCCGCTTTCATCCCCCTTTCTTCAAGCCCCGAAGAGGCGAGCCATGTGTAGCTGTGGACGCCCGGATTTTTCTTTAGCGCCGAAGGTGTGCACCATTCCTCTTCATCCATGACGGGAAGAATGGTACGCCCCTTCAGGGCTTGGGAATGTATGGATGGCCCGTGGCTACAAATCGGTGCTCCCTTCGGGAGCCCATGCGGTTACCTGGGAGTTTGTGAGCCGGGATTGGATCACAGGGTTGTTTCGCCGGTCTTGAACGGGCCATGGTCAGCTATATCGTGATCGGTTATCTCTCCTCGTCATCCCGATTTCCCCGTCATCCCGATTTCCCCGTCATCCCGATTACCTCGTCATCCCGATTACCTCGTCATCCCGATTACCTCGTC
>CBINGZ010000024.1:0-79897 GCA_966250335.1 uncultured bacterium | reverse complement strand
TATCCATTCCGTTGACGCTGTTGATGTCGTACGCGGTGGCCCAGATCAGCGTGCCGTTGGAGTTGGTGCGGACCACGTAGACGTCGCCCGGGTCGCACTGGTCGGTCTGCGTCGATCCGACGGCGATATACCCGCCGCCGGAACAGTTGAACACCGGCGACACCCGCTTGGTCCCGCCGTCGCCGCAGTGGTTGCCGTAGACATACTCGAAGGAGGGCGGCACCTGGGCGTAAGCGGTACCGAAGGCCGCGCCGAAGCCCAGGAGCAGAAGCGCGTGCCGGAATGCTCCACGTCTCGTAATTCGAGATCTCATGGCGTAATTCTCCCATGTAAGATGAAGTGGATGTTGCAGGACACGACATCAGGAGCGGCACGGGGGTGACGCACGTGGTGTGGGAATGCCTGTCCCGCGATGTTCCATCATATCGCGTTTGTGCACCAACACGATATGGCTGGGAACCGCGGCTAATCTATCGTGTAATGATGGGGATGGGACTACTGGTTTACTACTGGGGGACGTTTTTCCCCTGGGGAGGGGAACGGAGGGACCACAATACAGATCCCTCCATCCTTCCCGGGCACCGATCACTGATGTATATCCATTACCATTACATATCAATGCCGGAGCCAACTATAAAGCAACACGATACTATCTGCCGCCGACCACCACGATCCGGGCATGTCTCGGCTCTACTCCATCGTCGATCGTCACCGTGTAGGTCCCGGCCGGCAGATCCTCCGTCGTCACCTCGATACGGTTCTCTCCGGCAACCACGGCGGTCGACCACCGCATCACCGCTTCTCCCAGCTCGTCGACGATCACCACGCCGACCTCGGCCGGCAGATCGGCTGCATACGTCAGCGTAAGCATACCACCCCGGAGAATCGGGTTGGGATAGGTCCGGATCGCATCGGAAATATCGGAGAGTTCATCCCCGCCGTTCCGGTTGACCTTCGGGAAGGGACGCGGGCAGACGTCGATCGCCGTCTCGACCTCGGTCTCCACCACATCGGCCTCCGCGTCCAGATCCACATCGTCGATCTCCACCTCCTCGCAGGAGGAGTAGTTCATCACCTGCCGCTCCGGGAACCAGGTATCCTCACACCCGGTGTTGCCGATATTGTCGGTTTTGATCAGATAGAGATCTATTCCGTCGTTATCGTGCCGCAGGTTGCTGTGGGTCGAGCCGCAGAGAACGACTCCGACAACTTCCTTGCCGGTTACCTGAGAGAGAGAACTCCCCCATTCGATATCCCCTTCATTCGGGTCGGAGCCGAAGAGGCGTCCGGTGTTGGCGACGCCCATGAGGTTCCCCGGCCTGAGCGCATGAAGGAGAATGTTGTGATGATGGAAGGGAGAACCGATGGAGGGAAAGAAGAGCGATTCGTCGCTTCGTCCGGTAATGAGAAGATCGCCGACCGCCGTCCCTCCACCCACGCCCCCGCCTCCGTACAGCGGCATTGCCGCGGTCGCCTCGAAGATATCCGCGCCGTAATCGTTGATGCTTCCGTACTGATCGGAGGCGTTCCCCAGCGCGATCGAGGCGAGATGATCGCACGGATCGGGGCCGGTCTTTACCACATAGACATCATTGGAGGTGAAGTTGTTGGTCACCCCGATCGCCACCAGATTACCCGCCTGGGCTCCGTTCTGCAGCTCGATGACCGAGTTCAACATCTCGGTGCCGGTGTTGCCGAACAGGGCGACTCCGCGGGAGGACATACCGATTCCCCCCATTGTACCGTTGCCGTCCACCCGCATGATGAGCCCCTGGAGCCCTGCTCCCGGAGGTATCGAGCCGTCGTTCCAGTGACCGACCGCGACGATATCGCCGGCATCCGGGCCGACCTTCGTCACCATCACCCCGAAGAATCTCTCCTCGGCTCCCAGGTCGTACGTTTTCTGCCAGATCGGCACACCTGCCGCCGTAAGCCTGATCAGCCAGCCGTCATGAACCAGAGGCTGGCCGACGACATGGCGGAACCCGGCGACCACGATATCGCTGGCCGTGCCCCCCGACTGAGGAGGGGCCTCCTTGACGTCATACAATGCGTCGACATAGCCGTCGGCGCTGAACGTCGTGGTCCAGAGCTCTTTCCCGTCGCAATCGATCTTCATGACGAAGGCATCGACCAGACCCGGACCGGGCGCGGTGTTGGTGATGCCGGTCACGACGAAGCCGCTGCCGTCGCTGCACTCTACGATACTTTCACCGACATCCCCGCCGCCGGCTCCGTTGATGTCGTACGCGGTAGCCCAGTAAAGGGTGCCGTCCGCCTTGGTGCGGACCACATAGACGTCGTTGGGATCGCACTCATCGTTCTGCGTCGATCCGACGGCGATATACCCGTCGACCACGCCTGTACAGTTGACGACCGGCGTCACACCTTTCTGGCCGCCGTCGCCGCAGTGGTTGCCGTAGACATACTCGAAGGAAGCCGGTGTCTGGCCGCGCGCGACGCCGAAGGCCGCGCCGAACCCCAGGAGCAGAAGCGCATGCCGGAAAGCTCCATGTCTCGTAATTCGAGATCTCATGGCGTAATTCTCCCATGTAAGATGAAGTGGATGAACGGGACACCGTATCAGGGCGGCACGGGGGTGACGCACGGGGTGTGAGAGGTTTGTCCCGCGGTGTTCGATCGTATCGTGTTTGTGCACCAACACGATATGGCTGGGAACCGCGGCTAATCTATCGCGTGGGGATAAGGATGGGGCTACTGGTTTACTACTGGGTCGTGATTTTCTTCCGGGGGAAGGGGAACGGAGGGATCGCAATACGGATCCCTCCGTCCTTCCCGGGCACCGATCACTTATTCACATCCATCACCATTACATATCAATGATAAAGCAGCGCGATACTATCTGCCGCCGACCACCACGATCCGGGCATGCCTCGGCTCTACTCCGTCGTCGATCGTCACCGTGTAGGTTCCGGCCGGCAGATCCTCCGTCGTCACCTCGATACGGTTATCTCCGGCAACCACGGCGGTCGACCACCGCATCACCGATTCTCCCAGTTCGTCGACGATCATCACACTCACCTCGGCGGGCGCATCGGCTGCGTACGTCAGCATGAGCATACCACCCCTGAGGATCGGGTTGGGATAGGTATGGATCGCATCGGAAATATCGGAGAGTTCATCCCCGCCATCCCGGTTGATCTTCGGGAAGGGACGCGGGCAGACCTCGTGGGTTATCTCGACGTCATGCTCCACCACCTCGGCTTCGACATCCAGGTCCTCCGGCTTGGGGTCCGGCAGCACGCAGAGCTGCGTGGCCATCGTCGTGATCGGGGGAGCCCATGTATCCTCGCAGCCCGTCCTTCCCATGAAATCCGTCTTGATCAGATAGAGATCCGGTCCGTTCGGCAGGGGAAGATGCGGCAGATTGCTGTAGGAGGTCGCGCAGATGATGATCCCCTTGTCGTTGTTCACCGTTCCGGTCACTTCCGCGATCGAATGTCCCCACTCGTGATCCCCCGTGACCAGATCGCTCCCGAAGAGACGACCGGTCTGCGGAACGGAGGTGAGCAGGGTCGGATGCACGGCGAGCATCAGCACGTTGTTATGATGGTAGGGAGTTCCCGTGGCGGGATAGAAGACCGACTCGTTGTTGTATCCGGTGATGACGATATCCCCCACCGCCGTCCCGAGCGCTCCCCCTCCGCCGGGGCCTCCGTAGAGCGGATAGGCCGCCGTCACTTCGAAGAGATCGGCTCCGTAGTCGTTGATCGGCCCGTAGGCGTCGGAGGTGTTCCCGATGGCGACCTCGGCGAGCGCGCCCGCGGGGTCGCACGGGTTGGGACGGGTCTTCACCATGAAGAGGTCGACCGAGCCGATCTGTTCGGTCTCGCCGATCGCGACGAGATTTCCGGCCTCGGCTCCGTTCTGCAGTTCGATCACGGAATTGAAGACTTCACGGTTCGCGCCGCCGAACTCGGCCGCGCCCGTGAAGCCGCCGATGGGGCTCGGAGCGCCTGCCGCGGTGAGACGCACCATCAACCCCTGGTTCTTCCGCGGGCCGGCACTGCTCAGAAGCCCGACCGCGACGATATCCCCGGCGTTCGGGGCCACCGTCGTTATCGTCACGCCGTAGAACTGTTCCTGGATGTTCGTCCCCGTGTTGTAGGTGCTCTCCCAGATCGGCACACCGGCCGAGGTGATCCGGGCCACCCAGCCGTCATGCGAGAACTTCACGCCGGGCTGATGTCTGGACCCCACAACGACGATATCGTTGGCGCCCCCTCCGGCGGCCGGAGCCTCCACGACATCGTTGGCGAACTCCGCGAAGACGTTGTCGCCGAACGTCAGGGTCCAGAGCTCCCGACCGTCGCAGTCGATCTTCATCACGAACGCGTCGATGCTGGGGGGATTCTGCGGGGTCCTGGTGTTGCCGACGACGACGAAGCCGCTGCCGTCGGCGCATTCCACGATACTTTTTCCGTAGTCTTCCTCGTTGGCTCCGTTGATGTCGTATCCCTTGGCCCACAGCAGCGTCCCATCGGGCTTGGTGCGGACCACATAGACGTCGGGCTTGCCGCACAGGTCCGACTGGGTCATACCTGTTGCGATATACCCGCCCGTCGTGCAGTTGAAGACGGGGGCGATGCCCCTTGCGCCGCCGTCGCCGCAGTCGTTACCGTAGACCCGTTCGAACGAGGCCGGCACCTGCGCATGAGCAACCCCGAAGGCTGCGCCGAAACCGAGGATCATACACGCATGCCGTAGCGTCCGGCATGCTGGGAATCGAGATTTCATAACGATAATCTCCCCTGAATAACAGGATGAAATGGAATGAACATGGTGGGACATGGCGTCGGCCGCGGCACTGGGGTGACGCAGAAGGTGTTCGCGACGTATGCCCGGTGATCTCCGGATCGTATCGCGTTTGTGCACCAACACGATATGGCCGGGAGCTGAGGCTAATCTATCGCATGATGATGGGGAGAGAACTACGGGTTTACTACGTAGAGGGGGCGATATTTTTCGGGATGGTGACGGCGCCGTCCGACGGCAGTGTCGCCATGAACGCGGCCAGGTCGGTCCGGCCCGGAAGCGACAGTTTTCTTCTGATGAATCTTCTGTGCGATTCGACGGTCCTGACCGACGTGCCGAGGAGGAGAGCTATCTCCTTCGACGATAGATTATTCCTGAGCAGGCAGCAGACGACCGCCTCGGTCCGGGTCAGCGCGGGGTAGCGCTCGCCGAGCATCCTGAGCAGTGCTCCATCCACCTCCATGAACCGGCGCTCCACCTCGTCCCACTCCTTCTCCTCCCGCTCCGTCGTGTCGATGCCGCGCATCAGTTCCTTCGCGACCCTGCGGAGCTCCCCCGCCGTGTCGCCGATCATGACCCGGATCTGTTCCCTGATCTTCATGAGATGCGAGCTGCTCTGGGTCAGGCGCAGGGAGATGGAGGTAAGGGCGCGCTCCTTTCGTTCCATCTCCACTTCCAGCCGTTCCTTCTCCTGAAGGAGTCTGTTCCGCTGCTCCTCGATCTCCCAGACCGCATGGCGGACCTGCGCGCGCAGAAATGCCTCACGACGTTCCTGCTCGGCCAGTTCACGTCGTATCTCGAGATGTCTTCTGATCGCCTGGAGCGACTTCAGCGGCTCTCCGGTCTGTTCGTAGGCGTCGGCAAGGAGTCGAAGGATTTCCTCCTCATAGTCGCGGTACCCGAGCGCCACGGCCTTCTCCAGTACCCTTTCAAGGGTCTCTATCGCCTGCAAGGGGCGCTTCAGTTCAAGCTGGACCTCGCCGATCTGCGCCGCCGCATAGATCCGGCCGCGATAATTGTCTGTCGACTCATAGGCTTCCGCCGCCTCGATGAAATATCGCAATGCAACTTCATATTCCTTCTTCAGGACATACCCCTCGCCGAACCCCGCCAGTGTCGGGCCCACGGCGGCGGAGAATTCAAGCGCGCGATGCATCGCCATGGCGCGCTCCAGATAATCGAACCCCTCGACATAGTTCTCCAGTCTCACAAGCGACTTGCCGAGATTCATGTAGGCGCCGGCAAGATTGATCCGATTGTCGGCCTCCTCGAACATCGAAACGGACCTGCGGAGATAGTCGACGGCATTCGGCCAGTCCTCCATCTTCATATGGACCGTTGCCATATTATGCAGCATTAGTGCGATATGCCCGGGCCATCTGTCGCGTCCGGGCACGTTCAGGGAGGCAAGGTACATCCCCATAGCCCCTGCATAGTCTCCTACCAGCGTCAGGATGTTCGCCAGCGAGGAGTATGCGGACATTATCCTGAACGCACTCCCCACCTGCTCGGCCAGATGGAGGCTGCGCGAGAAATGTTCGGTGGCCCTGGGATAATCTCCCCTTCTATGATAGTAGTATCCCCAGTTATGTTCGAGATCGATCACCCGGATATGCCGCACGGGCTCCCGCTCCATGATCCGTTCCGTACGTGTCAGATAGCGATACGCGGCATCGTTCTTTCCGATGTGAACAGTATGGTACGCCATTCGCAACAGGAAGCGTACCTCCTCATCCGGCGTGGCGGAACGCGCGGCCAGACGGAGTCCCTTACGGGCCATCTCGACCGCTCCGAGCGGATCGCGTCGCCCGATCTCCGCGCACTTCCTGTCGATCAGATCGAGCTCGGCCGCAACCTCCGGATCGACCGGAAGCGTATCGTGCCGCGGGGTGATTACCTTCCTTCTCTTCTCATCCGTCGTCGAATGCTCTGCTCCCATGCTCCTGCTCAGAAGGTCGTGTTGTATGATTATTATGAAGAAGAGGGTCCGGCCGTTGCGCGGTATGCGATCTCAGGGGTGATCGAACCGTTCCGGAAACTCTCCAGGATAACGATCTATTCGTGCAAATGTAACATCATGAGAAGAGCATATTGTTAGAAGGAAATGTGCGGCGCGGGCTCCGCTCCCCTGTAAACGACAGAGGCGGCCGGGATATTCTCCCGACCGCCTCTGTCGTGTTGCGAACCGCCGGTTCCCGCATCATGGAGAACCGGATCGGCGCCTGTCGCTATTCCACCTGCTTCAGAGGCGTACCCGCCTGAACCTGGTCGGTGGTCGAGCGCTGGTTCATGATCGCCAGATCCTCTATGCCGAGGCCGGCGCTCGAGTTGGCCTGCACCAGCGCGCGGAACTCATCGGTGCGCGGAGCCTGGAAGACATCCACGCGGAACGGTCTGACGTTCAGGACGTTCGCGTCGGTGACCTGACGGAAGTTCCCGAAGATCGACTCGAACGTGTTGGCGTATCCGGAGAAACGGGAGCGGTCGGTATAGCCGTGGAAGACGTAGAGCATATCTCCCTTTCTGATGAAATAGCTCAGGACCGAGATGGTCCCTACCGAGCCGTCCGAATTCTCCAGGTTCACGTCGCTCCGAACACGATATGCATTGAGGCCGTTGACGGTTCCCCCCTTGCTTTCGATCACCGATGCCTGGTTCTCGTTCACGAACTGCTGCGCGGCGGTCGCCGGATCGACTCCCTGAGCCGTCGTCATCACAACGATCGCCTCACCCGACTCCGGCGCCATCTGGATCTGCGCCGAGAAGTTCGCAAGCTGCCACCCCTGCGGCACCGGAAACTGGAACTGAAGCGTCGGATGGTAGAAGACGCCTCCCTCGATAAATCCCTGACGAGGATCTGTTCCGAACACGATATTTTCAAGACGAGGCACATAGACCTCCGGGTTCACGCCGCCGAGCTGGATGTTGGGGAGCTGCCCGTGCCAGTATTCGGCACGCTGGACGATGGTCGCCTCACGCTCGGCCGGATCGGGATGGGTGCTGGCCCAGGTGGGAAGCGATCCCCCCTGCTGCTGATCCTGGATGCGCTTGAGGGTCGTGAAGAACTTCGCCCCTTCGCTCGCCTGATAGCCGGCGCGCGTGGCGTACTCGACGCCGAGCTCATCCGACTGCCGCTCGTCGTCGCGGCCGTACTTCAGGAAGAGAAGCTGAAGCCCTGTCTGGATCGCCCCGAGGAACGGCTCGATATCCTCGAACAGCACCGATCCCAGCCCCACGCCGACGTTGGCGAGCTGAGCGCTGGTATACTGCTTGGCCGAATGTCGCGCCGTGACGTGTCCGATCTCATGTCCCAGCACCATGGCGAGCTGGGCGTCGTTCTCAAGGTAGGCCAGAAGCCCGCGCGTGACATAGATGTAACCTCCCGGCAGCGCGAACGCGTTGATCACGGGCGAATCGAGCACCCGGAACGTGTAGCCGAGATTGGGGGCGTCCGAGACCGCCGCCAGTTTCTGCCCCATCTCGTTGACGTAGGCGGTGACGGCCGCATCGTTGTAGATGCCGTAGGTCGCCACGATCTCCTGATCCCCCTGTGCTCCAAGCTCCTTCTCCTGCGCGGGCGAAAGGAGCGAGAACTCCTTCTCCCCCGTCGCCGGGTTGGTGACGCAGCCGCTGATCGCCGTCATCACCGCAACCAGCAGGATAAGGGTCCTGCCGGCCACCGATTGATATATCCTTCGAACTGTAGGTTTCATCGAAATAATCCTCCTGAATCCCGGCTTCCTGTTGACGTTGACACAAGTTCCGGGGTCGCCCGCCGACGGACGACCTCCACTGATCCGATCGACAGCGATAACACCGGTTGCGTTTATAAGGTTCTCAGGAACCGGCCACATTTTCCGGGGATTCTTTACCTTCGTCCCCGCACGGAGGCGGGCCTTCCGCCTCTCCGGCCCTGCGAGCCCGCGACGGTTCACTCCCCGTCCACGGCTCGCGCGATCTCGTTCCCGGACTGCAATCATACGGCGCACAACCCAAACAACCCTGCACGAACCATGGCAGCTCACTCCTGGCTGATCAAGAACACGGCATCCCGCAAGGGACGGAACATCTCCATCACCCCCGAGACCACCGACTTCGCGCTGATATCGGCCGGCCGGATCATCCTCGACGGGGAGGCTCCCTCGGTGACCGCCCGCAACGAGGGATCGGAGACGACGCTGCTGGTCCTGCATGGAGAAGGAACGGTGAGGGTCGGTGAGGAGAGCTTCCAGGTCTCCCGGTTCGACGGCGTGTATATCCCCAGAGGCGAGGAGTTCACGGTGGAGACCGGGACATCGATCGACATCTTCGAGGGGAGCGCCCCCACCGAGCTGGTCTTCCCCGTCGCGCACGCACGCCACGCCGAGCTGCGCGAGCAGGAATCGATGTACCTGAAGGTTGGAGCCGAGCCGTACTACCGCGAGATCCACAAGGTGATCACCGAGAACGTCGAGGGGGCGAAGCTCCTGACCGGCGTCACCATGTCGAAGCCCGGCAACTGGACAAGCTGGCCCCCGCACGAGCATGCCGCTACCCAGGAGGAGCTCTACCTTTTCTTCGACATGCCGAAGCCGGGGTTCGGGACGCAGTATATCTATACCAGCCTTGAGGCTCCGGAGATGATTACACCGGTATACGAAGATGACGCCGTGGTGATCGTGAAGGGGTATCATCCGAACGTGGCTGCGCCGGGATTCCCGATCAACTTTGCCTGGCTCTTATGTTCGCTGGAGGATCTGACGTGGCGGAAGCTCGGCGGGGTAAATGTGCAGCCGGAGTTTTTGATGGAGACGGGGTTGAGGTAAGAGAATCCCACTCGAGTACAAAACAATTGAGCAGCAGGCAACAAGTTAAATCTTGACATGTTTGGATTTAATCATAGTCCATTGCGTGCGTTTTTCCGGGTTGGTTGTATGGGAAGGGGAATGAAACGCTCCAACTCTGCGGCTGAAGTCCTCTTCCCCCTTCAACGTCGTGAAACAGCGGCATCGCCCCGCCTTCGGCACGCGGCGACAGATGCCAATGTACGGAACGGGGAAATTTCGCGGCATCACCTCACCGTAAAAAGCACTGCATAATATGTTCACGGCTCTTCCCGGACGACTTCGATCCGGTCTTCCACGCCATGAATGTGGCGAGTCCAGCTTACCGTATCGAGCACCAGCCGTTTCTGGGCGATCGATTCCACGGTTCCGGTCAGTATCGCCATGCCGTTCCGGACCTCCACATTCAGATCGGAACAGAGCTGCTGCGTATGGCGGAGAAGAACCTTGGTGATCGCCGATTTCAGTTGAGTCGAAAGAGTATCCCCGGTCACGATCTCGATACCGTTGTCGACATTGTGGACACCGGGGATACGTCTGGTCAGGATCTCAGCCTCCTCCCGATCTCCGGGCGCATGGACATAGCCCGTAAGCGATACATTCCCGCCGTGCACCACGACATCGATATCGTTATGAGGCGTGAGCCTGTTCCATTCGAGCATAAGCGCGATGGTGGCGGCGATCTGGCTGTCGAGTCGTTTCTCATCCACCACTGCAAATGACGGATGGCGATTCGGAACGGGTAATGCGGCTCCGGCCTGAATGAGATTCCGAGCGGTCCCGCTATACCCCACATTTGTTGCGACCGATTGATCCACGCTCATAACGTTTTCCTGTTTCGTTGAGGAATTGTTCCGAATACGGAATAAACATATCGCTCTCCGCGAACACGAACCATGACATCCGTCAGAAATAATCCCACGAATATCGATCGATATCAGAACAGTCCGAACCGCAGGGAAACCGCCGCGATCGGCCCGCCCACCGACACATTATCGACCCCTTCCGTCTCCACACCGTGAACGACACGGTAGCCGGCGTTCACCCCCAGCCGCAGATATTCGGCAACCGCCGTTTCAACGCCGAGCCCCGTCTCCGCGACCATGAACGCATCGGTGTCGTCGTCGATCGTCACCACCACATTCGTGCCGCCGCTTTTCGCCAGTCCCGTGCGGGGCTCGTCGACCGGCCCGTCGAGGAGCAGGGCTCCGGCGCCGACAAGGGCGTAGAGAGAAGCCTGGAACCGGTCTTCAGGATTGACGATATATTCGCAGCGAACGCCGCCGTAACCGAACCGCAGAGTTCGTGTCGAGGCATCGGACATTCCCCGCACGTCGTTCACAAGCAGGGCGGCCGTCATGCCGACACGTGTATGGGGATCGAGGCCGCCGTACACTCCGGCCCCCACCAGCATGCCGAGAGCTCCGTTGAGCCGTGTCGGTCCTCCCTGCACCGCAACAAAGCCGGCGTGCCCCGGGTCGCGATCGATCCGCTCCTGCTGGGCATGCAGGGAAGCGGCAAGCAGACATATCATCATCGACACAAGTATCGTTCTCATGGGGTTCTCTCCTGTTGTTGTTGAGATCGACGGATCGCTTCTACTCCATCGCGCCCGAGACGGCCAGCAGCCCCAGAATCACCAGGTTGACGACCACACCGATGCGCGCCTCGGGAAGGCTGAGAAGACTGAGAACGAGCGATGCGAGAGCGGCGGCAACGGCGACGAACGGCCATCGGCCTCCGTCGCCGATCATGGCGATACCGACGGCGACGAATACGACCGCAACGATCAGCCAGAGGGTGCCGACAACCCGTATCCCCGTATCGCCCACGTCGATCCGGCCGGAGCCGAGGGTGGTTCTGTAGGGGGTCTCCTTGAATTCGGCGAGACGCCACGGGACGATAAATCCCGGTAGATGGGCGATCCCGTGCAGGATCATGAGAACGGCAATGATGGTACGCATAACGGCGCTCGTGTGAATGTCGGGAGTCGAGTTCTTGGAGCCGGGGTTAAACTAGGGGGATGGTGGAGGGTGTACCATGACATTTGTCAATGTCCGGTGAGAAGAGGAATAACCAGAGGGAGTCACAGAGGACACAGAGGTAGGAAAGAAGAGAGAGAAAGATAGGGTGTTATGACCGGGTGGGGGAACCTGCCGATGGCGGTGTATTTCAAAGTGTAACCGCCTTGTCCATTGCAATACGATATCGTATGTTGATATACGTATTGCGATGAGATCGGAAACGTCGATTCCACGACGTGAGCCCGCAATATCTGTGAATGATGCCTTCCGGAAGGCGTCGTCAGCCGTACGTGATGCAGGGTGCGCAGTCGAGGCGCACGGGGGAACGACATCCCGGCTCCCCACTTCCTTCTCAACTCTCATTCAAGGACAACAGGCCGAATCGGACGTCGGGGCCGCGATATCCGCACGGTTTCGCATGCCCCTGCCGAATTCCCCCTTTATCGTGTTCCGACCAGCCCCCTACCGGTTTTCATAGACGTTTCTTCCGATGGACCCGTACCGCGGCGCCACATGATTCTCATGTGACGATTTCGGGACGGGCATGATTCCGCCTTGTTCAATCCGTTTTAGAATATCCAACAGCGATATTACGAAACGGGTTCATATTCATACTACACAGGAGTCATCATCATGAAGTTCAATCTCGACACCGACGTCGAAACATTGGAACTGGCCGGCGAACGCCTCCGCAGCAATCCTTCCATTCTCGAAGGCCTCTCGGTTGACCCGCACGGTGTGCTGCGTCAGCTCGGTCTCCCCGCCGATGACGAAACGGCAAAGGCTCTGCGCCATTATGCCGGCGTCTCGAAGTCGAACTCAACGGTTCAGGCTTCCATCGTTCATATCGACGCCTGATCGAACCGGGTAGATCCGGCCGAACGGTCGGGTCGATCCCGCGCCGAACCGTTGCGCGCGGTGTTCACCGATTCCGGTCATGCCGGTCTCGGCGCCTCCGCGCGAAAGCCGACGTATATCTCGTCCGGCAGCGGATCGGATTGCCCGCACCGTACGGAGCGGAATCCCCCCTCTGCCACTACCTCAATTGCAGGAGGCAAGCGAATGAGAATCGTCATAGACACCGACACTGCGACGCTCCATGAGAGAGCAGGCGCGTTGAAGGATCGTGAGAACATCCTGGATGATCTCGCCAATGATCCGCACGAGGTGCTTGCTCATATGGGCATCGAAGTCGATCCGGAGACCGCCGAGAGGATCCGGAACCACGCCAATCAGAAAAGGCTCGCTTCGGCGAACGCCGCCGGCGCTCAGTCGGCGATTGTTCACGTCGACGTGGGCTGATCATTCGGGTTGCGATATGGTCGTCACCCCGCCTTCAGTGGGGTGACGACCTTTCGATCGGATCGTCCCGCGATTCATGTGACGAGCCCGTCCCGATCCGGGTTTTGAAGGACGTCGGCCGCCTACACGACTATTCATGGAGGAGCGTTTCCAATGGCGACATCACGCACCGTTGCTTCCCCCAGCCGCATCTCTCCGCAGGAGCTTGTGATCAACATCACCTATCGCTGTCCCCTGCGCTGTTCCCACTGCTGCTTCAGCTCCGACATGACCTTTATCGCGCATCTCTCGGCCGAGGAGATCCTGGCGGCGATCGACGACGCCGCGCGTATCGATTCCGTCGGCCGACTCGATTTCGTCGGAGGGGACCCGTTCCTTCATCCCGATATCATGGAACGCGCCTTCCGTCACGCACGCTCCTACGGCATCGGCTCCGCTGTCGTGACCAGCGCGTTCTGGGCCACCACCGAAGCGCGCGCCCTCTCCCTCCTGACCCCGCTCGCCGCCGCCGGTCTGGAACGGCTGACCATATCGTACGACGACCAGCACGCCGAATACCTCAAGGAGAGCAGCGTCGTCCATGCATATCGCGCAGCGAAAGAACTGGGGCTGGAGGTGAAGATCGCCGTCGTCGTCGGACCCGATACGCGGATCGACGGCGCCTACATCGCCCGTCTGCTCGGACTGCCGGAAGGGGGAGGCGGCCAGGCCCATATCTACGAAACGTTCATCAACAGCACTGGGCGTGCGCTCGAGAACATATCCGAGGAGGAGATGGAGAGACGCCGCGCCAGCGCACGGGGGTACAAGGGACCGTGCCTCTCCATGCTCCGTCAGTTCTCCGTCAACCCGGACGGCAAGGTCCTTGCATGCTGCGGCGTCATACCGTATCGCGATGGGCTGGGAATCGGCGAGCTGGGAAAGGAGAGCCTCGATACGATGATCCGGAACGCCTACGCCGACCCTGTCATGCAGTGGCTGGCGTTCGAAGGGCCTGTCGCGATGCTTCGGCAGATCACGGCCGGAACCGAGCGTCCCTGCGTCGACGACGATTTCGACGGGATATGCAACGCATGCGATGTTCTGTTCGGGAACCCGCGCAACGTGGAGCTGCTTCACAAGGCTCTGCCGGGGAAGATGCAGTCGCTGAACGTGCAGGCCGCCGTGCTCGGCGCTCTCGACATCTTCACACCTCCTGCCCCTCCGATCGAGCGGGAACCGATTCCCGCAGCCGGCGCCGAACCCGCGGAGGCATCCGCCGGGAGGATCGTCCTATGAGCGATTCCGTCATCTTCGTCACGGCCCCCTACCTGTCGGTGGTGCGCCCCGCGCTCGGCGTCAGCACGTTGAAGGGGTCGCTGGAGGCGCTCGGAATCGCGACGCGGATAGAATATCTCAACATGCGCTTTGCCGAAACGGCGGGAGTAGAGATCACCGAATATATCGCGGAGCGTACAGCCACCAAGTTTCTCATCGGCGAGTGGACCTTCGCGCGTACGCTGAACGGCGAGCGCGGAACGGCCGGGGAACGGGAGTATATCCGATGGCTCGAAGGTTATCTCGGAACCGACAGGTTCAGGAAGGTCCTGCAATTGCGCGAGCTGACCGATGAGTTCGTCGAGCGCTCGGCATGGAAGCTGGCCGACTCCGGCGCCCAGATCGTCGGCTTCTCCAGCAGCTTCCAGCAGACCTGCGCGTCGCTGGCGATCGCGCGACGGCTGAAGGAGTTCAACCCCGGGGTCGTTCTCTGCTTCGGCGGCGCCAACTGCGAAGGGCCGATGGGACGGGCGCTGCTGACGGCCTATCCCTTCATCGACTACGTCTTCTCGGGAGAATCCGACAGATCGTTTCCCGATGCGGCTCAGCGCATTCTGGCGGGTGACTCTCCGCCGGGCGACGGAGTCGGGGTCTTCAGGCGGGAACGCGGGGATGAAGGGCGCACGATCTCCCTCCCCCCCGTATCGATTTCACTCAACGGATCGAGCAGCGATATTGAATTCATCTCCGACCTGGACGAACTTCCGATCCCCAGCTTCGACGACTACTTCGGCACCCTCTCGCTGATGAGCTACCGCGACCGCGTGGATGTGGGGATGCTCTTCGAGACGTCGCGCGGCTGCTGGTGGGGAGCAAAGAAGCACTGCCGATTCTGCGGGTTGAACGGCAAGGGAATGACCTACCGGGTAAAATCTCCCGCCAGGATACTTGAGGAGATCGATACTCTCCATTCCCGATGGGGGGTCGATCTCTTCGAGGCGGCAGACAACATCATGCACATGCAGCATGTGGAGACGGTCTTCCGTCCCCTTGCCGAACGGGTTCCTCCGCTCACCTTCTTCTACGAGATCAAGTCGAACATGACCGCCGAGCAGCTCACGCAGATCGCGCGCGGCGGCGTGACGTGGATTCAGCCCGGCATCGAGAGCCTGGACGACGATATCCTGAACCTGATGGAGAAAGGGGTGTCGATGCTCCAGAACGTGCGGCTTCTGCGCACCTGTCAGGAGATCGGCATACGATCGATCTGGAACATGTTGTGGGGATTTCCGGGGGAGCGCGGGGAACAGTATCGGAGAATGGCCGAGGTGATGCTCCTGCTCGAACATCTCGATCCTCCGTCGGGAATATCGCAGGTCCGGCTCGACCGCTTCAGTCCCTACTACGAACAGTCGGCCAGGCTCGGCTTCGTCGACGTGGTCCCGACACCGGCCTACGGAGTGATCCACGACATCGATCCCTCCCTCCTTCCCGAGATCGCCTACTTCTTCGACGGCACGCCCACCGACGTCGATCCGGGGGATTACGTGGCGCCGATACGCGAGGCGGTCGCGAACTGGCGACGACGCGCCGACAATCGCGAAGAGCCCCCCTGCCTGATGCTGATCCATATCGGACCGCTGGCCGCGATCAAGGATACCCGCTTCTGCTCGCGCGAGCGCTGGAGGTTCGTGGAGCCCGATGAGCTGCGGATGCTCGAGCTGTTCCGCGAGCCGGCGCAGGTGGAACGGACGCTCGCGAAGCTGACGGAGGAGAGCGACAAGGATCACACGACGACATTCAACGGACTTGTCGATCTGGGATACATTCTCGTCGACGGAGGCCGGGCCCTCTCCCTGGTGGTCGAAACCGGCAGGCTGGTGCGGCCGCCGGAGAAGCTGGAGCGAAACCCCGTCGGCTCGCTTCTCGATCCACCTGCCGAACCGTCGACCGAGGAGCGGTTCACTCCCGACACGATCGACGAACTTCAACCAGCGGAGCGTCCATGAGCGTCGAAGTGCGTCCCCTGGGTGTGAAATGCAACATCCAGTGCCAGTACTGCTACCAGAACCCGCAGCGCGACGCGGCCAATGTCCTCCATCAGTACGATCTTCCGGGGATCATGCGGGCGATCGAGGCGGCCGGGGAGCCGTTCACCCTCTTCGGCGGCGAGCCGCTGCTGGTGCCGGAACGGGACCTTGAGGAGCTCTGGTCGTGGGGGTACTCGCGGTTCGGTCGTAATCAGATACAGACCAACGGCGTGCTCGTCAACGACGAACATATCAGGATGTTCAAGGCGTACGGCGTCCAGGTTGGGGTATCGGTGGACGGTCCCGGGGCGCTGAACGACGTCCGATGGGTGGGAACGCTGGAGCGGACGCGCGCCGCGACCGAGGCGACTCACAATGCGATACGTCGACTCTGCGCCGAGGGAATTCCTCCGGCCCTTATCCTCACCATGCATCGAGGCAACGGATCACCGGAACGGCTGCCGCTCCTGTTCGAATGGCTGCTGGAGATCGAACGCATGGGAGTGACCTCCGCGCGGCTCCATCTGCTGGAGGTGGAACAGGGGGCGATCCGGGAGAAGTACGCGATGTCTCCGGAGGAAAATCTTGCCATGCTCGAGTCGTTCCTGATGTTCGAGAACGAGCGCCTCACCACGCTCCGCTTCGATCTCTTCCAGGAGATGCGCCGACTTCTCCACGGCCGCGACGAAGTCTGCTCATGCGTCTGGGCCGGCTGCGATCCGTACACCACGAGAGCCGTTCAGGGGATCGAGGGGAACGGACAGAGGAGCAACTGCGGGCGCACCAACAAGGACGGCATAGACTTCGTGAAGTCGGAGAGCGAAGGGTTCGAACGATACATCGCACTCTACCATACACCGCAGGAATATCTCGGCTGCCGGGAGTGCCGGTTCTTCCTGATGTGCAAGGGGAACTGTCCCGGCACCTCGCTGGAGGGGGACTGGAGAAACCGCTCCGAACATTGCCATGTCTGGATGGGACTCTACGAACGGCTGGAGAAGGAGATCCTCGACGCGGGTTCCCTTCCCCTCTCGCTCCACCCCTCCCGGCCCGCCGTCGAACAGGCGATGCTCGACGGGTGGCGGTTCGGCATGTCGATACCGATCGTCGAGGCGATGCGTCGCGTCACGGAAGGCTCGGCTCACGATACTGCTCTTCAACCGGCGGAGGAACTGCTGTGACGAATATCGCGATCGACGCAGGGAGCAGCTCCCGCTTCCGGAAGCTCGAGACGCTCGACTTCTCTCTTCACCCCTTCGTCCGTGTAAGCTGGGTCGGCGATACGGCACGGAGGATCTGGGAGCCCCGGTTCCGAAGGATCACGACGGCATGGCGCGATATACTATGGCGCTCCGTGGAGCACGGCATCAGGGAAGGGGCGATCGTCGCAGAGTCGCTCGGGACATTCAGCACGGCCAGACAACGATGGGCGGAGTCGGGTCTGGAAGGGCTCCCGCTCGAAATGGAGCTCCTCTCCGGCGGACCGTTCTTCGACCGTGGGAATGATCCCGCCTCAATGTTCTTCCATATCGCCGTGGCCCGCGCCGAAACTCTGCCGAGGCTCCGGGAGGCGTGGGAAGCTGATGATGTCGAGGCGCTGGGAGAGATCTTCGGCTACCCGCCGTGCTGTGTCGAATTCTATCGCGGCATGAAGGAATGTGACGCCGTCGACTCTATGTGGCAGGCGGCGCTGTCGAGCGCTCCGGAAGCGATCGACGATCGGACGCTGGAGATCGACGGTCCCGTCGAGACGAACTTCATGCTGGCCCGGCTCGGCCTCGGTGCGCTCCCTCATCTCCCCTGCAGCCTCTCGTGCGAACGGAGCGCCGCGCTCGGGCGACGACTTCTCGATCTGGGGCGCGAGCTCGGTTACGCCGAGGAGGTCGATCTGCTGCTGGAAGTCCTCTCCTGGCCCGCCGAATGGTCGGCGCTGCACGGCATAGCGGAGGTGAAGACGCCTCTGCTGAAGATGTCGACCAATACCGAGGCCACATCCCATAAACATATCGTACGCCGTCACGGAACGACGGCGCCGGACGAAGGGGCCCGCGGGCTCCGCTTCCCCTTCGTGGAGCCCAGGACGCGAGTATTATCCGATTCCGATGGATTCAAACGAGGGTTGGACCAGGTGATCTCGATCGAGATGCCGGGGAGAGAGTGATCGTCACCTGCGTGATCGTCAGGAACAGCCGCGCGCAATTGTTCTGTTCAAGAGAGTCGTGGAGATTATATTCGGCGGTCGTGTCGGGTCATGAAGGATCGACACGCTCTTTGTGACGGATGCTCTCGACAGGCATCGATCGTACCACGAATGAAGCAGGACAACACCTATCATGAAGACAACGACATCGCCTCGCTCGGGACTCATCATCCTCATGCTGCTTCTTGCCTCCTTCATGCTCCTGACCATGACGGGCTGCGACTATGAGACCATCAAGTACGACAAGACGGACACGACAGATACGACCGACACTACCAGGGCCGGGTTCACCGGGATTCAGCTCACGGCGGAAGACGGCAGGCTGCTGGGAACGATCGGCGACGCCTCGGACGACTGGCGCTCGCTGCCGCAGGTGGGACTGACCCTCAGCCCTGCAATTCCCAATCCGGTGCAGGAGCGGGTCTCGATACGACTCGCTCTGGTACAGGACGACTCGGTGCGGATCTGGCTCGACTCGGCTCCGGGGAAGCTCCAGAAGGTTCTGCTGGAAGAGTTCATGCCCGAAGGAACGAACGTCAGAGAGTTCAACCTCGCCGACCTGACGCCGGGCATCTATCGGGCCTTCATCGCGGTCGTCCGCGGGACCGAGGAATACACAACGTACGGCGATATAAAAGTCGAATAATGAAACTGAATGATCCGCGCGTCCGGCGATAGGGAACCCCGTATTCGCTCCACCGGACCCGCGGATCGGCTCAGAAACCGACGTCGAACGTTCCGCTCGCGCTCCCCGTCTCCCCCCCTGTCGTCGCCGCGCTGACGGTGAAGCTTCCCCGCATCCCCTTGTCGGTCAGGACCTCGATGGTGATCGTGCCGCCGTTCCCCTTGAACGACTTCCCCTGGTACCTGTAATCGGCCTGGACCGGCCCGCCGTCGATGGTGAAGGCCCGGACCGAAGCGTTCGCGATGCCGAACGAGATCCGCGACTCCGCAGCGCCGTGCGCGGTGAACGTCAGCACGGTCAGTCCCCCCATATCGTTGCGCGTGGCAATGATGTTCGTGGCGCTCCACTCCGCTCCGTTGACCGTTCCCTTCGTTTCGTTCTTGAATGTTCCGCCGTTGTTGTTCCCACCGTCGTCCGTTGGGGCGTCGTCGCCGCATGCCGAAACGGTAAAGGCAAGCAGCAGGACAAGCAGGATCCTTGGGATCAGCATGATACCTCCCTGAATGATATGAATGCGGGTTGTGGAATGAATCAGATCAGCCGCTCCCTCATCGCCTTGCGCACCGCCGCGGCGCGCGAGTTGACCTGGAGTTTGCCGTAGATGTTCTTGATGTGGGCGCGGACCGTGTGCCCGCTGACGTAGAGCTTTTCGGCGATCACACGATAGCTCTCGCCGTTGCAGAGATGTTCCAGAATCTCGGACTCACGACGCGTGAGCGAGGGAGAATCGGCCGGCGCCGCCTGAAACGATCGGATGACCCGTCGCGCGATCGAGGCGGTCATCGGCGACCCGCCGCGATAGACCTCGTCGATCGACTGCAGCAGTCGCGCCGGCTGCATGCTCTTGATGAGATAACCGGTCGCGCCGGCGCAGAGCGAGCTGAAGACCGTGTCGTCGTCCTCCTTCACGGTGAGCATCACCACATCGGTATCGGGGATATGTTCGCGCAGCAGCCGCGTCGCCTCTATGCCGGAGATACCGGGCAACCCGATATCCATCAGCACCACGTCCGGCGGATTCCCCGGCAGGGCCTTGAGCGCCTCCTCCGCGCTGGCGAACCCGCCGCAGCATGTAAAGCCGGGCGAACCGTCGATGATCAGGGTCAGCGACACACGGATCGCCTCGTCGTCCTCCACGATCGCCACCACGATCGACCTCTCCTCCATCGGTCGTTTCATCTCGTCTCCCGTGCCTCGTTCATGCCGGCCGCTCGTCCGGCGGCCGATTTATCGTACATCGATTATTTTCGGACAACCACCGTTCGTGATACGATCGCATCCCCCGCGACGAGCCGGCATGAGTAGAGACCGGCGGGAAGATCCCGGACGTCGCATTCCACCGTATGCGATCCTTCAGGAAGATAGGTGTCGAGAAGGATCGCGGATCTTCTTCCAAGAATATCGTGGAGCGTCATCGTCGCCTTTCCCGCCTGCGCCAGCGTGTATGAGATCGTGATCGTCTCCCTGGCGGGATTGGGAGTGGTCCGGGAGATGCGAAGTGAAGCATCGCCCGATACGACAGGGGGTGTCGACGATGAGCCGCTCCGCTTCAGGGCCCAGAGCTCCTGTCCGTTCCGATCGTCCTTTGCGGAGAAGAAGAGATTCTCGCCGGAGACCGTGAACTCCTTCGGCGCCGAGCCGACGGTGCCGGGATAGATATCCCTGAGAAGCCGGGTTCCGGCCTCCGTCCCGTCGCTGACCCACGGTTCCAGCTCGAGCGGGCCGACCGCCGAGGCCCCTCCGTCCCGCGCGCCGACGTAGAGCTTCCCGTCGAACGAGACGAGTTGCGAGAGGCCGCGAAGAAGCCCGTGCGGCGTGCCGGGGTTGATATCCCGGACGAGCGTCACGGCGCCCGTGGAGGGATCGTAGAGGCGAAGCTCGTCACCATGCTCGGCGTCGTTCGCAAGAAAATAGAGCCTGTCGCCGACCGGGGTCAGAAAGAGGGGGAGCGATCCCGCGGCCCCCTGATGCACCTCGATCATCGTCGTGCCGGCCGATGTGCCGTCGCTCCTCCAGAGTTCGATCCCTCTGTCGCCGTCGGCCGCGGCGAAATAGACGAAGCCGTCGAGAAGGGTGAGGCCGGTCGGAACGGAGCTTCCGGTGCCGTCGAGGATGTCGCGCACGATCGTGGTCCCACCGGCCGTGCCGTCGCTTTTCCAGAGCTCGACTCCCGTCGCGCCGTCGAGCGCGGAGAAGAGAAGCGTACCCTCCAGATCGACGAACCACTTCAGGACCGACGACTCCGCGCCGGGGTAGATATCCTTCACCGGTACGGTTCCCGCCCCGGTGCCGTCGCTCTTCCAGAGCTCCGCGCCGCTCGTTCCGTCGTCGGCGCCGAAGAATATCGTGCCGTTGATATCGATCATCGGGATCTCCTGGTCGCTGAAGGCATCCCCTCCGGGATTGAGGTCCCGTACCATCACCGTCCCCTCGGCCGTGCCGTCGCTTTTCCAGAGTTCGAACCCGTGCGTTCCGTCGTTCGCCACGAAGTAGAGGGTGGAACCGGAGATGGTAAGCGCGGCGGGGAGACCGTCGATATCGGGCATGGAGCTTTCCGCCCCGGGGCGGATATCTCTTACCATGATAGTTCCGGTTTCGGTCCCGTCGCTCTTCCAGAGCTCGTAACCGGAGACCCCGTCGGTCGCGATGAAGAAGATCGTCTCCCCGACCGCGACCAGTTCCGGGTTGTCGCCGATGCCGTTCCTGTTCCCCTGATTGACGTCGCGCACCAGAAGCGTCCCCGCTTCGGTCCCGTCGCTCTTCCAGAGTTCCCGTGCCGTCCCCGCCGCGGTCCCGGCGAAGAAGATGGTCCCCGACAGATCGACGAGCTTCGCGGGGGTCGAGCCGTTCGCTCCACCACCCGCCGTGTTGATGTTCCTGACGAGGAACTGCGCCGACACACTCCCGACCGAGAGGGCCGCGGCGAACCAGAGAGAGAGAGCGACCCGAAGGCTCCGGGATGCGCATCGCAAGACGATATCGAAGTAGGACATGGCGTAATCTTCGCTGGTAAGCAGGTCCGGGGAGGTCCCGGCCTTGAAGTACGCCACAATGTTACGGGGCGTGAGAGCCCTCCATCAATCGCCCAAATGGGGTATTTTCAGCTCCACCCGCGTCCCGGCCCCTGCTCCGCCGCTCTCCAGCGTCAACGTCGCCCCGATGCTCTCGGCTCTTCTCCGCATCGACTTCATGCCGTACCCGGCGCTCCCTCCCCCGGCAGGCAATCCTCCGCCGTCATCGATCACCGTGACGACGACCGCCCCCTTCTCGCGTGAGACCAGCACCTGCACGGTCGCCGCCCCCGCATGACGGGCCACGTTGTTCAGCGCCTCCTTGCAGATCATCAATATCTGACGACGATAATCCAGATCGAGCGTCACTCCCTGCATGCGCCGATAATCATATCGCATAGTGAAAGATGTGTCGAGCGTGGCGAAGAGCGATTCACCGACGGCATCGATCCGCTGGAGCGTGTCGAGCAGCGTATCCTTGTCGGGATCGAGCACCCAGATGAAATCACGCATCCCCTGGGCAAGATGTGCCGCGTTCGCCTCGACCTTCTCCAGAAGGGAGCCGAGCTCCCCCTCCCCGCCGCCGTTGCGCCTGGCGAGTTCGGTCAGCAAGAGGATGCGCGTCAGGGTGGTTCCCGCCTCGTCGTGGAAGTCGGCCGCGTTCTTGCGGCGGATGTTCTCACGCTCCTCCAGGCGTGCCCGCTCCACCGCCTGCTGTTCGCGCAGTTCACGTTCGCGCGCCGCGATCCGCCACCGGGTGAAGGAGGCGATCGTTGCGGCTCCGGCCATGCCGTAGAGGGTATGCGCCCACCAGGTCCGCCACGGGGGGGGCTCCACATGAATCATCAGCCCGGCGCCGGAACCGCCCGTCAGGCCGTCGCTGTTGACGGCGCGTACCTTGAAGAGATATCTGCCGGGATCGAGGTTCGTGTAGGTCGCCTCGTCCCGCCCGCCGGCGTCGTTCCACTCGCGATCGAATCCCTCCAGAATATATCCGTACCGGATCTTCTCCGGAGCCCTGTAATGGAGCGCCGCGTAGCCGATGGTGACGACCGATTGACGGTACGTCAGGGTCAGATCGCGCAGATGGGTGATCGATCCTTTCAGGGAGGGCCCGGCGCCGCGTCCGGCGGAAGGATCGACCCGCACCGATTCGTTGAAGAGAAGGAGCTCGGTGAGAACGGCGGGAGGAGGGGTGAGATCGGGAAGAAGTCGATCGGGATCGAACCGATCGAAGCCGCTCCGACCGCCGAAGGAGAGAACACCGTCGGCGCCGCGGATCGCGCAGCCGAGATTGTATTCGGCCGCATGGAGACCGTCCGATCTATCGTACAGCCGCGTCTCTATCCTCCCCTCCCGTTCGCTGAAGCGGACGATCCCCCTGTTGGTCCCCAGCCAGAGCTCGTCGCCGTGACCGATGATGGAGGTGATGAAATCGGCGGGGAGATCGCGCGCGCCGTATCTGACGAAGGAGACCTTCCCCTCCGGCGATTCGACCGCGCGGTTGAGCCCACCGGCCGTCCCGACCCAGAGCGTGCCGGCGGCGTCCTCGTAGAGCGCCGTCACCATGCTGTTGCTCAGGCTGGAATGGTCGGCGGGGTCGAAGCCGAAACTCTCGAACGTGTCGGTCGGGCGATCATATCGCGCCAGGGAGGTCACGAAGCCGAACCAGAGACGACCGCGACGATCCTGAAGCGAGGTCAGCATCGTATCGTGAGGTATGCCGCCGGAGTCGCGATCCCCCTTTCTGTAATACCTGAACGTTCCCGACGAGGGATCAAGGCGCTGGACTCCGCCAACATCGCTTCCCGACCAGACGAAACCCTCGCTATCCTCCAGCACCCCCTTGATCGAGGGGGCGAGGAGCGACCGTACGCCGCCGGCCGCAACGGCGACCGCATCAGGATGATATCGCTCCACGACAGTCCCGGTTTTCCGGTCCCACCTGAAGAGTCCGCCGACCGACCCGATCCAGAGGCTCCCCTCCCTGCCGCGCCGGACCTCGCGGACAAGATCGTTCTCCCGTATCGTCTGCTCCGTATCGCCGCCGAGCGAGTAGCGTCTCTTCTCCCCGGTTGCAGGGTCGTATTCCCACAGTCCGATCGGTGTCGCCAGCCAGAGTTTCCCATCCTCATCCTCGGCGATGCCCGATACGGTCAGCGGGCTCCTGAGGGACTCGTCAACGACACGATGGTAGCGAAAATTATATCGCAGATCAAGCAGTGAGATCCCGCCCCCCGCGCCGACCCAGAGCATCCCCGAACGGTCGCGGAGCAGGACGCTCGTCTCAGGTCCGCACGGCGCCAGCGGATCGGAATCATCCGAGGGGAAGAAGGTGAAGCCCTCCCCGTTCGCCTCCATCCGGAGAAGCCCGACGGAGGTTCCGATCCATACTCGCGACGCGATACTGTCGGCGGCAAGCGAGGTCACCGCGAACCGGGCGCCGTAGCTCGGGTGATTGACGAGAGGCTCCACCAGTTCCAGCGCCTCCGGCATCGACCCGCCGCGATAGAGCTGACGGCCGGTGGCGACCAGCAGGCCCCCCGCGTCATCCCTAATCATCGCCGCCACGTTGTGGCGCGGCGGCGAAATCAGGCCGCGGTTCTCGAACGGGATCGACCGGGCCGACCCGCTCACCGTGTCGAAGATGTATGCTCCGGATGTGGCCCCCACCAGCAGCAGGCGATCGTCCAGCGGCAGCAGCGCCGTGTATCGCACATCGGCGCCGGGAGTGTCGATATCGGCGGGACGGAACTTGCTGACCCCTCCCCTCTCCGGCTCCACGGCGGTCAGTGAACCGTTCGTGCCCACCCACATCCGGCCATCCCCCATCGGCATGAAACATCGCGCCACGCGATCCCCCGAACTCCAGGGCTGAAGATCGACCGGGGTGAACCGCTCGGTATATCTATCGTAACGGGCACAGCCTCCCTCGTAGGCTCCAACCCATATATCGCCCTGCAATGATTCGCCGAGAGAGAGGATAAAGGTTCCGGGAGAGGTCGAGGGATCATCGGGATTATGGCGGAAACGGCGCGCGGAACCTGCGTCCAGACGGACAAGGCCCATCTGGGTGCCGACCCAGACGAACCCCAGACTCTCCTGAAAGAGAGCGAAGACCGACTTGACGGGGAGGCCGTCGGCGACGCGCGGGCGCGAGAAGCAGGCGTGGGCGAACCGGTGAGGCGGATAGTCCGGCATGGCTGCGTCCGATAGGTGCGTGAAGGCGCGAACGCGGTCACCGCCGCCGATATCCCGCCTTCTGGTGAGGCCGAATATATGAATCCCCGCCGCGCCGCTACGTTTTGTTATCTCCGGAACGGCGCGCCGTCCCCGAAGTATCCGTAACATGCGGGCTTCCCGGAGGCGAGCGGGGAATTTCACACCGGGTCGAACCGTTCTCACGAGGACGGACCTTTCCCATATTCAAGAGCGGCAGAGATCGTATGAACGAGGACAAGAAAGCGACGGGCACGCCCGACAACGAGACATTCAACGGCATCGGCCTGAGTGAGGCTCTCACTCTGACCCTTACGGAGCTGGGCTATGAGACGCCGACGCCGGTCCAGCAGCAGACGATCCCCCTCCTGCTTGCCGGGCACGACCTGCTGGGACAGGCGCAGACGGGGACCGGAAAGACGGCCGCCTTCTCACTTCCGATCCTCGACAGGCTCGACCTGACCCGCGGAGCCCTTCAGGCGCTGATCCTGACGCCGACGCGCGAACTGGCGATCCAGGTGGCCGAGGCGATCCACACCTACGCCCGGCATCTGGGACGTCTGCGGATCACACCGATCTACGGCGGCGACTCGATCATGAAACAGGTGGCCCGCCTTCGCGGTCCGATGCATGTGGTGGTGGGAACGCCGGGACGGATCATGGATCATATGCGCCGGGGGACGCTGAAGCTCGAGACGCTCCGGTTCGTGGTCCTGGATGAGGCCGACGAGATGCTCCGGATGGGGTTTCTCGAGGATGTGGAATGGATTCTGAGCCAGACGCCGCAGGAGCGCCAGACCGCCCTCTTCTCCGCCACCATGCCGCCGGAGGTCCGCCGTATCACGAAGCGATATCTGAAGAACCCGGTGGCGGTGGAAGTATCGCATAAGGCTATGACTGTTCCTTCCGTGGAGCAGTACTATTTCCATGTGACCGAGAAGCAGAAGCTCAACGTCCTCACCCAGCTCCTGGAGACACGGGCGGAGGAACAGGGGGCGATCCTGATCTTCGCGCGGACGAAGATCGGGGCGGCGGACCTGGCGGAGAAACTGCAGGCGCGCGGTTACGAAGCCGAGGCGATGCATGGGGGGATGACCCAGTCGCAGCGCGAGAGCGTCATTCGACGGATGAGGTCGGGTCAGGTGGAGATCGTGGTGGCGACCGATGTGGCGGCCCGCGGACTCGATATCGAACAGATCGAACTCGTGGTCAACTACGATATACCGAACGATCCCGAGTCGTACGTCCATCGCATCGGCAGGACCGGACGCGCCGGACGGACGGGGACCGCGATCCTCTTCGTGACCCCGCGCGAGGAACGGATGATGTACGAGATCGAACGATATACGGGGAAGAGACTTACCTCGAAGAAGATCCCGTCGCGAGCCGATGTTGCCGCGCGGCGCCTGGCGCTCTTCAAGGAGCGGATCATGAAGACGCTCGGTGAGGAGAATCTGGATGCCTATCTCTCGATGGTCGAGGAGATGGCCGAGGAGAGCGGGCGAGATATGGCGGAGATCGCCGCGGCGGCGGTGAGGATCGCCCAGGGAGACAAGCCGCTGACCGTGGCGCTGGAGCCGAAGCCGGAGCAGGTGCCGCCGTCGGAGTCGGGAATGGTCAGGCTCTTCATCAACGCGGGACGGCGGACGGGGATCCGTCCCTCCGATATCGTGGGGGCGATCGCGAACGAGGCGGGGATACCGGGGGCCTCCATCGGGGCGATCGATATCTATGACGACTTTACGTTCGTGGAGATTCCGGCGCAGTATAGCGAGCAGGTGGTGACCGATCTGGCGGGTGTTACCATCCGCAATCGGGAGACCAATATCCGGCTGGCGACCAGGCAGGATGTGTCGGCTCTTGGGGAGCGGCGGGAGGTTGAGGATTATGGGCGCGGCGGGCGGCGGGGGGTTCCGTTTGCGGCTCGCAAGGGACGGGGGAATCCGGGGAATCCCAAGAAGAGGAAATAGAACCAAGCCCCATAGGGGCGAACTAGACGTAGCCCAGGGCGGGGTAGCCGACCCAATGACGGATCGTGGCGGGGTTTGTGGCACGGAGGCCGAGATCGTCCAGAGGGAGAGGGCCGAGAGAGTCGATGCTGGTGCGGTAGCCGAGGAGCTTTCCGGAGAGCGGCGGTTCGTTCAGATATCTCTGGAGATGATATGCCGTCAGCAGGCCGAAGGGGAGGGAGTAGCGGCCGCACCAGGTCCAGATGTATTCGCGGAAGTCGAGAGGGCTGACGGTGTATTCGGTGAAGGCTTTCAGGCGATGCGGCTCGATCTCGTCGCGCAGGCAGTTGTCGATGATCGCCTCCTCGTGGGCCAGAGCGGCGCGGTAGCCCGTTTCGTCGGCGCCGAAACGGGCGAAGTTGCAGCCGCTCCATCCTTCGTCGCCGTAATGGACCGCGTCGGTGGAGATCACGATCGAATACTCCTCTCCCCAGCGGAGGCCCTGCTTCGCTGCGATAGTTCCAATGATCCCGGCCAGGAGCTTCGCGATATGTTCCATCCTGTCGAACGGCATGGCGGGGACCAGGATCGGCACGATCCGCACGTCGCGGTTGTCATGCTGGAGGAACGGGACGATCGCCTCGATCGAATGCTCGATGTCGTGCATGGCGTCGTTGACCTGATAAAGATCGGAGGGGAGCTCCCTCATGATCTCGTCACGCAGCGGCGAGACGGCGACGGGACCGTACGGCCCCGTCCAGTGGGAATAGGAGTCGAAGATCAGTTCGTTCTCGAGTCCCAGGTTCCGGGCCTTGTGCGCCACGCCGAAGAAGATGATCGTCTTCGCCCTGACGTTTCCGAGCACCGCGGGATAGAGGTAGCCGACGTTCGTGTAGTCGTCGTGCGGCGCCACTGCAACACGCCACGATACATCTTCCCCTGTTCCATGCAGAGCCTCGGCGAGAGGAGCCGACTGGTGCTCGTCGATGCGCCGCATCACGGCGTCCATCGTGGGCCCGTCGTCGGCGATCCCGAAACGATATATTGTCCCCCGCGGGCGCATTACATCGCATCCCCTGTCGGAATGATCCCCGCTCCCTCCACCATCATGATCACCGTCCGCTGCGGCGCTCTTGTACGATGTACGATTCCCTTCGGCACCACGAAGCCCTGCGTGGGGTCGAGCTCGATCGTGCGATCCTCCAGATCGATCAGGAGTCGGCCTTCCACAACATAGAAGAACTCGTCCTCGTCGTCATGTTTGTGCCAGTGGTATTCTCCCTGAATGACGCCGAGCCTGACGACCGAGTCGTTCACCTTGCAGAGCGTCTGGTTGTACCAGGGATGGGTGCATTCGTCCACGAGCTTCTGAACATCGACCACCTCCAGGGGCTTGTAGTAGATGTCGAGGCGCGTGTCGTAGGGATACTGCTCGATCGAGTCGGTTTCGGAACGTACGTCGGACATCTCTCCATGCTCCCGGGGCATTCGCCCGCCTGGTGTGAATGTATCGTGGTATGGTCGTGGAGGCGCCGTGCCGACGGCTTCACCGCAGGGCCGGGCATACCTCGCGGTGAATATACGTTCCGGAGGCCGTTGCACGTCACTGAAAGAGCGCGGCCGTCGCACTGATCTCTTCGGGGATCGTGCTCGATTGCCGATCTTACGAAGCGATCCGCATCCCCCATCGTCCAGCATATCCCGAGGACCGGCCCCCGCATGACCGAACATCACGACGCACGAAGCTCCGCCCCGTCCGGCGCCGGGCCCATAACCGGATCACGGCTCCAGGTCGCCCCCGGGCGGCTGAAACGGGCCCGCCTTCTCCGGCTGTTCAGAAAGCTGCATCGCACGATCGGCGCCCTCCTCTTCGTGTTCTTCTTCATCGTGTCGATCACCGGTCTGCTTCTCGGCTGGAAGAAGCATACCGGGGGGATCATCCTCCCTCCCACCTCGAAAGGGGTCTCTCCCGATCTGGCGACCTGGCTCCCGTTCGACAGTCTGCATACCATTGCGATACAAACGTTGCGCGATTCGATCGGCGCCGATCTCTCGCCGGAGCTGGAGCGGATCGACGCCCGGCCGCAGAAAGGTTCGGTGAAGTTCGTCTTCGTGAACCACTACTCCGAAGTGCAGCTCGACGGGACGACGGGGAAGGTGCTCCTTATATCCCACCGCACATCCGATCTCATCGAGAACATCCACGACGGCTCCATCCTCGATTTCGCGTTCGGCACCGAGGACGAGCAGGTCAAGCTGGGGTACACCACGGTGATGGGTCTGAGCCTGCTCGGTCTCTCCCTTTCCGGCTTCTGGCTCTGGTACGGACCGAAACGGCTGCGGCGGCGTCAGAGGTCGTCGGAGTGATCACGCCGCGTCGTTATCTTTGCGGCGCTACAACATATCCGGAGAACGATATATCATGCGAGACGGAATCGCAGCCGCCGTCAGGTCGATTTCTCCGCTCGACGAACCGGAGCGCGAGCATATCTCCGGGGCGCTGGAGTGGATAGCCTCGGGGAAGCCCCTCTGCCGTATCGAGAAGCCGGCGACGCCGCCGATGCATCTCGTCTCCTATTTCGTCGTCGTCGACCCGCTTCGGGGGCTGATACTGCTGACCGATCATATCAAGTCCGGACTCTGGCTGCCGACCGGCGGGCATGTGGAGCCCGGCGAGGATCCGCGCGACACCGTCCGCAGGGAGAGCGCCGAGGAGCTCAACCTTGAAGCGTCGTTTCTGGTCCCGGACCCGATCTTCATCACGATCACCGAAACCGTCGGCAGCACCGCCGGGCATACCGATGTGTCGCTCTGGTATCTGCTGACCGGGGATGGTTCCCTGGCGATCGACTTCGATCCCGGAGAGTTCCATTCCGTCCGCTGGTTTCCCCTCGACGAACTTCCGCTGCATCGATCCGATCCGCACATCGAACGGTTCGTCCGGAAGCTTCTTTCCCTTCTCCATCCTCCTGCCCTCCGCATATCCGATCGGGCGGGTGACGTCGCTTCGTAGGGTCGGGGAGAACGTCCCTGTGACATTTATCCCTCCTGATTCGTTGTAACCATTTGGTGACATCCATGTATTCCTCCGTATATTTGCGTCGATCGTGATCGACGGTCTGTACGGAGATGTCGATCCGCGATCCTCCGCTCGACCCCGAGCCATCCAGACCCTCTCGGGGTCATTACCGTCCCATCGAAATCCTCTCGACCGTTCGCTCGTTCAGCCGCACCTCCCCGTGTACGGCTCACGACCCGGTTGCATCGATACGGGACGACACTCCGTCCTCGGCGCGGGTCCCCACCCCCAAGCCTGCACGACGACGGATTCGATGACGCGCCTCCTCCGAGCCTCCTCCTCGGCTCCATGAACGCCTGACGGCCGGTCGTGCCGTACGGGATATCCCGTATCCGCACCGCACGGTTGCGTGCGCCTGCAAGGTCCGATCCGGTCGCAAGAGACGTTCCCCCCTGACGAGGCAAGAGATCGACATCGGGTAGATCCCGAACCCCTATATAATCGCAGGAGTTGTCCCCATGAAGAAGTACTACAGCGTCCTACTGGTTACGCTGGCCTCCCTGTTCATCCCGGGCGCCATGGCGCTCGCCAGCCTGCGGGAGTATGGCCTTACGGTCACTACCGGCAGTGAAACGGATATGTCCAAGGGAGAGACGATCATCAAGGCAGGTTCCGTCGGCGGAACATCGAGCGTCAAGGATATCGGATTCAATTTCGAGTTCAACGGCGTCATCTACTCCACCTTCTCGGCCAGCGGCCACGGCGTGCTCGGGTTCGGTAAGAGCACGGTGACCTCCTCCTCGGACGAGATGCTGGAGAAGTCGAGCACCTATCCCGTCATCGCCCCGTTCTGGGACAACCAGTCCACGATCAACACCGGGGTGACCTATCTCCTCACCGGCAAGCCGGGGAGCCAGGTCATGACGGTGCAGTGGGAGACCCGTCCCACCAACGCGACGACCAAGGCCGAGAGCTTCAAGTATCAGGTCCGCCTGTACGAAGGGCTCAACCGGGTCGAGTTCTACTACGGCAACATGACGCAGCGCACGGTCACGAACGCCAGGATCGGCGGCGGCGTCAGCTCCAAGGATATCGCAAGCCTCTATTTCGGAAAGAAGGGTGATCTGCGCGTCGACTACGTCGCGGCTGTCGGCGTCGATATCACCATCAACACGATCCCCACCGGCACGGTCTACATCTTCGATCCGCTCTACTGCAACACGACCTTCACCGGCAATGTGGCCGAAGGTGGTCTTGAAGGCCCGATGAGCAGCGGCGCCACCATCCTGGCAGACAAGAGCGTCCAGCGCGGGACGCCGACCGGCTTCAAGCCGTTCACGCTCGCGACCTCGTCGAAGTGCGTCCCGATCAGGTTCACGTTCGTGATCACCGGCGACTACGCTTCCGACTACGTCATCTCGCCGTCGACGGCGGCGCTCGATCCGGGAGGCTCGGTGACGCCGACGATCACCTTCGCGCCGGGATGCATCGGCGCACGCCCCGCGGTCCTGACCGCCATCGGCGACAACGGCTCGACCTTCCAGTTGAACCTGGGCGCCGTCGGAACGTCGCGCCTCAACTGGGCCGGCAACACGGCCAGCGGCGGCGTTTCCCCGCTGAACAACGGCTCGGTTCTTCTGAAGGGACAGCAGGTGAAGTACGGCATCGCCAAGACCTACACCCCCTTCACGATCTCGAACACCTCGACGAACCCGTCGGCGGGATCGGTGACGATGACCTATACGCTCGATGATCCCACGGGACAGTACACGCTCAACACGAAGACGGCGGTGCTGGCAAGGGGACAGTCGAGCACCCCGGTCCTCACCTTCAAGCCGAACCGCTTCGGACAGTACAAGGCGCTGCTGACGGTCAGCGGCGACTGCGAGACGCGCACCTTCCCGGTGGAGGCGATCACGATCGGCGCCGGGGCCGAGTTCAGCTCGGGGGGGAATGTCATCGACGAGAAGTCCGATCTCTTCGTCAAGGCGCTTGAGTGCGCGGGCGAAGGGGTCAGCTTCATGGAGATCAAGGTCAAGAGCGTCGGCAACGATCCTCTCTACGTCAACGGCGCCTCGTTCTTCCTGACCGATTCGATCTACGGCCAGGGTATCCCCCGCTTCCCGCTTCTGCGCGACTTCATGGGGAACGCGATGGCGGCCGACGACTACTTCGTGACCGACGGCCCCGGCATGGCGCCGGCCGCCGAGAACGCTCCGTTCCAGTTCCCGATCGTTCTGATGCCGGGCGAGTCGCGGACCTTCTATCTCAACTTCGTCGCCCAGCTTCCCGGCAAGCGCCTGGCCCGGGCGTTCATCGGAACCAACGCGCTGAACTTCACCGGCAACAACCCGAGCGGCGCGGTCACCGACGGACTTCTGGCCGTCGACCTCTTCGGCAGGGGAATCGGCTCCTCCGTCTCCACGACGATCGAAGGGAAGCCGCTTGAGGGTGTGTCGTTCGGCCCGGGCGATCTGCACATGCCGCACGACACCACGATCCGGATCTACAACACCGGTTCGTGCGACCTGCGCGTCTCGGCCAGCGCGTTCCGCGTGGTCGGCGGCGACACCCGCGACTTCTTCATCGTCGGCGGCTTTGCCCAGGCGATGAAGGATACGGAAGGGAACTACGTTCTGGCGCCGGGCGACTCCACCGATATCACGCTCCGCTTCTCGCCGTCGCGCGGCGGCACGCGTCGCGCCACGATCATGATGCGCACGAACGATTCCACCCTCTGGGAGCCGGGAATCGAGCGTGGAGCCTTCTACTGGAACCTGAACGGTACCGGCAAGGTAGGTCTCAGAGCGATCGATCTCACGTTCGCTCCGACCATCATCGACGCCGCGGGAAGCTCCGGCAACAAGGCGGTGGTGGAGAACTCCTCGCGCGAGGTGAAGATGATCGTGAGCATGGAGATCACCGGCCCCGATGCGGCCGAGTTCACGATGGACCCCGCGAACCCCTGGCCGGCGCTCCCCCTGATGTTCATGCCGGGTGACGAAGTGCCGTTCCACGTCATTCACACCCCGGCTCCGGGAAGCCTGCCGGGCGACCGGTCGGCGGAGCTGATGATGATCACCTCGTCGGCCGATACGATCGTCGTCAATCTGCACGGCGAGGCTCTGATTCGGACGCTGACGGCCAGCCCCTCGGCGATGTTCGAGGGAGTGACCGTTCCGGTCGGGAAGTCGGTACGGCAGAGGCTGATGGTGACCAACAACGGCAGCGCCCCGCTGACGCTCGGCACCACGACGATCGCCGGTCCGGGCGCCGTCAACTATCTGCTGGGAAGGCTCCCCAGGCTGACCCTGGCGCCGGGACAGACGGAACATCTTGAAGTGACGTTCCGTCCGATCTCCAGCGGACCCTCCGCGGCCACGCTCGTCATCAACAGCAACTCCACGACCGGCTCCGTGCAGGTGACCCTCGGCGGCGCCGCGACGATGATCCGTCCGGGAGGGACGTCGGTGCAGAACCTCACCAGCGGAGTCGAGGATCTCTCCACGACGACCGGCTCGGTGAGCCTCGGCCAGTCGAGCCCGAACCCGGCGCGCGAGACCGCCGAGATCGGCTACAGGATCGAGCGTGACGGGAACGTCGAGATCCGTCTGTTCGACGGTCGCGGCGCGGAGATCGAGGTTCTGGAGTCGGGCTACAGGACCGCGGGAGATCACACGGTGCGGTTCCGGGTGGATCACCTCCCGAGCGGCATCTACATGTATCGCCTCACGGCGGATGGGGTCACCCTCGCCCGTTCGATGAAGGTGGTGAAGTAAACGACGGCCGAGATCGTCATCGGCAAAGGGGCGTCGCGGCTGCCGCGGCGCCCCTTTTTCATGGTCGAGGATATCATCCCGGAATTCACTATCCTCGCACTCTTGCAAAGACCCGGGCGACATGTGCTCACGGGTCCGCCCGGTAATCACGATGTTCTATGCTCAAACGATTTCTTCTCCTCTCGCTTCTGACGGCGGCCGCGACCGCTCATGCCCAGGATCGGCTGGTACTGCTGACGCAGGCGGACCAGGCTCTGGCGATGAAGAATTTTCCCGCCGCCCTCGCCATCTACGAAAAGGTTCTCGCGGCGAACCCGAAGGATGAGCCGGCCCTCCACGGCCGCGCCCTCTGCCACCTTGGAATGAAGGAGCTGGAGAAGGCGCACGAGGAACTCAACGCGGTGCTCGAACTGAACCCGAAGAACGCGGCCGTCTACGCCGCCAGAGGGTCGGTCCTGCTGGAAGGGAAGGATTATCAGGGGGCGATCATCGACTACACCGCGGCGATCATGCTCGACAGCACCGACGCCGGATTCTGGTACATGCGCGGGCAGACCAGACTGATGACCGGCGCCGTCCCCGAGGCTGTCGCGGACCTGCTGACGGTCCTCCGTATCTCGGGCTCCGGCCAGACGACCGAACGGGTGCGCGAGCTGCTGACGATGGTCGGGTTCGGACTGCAGAGCGGCGAGAAGAAGCTCTTCACGGACGATGAGGAGAATATCGCACTGAAGCTTCCGAAGGAATGGTTCCCCCGCACGGTCGACGACGGCAAGACGCTCAACATGTTCGTGTCGATGCAGAGGGTCGAGAAGGAGAGCGACCAGTTCATGGTGGGAGCCACGATCCGCCGTCTGCGGGGAATGTCGAAGACGTTCGCCGGGGTACAGCCGGACGGCGAGTTCCTGGTCGGGTTCTGGACGGCGCTGAACGAGAAGGCTGCGGAGAAATATCCGGAGTTCAAGG
Organism: uncultured bacterium; assembly: GCA_966250335.1. Classification (GTDB taxonomy): domain Bacteria; phylum Bacteroidota; class Ignavibacteria; order OLB7; family OLB7; genus OLB7. The sequence goes on along the minus strand of CBINGZ010000024.1, from coordinate 44,857 downwards.
TGATCTCCACACGGGAGATCACCGTCGGCGATTTCACGGGGATCGTTCGCGACATAGAATTCCGGCCGCACCCCTCTGTGCATCGTATCAGGATGTATGATGTCGTGCTCGGTCACAATGATGATATCGTGACCGTGACGCTGGAGGCCCCTTCCGTGCTGTGGCGGGAATACGATACGATATTCAAGGTCGCCATGGAATCATTGACGATCGGGAAGTAACGCCGCCGATCCTCCGATCTCCTTGTGCAGGTGAGAAGTTACGCCGGATAGTGTGTCTATCCGGCGTAACCGCATATTGACCGAACGCCCACGGGACAACCCGGCCAGAATCGACCGCCCCCGAACGGCGCACCACACAACATATCGGATTCATGAACTGGACGACAAAGGCTCGTATTCAGAACGCCGTCGCGTTCCTTCCGTCGGGTATTTCTCATGCGATATATTATCAGCTTCAGCGACGGTTCGGCGGACTGCGGGAGATCGATCCAGTCGCCGGGATATCGACAGGTGTGGAGATCTGCAGGATGGCGGCACGGGCCGGAAGGACGCAGTGGCGGAGCAGAGTTCTTGAAATCGGCACGGGAAGGCGGCTGAACGTTCCGATCACCCTCTGGCTGGCGGGCGCGGAGCAGATCGTGACGGTCGATCTGCATCCCTATCTGAAGGAATCGCTGGTGCGGCGCGACATCGAATATATCGTGGAGCATCCGGAGCAGATCGCGCGGCTCTTCGGCCCCCTGCTCGACGAAGCCCGCTTCGCCGCCCTGCTCGACCTGGCCGAGCGCGACTGGCGGCTCGACGGCCTGCTCCGTCTCTGCCGTATCGATTACCGCCCCCGGGCCGACGCATCCTCCCTCGATCTTCCCGACCGCTCCATCGATCTGCATCTGTCGTGCAGCGTTCTGGAACATATTCCCGTCGATCATCTGAAGGGGATTCTGAGGGAGGGAAACCGCACGGCGGCCCGCCACGGGCTCTTCGTCCATCTCGTCGACTACAGCGATCATTTCTCGCATTCCGACACGTCGATCTCCCCCGTCAATTTTCTCCGGTTCAGCGACAGGGAATGGGAGCGGATCGCGGGAAACCGCTACATGTACGCGAACCGGCTCCGGGTGGACGACATGCTCGCCCTCTTCCACGCGTGCGGCCACAACATCGTGATCGATCAACCCGATATCGACGTTACGATCCTCGACGCGCTCACCAGCCCCGGTTTCAGGCTCGATCCCCGCTTCCTCAACAAACCCCACGACGTCCTCGCCACACGGGCATCATGGATCGTATCGGAACCGGAATGATGACATTCTCACTGCAATGAGCCTCGAAGGGGCGAACCATTTGTAGCCGCGACATTTCCCAATTCATCGTAAGCGCCGAAGGTGCGTACCATTCTTCGTTCTCGCGCGGCTGAGGACTGGTACGCACCTTCGGCGCTTCAAGACAACAAAGAATCGTCTTTGGCTACCAATGGGTGCTCCCTTCGGGAGCCAATGCAACGGAATGACCGAGCGGAATGACCGGACGGAATGGCCGAAATGTCTGCCCCATCCTCACCGCTCCATTCCCCTCATTTTTCTCAGCAGCATGCCGTACTGGGCGGCGGGGCCTTCCATGAATTCCTCGAATTTTCTGGTGAGCGATGGGGAGAGCTTCCTTCCGGTCGTCCGCTCGTCGATGAACGCGACCATCAGTTTGAAGAACCAGGGATAATATCGCGATGTTTTGTAGGTGGCCCCTTTCGAGCGGAGGAACTTGATATGCGCGGGGAACCGCTGTTCGATGATCTCGAAATTCCCCTCGAGAAAGGAGATGACCGAATGAAGCATCCGGCATTCCACCTCGAACTGAAAATAGAACCCCTTCTGGTTGAGGAGCACCGCATCGTCCAGATGCTTTCGAGCCTCCTCGGTACGCCCCTGCATCAGCCGGAGCTTGGTCCAGAGGAGCGCCACATCCTTCGAACGTCCGCCGCCGTGCACCACAAGGTTCGCGGCCTGACCGAAATATCGCACCAGAAGATCCTCAGCCGTCCCGTAGTCGCCGTTGATCGTGCTGAGCTGGATGAACTTGAAGGTGTGGTAATCCTCCTTCCTCAGCTCCTCCGGATAGAGTTCGTACAGCTCACGATACATCAGCAGCGGCGTGACCAGATCGGTCTTGTAATAGTAATGCTCCTCGGCGAGCTGACAGAGCGTGAGGACCTTATCCTCGCGCGTCAGAACGTCGGGGTGGGCATCGCAGAGCCGTGCAGACTCACGGAGCACTGCCATGCGGCTCTCGGGGTCGCGCTTGAGCTGGCCGTAGTAGATCAGCCACGATTTCAACTGAATGAACCGTGCTATCGGCCCCGTCGATTCGGTGATCCGCCTGTCGTTGCGGCGCAGCCTCCGCTCCAGTCGCTCCCGCGTCCCGTCCCCGGTCCGCCGCGACGCCTCCTTCCAGATCGCCATGGCGGAGAGCCGCGCCTCGGTGTAGATGAGAGTGTCCGGCGACGGATCGAGCCGACGGTATCGGACGGCGATCTGGCGACCCAGACGCTCCGGGTACTCGCTGCTGAACCGCAGATGGACCACTCTGAACGCATCGGCGTAGAACCGTTTCAGGATCTCGTCGTCTCCGGCCGCGATCGCCTCCTTCTCCTGCCGTCTCATCTCATGCAGAAGCAGATCATAGATCGCCCGCTCGACAAGATGTTCCAGCAGGCTCACTCCCCCTTCCGGCACCGCCCTCTCCAGAATCCCCCGCAGCAGCGTCGAACAGGTCTTGTCGAACATCGAACCGTTCATCCCGAGGCGTTCCATGACCTGCGCCTTGGAAGCGTCGGGGAAGGATCGCAACGAGATAAGTTCGTTCAGCGTGTCCCGCTCCCGCGGTGTGACCCGGAGCTCATCGAGCGCCTCGACCTCCTGGGGTCGAAGCATGCTGAGGTATCGAAACAGGTAGTTCATCGGGACGGAATTTACACCTCATGCGCCGGATCGCGAGCGTTTCAGTTGATGATGTTCAACAGCACCCATCGCGATATTCCGGCGTCATAGATAAGTGTGAACGCTCCCTCCCCCACGGTCGAGACGTTCAGAGCGCTCAACGTGTTGACGCCGTTGGAGGCCGTGGCGGCGCTGTTGAGGTTGAGCGTCATGTTCTGCGCGCTGGTGTTGTACACATAGATGACGCGACCGTCGACTCCCCCCGTGAAGCCGTCGACGCTGAACGCTCCGGTGGCGCCGCTGAACCGGATATAGTTGCCGCTGCCGATCGTCACGGTTCCCTGCGCTCCGGAGGTGACGGGGGCCGTCGTCACGACGGTGGCCCCCGGCGGCGCCCAGGAGAGAACGCCCGATCCGTCGGTCACCAGGATATCTCCGTTGTTGCCGTCGCCGGCGGGGAGCGTCAGAGCGACATCCCCCGGGAGCGCCGGCGCCTTCAGCCCCACGTAGCTGTGACCGTCGCCGTCGGCCTCGTAAAGTCGTACCTGGCCCGCGGTGTTTCCCCTGTTGGTCAGCGAGAGATTCCCGTCGGAAATCTCCACCGGCCCCCTCGCCTCGATCGCCCTCCCTGTGCCCGAGGTGACCGCTTTGAGAGCGCTCGCCGTGCTGATCGGATTGTCGATCTCGAATTCACCCGCCTCTCCGTAGCCGCTCGTGCTCACGTACAGGGCATCGCCGAAACCTCCGCCGCTTTTGACTGTGACGGTCGCGGCGCTGTTCGCCGGATTCAGGTTCTCGAACTCGGCCGCCTCCCCGTTGCCGGTCGTGCTCGCGTAGAGCGCCGGACCGACGCCGCTGGTCCCGGCCTTCAGAGCGGCGCTCGAGCTTCCGACGCCTGTGATCTCGAACGATCCCGCGCTTCCGGCGCCGGAATTGGTGAGATCGAGCATCGCCGTCGCCACGCTCGCCGACTGCGACAAGGGGAGCTGAAGCGCTCCCGCCGTTATGTTCCCCCATGCCAGGGTACCGGCGGTTGCCGTCGGCGAACCGGTGAGGAGCAGGGCCTGTCCGGCCGAGCCGTTGGTCGCCGGCAGCGTGTAGGTGATGTCGCCCGCCTGCGCCTGCGCGACGAGCGCCGTGTAGTCGTGACCGTCGCCGTCGGCCTCGTAGAGTCGCACCTGGCCCGCAGTGTTCCCTCTATTGGTCAGCGAGAGATTGCCGTCGGAAATCTCCACCTGCCCCCTCGCCTCGATCGCCTTTCCCGTCCCCGAGGTGACTGCCTTGAGAGCGCTCGCCGAACTGACCGGATTGTCGATCTCGAACTCACCCGCCTCTCCGTAGCCGCTCGTGCTCACGTACAGGGCATCGCCGAAACCTCCGCCGCTTTTGACTGTGACGGTCGCGGCGCTGTTCGCCGGATTCAGGTTCTCGAACTCGGCCGCCTCCCCGTTGCCGGTCGTGCTCGCGTAGAGCGCCGGACCGACGCCGCTGGTCCCGGCCTTCAGAGCGGCGCTCGAGCTTCCCACGCCTGTGATCTCGAACGATCCCGCCCCCCCGGCGCCTGAGTTGGTGAGATCGAACAGCGTCGTCGAAGCGCCTGTCGACTGCGACAGGGGGAGCTGAAGCGCCGCCGTTACGTTCCCCCATGTCAGAGTGCCGGCGGTTGCCGTCGGCGAGCCGGTGAGGAGCAGGGCCTGTCCCGCCGAGCCGTTGGTCGCCGGCAGCGTGTAGGTGATGTTGTCAGACTGGGCCTGTGCCACCAGCGCCGTGTACTCCCCCCCTCCCGGCTCTTCCATGCGAAGCTGGCCGGCGGTCCCCGTGTTCCCCACCGTCAGATTTCCGTCGGTGATCTCGGCGCCCCCGATCGTCAGGAACGCCGGGCCGGCGCCGTCGGTCTGCGCCACCAGAGCGGCGGCTCCGCTGGCGGCGTTGCCGATCTGGAAACGGCCCGCGTTCCCTATGCCGCTGGTGAAGCCGATGACGGCAGCGCTGTTGCTGGCGGCATTCCCGATCGCGAAGCTCCCAGCGTCGCCGGCGCCGTTCGTCAACACCGAGAAGGCGTCACCGACGCCGTTGGTCGAGACCTGAAGGGTCGAGCTGACGTTGGCCGTGTTGAAGTTCTGGAACGCCCCCGCGGCTCCGGTCCCGGTCGACCCGGTCTGGATCGATGCGCCGCCGCCGCTTCCCGTGGCGGTCGCGGAGAACGCGAAGCCGGCGCCGCCGGTGACCGCCTCGAGCGCGATGCCGGAGTTGGCCGCGTTGGTGATCGCGAACAACCCGGCGCCGCCGGTCGCGGCATCGGAGTTCCTCAGCGTGAAGAGGGGCGCGGCGGCGCCGACCGTCTGTGTATACGGGAGCGTGAGCCCCCCCTGCGGGGTCGTCCAGTGGAGCGTGGCCGCCGTGGAGGTCGGAGCCGGCGAGGAGGCGACGGAGAGCACCTGTCCCGCCGAGCCGTTGGTCGCCGGCATGGTGTAGGTGATGTCCTCCCCGAACTGATTCTGCGCCTTCAGCGCCGTGTAATCGGGTCCCCCCGACTCCTCGTGCAGCCGGAGCTCACCGGCGGCGCCGGTGCCGGTCAGCGACAGATTGCCGTTGGTGACCTGGACGCCGCCGTTGGCAAGGATCGCCAGACCGGTGCCGTTGGTGATCGCGGTCAGCGCGTTCGCGGTGCTCGAGGCGTTGCTGATCTCGAACTGCGCCACGGCACCGGTTCCAGTGTTCGTGATATCCATCAGGATACCCGCATCCCCCATCGATTCCCCGAACGGAAGCAGAGCGCTGGCGGCCGACGCCCAGACCAGGTTGCCGGAGCCGTCGGTCTGAAGGAGCTGATCCGGATCACCGTCGTTCGCGGGGAAGGTCAGCGTGTAGGGAGTCGTGAGGAGCGGCGCTTCGAGCGTCAGAGGCTTCACCGGCGACGCTGATCCCTGCAGATAAAGCTTTGTGACGTATGTGGCCTTGTACGTCTGCGCATCGAGCGTTGCCGCGCAGGCAAGCATACCGAAAAGTGAGACCAACAACAGTGTTCTCATGAAAGTCCCTACAAGTAGGTTGAGGATGGGGGGTTGTCTATCGATTGCTGCGAGAGGATTCCGGGTCGTTCAAGGCAGGGTCGAAGATCGGGCGTGCTATCATCGTGAAGAAAATCGTGCAATACTACCGATTCGGGGAGATGCCTGCAAGCCGCCTGAACCGGCGGTAGTGTCTCAGTTTGATTTCTTCCCTTGCACTAGTCCCCCGGAGTTCCCGACCTTTGTAACCGTGAATGCTTGTCCGCTCAAGGAACCCCAAGAGGGACATTGAGCGATCCATCGTCAACGGTAGAGAACTCCCGCATGAAGACTCCGAAGAACCTTCCCCGCGATCCGAACCAGCGCGCCAAGCGGATCTTGGATATCGCCACCGGCGACGCTGAGGAACCCGCAGAGCCGGAACCGACCAAAGACCCGGCAGCGGTCGCGCTAGGCCGTCGTGGAGGGCTCAAAGGGGGCAAGGCACGGGCTGAAAAGCTGACGCCAAGACAGCGGAAGGAGATTGCGCAGAAGGCAGCAGCGGCACGGTGGAAGAAGAAAGAGTAGGACAGCCAGCATCAAAGTCTATAGCGGGACACTTCCAAAAAATCGGAAGTGTCCCGCCTGTTCGCTTCTGCACCAACAGCATAAATAGATTGCGTCTACGCCTATCTACTTCGCAGTTGATGATTTGAATTCTGAATCAGCCAAAGCCATAATCCTATCCTTAAGATTACCGGGAATGCTAAAGTAATATGCGCCACCGCTTTTGTGTTGCGATAGCAGCCCATGCTTGGCAAGTTCAAGCAGATCAGTCCTTGCGGTCTGGGGGCTTACATTGTGCGAACGTCGATGCGACTCCGAGGTGTATATCGAATGGCTATTTTTCAGACTATGATTGATGATCGCCATTTGTCGATGATTAAACATCAATGAAGCAAGTTTTGTCTTTGACAGCAGCTCACGGACTTCCGCAATCTCAGTTTCCTTTCGGCGCAGATAATCATGCAGATCGTCAATAGCACGGAGCACAACAGCTAATTGGTTAAGTATGAAGTATGTAATATCGCAATCATCCGTTTCAACGTATAGAAAGGACCGTGCATAGTTTGCAGGCCCCTCGTGGATTATGCTTGATATTGAGATGAATTCAAAAAGCCAATACTGTTGCCTTGCCATTAGCCAATAGAACAGAGCGCGTGCGGTTCTCCCATTGCCATCGACGAATGGATGGTCATAGGCAAGCCAAAAATGCAGCAGTATAGCCCGGATTACGGGATGAATGTAGTTGCTGGAATCGACATCATTGGCAAAATCACACATCGCTTTCATGCGCGACCGAAGCTCATCCGCTGGCGGCGGGACATGCAAAACCTCGTTGGAAACATCGTCAAAAATACGTATATCTTCATCGCTTCGCCGTAATCTACCGGCCGCTTCAGGCTTATCAAGGGTGCCGTCGGTAAGTATTTGATGGATTTCAAATATTATTTTTGGAGTAAGCGGCTGATCTTTGATCGTACGGATGAACATCATCGCCAAATAGTTGTTGTAAATCATTCGCTCGCTCTTATCCATCGGCTGACGACCAGTCCGTATCATCTCTTTAGCTACTTCCCGAGTTGTCGACGCTCCTTCAATCTGGCTTGATGTGATCGCTTCGTCCGAAAGCGATTTAAAGATGTAGAAGTCACGATCCGTTGCGGTAATCGCTTGCTCGCTACTCCTTATTGATCCCGCAGAGCTTTGGTCGATCAACGGACACATCCTGTGTAATATATCCGGGGTCGTGAAGTGCATCGGTTTGCCCTGTGCATCAGCAAGCGGAATCTTGTGTTGTATGAATGAGCGGGCCATCTTTATACCCACCCACCACTCTTCGACGGTAAGGCCCTCTGGTGGAGTCAAGTAGCGAAGGGTATGCCAATGCCTATACTGACCCGCTTGCGTAGGGCCAATACCACTGCTCACAATCTTAGTTAACCGCTGTGACCCCTCCGGGCCTTCCAAGATCGTCTTAAATAAGTTCGGGAAGTTGGGCGGCCGCTTTGGAACTCTCATCTCAATCCTCCATTCATGTTATAGTTGTACGCGCTAACATGGAGCTAATATAAGAAAAATTAGCGGCATCATGCTAATTTTTTTTATATTAGCAATGTATTTGCGTATAGAATACACGATTTTTGCATAAAAATGCCTAATTGACTATTATGCTTGTACGGTAAAGCATTATTCTATATCTTTGTGCCATGAATAAGCTCTCGCTCGCTAAACGGACCCAGATCCTTCATTGCCTCGTTGAGGGGACAAGCCTTCGCGCTACGTCGCGTATGGCAGATGTCTCGATCAACACGGTCACGAAGCTCTTGGTGGACGCTGGAACGGTGTGTGCAGCCTATCAGGATGAGCACCTGCGGAACCTGCCGTGCAAGCGGCTACAGGTCGATGAGATTTGGTCGTTTGTCTACGCGAAGCAGAAGAACGCGACTGAGGCGATGCGGGAGGAGCGGGGAACGGTGGGTGATGTGTGGACATGGACGGCCATAGACGCCGATACGAAGCTCATTCCGTCGTGGCTTGTCGGTGCCCGTGATGCAGAGTGTGCGGCAACGTTCATCAATGACCTTGCCGGACGACTGGCGGAGCGCGTACAGATCACCAGCGACGGCCTGAACGTCTATGTCCGGGCGATTGACGAAGCGTTCGGGGCCGACGTTGACTATGCCCAGCTTGTGAAGATCTACGGCCCCTCACCGGACGGCGAAGGATCAGAGAAGCGATATAGCCCGGCTGAATGCACCGGGGCGAAGAAGGAGATCATCAACGGCGCGCCGGATCGTAAGCATATCTCCACGTCCTACGTAGAGCGCCAGAACCTCACGATGCGAATGCAGATGCGCCGGTTTACCCGGCTCACGAACGGCTTCTCAAAGAAGGTGGAGAACCATGCGCATGCGGTCGCCCTCCACTTCATGCATTACAACTTCGCCCGTATCCACAAGTCCCTCCGTGTCACCCCGGCGATGGAAGCGGGAGTCACGCCGAAGCTCTGGACGATCGAGGATATCGCGAAGCTGGTTCCGTAAGCAACAGGCCCCGTCCGGTGTGATCCAGACGGGGCCTGTTCGTACTTGCTTCCTTGCTCTACTGTTCCAGTTCGGACGCCAGCGCCGCAAGCTCCTGATCGATGTAGTTGACCACCACGACCTTGTTCCCGAAGCTCGGCCCGTAGTCTCTGTTCGCCAGCTCGAAGGAGTCGCGGAGGAGATCGACGAACGCGGCGATGTAGTTCAGCCGGTCGATGACGGTAACACGTACGGGCGGGGATAACCCCCGACTGTGTTCCTGCGTGAAGGTAGACATAGCATGTTCGGATAGAACGGCTCAACCGTTATCCGCGCCATGCTAGGCGCTCCGGGCCTCACGGTGACCGGACGGTTGAGCCGTGGATAAGGAGAACGGCCGAAGCCGTGGCATGTTTGGATGCTCCCAATCTATCCGGCTCTCTGTCGATCGGCAACGTTACGAAGTCCCCCAGAATCGGGAAAATGGAAATGAGACACTACCGAACCGGCGCTCCCCCGGGCCGGCGGTAAGAATATGCCGAAAGCCGGTTTTTCTCCCGCCCCGGACGTGAGGATGTTTGTACCGAGTCCACAGTCACACATATAGGAACGACGGAGCACGGAACCATGAGAAATCGGATTGCACTCTTCCTTCTTCTGGCATGCACCCTGATCCCGGTCGCCGGATGCGGCGACGACGAGCCGACGGGGAATTCCACGCCGAACGGATCGGTCAGCGCCAAGGTGAGCGGCAGCAACTGGTCGGCCACGAACGTCCAGGCGGTCTGGACGAACAACGTTCTTTCGATCGGAGGATCGCAGATCAACGGTGGGAACAACAACCAGATCAACCTGACGGCGATGGCCTCGGGACCCGGCACCTTCCAGGTCAACCCGTTCGCCGGGGTCAACGCCACCTACACGGAATCGACCTCCACGGGAGGAATCAGCGTAAAGATCTTCAGCGGGTCGAGCGGAACGATCACGGTGGAGAGGATCTCCTCCTCCGGCGCCACCGGCACCTTCTCGTTCGAGGCAGCGGAGGCACAGGGAGGGAGCGGAAGCCGCTCGATCACCGAGGGGAAGTTCGACGTGAAATTCTAAGGGAGGAGGCGCATCGTTCACCGATATTCTCTTCGGAGCGTGTCCGTACAGGGGATGCGATCGGGAACGACGATGCCGATATGCGACGCGGGCCGGGGATAAGTCCCCGGCCCGCGCGCCGTTTACAGCATCTCGGCAATCCCCGCCTGCCCGTGGCGGCGCGCCCAGTCGTGGGCGGTGAGCCCCTGCGGATCGGTCAGGGCTCTGTCGGCGCCGTTCGCAAGAAGGAGGCGGGCGATCCCCTCCTGACCGAACATGGCGGCCATCATCAGCGGGGTCGCCCCCGCGCCGTTGCGCGCGTTCGGGTCGGCGCCCATCTCCACCAGCTTCCTCGCCACCTCGTCGTACCCCTTGAAACAGATCCCCATCAGCGGGGTGTTCCCTCCCCCGTCCGGGATATCGACACCGGCGCCGTGAGCGGCCAGCAGATCAAGCATCTCGATACGATGATTGTAGGCGGCGATCATCAGCAGCGTGTAGCCCCGTTCGTCCCGAAGGTTGGGGTCGAGTCCGGCGCGGAGCATCACCTCCATCACCTCGCTGTCGCCCCGCCTTGCTATCTCATGATAATCGATGTTCGATATGTCGATCATGGTATCTGAAATGTTTGCATGAAGTCGTCGCGAACGACCCCGGCGCCGGGCCGGGGCCGTTCGTGATCATCATCGCCTCTTCGTTCCCCTGGGGATCGCTTACACCGCCTCGGCGTCGACCGGAACGGCGTCGCGCGTTCCCAGCTCGTCGGCGGCTTCCTCGACCGAGATGTTGAGCTCCGCCTGAACACGACGACCGTAATCCTCGTCGGCTTTGTAGAAATGCCCGAGCTGACGGAGCTGGATCTCCCGGCTGCACTGTCCAAGCCCACCGGCAATCCTCTTGGCAAGACGATCGCGCTGCCCCTCGTCGAACAGACGGTAGAGATTCCCGGGCTGGGTGTAGTCGTCGTGGTCGACCCTGGAATCGTATCGGGCCACGATCGTGCTTCCCAGATCCCATGCCGGATCGGCGACCTCCGGAGACTCGGCGGGTGAGCCGGCCACGCTGTTCGGGAAGTAGTTGGGATGTCCCGTTCCGTTATTCACGAACATCAGCCCGTCGCGCTGGACATAGGCGTTCACCTCCACCCGCGGACGATTGACCGGAAGCTGCGTGTGGTTGACGCCCAGGCGATAGAGATGGGTGTCGGCGTAGCTCATCAGGCGGGCCTGGAGCATCTTGTCGGGGCTGGGGCCGATCCCCGGCACCAGCGAGCTCGGCTTGAACGCGGCCTGCTCGACCTCGGCGAAATAGTTCTCCGGGTTCCGGTTCAGCTCCAGCACGCCGGTTTCGATCAGCGGGAACTCGCCGTGCGGCCAGACCTTGGTGAGATCGAACGGGTTCCAGCGGAACTCCTCCGCCTGCGCCTGGGTCATCACCTGGATGTAGACGGTCCAGCGGGGGAAATCCCCCTGCTCGATCGCATGGAAGAGATCGCGCTGGTGCGACTCGCGATCCTTGCCGATCAGCTCGGTCGCCTCGTCGTCGGTCAGATTCCTGATCCCCTGCTGCGTCTTGAAATGGAACTTGACCCAGACCCGCTCCCCTTCCGCGTTGACGAAGGAGTAGGTGTGGCTCCCGAAGCCGTCCAGATGACGGTAGGAGGCGGGGATGCCGCGATCGGAGAACAGGATCGTCACCTGATGCAGCGACTCCGGGCAGAGCGACCAGAAATCCCACTGCATATTCACGTCGCGCAGGTTGGTCTCCGGATGGCGCTTCTGGGTATGGATGAACATGGCGAACTTGTGCGGGTCGCGCACGAAGAAGACCGGCGTGTTGTTCCCCACCAGGTCCCAGTTCCCCTGCTCGGTGTAGAACCGAAGCGCGAATCCGCGCACGTCACGCTCGCCGTCGGCGGCGCCGCGCTCCCCCGCCACCGTCGAGAAGCGGAGAAACGTCTCCGTCTCCTTGCCGATCTCGGAGAGGAACGCCGCCTTGGTGTAGCGGCTCACGTCGCGCGTCACACGGAACGTACCGTAGGCGCCCGAGCCCTTGGCGTGTACGACCCGCTCCGGAATGCGCTCGCGGTTGAAACGCTGCATCTGCTCCAGAAGCTGCACATCCTGCATCAGCAGGGGACCGCGCGGACCGGCGGTCAGCGAGTTCTGGTTGTCCGCAATCGGCGCTCCGGTGAGCGTCGTCAGTTTTTTCTGATTGTCCATGTTGGTGTGATTGTCCACGGTTGAGGTTCCCTCCCTTCCGCCCGCCGAAGCGTCCATGCGGCCGAAGGGATTCCCGGAGTCGACAATAAGTTAGGGGAATCGGAGTTATAGAGATAATCGATTGTTTTTATCTTCTCATAAGCAATAGCTATAACCGCGATTCCCGCCGGAGATTCCCCATGACGCTCACCCAGCTCGCCTATATCGTCGCCGTCGACGCCTGCCGTCATTTCGGCCGCGCCTCGGAACAGTGCTGCGTATCGCAGCCGACCCTGAGCATGCAGATCCAGAAACTGGAGGAGGAACTGGGGGTGCAGATCTTCGACAGAAGCAGAACGCCGGTGCGGACGACCGAGCTGGGGGAAAGGATCGTCGAGCAGGCGCGGAACATCCTGGCGGAACGGGACAGAATGCAGGATCTTCTCAGCGAGGCCTCCGGCACCGTGGCCGGGGAGCTTCGGCTGGGGATCATCCCGACCCTCGCCGCCTACATCCTGCCGGTGGTGACCGCCCCCTTCGCCGAGCGCTACCCCGACGTGGAACTGGTGGTCCACGAACTGACGACGGAGAGGATTTTCGAGGAGATGTCGATGGATCGACTCGACGCGGCCCTGGTGGCGACCTCGACCGAACGGCCGGGGTTCGTCTCGCGCCCTCTCTTCAGGGAGCCGTTCGTCGCCTACATCGGCGCGGAGCATCGTCTGGCGGGCGCGCCACGGATCGCCCCGGACGATCTATCGATCGACGATATGTGGCTCCTGACCGACGGCCACTGCTTCCGCGACCAGGTGATCCGCGTCTGCGACCATCCCGACAGGTGCGGAGGGGGACGCCCCATCCGCTTCGAAAGCGGAAGCCTGGAAACCCTCTGCCGTCTGGTCGACAGGGTCGGCGGGACGACGCTCCTCCCGTTCCTTGCCACCCTCTATCTGGAGCCCGACCAGCGCCGCCACGTGCGCCCCTTCATCGAGCCGAGTCCCTACCGCGATGTGCAGGTGACCTACCGGCGCGCCTACACGAAGCGCCCGCTGATAGAGGCGTATACCGGGGTGCTGCTCGAGGCGGTGGCGCCGTTGCTGCCGGAGGTGTCCAGGGAGAGAACCGTCGACGCCTGACGGGCGAAGCGGGCGATCCCCGACCGTCAGGTTCCCCTCGCTCCCTCCGCCAGCGCCCGTGCCCGCCCGAGCGCCGACTCCATATCGCCGAAGATGTTCTCGGTTCCGATCACGGCATCGAGTCCGGCCCGCTGCATCGCCGTCAGCGGCTGGGCATGGATCTCGGCAATGACGAGATGGCCCCCCTTCCTCCGCATCCGTTTGGCCGCCTCCTCCAGCGCATGCAGCCCCGTGGCATCGATGGCGGGAACATGCCTCATTCCGATCACACGCACGACCGGAGCCTCCTCGACGGTTTCCATCGCTTCCTCGAACTTGTAGGCGGCGCCGAAGAAGAGGGGCCCGTTGATCTCATAGATCTCGACCCCGGGGAACCGCGACCCGACGTCGGAGGCCCTCTCGGCATCCTCCGCGTCGTCATCCTCCAGTTCCCTGGTGATCACCCCGACGTTGGTGACGAGGGTCATGCGGCGCATGAAGAGAAGCACCGAAAGGACCATCCCGACCTCGATCGCCACCGTGAGATCGATGACGACGGTGAGGATGAACGTCAGGACCAGCACAGCAACGTCGCTCCGCGGGCTTCTGAGCATGGAACGGAACGAACGCCATTCGCTCATGTTGTAGGCGACCACCGTCAGGATCGCCGCCAGACACGGCAGCGGAATCAGGGTCGCCCAGCGCCCGAGCGCCAGCATGATGATGAGGAGAACGATCGCGTGGACGATGCCGGCGATCGGCGTCCGTCCGCCGTTCCGGATGTTCGTGGCGGTACGGGCGATCGCGCCGGTGGCCGGGATGCCGCCGAAGAGAGGGCTTGCGATATTGGCGATCCCCTGCGCGATCAGTTCGGTGTTCGATCTGTGCCTTCCGCCGATCATCCCGTCGGCCACCACGGCCGAGAGGAGCGATTCTATCGCGGCGAGGAGCGCGATCGTCAGCGCCGAGGGAAAGAGCTCCCTGAGGGAGGCGATATCGAAGTCGGGAACGGTCGGGGCGGGAATCGAGGAGGGGATGCTTCCGAATCGTGATCCGATCGTTTCAACGTTCAGATCGAGGAGGTGAACCGCCGCGGTGGAGAGGATCAGCGCAACCAGGGGACCGGGGATACGATGCGAGACACGGGGCCAGAAGATGATGATCAGCACGCACGCGAGAGCCACGGCAGCGGCTTCCGGGTTGATCGTCGGAAGCTGATGAATGTACTCCCGCCATTTCTCCAGGAACTCCGACGGCACCGGCCCCATCGCAAGCCCCAGGAAATCCTTGACCTGCGACGAAAAGATGATCAGCGCGATCCCGCTGGTGAAGCCGACGATGACCGGGTGGGGGATGAACTTGATGATCGAGCCGAACCCCACAAGCCCCATGATCACCAGCAGGACTCCCGCCATGACACAGGCCACGGCCAGCCCCGCCGTGCCGTGCTGCTCCACGATGCCGTAGATGATGACGACGAACGCGCCGGTCGGTCCGCCGATCTGCACCCGGCTCCCCCCGAGCACCGATATCAGGAACCCGGCGACGACCGCGGTAATCAGCCCCTTCTCCGGAGAGACGCCGCTGGCGATCGCGAACGCAATGGCGAGCGGCAGGGCAACGATCCCGACGATCGTCCCGGCGCTCAGGTCGCGCAGGAACTGGTCGCGGGTATAATCCTTCAACGTGGTGAGAAGCTTCGGACGGAACAGGAGAGGGCTCTTCTTCATGGCTGTGTCGAAGATGTTGCGGAATCGATGCGGTCCGCATCGAGTCTCCTATTCACGCACGAACCGCCGATTCAATACGGGATCGATCGACAATCCCCCTGATCTCCGTTACCGTGCTCCCTTTGCCGGCATCTCCCCCTGAAAAGAACGACGCCCGGCTCCGGTGCCGGCCCGTACGATCCGGTTGTGAATCCCCTCACACCCGATTCGCACTGCCGACCGACACCGGCCGAGCGTTTACCGGAGGTTGCACGAACGACCCGACGTCCGATGTATCCCCACAATCCGACGTGCAGCTTTCATAATTCGAGTGTGAATCCCCTCACACCCTTCATACTCAGCCGTTTGGGAGAGCTCGCGCAATCACCGGTATGTTCTCCGGACGATTCGACGTCCGGTATCTACCCTTTTCGTTGTGCAGCAGAATCCACGCGGGATCCCGCCTGAGTGAATCGATCGTTCCGCTTCGGACGTCTTCGCGTCGCGATAGCGCGGATGCATCGTGATAGTGCTGTATCAACATGATCTCCCATGCGCGCCCGCCGGGAAATCTGTTCGTCATCACCTGGTAGCCGGCAAGCGCCCCTGCCGCGCGCCATCCCTCGAACTCCGGGATCAGATAGCGGGAGCGGCCCGGATCATCGCGGCACGAGACGATCTCAGGCTCATCTGCCGGAGCTCTGGACGGCGCTCGCCATCACGACCTCACGCTCCACCCGGAAGTCGAGCTTCGTGTCGGAGAGAAGCTTCCAGGAGGGGTCGGCCGCGAGTCCGGCGCGGACCTTCTGCTTGATCACCTCCCGCATCGCGAGCCCTTCGATCCCCTTGTATTCGAAGAGCAGGAGCGCGTCCCAGGGAGCGCCCGGCGCATGCTGGTTCAGGAAGATGCTGTAGCTGGTGATCGCTCCCTCGCGAATCCACCCGTCGAACTGCGGCACGCCGTAGGTCCTGATGTAGTTGACGTACGTTCCTCTGTCGGTGTAATCGTATGGGATTACGACATAGATCGACTTGGATTGATCTCCCGCCGAACCTTTGCGAACGAGCATGTCCGCCAGATAGGTGGTATGCGGCGAGGCGATCTTCAGCATCTCGGCGCTCAGGCCGCCCGGGTTGTTCTTGTCGACGGCTCTCCATTTCTCGGTCTGCGCGTAGTCGTTGAAGGTCACCGTCACCATGGCATCCCAGGTGTTGGCGTCGACGAAATTGTTGTAGAGGAGGAGATAGTCGCCGATGACGCCTGTCCGTTTCCATTCGTCGAAGCGCTTGATCCCCTCCCCTTCCAGCCCCTTGATGAAGGCGACCCGGTTGGCGGGATCACATCGGTAGGTAATGAACATCTGTGTGACCCCCTTCGGCTCGGTCTGCGCGTGGGCGGCCGCAGAACCGAGAAGAGTCGCAAGGAAGAGAATGATCGCGTAACGAGCCGATTTCATGCAGAGTGTCGATCTCATCATACTGGGGATACTGAGGTTGAAGGAACGTTGCTATGGATGATCCGGGCGCCGGGGGCACTACCGGGTTGTTACCGCTCGTGCGATCGTGACTTCATGTTCGCTCCGATACGCCTCGGAGACCTTTCTGAGAAGGCTCCATCCCGGATCCTTCTCCAGGAGGGCGGCCGTCGCATCGCGGGCCGAGTTGCGGTGCGCCAGACCGTTGATCCCGTCGTACTCCAGGATCAGCCATATATCGTACGGCCTGCCGGGATAATGCGATGTAAGGAGAATCGACCAGGCCCTCAGCGCCCCCTCGCGCATCCATCCCTCGAACTGCGGCACCAGTACCGCGTTCACGAAGTTCGTGTAGACGGTGCGGTCGGGATGATTGTAGGGGATCACCATGTAGACCGCCGAGCGCCTGTCGCCCGGTTTTCCGAACGACCATTTCGACTCCGCGAGATGTGTCTCCACGGGGGTCGCGATCTTCAGCAGCTCCGGCGTCAGCCCGCCGGGGAACTTCTCCTCGATGTCGTACCACCGCGCCGTATGATCGTAGGTCGCGAAGGAGAGGACCGCCATCATATCCCACGTCCCGGTGTCGCAGACCGTGTTGAACATCAGCAGATAGTCGCTGATGACGCCGTCGTTCCTCCACCCGTCGAACCGTTTCGTCCCGTCGGTCCGCATCGCCTCCAGGAAGGCCGGACGGTCGGCCGCGCGGCAGCGGTACTTGATGACCAGCCTCATCGATCCGGGGGAAGGATCCTGCGCGTTCAGCCGCTCCGCGGCGCCGAATGTCAGGAGGATGAGGACGAGGGCGAGCAAGCGCACGCCGATACGAGATACGATGGTTCCGACGCGATCGAAGATGCTCTTCATACGATATGAAATATTCCCCGCTGCGTTTGTTCTTCCGTTGACGTTCGGTCCCGACCCGCGTCGGGAAAGGTTGCCGGCCGTTACCGGGCGGACGGCCACGACAGCTCAAAGCGGCCGTCTCCGCCCGGCCGTGCCGGCATGAGGTGCATGGTCGTACGTCCCTGACGGGCGCTCATGCTCAAGGAAGGAGCGACGGCATATAGATCGCTCCATGAGATTTTCAAATCCTTCATGCCTCCACGTTCCGTGTACATTTCCGGGCGGACGGCTCGACGCCAGTTAGAGTCGTCCGCCCGGGTGTGTTGTCAGCATGAGGATCGCTGTGCGGCCGCGTTCCGGAGACCTCGGAACCAGGCGGCTGGATTTTTCAACGGCGTGTTGCCGAACCGGAGAGGAACAGGGGGTCGGTCGGCCCGACCCCGTTCCGTCACATCCGTACCTGGAGCGATGTGCGCACCGTCCTCGGGGTTCCCGGGATGATCCGGGAGACGCCGCCGCTGGAGAAATATCGCTCATCGAGAAGATTGGTCACGTTCAGCGAGAGCGTGGCCGAAGGAAACTCGTAGGAGATCAGCCCGTCCAGGCGGGTATACTCCGGAAGCATCAGGAGCTGCCCGTTCGAGGTCGGGAACTCCGTCGGCCTCTTGTCCATGCGGACCACGCCGAGCCCGACGTTCAGCCCGCGGATTGCCTGGAAGGGAAGGCTGTAGGTGGCCCAGACGTTCATCGTGTTGTACGGAACGTAGGGGAGCCGCTGGCCGACCCGGGCCGCGTTGGTATCCTCGGTGACCCTGGCGTCGGTGTAGGCATATCCTGCCGTGATATAGAGTCCCTCGAACGGCGCCGTGTAGAGATCGATCTCCACTCCCTTGCTCCGCGCCGCGCCGCTCTGCACGTAGATCGTGTTCCCGTTCGGGTTGAGGGCGCCCGTGGCGTTCAGGGCGTTCTCGTAGTCGAGCTGGAAGAGAGAGACCGTGCCGCCGACGCCCGCATCCATCAGATTGAACTTCACCCCTCCCTCGATCTGGCTCCCGATCTCCGGCTCGAAGTCGAGGTTCCCCTCGGCGTTCTCGCGCTCGGCGTTGGTGGGGCTGAAGGAGGTGCTGTACGAGCCGTAGAGCGAAAGATCCTCCATCGGCATCACGACCAGACCGACGCGCGGAGAGAACCCGGCGTCATCCTTCTGGAAGTCGAGGCCGGCCTGGCGCTCCTCGTGGTGGGTGGAGGCGTTCGTGTACTGCACACCCGCCACCAGCCTGACCTGCTCGATCACCTTGATCTGATCCTGCAGGTAGCCCCCCAGGAAGACGTTGTTCCAGAAGCGGTTGTAGCCGCGCTTGATCGGGAAGAGGGGGCCGACCTCATGGACCGGGTTGTAGATGTTCACGTCGAGCGTGGAGTCCCCCTGCAGATTCCGCCTGTCGAAATGGATCCGCTCGTTGCCGATCGTCAGACCGGCCAGCAGCGTGTGGGAGATCCCGCCGGTCTCCAGATTTCCCTCGGCCGTTACATCGAAGTACGTGTAATATCTCTCGTTGAACTGGTCGCGCCAGTTGCGGCGCATCGTCTGGTTGTCGGGCTTCAGTCCGGCGAACTCGAAGAGACGGCGTCCGTCGATTCTCTCGGTATGGCGGCCCACCGACCTGATGACCCAGTCGTCGCCGATCGAATGCCGTGCGATATATCCCAGCCCCCAGCCGTAATCCCAGTAGGAGTCGTCGGGATCGTTGATGCGGGTGCGGAGATCGGGGATCTTGGAGAGATCGCGTCCCGGCACCGGAAGGAATTCATCCCACTTTCCCTTGTCCACGTTGACGTTCATGGAGACGGTGAGCTGCGTGGCCGGGCTCATGTTCCAGGTCATCTCCGGGAGCAGGTCGAGGCTCGACTCCTCCACACCATCCCTGTAGGTGGTGGTGTTCATCGTGTTCGCGATGACCCGATAGAGGAACTCCCCCTCCTCGTCGATCGGCCCGGTCATGTCGGCGGCAACGTTCGCGCTGTTGCGCGCGCCGAGCGGGGAAAGCTCGCTGGCGTAGGTGGAATGTCGCAGTTCGATACTCGCCTCGGGGGAGGCCTTCGGCTTCTTCGTGACGTAGTTGATGACGCCGCCGAGCTGCGTGATCCCGTAGAGGGTCGAGTTGGGGCCTTTCAGATATTCCACCCGTTCGATGATCGCCGCCGGGGGCTCGTGCTGACGCCAGACGCCGCCGGAGATGCCGTCGATCTGGTACGGGATGAAGCGGTTGTCGACGGCGAAGCCGCGCATCAGATAATCCTGCGCGCGCTGCCCTCCCCCCTGCACCACACCCGTCATGTATTCGAACATCTCGTTGACACGATCGACCTTCTGCTCCGTGAGCCGCTCCCCCGTCAGGATCTGGACGCTGGCCGGCGTCTCGATCAGCGGCGTGTTCGTCTTGGTCGCGGTCGAGGAGAGCTGCGGCCTGTAGGGAACACGCGGCGCGTTGATGATGATCGCCGATCCCGCCGGACGCTCATCGAGCACGATCTCCACCCGCTCGACCCCTCCCCCCTTCACCGTCACGTCGGTCTCGAAGGGAGTATAGCCCACATGCGATACGATCAACCGGTGCTTCCCCGCCGGGACGTTGTCGAGCCTGAAGCTTCCGTCGGCCTTTGCCACGGTCCCCTGCTTCCTGTCGTCGAGCGCCACCGTGGAGTGCGCCAGACCGGACCCGTCGCGGGCCGTGACCCGGCCGGTGATGGAACCCACGGCCGGCTGCTGCGCCGACGAGATCGCGGGAAGAAGAATCGATGCGCCGAGAAGAGCCGCCATCAGAAGCCCGCGTGACGCGGCCCCGGATCGGACAGGATAGATCGTAGTGAGGGGCATTGTGCTCCTTGTCCTGGATGAGTGTTCGTGAACGGGAGAGAATACCTGAGAGGGGCGGAGCCGGGCTCCGCCCGGAATTCAGTTATGGAAAGCGAATCGTTTCGCGAAGAGATCTTCTCCGTTGCCGAACACCCCCCTCTTCATCATCACCATCGATCCCCCGTCGATCCGGCCGTGCGCCACGCTGTTGTCGGCCTTGTTCGCGATGATGAATTCGTTCAGCGTTCCCGGCAGGGCCAGCAGCCCGGCGGGACGAGCCACATCGGTCGTGCGCATGGTCCAGGTTCCGGTGCGGATGTCGATCGCGTCCAGCGTGGAGTTCCCCTCGTTCGCGGCCAGCAGCGTATGCTCGCCGACGAACTCCAGGCCGTGGTAGGTGTTCTCCTGGAGGAGAGGAGCGGTGGAGGGGACCGGAATGGAGATCGCGTGGAGGATCTTGCCGGTGGCGGCGTCCATGCCGAAGAGGGCGTTGATCCAGTTGGCGCCGAACCATATCGTCTTCTCATCCGGAGAGACGGCGAGCCCTCGGGGGACCAGCTTCAGGGGGTGCCGCTTGACGACCTTCCGCTCCTTGATGTCGACGATCGAGATCGCCGGATCGATCTTGCTCTGGACGTAGACATAGCGGCCGCTCGGCCCCACGCGGATGTTGTGCGGCGCGTTCACCTCGATCACCGCCAGCTCCTTCCCCTCGATCAGGTCGATGAAGATCAGGGCGTTCCGGGCGCGATTGGCGAGCACCGCCTGGCGACCGTCCGGCAGGAGCATCAGGTGCTCGGCGTACATCTTGCCGACGCTGATCTCACCGCGCGGCTTCAGGGTGGCGACGTCGTAGAACTTCACCTTCTCCTCCCCTTCCACCGTCACCGCAACGACCGAATTGTCGGCGGTCACGCAGGGGTAGTAGGGGCGGGCCCCCACCTTGATCCGGCGCAGCTCCGTCATCGTGCTGAGATCGATGTCGGAGACGGTCGAGTCGAGGATGTTGACGACGAACGCCTTGGTCGGCGTCCCCTTCTGGGCAAGCCCCGCAGAGGGGGAGATCAGGAGAAGCGCCGGAAGGAGAAGGGCGAAGAGTGCGGCCGAGCCGCGCGCGATCCGGGTATGGAGTGTCATGTTCTGTCGTGATCGAATGAGGATGAGTTGCCTGGCCTTCCACGCCTTCACGAGCCGGAATCGACCCGGCAGGCATCTCACGAATCCGAAGTGTGAGGTTTTCAACGCCTTGCGTGTACATAGACCTCCGGTCCGTATCGGATGTCGCACGATTACGTGTAAAGAAATGTAAATGCGTGTGAGGTGGTGAGAGGTTCGTGTGTACACCGGAATTCTTCAAGGATTCGGCGATTACAGGTTTCACCATGTTGCGCCGGTCTGAAGAAGGTCGGCGACAGGCGGGGTCTGTATATTGCCCGCCTCACGTTTCCATGAAATTCTCATGGAGATCACATTACAGGAACAACCGATGGAACACCCGACACGAAAGCTTGAAGGGAAGATCGCCGTGGTGGCGGGGGCGACCCGCGGCGCCGGGCGCGGCATAGCGTGCATGCTGGGGGAGGCAGGGGCGACGGTCTACTGCACGGGACGGAGCGTCCGGGGGAACCCGGCGACCGGGAACCGCCCGGAGACGATAGAAGAGACGGCCGAGATGGTCACGGCGCATGGAGGAATCGGACGATACGAACAGGTGGATCACACCCTCCCGGAGCAGGTGCAGGGACTGTTCGAACGGATCAGGAGCGATGAGGGGAAGCTCGATATCCTGGTCAACGACGTATGGGGCGGCGATGCTCTCACCGAGTTCACCGCCCCCTTCTGGGAACATTCGCTGGAGAACGGCCTGCTGATGATCGAGCGGGCGGTGAACTCGCATATTATCACAAGCCGATATGCAGCGCCGCTGATGATCGAGCGCGGGAGCGGTCTGATCGTGGAGATCACCGACGGCGACAGCTTCGGCTATCGCGGCACTCTGTACTACGATCTTGTGAAGACGTCGGTCATCCGCCTGGCGTTCGCCATGTCGCGCGATCTGCGCCGGCACGGTGTGACCGCCCTGGCGGTCACACCGGGATATCTCCGGTCGGAGGCAATGCTGGAGCTCTACGGCGTGACGGTCGAGAACTGGCGGGAGGGGACGGCGACGGACCCGCATTTCATCGCGTCGGAGACCCCCTTCTTCGTGGGGCGCGCCGTGGCGGCGCTGGCGGCAGATCCCGATCTGTCGCGGAAGAACGGTCGTGTGTTCAGCTCGTGGGGGCTTTCCGAGGAGTACGGGTTCACCGATATCGACGGAGCGACTCCGCACTGGGGACGATATTTCGCGGAGGCGTTCGGCAAGCCGATCAAGGCGTGCGACGAGACCTTCTACAGCTACTGGTTCGACGGCATCGTGGAAATCCCGTTCCCGGAAATCGCATGAACGGAAGCAGGCGACGGTATCGGCCGTCGCCTGCTTCCTCTCGTTATCCGATATCTATACCGGACCGTCCGGCACAGGTATCGGACAAAACATCCTACAACGATCTACCGGTGATCCGCCGACATGAAGAGGCTCAGCCGCTGATGGATCTCGTCGCGGACGCGCCGGAACTCGTGCATGCGCTTCTCCTCCGAGCCCTGGACTTCGGCCGGGTCGTCGAAATCCCATGCGATATGATCGGTATCGCCCGGGAAGACCGGGCAGCTCTCCTTGGCCTTGCTGCAGACGGTGATGACGTAATCGAAATCCTGTCCGATATACTCCTCCAGAGACTTGGATTTCTGTCCCGAAATGTCGATGCCCGCCTCCCGCATCACCTCGACGGCCTCCGGACGAAGGGATGTCGGATTCGTGCCGGCGCTGTGGACTTCGTACCGCCCCCCGCCGAAATGACGCAGCAGCCCTTCTGCCATCTGGCTGCGCGCGGAATTGCCGGTGCAGACGAACAGAACGCGTAGTGGTTCGCTCATGGTCTGGATGTTGTAACTCTCTTGTTGTTCTGACTGGGTGTTCATGTAGGATCTCCCGATATCTGCGAATCCCCCCGCGATCCGCCGGAGACCATCTCCGGCGGACCCGAGACAACGGCATCGGCCCCGGCGGAAAGCGGCGGCGTCAGCCAGCGGAAAAGAAGCGTTGCCGCCGCCGCGCCCAGAAGCTGCACGGCAACGAAACCGGGCACGTCGTCGATGCGGATTCCCGCGAACGTGTCGGTGACCGAGCGTGCCAGCGTCACCGCCGGGTTCGCGAACGACGTGGATGATGTGTACCAGAGCGCCCCGGTGATATACGCCCCCACGGCAAACGGAGTAACCCCGGGCCGGTAGCGGGAGCAGCCCCAGATCACCGAGAGCAGGCCGAAGGTCGCCACGAACTCGCCCGTCAACTGACCCGCGCCGTTTCTCTCGTGATGCGACGCGAAAAAGAGGGGGAGGTCGAACATGACGTTCGCGACGGCGACACCGGCGAACGCCCCCGCGAACTGCGCCGCGATATAGCCCGGAACATCCTTCCACGATATCCCCCGCTGCGTCGCGTCGGCAAGCGTCACCGCCGGATTGAAATGCGCGCCCGATATCGGGCCGAACGTCAGGATAAGGGCCACGAGCACCCCCCCCGTCGCGACCGAATTCGCCAGCAGAGCCAGCCCGGCGTTCCCCGCGGCAAGCCGCTCGGCCATGATGCCGGAGCCGACGATCGTCGCCAGAAGAAGGGCCGTGCCGAGCGCTTCGGCGGCAAGTCTGCGTGAAAGATCGAGTCGGGATAAATGCGGTCTACTGGAAGCCACTGACGTCGATATTGTTTCGGTACCGTGTAAAGAGCCGGAGACGCCCCCCTCCCCACCGTCGCTTTGCCGTCACCGGGGCGTTGCGCATATTCGTCGCCGCAGGAACACGGGGGGACGAGGGGCGGGGCGGAAACGGCCCCACGGGCGGGGAATTTCGTCGGGAAACCGCGCCTGTCGGCGCATTCGGCCCCGTACACGCGTCGCGTCAACATATTCGTCAACGCGTATGTGCTACAAACATACCTCGAACGGGCCTGAACACAAGCCGGTCCCCGCGTTATCATTTCATAACATTCGACCCCGCCATGCCCCGTACTTCCGGTACCCAGTTCGATATGGTGGCGCTCTTCAACGCGCTTGCGGACAGAACACGGCTCCGGCTCCTGAATCTTATGCGGGGGGGTGAGATCTGCGTCTGTTTCCTGGTGGAGACGCTGGGGACGAACCAGCCGAAGATATCGCGCCATCTCGCCTATCTGCGGCGCGCCGGCGTGGTGGCCGCGCGCCGCGACGGGAAGTGGATGCACTACAGGATCTCCCTCCCCTCCGACCCCTCGGCCGCACGGGTCCTGGAGGAGACACTGACCTGGGTGGAACGCGACCCGGAGATGATCAGGGATAGAGAGAATCTGCTCTCCGTCTGCTGTGCGCCGTCGCTTCCGGTCCAGCTCGAAGGGGCTCCACTCCCCACGGGAATATCGCTCCCGGTGATTCAGGCACAGCCCGCCGTCACCGGCCGAGCTCCCCGATCTATCGCATAGTGTTCGAGTCCTTCCGGGGCCACGCCGCGGCAAGTAGGAGCAGTGATCCGGCGGCGAGGAGGATCCATCCCCACGCCGGACTCCACGGCTGGCCGGAGCCGGGGGTTCCCTGCGTCGTCATCGTCACCATCGCCTTCGGCTCCTTCAGCGCGGTCAGTATCGTCATGAGCGCGGAGACCGCGGCGGTCCCCCACTGGAGCCAGTGGGCCTTCATGAACGCGACAGTCACCGCCGTGAGCGCAACCGCCATCACGACAAGCCCGTAGAGACCGGCCGTCTGCAACATCGTCAGATCGAACGAGTACGACGTCCAGATCGGCTGGAACGTCCCGACGATCAGAAGGATGCCGCCGGAGATTCCCAGGAGGGAACGTCGGTCGGCCCATCCCTCGGGCGCGGGCGCAGCGGGCGCTCCCCTGCGGCTGTCGGTACGATGATCCTTGTGTCGAGCCATGCGCCTACTGGTTTGAAGTATATCGTCCTTCGAACGAAGGGTCGAACCGTTGAATCAGCCGCTCCATGCGCGCGTTCAGGTCGTAGAGATCGAGGTTGAGATCCAGCAGGAACGGCGAGTCGAGATGATCGATCGTATGATCGGAGTCTCTGTAGACTCCCATCGTGTGCGAGAGCCTGCCCAGGTTTCTGTGAAGGGCCTGGATATGCTCCACACAGATATCGTATTGCGTTTCGTGTATGTTCTTCATGGGGATGATGTCGGCAGAGGTTGTCGTTCTCCACGGGATCGCGGCGTTACCGATCGAGCGGCCCCGGGACCGCAAAGATAGAGAACCCGTTTCGGACGGGGGCGGGAAGGGGGGAAGCGAGTTGTAAACAAGCGCACGTTTCATCATCTTGACCGCCCGAACGATTCGTCCGAAATCGCTGTTTCCATGAACGGAAACGGCCCCGTGGAAGATCGGACCGACGGGAGAGATCGTACCACTGGAACCATCAACCGAACCATCGTGCCGCCGTCGGCAGCGATTCATTGATTCATTATGGAGACGACATCGGAGATGACGACAGTCAGGCAGCACCACGATTCGCTGGAGACGATGCTGGAGGGGATGC
Source organism: uncultured bacterium (assembly GCA_966250335.1). Lineage (GTDB taxonomy): Bacteria > Bacteroidota > Ignavibacteria > OLB7 > OLB7 > OLB7. The sequence goes on along the minus strand of CBINGZ010000024.1, from coordinate 18,934 downwards.
GCCGATTCTACACGCCGCTCGTCTCCGACACCATGGAACGGCTCGGCATCAAGAGCGGGGCGATGCACCATTCACTGCAGGCGATGCTCCCCGATCCCCATCTCAAGGTCTGCGGAGTAGCCTTCCCCTGCCGGGTGGTACCGACCGAGGAGTACGTGGAGATCCACACGCTTCTTGAGATGGTCGACAACATCCCGGACCACGCCTTCGTCGTCGTCTCGGCCGACAGCGAGGTGGACGCCGCGCTCTGGGGAGGGATGATGAGCACCCGCGCGAAGGCGCGGGGGGCCGTCGGCGCCGTGGTCAACGGCGGGGTCAGGGATATCGAGCAGATCGCGGAGGTCGGGTTTCCGGTCTTCGGCGCCTACCGCTGCATCAAGGATATCAGGCGCCGGGGATATATGCTCAAGTACAACACCCCGGTCTACTGCGGATTACAGACGATTGTTCCGGGAGATATTCTCTTCGGCGACGCCAACGGCGTGATCGTGATCCCCGGCGAGAAGTTCGATCTCCTCTACGGCGAACTGGAACGGGCGCTCAACGAAGAAGGGGCAACGCAGCAGGGGCTCGCCTCCGGTCAGGAGGCGCGCGGGCTGTTCGACAAGTACAATCGCTTCTGATCCGCTCGATTCGGAGCCCGTCTTCATTCACGCGACACGATGTTTCGAGGCAGACTCGCACCCAGCCCCACCGGCTACCTGCATATCGGCAACGCCCGCTCGTTTCTCCTGGCCTGGCTGCAGGCCCGCTCGCTCGGCGGTGAGATCATCCTGCGGATCGAGGATCTCGACCGGGCGCGCGCCGCGGCGGGCGCCTCCGAGGGGATCGTGCGGGATCTGACCTGGCTCGGCCTCGACTGGGACAATGAGCCGGCCCCGGAGTACGTTCAATCCTCCCGCTTCGGATTCTATCGCGATGCGCTCGCCGATCTGGAGCGCCGGGGACTGATCTACCCCTGCTACTGCTCGCGCAGGGAACTGAAGGAGATCGCCAGCGCGCCGCACGGATCGGCCGGGAACCGCTACCCCGGCACATGTCGCGATATCTCCCCCACCCTCCGCGCCGAACGGGCGGAGATCAAGGAGCCTTCCTGGAGGTTCAGAGTGGAGCCGGGGACGACCGTGGAATTCCACGACGGGGTCGCCGGAACGATCATGGAGGATGTGGACGCGGCGGCCGGAGATTTTATCGTGGCGCGAGCCGATGGGGTCTTCAGCTATCAGCTGGCCGTGGTGCTTGATGATATCGCGATGGGGATCACCCATGTCCTCCGCGGGAACGACCTTCTCGATTCCACCCCCCGGCAGATCCTTCTCTTCCGCACCTTCGGCGCTCCCCCCCCGCTCTACGCCCATGTTCCTCTCATCCTCGCCTCCGACGGCACCCGCCTCGCCAAGCGGCACGGTTCGGTCTCCGTGGCGGAACTGCGCGCGGCGGGTCGTACCCCGGAGGAGCTGATCGGCCGGCTCGCCTGGAGCTGCGGAGTGATCGACCGGCCGGAACCGGTATCGGCCCGCGATCTTGTCGCCGGGTTCTCGCTCGACCGGATAGATCGCGAGGCGACCGTGATGGGGCCGGGCGAGGAGTGGTAGCGGGAAACGTCCCCTACCCTCCGACCGCCACCTACCCTTCGACCGCATGATCGTCGAAACGGATCTCCCTGATCGACCGGAACCCCAGCGCCACCAGACCGACGACCCCGGCGGTCCCTCCTCCCCACACCATCGTCTCCAGAGGACCGATCTCCTTGATCACGAACCCGGCGATCAGCGCCGAGAGCGACGTCACGCCGAGCACGGCGATATCGACATACCCGAAGGCGCGCCCCAGCATCTCCGGCGGGAGCTTCCTCTGCATGATCGTGGTGCGAGGTATAATGAGGAACGGGACCACCAGCGCATGAACGAACGCCGCCGCGTAGAGGAGCGGCAGCGTATCGGCGAAGAGGTAGATCACGAACGTGAACCCGTCCAGCATCATCCCCACCGCCCATAGTATTCCGATAGTCCGGATCGGCGGAAGCCTGTGCATCACCAGGCTGGTGATCGCCATCCCGCAGGCGTACATCAGCTGGATCATCGCGAAATCGGCCATCGTCCCCTTGAAGACCTGTGTCACCAGAAGCGGTGTCGCCACCAGCGCCGGCCCCATCAGCAGCACGTTGTTGGCGAGCGTGAAGGCGAAGAGTTCACGCACCCCCCTGGTCCCTCTGACCGCCCTGAGCCCTGCCGCGATCTCGCTCCGCAGCTCCCGGAGGGAGATCGCCCCCTTGACAGATGTAGAACGGAGATCGTGGGCGATGAAGTAGACGCAGAGAAACGAGAGGAGATAGATGACCGAATTGGCCGAGAGGAGCGTAAGCGGCCCCCACTGCGCCATCCCGTAGGCGGCGAGGCCCGGGCCGATAATGGAGGCGAACTGCCGCGACGACTGCATCACCGCATTGACGCCGAACAGCTTCGACGGATCGTCGACGATAACGGGGAGCGCGGAGTTGTAGGCGGGGTTGAAGAAGGTCATGCAGACCGAGGAGATCACCACGGCAACCCCGGCGTATCCGATCCCCAGAATTCCGGTCATGGCGGCCAGGGGGAGCGAGGCGAGGATGATCGCACGGCCCAGATCGGCGGCGAGCATCACGCGGCGGCGGTCGCGGCGGTCGACGTAGACACCGGCGGCGAGCCCGAAGAGGACGATCGGCAGGTAGGCGACCGACTGGAAGCCGCCGAGAGCGCGTTCGTCGCCGGTCATCTCCAGCACGAGGAAAACGAAGCCCATCGAGACGAGCGAATCTCCAAGCCCCGAGACGACCTGTCCCAGCCAGAGAAGGAGAAGATCGCGCCCCCAGAAGAAACGGCGCCGGGGGGGAGCCGCCGGGATCACGTCGACATCCGCCGGCAGGGCGCCGGGCGCTTCAGGTTCGCTCACTCTTCCTCGTTGAGGTTGGAGACACCGCTGGGTTCCCCCTCCCCTCCTCCTTCGTCGGTGGGGATATCGGTGGAGATATTCGAACCGTCGGTAGCCACCGTCACGTCGACGGCCGCGCGTTCGGCCACCTGGGCATAGGGAGCGATCGACTGCTCCACGACCGTGTTGACCACGTACGTGGCGTCGGGCTTGTATCGCACCACGCCGAGCACCAGTCCCGCGTTCTCCAGCCTGATGCGCGCCTGTTCCACATCGAGCGAAATCAGGTTCGGCATCATCGTGTAGCGTGTGCTGGGACCGCGGCTGATGACGACGTCGACCGAGGAGCCGGGACGGGCCCCGACCTTCGGGGGGATGCTCTGGATGAAGACGAGATCCCGCATGATCGTGTCGTTGTACTCGTAGGTGGTCTCACCGACATCGAGTCCCAGCCGCATCAGGGTGATGCGCGCCTCACCGAGCGGCATGCCGATCATATCGGGCATCGGGATCATCTCGGTCCCCAGACTGAGCGTCAGGTAGACGCGACGTCCCTCCTTGGTGTCGGCCCCTCCGTACGGAAGCTGCTGGACGATCGTCCCGGCCGGGTAGCGGTCGTCGTGTCTCGGCTCCCCCTTCCTGATCTCGAAGCCCCGGTCGGTCAGCAGTTTCCTCGCCGAATCGAACGGAAGGCCGACCACCGCCGGCACCTGCTGCACGGCGCCGAGCTTCACGTACCACGGCATCACCAGCTTGTCCACCAGCACCAGAAGCAGGAAGACGCTCCCCATGACGATGAGAAGGTACTTGAGGATCGTCGACCATGCGACGCGATCGTTCGCCTCCCTCCTCTTCTCGTCCGCTTCCTTCTCCTGCTGGGCGGGATCGGGCGGGGGAAGGATTCCGACGCCGTTATGGAGAGATTCACGCCTCGGCGTATTCTTATAGATCTTTATGCTCATGGTTCCAAGAGCGGTTCGGCCTGCCCGCAGTCACGCGCTTCCGATTGCTCCCTGTTCATTCGTACGGCTGAGATCGATTCCGGGACGCCGAGGGCCCCACGCGATCTCCCTGATTGCATTCCTCTGACGCCCTTCCGTTACACTGAAGGAACATCGAGACCCCCTCGACGGTTCAATCTGCGGGGAGGTCCCGCCCCCTTCGAGGGTGCGTTAAACATACGAACATCCATCCGGGCCGGGAAGAATTGGCCGCTGCCGGTTTGCCAAAGTTTGTATTTTCCTCCCCGTGCGCGGGGAGATGAACGGACCGGAACACACGTGCGCTTTTGACAATTATGACGTACAGGAAACTTCGTGAGATCATCGAACTCGGCGAGTCGGACACCGTCGAGTTCAAGCGGAAATTCTCGGGGTTCGAGAAATTCGCCAAGGAGATGATCGCGTTTGCCAACACCAGAGGAGGCCATCTTCTGGTCGGAATAGATGATGATGGAAAGGTGATCGGCGTTGACAGCGAGAAATCTGAAATAGATCTGCTTACCACTGCCGCGGAATTCTACAGTGAGCCCCCTGTCGAGATAGAGATAGAGATCAAGGAACTTGACGGCGAGGATGTGATCGTGATCCACGTCCCGGAAAGCCGGAACAAGCCGCACCGCCTTGTCCCCGCCCCGCTGAACGGAGGGGCCGGCGGCGGGCCGACACAGCGGCCGCCGGGCGATTCGGGGGTCTATATCAGGCAGGGAGAACGGAGTGTGCTGGCAAGCAAGGAGGTCGCCCGTGTCCTTGCCGCCTCCAGTCCGACGGCTCCTCCGCTCCGTCTGGAGATCGGGAAGATCGAACGGGCCCTCTTCGACCATCTGGAGAAGAACGGACGGGTCACGCTCCGGGAGTTCCGGCATCTCGTCAATATCTCCGAACGCCGCGCCTCGCGAAGTCTCGTCGGGCTGGTGCGGGCGGGGCTGATCCGGATCTTCACCGGACAAGGAGAGGATTACTACACGCTGAGCTGAGGGGACGCCGAGAAGAGGGGGAGAAGCGGCGGGAGATCGCTACGGCATCAGCAGACGCACGGCCGCCAGCACCAGGGCGATGCCGATCACCAGCTCCAGCGTGGTATCCCGTGTCTTCCGGACGAACCGGAGACCGACGACCGCTCCCGCCCCCGAGGCGACAAGCCCCACCAGACCATACCCCCAGTTGATCTCGCCGATCGAGCCGGCCAGGGCGTAGCCCCCGAGCCGCGCCAGGGCTGCAAGCGCCCCCAGAAGGCCGTTGGTGGCGGAGGTGGCATGCGACGAGAGACCCGCCCCGTGGAGTGCGATCGTCTGCACGGGACCGTTCCCGGCCCCGAGAATCGCGCTGACTCCCCCGGCCGCGGCGCCGATGATCGGCAGGAGCGCCACCGGAAGGTCGTGAAGCCGTGGAATCTCGATATAGAGCCTGATGATGTAGTAGAGTCCGAAGAGAAGCAGGAGCGCTCCCAGACCGAGGGTGATGAGTCCCGGATCGACGGCTTCCAGGTAGAGTCCTCCGAGAAGTCCCCCCGCCACGACTCCGGCCGCGATCAATCCCCCCCGTTTCCAGTCGATCCAGGCATGAGCGATCGAGATCCTGACGCCGTTCCACCCCAGGGGGATGATGGCCGCCAGGAGCACGGCATCCACGGGACCGACGACCATCACCAGAATGGGCATCAGCAGAAGCGTGCCGCCGAATCCGACGACGGTATCGAGCGTGCCGGCGATCAACGCCGCGAGAGCGATCTCAAGGTAGTCCATCGCCGCCAAATCTACAGGGAATCGAGCGGGTGGGAAAGAGGGGATGGCGGATTTGTTGTCATTCGTCAGGTCCGGGCAGCCTTCTTCCGACACGGCTCGATCGCTCAGGACAAATCCTGCATCTAAAACGAAAGCCGCCCGCCGTACGTTGTACAAGACATGGCGGGATCAAACCGTTCTTCGTATACTGTGCCCAGACCATCAGAACCGAGGCCGCTGCAATGTCCAGAACCGAACAACGTGTCAGACTCTCCTTCAAGGTCAATGTCGACGTCTATATCGCCGAGGAAGAGGAGCAATGGGTGGCGTACTGTCCGATGCTTGAGGTCTCATCGTACGGCGACAGCGAGGAGGAAGCGAGGGAGATGTTCGAGGAGGCCGTGGAGATTTTCATCGAAGAGACGGCCAGACGCGGAACGCTCGAGCGCGAGCTGCTGCGCATGGGATGGACGCTTGCAAGCACCGACTACCGTCCCCCCTCTCTCTCGTACGATGTCGAGCGATCGCTCCGCCGCAGGAAGAGAGTCAGCCGCACGATCAGCATCCCTTCCGTTCACGCCCGGATCGGCGTACATGCGGCCGGCTGATGTCGACGTTCCGAGCCATCCCACGGGAGAAATGGATCCGCTTCCTCAAGAGCGAGGGGCTTGAGTTCATCCGCTCAAGAGGAAGTCACGAGATCTGGGACATGCCGGAGAGCAGACTCCCCCGTCCTGTTGTCTTCCGCACCAAGGACCGCGATATTCCACGCCTTCATGTCGAGACCTGCCTCAAGACACTCGGCAGATCGAAGGAGTATTTCCTTGCGAAGATCGCCGACCTCTGAGTCCGCCCCCTCTTATCTCACTCTGCGATAAAATTACTGCCGGAAGATCGGTGTTACTGCTTGCACTTCCGCCCCAGGCGCTCGATGGCGATTTCGGTGTGGAAGCGGGAGATCGGGTGCCGGAACAGAGGCATCGTGATGCAGGTGCGGTACATGGCGCAGGCGTGACTCATATCCCCCATCCGCTCGTAGGTATAGGCCATCTCCGCGAAGATGAAATTGTTCTCCGGGTACTGGCGCAGGATCTCCTGAAAATGCTCGATCGACTTCGTGTAGGAGGCGCGCGGCAGCTTGCTCAGGAAGATCTGTGCAAGGGCGCGGAGCCCCGGATTCACGGAAGCTATCTCGCGATGCCATACACCGAGAACGTAATGCCCGATCCAGTTGTTATCGATCAGGATCGCCTGCTCCGCATGATGGCGGACCTCCCAGGCGCTCAGGATCATCTGGCGCTGCGACCCGCTGAGCTGCGCCTCCTGCCCGATCGCGACGGCGAGCATCGCATGTCCGATCGAGGAGTTCGGGTTCAGCGAGAGGGCGCGTTCGGCCCACAGACGGATCTGCCGCACATGCTCGGCACGCCTGGCGTAGTCGTTCAGATGGTCGAGGAAGAAGATCCGGTAGTAGTGAGCGCGGGAGATATGACCGCAGACTTCGGCGGAGGGGTAGCGATTGTAGAGCGATTCCCACGATTCGATGGCGCTGTCGGCATCCCCCATCATCAGCGCGCGGTAGCCGGGCCTGAGATATTCGGGGACCCGTTCGGCGAACTCCCGACCGGGTGTCGCACAATCCCCGTGGGCCGTGGAGACCATCGATTGATCCGATATGAATGACTCTGCGTTGGTCTGCATGGCGCCGGGAATCCTCGGTAGAAAGCCGCGATCTTGTAGATGTTTCGTCGTTACTCTTCCTGTATACACGCTTCGTTGGCGGGGTAGTAGCCCGCTCGTATATTGATGTCGCTTCGGGGCACAATCTGACAAACCGACTTCTCATCGGCAAGTAACATTATGTCCGGGTAGAGGGTTGTCTCAGCACGATACAAACGCTACGATAGGTATGTTTACGATCCTTAATGTTTTGGCCGATGATGCGGTCGCGACTGCCCGTTTTTCGTGCGATTTGGGGGCTTGCAAAGGCGCATGCTGCACCATGCCGGGTGGCCGCGGAGCCCCCCTGCTGCCTGAGGAAGCGGCCGCCGTCAACGACGCCGTCTCCGTCGCAACACGATATCTGAGCGAGCGTAACCGGCGCTACATCGAGCGCTTCGGCGCCGTAGAGGGGGATGACGACGACGATCTTGCGACGGTCTGCATAGACGACAGGGATTGTGTCTTCGTCTACGACGAAGGGGGTGTCGCCAAATGCGCCATCGAGCGCGCCTACTTCAACGGCGAGACCGACTTCCGCAAACCGCTCAGTTGCCATCTCTTCCCGATCCGCATCAACGAGCTGTTCGGCGGAAGCTACCTCCGCTACGAGAAGATCCAGCAGTGTACCCCGGCCCTCGTCAACGGCGCCCGGCAGGATGTCCCCCTCTACCGCTTCCTGGAGGAAGCCCTGGTGCGCGCGTTCGGTCGATCGTTCTACGATCAGCTTGCCGAGGCGGTCGAGGAACACTGGCCCGAACTGAAGCGGAAGACACCCCCGGCCGAACCGGAGAAAGGTCCGATCACGGAGCAGTGATTCTGACAAAAAGGTAATCTGTTCCGTTCCTCCTTCGCAGGCAATCAGTGCGTATATTTGGTCGTGTGCTCTGATACTGACGACATGGCCGGGCGGTGATGAGAATGACAAGCCAGGGGACCGGATGATCGATGATTCAAGGCTGTTATGATTACTCTCTCTCCTCTACTTGCGCAACACCAGCGGGTCACGCCGCAGCAGGTCCAGTTCCTGAAGATGCTTCAGCTTCCGGTCATTGCACTGGAGCAGAGCATCAAGCAGGAGCTGGAGACGAACCCGCTGCTGGAGGAAGTGACCCAGATCGACATGGAGATCGATCAGGAGATCCCCGGTGACTCCTCGACCTCCACGCAGTCGGCCGACGACGATTTCGGCGACGGCGACGATCGCGATATACGTCAGGACTCCGTCGCCGAACGGGAGTTCAACTACGACGAACTGAACTCCGGCGACTACGACGGCTACAAGGCCCCCAGCTTCGCCGGCACCGAGCCCGACGAGCAGGAGGATTTTCCGCAGCGCGCCGAGGAGACCTTCTCCGAACGTCTCATGACCCAGTTGCGGATGCTGACTCTATCGGATGACGAGCTGATGCTCGCCGAGGAGATCATCGGGAATATCGACGACGACGGATACCTGCGGCGCGACCTGCGGGAGATCGTCGACGATCTCAACAAGTTCATCGCGGCCACCAGCACCTCCCCCCCCCCCTCCACCCGGGGAACCGCTGCAGGCGGTCCGGCAGGCGGGAACGGGATCGCGGGCTTCGGAGGGGCGACCGCCGACTCCTCGGAAAGCGATGACGCCGGCAGCGGTCCGTCGCTTGCCTCGCTCGCCTCGTCGGAGCTCTACTCCCCGCCGCGCGAGGAACAGCCCCGTTCGGTGGCGTCGGTGGCGACCATGTCGCTCGAGGAGATGTCGCGGATGTCGATCGAGGACCTGGCGCGCCTTCTGGAACAGGGGACGGCGCAGAGCAGCGCCCCGGAACCGACGCCGGCTCCCGCACTGAACGGCTCCGCCCCGGAGAAGAACGGAACGCTCCCCGAGAAGATCGTGGAGCCCGCCTTCACCGTTCAGGAGGGGGAGAAGGTCCTCCACCATATCCAGCGGCTCGATCCGCCGGGAGTGGGGGCGCGCGACCTTCAGGAATGTCTGCTGATCCAGCTCGAGCTGATGCGGGAGCTCTCCCCCACCCATAAACTCGCCTACGAGCTGATCCGCACCGCATACAACGATTTCACCCTCAAGCACTTCGAGAAGATCTGCCAGCGGCTCTCCTGCAGCACCGATGAACTTCGTGGAGCGATGGAAGTGATCCGCTCGCTCAACCCGAAGCCGGGGGAGGGCTCCTCGACGATCGTCGAGAACAACTATGTGACGCCCGACTATATCGTCGAGCAGGACGGCGGCGACATCGTCATCATCCCGAACGACAGGAACGTTCCGGCGCTCCGGGTGAATCGGGCATATCAGGAGATGATACATCGGGGACGCGCGAAGGGAGCGGGGGACAAGGAGGCGCGGAAATTCCTGCGGGAGAAACTCGAGTCGGCGAAATGGTTCATCGCGTCGATCCATCAGCGCCGTCAGACGATGATGAAGGTGATGCGCGCGATCGTCGATCTCCAGAAGGAGTTCTTCTACGGCGGTCCCGACCATATCCGTCCGATGATCTATCGCGATGTGGCGGATCGGATCGGCATGGATGTCTCCACGGTCTGCCGCGTGGTCAACGGCAAGTACGCGCAGACCGACTACGGCACCTTCGAGCTCAAATATTTCTTCTCCGAAAAGCTGGAGACGACCAGCGGGGAGGAGGTATCGACCAAGATCGTCAAATCGCGCATCAGGGAGCTGATCGAGGCGGAAGACAAGATGAACCCCCTCTCGGACGACGAGCTCAGCCGCGAAATGAAGAAGGTCGGGTTCAACGTCGCCCGGCGCACGGTGGCGAAATACCGCGAGCAGATGAACCTCCCGATCGCCCGTCTGCGCAGGGCGCTGTAGGGCCGGAGGCGACCATGCGGGAACGTACGAGCATGATATTTTTCAGGGGATGCGCCGATCGAGCCCACTAACGGAACGTCCGAATCGTTCGTTAGGGAGGTGGAGATCCGTGGCAGGATGAAGAACGGTGGCGATATCGCGAAACTGTTCGCGGTTCGTCCGGGGCTTTTCGGGGCCGGGTCGTGGGGAACCTGCTTCCGGAACCGACAGAAAGGCGCAGGGCGTTACGATGCGGGGCGGCCCGTAAACGTGTCGAAGCATGGGGACGGTCGACGCGTATCGACCGATGCGGAACACGGGACCGCCGGATGTAATATTGTTTAGCGCCCGGTAAAGTGCGACGGCTCTCGCCTATTTTAGGACCCGGCCACCGACGCGCGGCTTCTCCCCCCCTGTTCATGACGGTGACCACCGTCGGAAGATCCTTCCGGCGTGCTGCCCCCGTTATCCGGCCGTTCGTCGGCCGGACGTTCTCGTCCGCCGGTCCCCCCGACCGTTAGGCGGCTCTTCGTTGGTTGGTCATACTGAATATATCCCGGAGCACTTATACGTCCTAACGACGCTACTCCATTACACGCCGGCTGAGATTCCGCCTGCGTTCCGCATACGATAGATCTATTCCCAACCTTAGTATAGTTATGGCAACTAGCACCGGCACTCGCACAACAGCCGCACAGCAACGCTCGTTCGCGGCAGTCTTCGTCGATTTCGAGAACGTCCATCACTATCTCCGTCAGAGCTACGGAGATCTCCGCGATCTGAACGAGTACGTCTACGACATGCTCCGGAACCTGCAGCGCCAGCTTGAACGGCGCCACGCGCTCCAGTGCAGTATCGTCCGGGCGTACGGCGATTTCGATCAGGTGGAGGGAAGGCCGCAGGCAGCACTCTATCGCATGGGGATAGAGACGCAGCACGCGGCGGGGACGGAATATCGGCGCTCAGCCGATGTGAAGATGGGCGTGGAGATCATGGAAACGCTCTTCACACATCCGGAGATCGACACCTACGTGGTAATGACCGGGGACCAGGACTACCTGCCGGTCATTCAGCAGCTTCGGAAACACGGCCGCACGGCCATGACAGTCGCCTTCCGGGGACATGTCTCGCCTGATCTGATGGCCTATATCGGCCAGCAGAACTACTTCGATCCGCTCAGCCTGCTCGATCCCGCCATGTCCAGGCGGCTCGATGAGGCCGTCCGGCATCATCGCGACTACGACTCCTACCAGCGTCGGGAGACGTACGACGACTACCAGCCGCAGGAGAGCTACGACTCCAACTGGGAAGCGCGTCGCGAGTACGTCGAGCCCGCGGCTCCGGCGGCTCCCGCCCCTCAGCGCCCCGTCGGAACGCCCGGCATGGAGCCGATCACCGGCGAGAACGAGCGGGTCTGTCTGGAGGTCCTCCTGCGCAACTACGGCCACCATCCGGAAGTCTGGATCTCCCCCTTCCTCAGGAAACTCTCCGATGCCCTCCCCCGCCTGGCCGACTTCGAGCGGAAGGCGCTTCTCAACTCCCTGGAGTATGCGGGCGCCATCCGGATCGAAAAACGCCGCGGCGAACCGTACGACTACTCGATCATCGTCATCAATCACGACCATCCTTCCGTGCGGGAACTGACTGCCCGTAACGAGGATGAGCATGCCGACGAGTACGAGGACGAGGAGGGATATACGGCGGTCGAGGAGGAAGAGCAGAGCGTCGTCGAGGATTGACGACCTCCCCGTGACCGGACCGCGTCCCGCACGCAGGCCCGGCCGGCGACACGAACCGAAGCGTAAGCTGTGACGCCCGGCATCGACCATGCCGGGCGTCGTCGTTCCGCCATCGAAAGTTTTTGTCTCTCCGGTTCCGCCGCGGCTCCCCATCTTCCCGCTCCTCGCTATTTTTGCCCTCCTCATGGTGGGGAACTCCCTCCGGGGAACCGTTCGTGACATCCGGCGGAAGATGCCGGAACGTCGCGGCCGATCGGCGAAGATGCCGCCGGAAGTCGAAGGAACGGAGTCACACGGATATTTTCTTATCGCAGCACAGGCAACACGTATGAACACAGTCACCAGCCCCTCGGATGCGGCGGAGCTGACTCCCAGCCAGATCGTGGCCGAGTTGGACAAATACATCGTAGGACAGCATAACGCCAAGAAGTCGGTGGCGATCGCCCTCCGGAACAGATGGCGCCGCCAGCAGGTCGGCGGGCTGATGCGGGAGGAGATCATGCCGAACAACATCATCATGATCGGCCCCACCGGCGTCGGCAAGACGGAGATCGCGCGGCGGCTGGCACGGCTTGCCAACGCCCCCTTCCTGAAGGTCGAGGCGACCAAGTTCACCGAGGTCGGCTACGTGGGGCGCGACGTGGAGTCGATGATCCGTGACCTGACGGAGATCGGCATCGCCATGGTCCGCGCCGAGCACACCAACGCCCACCGCGAGCGCGCCGAGGAGCGCGTGGAGGAGCGGATGCTCGATCTGCTCCAGCCGCGCGACCGCGGGTTCATGATGCCGTTCGCCATGCCCGGCATCCCGCAGCCCCCCCAGCCCGATCCCGAGACGACCCGCCACGAGCGCGAGGAACTCCGCCGCCGCCTGCGCGCCGGAGAGCTGGAGACGATGGAGATCGAAATGGACCTCGCCGACGACACCCACTCGTCGCAGATGGCCGCCACCTTCTCCTCCCTCGCCGGGGATGAGATGGGACGCAACCTTCAGGAGCTGATGGGCTCCATGATGCCGAAGAGGACGGTGCGGAGAAGGATCACGTTGAGCGAGGCGCGCCGCCACGTCATCAACGAGGAGACCTCCAACCTGGTCGACAACGAGGCGGTGGTGCGCGAGGCGCTCGACCGCGTGCAGAACTCCGGCATCGTCTTCATCGACGAGATCGACAAGATCGCCGGCGTCGGCACGGGAGGATCGGGTCCCGATGTGTCGCGCGAGGGAGTTCAGCGGGATCTTCTTCCGGTGGTGGAGGGAACGACCGTGAACACGAAGTATGGTCCGGTCAAGTCCGATCATGTCCTCTTCGTCGCCAGCGGCGCGTTCCATATCTCCAAGCCGAGCGATCTGCTTCCGGAGCTTCAGGGACGCTTCCCGATCCGCGTGGAGCTCGACTCGCTGACGGCGGAGGATTTCGTGGAGATCCTCACCCTGCCGGAGAACGCGCTGGTGAAGCAGTACCGGGCGCTTCTGGCGACCGAGGGGATCGAGCTGGTCTTCACCGAGGATGGAATCAAGGAGATCGCGCAGGTCGCGGCGGAGGTGAACGAGGAGGTGGAGAATATCGGAGCGCGACGTCTTCACACGGTGCTCACGAACCTGCTTGAGGATATCCTTTTCGCCGCTCCGGACCGTATCGACGAGCGGCGGATCATGATCTCTCCGGAACGGGTCCGGCAGAAGCTCGACGCCGTGAGCAAGAGCCCGGAGCTGAGCCGGTATGTTCTCTAGGCGCGATCGGATTCACAGCCTTCTTGGGGCCGCACTGCTTCTGCCGGCCCTCGCGGCCGGCGGATGCACCGGCGCCCGTTGCGCCTCCGTGGCGACCCTGGGGAATCTCGGCCCCGACGTGAACACACCGGAGGACGACTACGCGCCGGTCCTTCAGGACACGTCGACGCTGATCTTCACCAGCAACAGAAGCGGCGATGACGGCGGCGGGCTGCGCGGAGAGCTCAGCGGCCTCCGCCCCGCCCATCTCTTCCTCTCGATGCGCCTCTCCGACCGCTGGGACGAGGGACAGCCGTACGACCTCGCGGTCGAGGCGATCGCCGGGGAGGCGGCCACCATCACCTTCGCGCCGGCGCACGACCCCTTCAACACGGTCGCCTACATCAGCGCCTGCGGCCGCGAGCCGAGCGTCGGGGGGTGCGACATCTACGCTGTGACCACCCTGGAACACTCCGCGATCATCGACCTTGGACCCGTGGTGAATTCATCGGGCTGGGACGGCCATCCCTACGTCACTCCCTCCGGCTCACGCCTCTACTTCGCCTCCGACAGGCCGGGAGGGCTGGGAGGAGACGACATCTGGTACTGCGAGCGCCAGACGAGCGGCACCTGGGGCGACCCCGTGAACGCCGGCCCCAGGGTGAACACCTCCGGCGACGAGAACTCCCCCTTCTTCGACACGACGACCGGGCGCCTCTATTTCGCCGCCTCCACGGGGAGTTTCGGCCTCGACATCTTCGTGCTCGACCCGGATGCGGAGGCGCGAAGACTTCTCCCTGCTCCCTACAATTCGGAGGGGGATGATTTCACCCCGTTCATGAACGGGGGGATGCTCTATCTGGCGAGCAATCGCGCGGGGGGGTGCGGGGGGTATGATTTGTATGGGTTTCCGATAGAGTGAGAGTCGGTTCGGGGGTTGGAAGAAATCATGATTATTCATGATCCCCCCGATCCGACAATGCTGGACGACTAACTCGGCGGAACGCCTGTCACTTCCTTCCATGTGCCGTCTCTGTCCGCATTGGATTCAGGAGACTATCCACCTGATCTTCCTTACAACACGCCCTCAATGCTGGGACGGACTTACAAGTTTATATTTCCACCTCTCAAACGATTCGTCAAAACCCTCCTGATCACCCGGCATAACAACGATCATCAGCCTCGTACAGACGGAGTGCAGCAGTTCAAGCGATCGGAATACGATCAACCAGAGATACGTATCGCGCAGCTCCATATCGTTTTTGAACGGGAGACCTTCATGGACGAGGTAGATCCTCGTCGTATCAGGCCCAAGCCAGTGCCAGTCCGCAACGCATTCCGCAAAGGCATCCCAGTTGTGCCCGAAGTAATCGGGGAATTGCCCGGAAGCACTATACCAGTCGAACAGCTGCTCTTCCGTTTCAAATCCCTCCGGAACGATGAGAAGGAAGCTACCATTCACGAGGAGCGATTGTCCGTTCTCAACGAACTTCACTGTTGGCAGATTCGATGAATCATTATGGTACATAGAATACATGGTAGGTACGGATCAGCCTGTTGGTGCGCAAACCTGCACGTGCAACTGTCAACGAACAGTTCCATGTGAATCCACGGACATTGGATTCGTCAGACAATGCGTTTCATAGATCGACGGAGCGACACCGGGAATAACGATGCTATCAGGCTGCATCTCCGCCCGCACCAGATATCCGGTCGAATCCCTGGCGATGATGACGCGATGGTTGCCCTCCCGACGATCCCAGACATTTCCGGCTTTGAAGACCGCGCAAAGGACCGCACCGCTATATGCGGGCTCGATCGACGCGACCACATTATCGACAACATCCCAATGCTTCGGGTGAGAATAGCCGACGTAGAGAACACATCGGAAGATACTATCGCGATCGTCCGTCAGCAGGGCGAGGCTCAGATCCGTTCGATCGAACAGTCCGGCATACATGATGCTGTCGCCGATCCGCCCTACTTGCCTGATCTCGAACTCCTGAACAACAGATTTCAGTGCGGCTTCGATCTTATCCAGAGTAATGCCCAGGTTATGCGTGGACATAGCGGCACGGCCGAATTCAGGTACATCCGTGGTGTCATCAGACGTACAGCTTCCGAATAGAGGCAGCACTATCAATACTGCCAGCGGGAGAGGCCGTTTGAAGTGTTCAGAGATACTCATTTCCTGCGAGGAATCTTCTTGTATGACCACATCAGCTCGGCCGGGGGTTCCCATCACCTCTTTCCATGTGCGCTTACTGACGGCTCCAGCTGTGAACTTCAATCCCATCGTATGGAGTGCCAGCTGCGTGCTCGCGGTGACTCTTCCATCAGCGCCATGTAGCCGATCGTCGAGTGCAGCCGCTTCGGATTATAGAAGACTTCGATGTACTCGAAGATCTCCGGTTTTGCCTCACGCCGTCGGTGATAATGGGTCAGATGCACCGGCCCCTCCTTTACCGGGATCATCAATTGCTCTCTATGTAGGGATAGTCTCGACGCAGGAACGTTTACGAGCTGCTTCTACTGCGAATGACTTTCAACGCCTTATCGGTAGAATGGCAGAAGAAATTGTCGTTGCGATCGTCGATCAACAATAGCTTCAAGGATATAGTTACCCGACGACGGGAGGTATGATCCTAACGGGAACATCCACCGAGGCCCTTTGATGGTCAGCAAGAGATTATCGATCGCTTCACCATCAATGCTATAGATACGGAGGGAGACTTCGGTATTCATCGGCTGATTGAATACCAGCACCGGCTCATGATGAAGGAAATGAAGGGAAACATCCGGAGTCGTTTCATGATCACGACGATCATCATCAACCCCGGATGTCAATATTCCTCTCAACAACAACCCGTTGCGGCCTGTAGCTATACAGACACCGTCAGGCCCATGTTCGATCTCAAGGAGCCAATGGCTCTGAGCGACATATTCCGGCGTCCAGTTCATCCCGAAATCGGATGAATAATAAATCCATCCTGATGCCGTGACGACACGGACGCCGGATTTATCGTCAAAGTCGACTGAGTTCAACCAGTCTCCACCCGGTATGTCGCGATCCATCCAGGTCTTCCCGCTATCCTCGGTAACACGGACATTGCCCCCTGTCCCGACGATCATCCCTCTCCGAGAGTCGAAGAAGTCGACGTCTTCATATCTGATCGATTCCGTCGAATCGATCAACGTCCAGTTGATCCCGGCATCCTCCGTACGATAGACGCTGCCTCGTGCACTGACGGCAACTCCGATCTCACGTGAGACAAAATCTATACCATAGATGACATCACCGATACCACTGGAACGATCCTCCCATGTCCTACCCTGATCATGGGACATAAGGACGGTGCCAAGCTTTACCTGAATCCCTTGCCACCGTCCGCCTGCGCAAGCCACACATGTCGAGTCGATCATATCACATTCATATGTGACGGCAAGATCTCCTTGGGGCACATAGATACTATCCCATGACTCTCCTCCATTCCTGGTCGCGAGGATAACCCCTCCAGGAGAAGCGAATCCGACAGTGTCATTGAAAAACTCAATAGTTCTCAGATCGAAGTCCCATGGCAGAATAATTTTCTTCCATGTTGCGCCTGCGTCCATCGATTTCAACACGACACCATCGTCTGCTGCAATGTAGGCCAGACTCTCAGATACGAATACTATATCATTCACCTGATACTGCACCCCTGATGGAAGACTCTTCCATGACAATTGTGCATCGGCTTGATACAGCGAGGCACATAGCATTACAACGACGATTGCAAGAAACCGTCTGGACCATGGTGATCTGATAATTTTAGTTTTCATACCCTATCTTAGCTCAACTTTGTCCATTATGACCCATAGGAAAGCGTGTGGAGTAAGCGTTCATAGATAATGCGTGGGACTTTTTCCATGTCGGTCTCCGGACACGACATCTGAGAACTCAACCTGCGCCACAACGTCAATCGAACCGCAGCTAATGCGTCGGAAAATGTCATATGCTCTTTGACATACCATGCTGAACAGCGTGTGCTGATACCATGGCTCTCATGCAGATCCGAAGCAATCTCTGCAACCAGCGTATAGAGCCCAAACAGAATCGGTGTCGTTCGGGCAATGGCGCGATCGGACCACTGCCGCTGGCTCTCCAGGCCCAAGTGCTGACGTGCTTCCTCGAAGGTGACTTCGATCTGCCAGCGATCCACATAGAACTCCAGGATCGCTTGTGCGCTCAACGCCAGGTCTGTCGACAGAAATGCCTGCGCCGGAAACGCCCCCTGAGGATCTCGCACCAGAACCCAGCGGATCGGTACAACTGGCTTCCCGCTATGGTACCAGACCGCCGTGCTGCTGAGCACCTCGACGCAACGATTATTCTGCTGATACCACCGTTTCAACTCAATCGATTGCCAGCCTCGACGTCGGTTCTCAACCAGTGTTGCAAGCTTCGGTCGTGCTGCTCCCTTCAGGCGTGGACGGCCGAGGCCCTGGTAGGTAGGTGCTGTTGCAAACAGCGCGGCATCCAGGCGTAGACGAGTGATCATTGTCACGTCTCGACGAACACCGTCAAGAAACTCCAGCGCCGCATAGCTGCTATCGGCCACGCAAACGATGGAACGATCCGGCAGCCATCTCCGAAGTTGAAGAAGCGCTCCACGCGCCCAGTCGGTGAGCTTCTTATGGCGACGACCCTGCTGGGTAGTAGAGCGTTCAGATGGCGCAAGCATCGTCAACACGGGAAGCGCCCATCGACGCGCAGCAGATGGCATCTGAACAATGACCGTCACGCACAGCCAGCGCAATCCACTGGCCTTGACGAAATGCGAGTGGGAACTCCGGACCGGATCGCGATAGATGCCCTTGGCACGAATGGATGAGCCTCGTCGACGCTCCAGCGTATCGTCAAGGACCAGCAGCAGTGTGCCATCAGGGACGAAGCGATCAACCACCTGAGCCAGGAGCAGGCGTGCTGCGTCTAGCGGCGACCAGATGGCTCGGTTCAGGACGCGATGGAAATTGGCGAAGCGCCGTTCGGCGTCCAAGCCCATGACACGGAGAGCGGCGGTGACGGTTCGCTGGGCGGGTGCGAGGATCGCTCCGAGCAGAAGCGTGTGTGCATGGCTCCAGACGCGTTTTGAAAACAGGGAGCTGAACCGTAGAATTGCCGACGAACAGTCGGCAGGCAGTGTGAGCATGGCAGACCTCATCTTGCAGTGACGTCGCAAGCTTATGGCGCCTGCCGCTGTTTTCCAACCTTCCCGCAATGGACAAAGTCGAGCTAAGTAGGTGCGTGGAAGTTCTGGCAGAAATTGGCGAGCCAGCAGCTGCCGGAG
>CBINGZ010000023.1:0-84158 GCA_966250335.1 uncultured bacterium | reverse complement strand
AGCCGGCATTCGTAGATCCCGGAGGCATGGGCCGAGGCGTCCCACGTCACGGCATGCTCCCCTGCCGGGAGATACCCGTTCACCAGCACACCGGCAATGTTCCCGGCCACGTCGAACAGCTCCAGGCGCACGGCCCCGTCGATCGGCGTCTGGAACCGGATCTCCGCGGAACCGCTGAAGGGGTTCGGCTGAACAGGTCGCAGCGCGAGCTTCGTGATCGCCGAGGTCGCCTCGATCAGCCGCAGGTTCAGGCCGCAGATCGAATCGGTCAGCACCGTTCCCGGCTCGCCGAGAAGCCGGGCGCAGTCGCGGCCGGGAGTCTCCAGCAACACCGACACCTCCGTCTGAACATGCGCGCTCAGAAGCGCCTGGAACGCCGGATCGAGGAGCGTCCCGGTTCCGCGCAGATACTCCCCGTCCCTGTTCACGGCGACGTTCAGGACCAGCCTTCCGGGGCGATGCTCCTTCGAGATCAGCCTCCATCCCTCCAGCAGCGTTCCCCTGGTCATATTCTCCCAGGAGTTTCCGTTGAGCAGGAAGAGCGATGTGCTGTCGTAGAGAAGAGTGATCCGGAGCCTGAAGATCTCCGCCCCGTCGATCGGCGTGAGAAGACGGATCGGAACACGAACCGTTCCCTGAAGAGGGACGTACTGCGAGTCGATCTTCGCCGTCGCCTGCACGACCACTCCATTCCCTCTCAGTATCGCCTCGACGGTGTCGGGAAGTCCCGACGGGAGACGGAGCGCAACGATGTTCACGCTCCCCTCCGCCGGTCCCTCCGCGGTCGGCGCGAAGAGGACCGGGATGCGCATCGTGTCGGAGGGAACGACCAGACGCGGCAGATCGGGAATCCCGACCCTGAAGGAGCTTCCGGCGGAGGGGATGATCTCCACCACCTGGACGGTATCCTTCGATGCATTTCGCATAACGACATATCCGGCCGAGTCGAGACACCACGGCACCGATCCGATATCGAGATCGTCGGCATCGAGATAGCGTCGCACCACGATTGGAACGCAGGCGCGGTCGTTGGTGAAATCGAGATCACGTTCCCCGGAATGAATCACCTCGGCGCAGTTGAGGATCGTGTCGGGTGCCGTACGATCGATCGAGCAGGTCAGATCGAGCCTGACGAACGCTCCGACCGCCAGCATCGGCGCCTTCACGATGCCGGTGACCGGATCGAAGCTCGCCGTCGGATCGGAGAGGGTGAACCCGACCACGGTCAGCCCGGCCGGCACCACGTCGCGCGCCTCGACCGGAGAAGGGTTCGGGCCGACGTTGGTGACGGTCACGCCGTAGACGATCTGCTGGCGCAGGTACGGGATGCTGTCGTCGACCGTCTTGGAGATCATCAGGTCGGTGCGCCCGTGGGGCGATTCGGCGCAGGAATCCCGCATCCCGAAGACCGGCACGTAGAGCAATCTGCTGCAGTCGCCGGCGATCACCAGCGTGTCCGAATAATAGCCCGGCGCGGGGGGATTGAATCTCACGATCGTCCGGGCGGTCTCCCCCGCCGCCAGATCGACCGGCCCGCCGCCGACCACGCTGAAGGCTTTCCCGGAGCGAAGCGTCGGCAAGGCGTTCAAGGTATCCTTTGCGATATTTCTGATCGTTACCCCGACCGTCGTATCGGTTCGCGGGCATTCCAGCACACCGAAATCGACGTACGGCGGCTCGGAGGCCAGAGCGACCCTCCCGCCGCATTTCTCGTAGAGCTGGAGAATCTCGTCGTCCGATAGAGCCCTGTCATGGATTCTGATCTCATCCATATGTCCCTTCAGGTAACCGCCGTCCCCCGCAAAATCTCCGGACCATGCGATATACCAGTCCCAGTCCCTGGCGATCGGCCATCCGTCGCGGGAGATCGCCTCCACCAGACATCCGTTCCTGAAGACCTTGAGGGTGTCGTCGGAGACGGTGAAGGTAACGAAGGTGAACTCCTGATCCTGAAGCGGGACCGTTGCATCGTAGTACATCCTGATTCCCCTGGCGTTCGGCTGGCGTCCCAGGAAGTGAGATATCTCGCTCTTCGATGAATAGGTGTAGAATCCCTTCACTCCGGGGCGATCGTCCGAGCCGTTCCCGATCGTGTTCCCCGTGGCATTCCGGCCGAATCCGTTGTTGTAGAAGCGTATCCAGTACGAGAGGGTCATCCTTTTCAGGCCGAGCAGCAGAGGGGATCGGGGAACGATGATATAATCGTCGACCCCGTCGAACGACATCGCCGAACCGCACACTCCCGGCGTCGCGACCGGCCCGCCGTACGGCTCGCCGTGATGGCCGTTGCCGCTGTTGTCCTGCGCCGTCGAATCGTCGAAGCTCAGCCAGACGACAAGACCGGAGTCGAGACCGGTACCGGGCGTCGATGTACGGCGCACCCAGACCCGGAGCGTCGTCGTTCCGCCGACTCCGGAGGCGGAGACCGGATGATAGCGGATATAGGCATGGCCGGTGTAGTCCGCGTCCGGGGTGAACGAGATCGTGTTGTTAACGATCGCCACGGCGCCGCGTCCCGTCGTCAGGCTCAGGGTCCCCGGATCGATCCGGAGTCCGCCGCCGTCCGGGTCGGTATCATTGGCAAGGACGTCGACCGTGACCTCGACGCCGCTGAAGGTCGAGGCGGTGTCGTCGTTCCCCACCGGCAGGCATTTCCCGCACGCCCCGCCGACCATCGAGTATCCGATATCGCAGAGGGCGCGGAGTTCATCCCTGGTCAGCTCCCTGTCGCTTCCGCCCGAGGTGGCGTAGCGCATGACATAACGGATCGACGAACGATATGAATCGAAGTGACTAAGACTGCTCCCCGGCGCGAACGCCGCGGGGGAATAAACAGGGTCGGAGTTCCCGCACCGTTTTCCCTGGAAGAGGATGCCGTTGGAGGTGAGATCGCCGGGCGACCCGATGAACTTCCCCTGCGAGGGATCGACCAGCGGGTTACCGGCCCCGTTCCGCAGCCGCGCGTCGAACGTGGAGTACCAGCCGCCGATCCCGCTTGTTCCGTCGGGACGGATGAGCGAGAGGAATCCGAGCGTGTGGGTGGCCTCATGCAGCGCCACGGAGAAGAGATCGACGGCGGAGCCCGGATCCTGCGTCCAGTCGGAGTTGATCGATATTCCCATTCCCCAGGGACCGAAATCGAAGATGATCATGGCGTCGTATTCGCCGGGACCGGGGGTGGGATCGGAACCTGTCGTGATATGATCGAATACGGTCCCGCCGGTGAACCCTTCGGGGCTGCCGCTCCGGAAGAAGGGGGAAGCGGCCGCGAGAAATCCGCCGCCGTCGGTCTGCGAGGCGCGGACGATCACATCGGGCGACCCCTTCATCTCCAGAACGCCGCCGAGATACTCGAACATCCTGCATATCGTGCCGCGACGCACGGCGCCGAGGGTCACGGCGCCGAGCACCGGATGGTTCACCGGCGTTCGATCGTCGAAGCCGACGCCGTTGCCGAGGATCTCATCCTCGAAATCGATCCTGAAACCGCCGCAGGTCGCCGACTGCCGGCGGGGTCCGGAGCGCTTGCCGGTCAGCCAGGGCTCGGGACGCCAGGGGTTGTTGAATCTGTCGACCATGCCGCGCTCGCCCGACCGGAGTCCGGAACCGCGCGGAAGTTCGCCGCAGAGGAAATGATCGTGAAGGTCGGACTGTTTCCTCTCCTGCGCATCGGCGGGGGCGCCCGCCCAGAGCAGAAACGTTGCGACGGCAACAAGGGAAACAACTGATGAGAGGGACGGGGGGAGGAAGCAAGACTTCATGGATACCCTCATCGGATATGTTTCGGGGATCTACTGGGGACGCCGAAAGCTATCCGACCGGGGAGCGCGTTCCTACACTACATTATCACTATGGGGGTAGCCCGCACCGAAGAGGCTCAGAACGATTCAAGGACCGCCCGAAGGTTGTCTTCTCCCCTCAGTCCCAGCCTCTTGCGGATACGAGTACGATATATCTCGACGCTCTTCGGAGCAAGCCCCATCAGGCGGGCGATCTCCTTGGTGGTGAGATTGAGCTTCAACAACGAACAGATCTTCAGATCGGTGGGGGTCAGTCTCGGGTAGCGGTTGACGAGGAGATGGATGAAATCGGCATGGATGGTATCGATCTGACGGCCGAAATCGGTCCAGAGCTGGTCGGCCATCGCAGGGGGTTCAACTTCGGTCGGCTCCTGGGCAAGAGCATCGTCTACCGATGCGTTGTCGGCGGAGGCACGGCCTATCTGCTGCCGCAGGATCGCCAGCGCCTCCTCCCGCTGGCGGAGCATGAGCGACATGGTCGAAAGGTCGCGGTTCTTGTATTTGAGTTCATGCTCCAGTACGGCCTGCTGTTCGCGCAAGGTGTCGCGTTCGCGCTCGACGGCCTTCAATCCCATCCGTTCCTCGAGGAGGAGCAGGGTCTTCGGCAGCTCAAGCGCAACGTTCCCTTCATGGTACTTGATGATGCTCTTGAGATGCTCGACGGCAAGGGGGAGATCGCCCCCCTTTTCATACGCGGCCGCCATGATCCTGTGGAACCGCAATGTGAAGAAGTCGTCGTTGAACGACCCGAAGCGTTCCCGGCCCGAAAGCGTGATATCGATAGCCTCCTGATATCGCCCCTCGTCGATGTAGACCCATGCGATCAGCCGTATGATGGCGAATTCCCAATCCGCGGCCCCCGTCTCGCGCGCGATACGAAGCCCTTCCTGCACATGCTCCATCGCCTCGGCACGCCTCCCCACATCTTCCAGTATGCGGCCGACCGCCACAAGCTGATAGATCTCCGTGTGCCTGAACGAACCTTCACGCGCGATACGAAGCCCTTCCTGGTAATAGTGCAGCGCGACGTCGAATTCCTCCTTCCTCTCATGAATCAGACCGATCCCGCCAAGAGTCATCGCCTCTCCCCTCCTGTCCTCCGTCTCGCGGGCAGCCTTGAGCGCACGGGCAAAATATTCGTGCGCCTTGTCCCACTGCTTCAGCATATCGAACATGGTTCCTATGCCATGAAGGGCAGCGCCGGCCTGGCTGGGGTCGACGCGCTCCCAGATCTCAAGGGCACGGAACATGTATTCCGAGTGAAGCGCATATTTGCCGAGGGCTCCGTAGCTGGCTCCGATCCCACGGAGCGCCGTTGCCGTCAGCAACTCCTCTCCGGCCCTCTCAGCCAGATCGACGGCCATCGCCATCAGATCGAACACTTCCCGATGCGCCCCCTGCTTCCGACGCACCGCCGCCTCGGTGATCAGGAGCCTCGCCATCTCGGCGGGATCCTCATGTTCGTCGCATATGGCCCGTCCCTTCTCGAGCATTTCGAGTGCGGCAGGATAACGATCGTTGACGTTCAGCGCCTGACTTCGGCAGTTATAGGCACGGATAAGGCGGGAGCGATCGCCGGCCGACAGAGCAAGCGTCAGCACTTCCTCCGAGATTCTCAGCGCCTCTACGGCGTTGCTGAACTGAACACGCCGGAACCCGGCAAGGAGCGCGTCGATTCTTTCCGTCACATGAGAGTGAACGTCCATCGGTGATTGGCTGGAGTAGATCGGGAACGAAGTGAGACCCTGGGGCGCAAATCTAGCAAACAGAGATCTGCAACGGAACCCGCCTCTTCACTCCTCAGCGACGGATCGCGAAGTAGATGGTGAGCACGTCGTCGACCAGCACCGCATTGTCCACGCCGTTCGCGTGCAGCTGCTTCCGGAGCGTATCGATGTTGATCGTGACCGGTCCGTCGGGTCCGTTCGCGGTGAAGGTGTCGTTATTCGCCTCTCCGGGGATCGTGATCACGCCGAACGCCTTCTTCTCCCGGATTCCTATATCGCGTGCCGATCCGCTCAGCCGCTTGCCGTTCACCGTCAGCATCACGTCCGCGGTCATGACTCCCACGCCGACGAACGGTTCAAGGTCCATCGGCGCCCAGGCGAAGTAATCGTACTCTCTTTGCTCGATGTCGCCGCGGGTCTCCTCGGCAGCTTCGCCGAGCTCGGGGGGATCGTTGTTCGGATCGAGATCGATCACGATACGTCCGGGGGTAAGGACGATTCCGGTGCCGGTCAGTTCGATCGGGGGGACGCAGATCCCCCCCGTCCGTTTCAGCTGCAATCCTCCTTCTGACCTGAAGGTGAGGCTCTTGACGTCGACGAGAAATCTTCCCCCCTCCCGGCGCCCCATGCTGTCCAGGAACGGAGCCCTCGCGGCCGGATCCCACCGGCGGACATGGGAGGTATCGAACTCCACCGAAACGCGCGGGACGTCGATCTCCACATGGTAGCTGTTCCTGATCATTCTGTCGATCCTGTCGACACCGCCCAGACTGAAGATGTCGGTAAAGAGCGTTTCCAGTCGCTCGCTGCCGGCAGAGTCGAGCATGCCGTCTCCATCCTCGATATGCTTTTTCAGGTAGATATCGTAGACAACATCGTATACCGACAGGTCCTTCTCATCGAGGGCTTCAACGATTGCGGCGGCGGCTTTCATATCGGAGAGCGAGTCGTCGACCCGCACGTCGAGGTCGTAGTCGGCCCGCAGTTCCCCGAGCAGATCGCGTCGTGAGAGCCTGTCGCCAAGCACTCTCATGGCGTCGGCGAGAAACTCCTCATGTCTCTTCCCCGCGACCGCGCTCATAAGATCGTAGTAGGATCTTGCTCTCCTGTCGAACGACTCCTCGTCGATCCCCACGCCGTACCGGACGATCTCCTGCTCGACCGTCGCCCGGACCGGGACTTCGGCGAACGCCCTCTTTTCCGGGAGACAGGGGGTGAGATTGAGGATCGGCCCTCCCCCGACCGGCTGCAGCCGGAGCGACCGGTAGGCGATCAGGGTCATGCCGAAGAACCGGCCGCTTCTATGCGACTGGTTCTGCAGGTCCATGAAAAATGTCGCATCGAATGCCGAATCGACGCCGACCCGCCTGAACCCTGAGGCCTTCTCGAAGTCGCTGTTGTCGGCAAGGCCGGAAAGCATCGGGGCGAACTGTATCGGGCGGCTGCTCGACTCGCTGCACTGACAGGTCGAACGGTTGACGGGATCTTCCGGCGGAACCTCCCTGGCAACGGCCGTCGGGATGAAGTTCTTCCCCATCGCCGCCGCATCGATCCGCGCCGTGAAGAGAGTGGTGTAGCGGTTCACGAAGGTGCTGTCCCCAAGGCGGAGCGATCCGCTGCCGGAGATGCCGGTGATATAGAGATTGCCGTTTCTATCCAGCCCGATCCCGTCGGCATAGTCGGTGCCGCGGCCGAGAGCGTACCCGAGCAGGGTGATCCCTCCTTCCGGATCGTATCGGGCGAAGAAGGGCTCGGTTCCCCCCTCGGCTTCCTGAACCTTTTCGTTGCCGTCGGTCGACTTGAAGGCGCCGCCGTACCCCTGGCCGCAGATGTAGATATTCCCCCGCCTGTCCAGTTCCAGTCCCTCGGCGTAGACCGTGGAGCGACCATGCGCCACCACGGCCCATTTCACGGCGCCGGTGTTGAGCATACGCATGAGAAAGAGGGAGCGAACGCTTCGCCCGAATATCGTGTCGTGAAACTCCTTCTGTCCGGAGACGGTCATGCGGGGACCGCAGAGCCCGAGCAGATAGATGTTGTTCTCCCGGTCGGCGCGTATCCGCAGGGCATACGATCCTTCGTCGAGACCGGAGTTGCTGCTGTTGAGGGTCACATGCCAGTCGGGCTTTCCCCTGCTGTTGAACCGGACCACGAATCCCGACGCGTTGATCCCCGTTCTGAGAAGCTTCTCTCCGATGCGGGCCGAATCGTTGTAGCTGCCCGCCAGGTAGCAGTTCCCCTTGCCGTCGGTCGTCACATCGCCGCACGATTCACTTCCCGGCCCGTCGACCAGATACTCCCATTTCTGCTTTCCGCTCCTGTCGAACCGGACAAGGAGGCCCGCATAATTGCCGGCGGAGCGGTCGCGCGGGTTGTGCAGCCGTGCGCGTCCGGCCACATAGATGTCGCCGTCCCGTCCGACCGTCATCCCCGACGGTTCGAACCCCTCCTCCTTGAGATACTCCACGACCCAGAGGAGGGTCCCGTCGGGATGGTACTTGGCGAGAAACGTCCGCGGACCGTCGACAGCGGCGGTGAACGGCACGAGCGAGTCGGTCGACTCCAGCGCCCCCTTCCGGCCCCATACCTCTCCCGCGAAATAGGCGTTGCCTGAATCGTCGACCGCCACGGCCGAGGCGGTCGATCCGGTGAATCCCTCCCCGGTCCGCGACCAGCGCATCGCGCCGTTCGAATCGACACGCACCATCAGCAACTGCTGGGATCTGGCACTGTGCTGTCTGCCGGAGATCTCGAACGCCCCGCTGAACCTGGCCGCGAAGTAGGTGTTCCCTTCCGCATCCGTGGCGCTCCCTCCGGGCCAGAAGGAGCTGCTCGAGATATTCTTTCCTACCGGGATCATCCACCTGGGATAGTCGTAGTGAATATCGGGAATGACCATGTTCTTCGGCTGGGAATGCGCCGGGGAGAGGGTGATGCAGAGAGCGAGCAGAACAGGAATCGAACGGAAGAATATCGCAATTGAAGACATACCGAGAGATCGCTTGAGATGAGTCGGACCGGGGCAGCGCCGTGCCGCCGCCCCAATGACGCGGGGCGGCCGCATACGCAACGTTCGACCGAGGAGGGGAATGCGGATGAAGCTGAAGGCCGGTAGTGATACGGCGTGATGGATCTGCCTCTCTCTTCTTTCCTAACTCTGTGTCCTCTGTGACTCCCTGTTTATTTCTCTTAAGAAAAAATAACAGGGAGCCACAGAGAGCACAGAGTCAAGAGAAGAGAGAGAAGAAAGGTTATCTGTTGACCACGACCTTCTCTACGCGAACCTCCCCCCCCGCCGTCACCATGCGGCAGAAATAGGCGCCGTTCGGGACCGTGGAGATGTCGAATGTGATCCTGCTGATCCCCGCCCCCATCTGCACCCCGCTCAGAATCGGCAGAGCGACGTTCCCGTCGAGATCCATCACATCGAGACGTATCGCCTCCGCTCTCGTCAGCCCGACATCGACATAGGCGACGACATCGCTGACCGGGTTGGGAACCGGCGTGGTCATGAACGTCCGCTTGGAGGCTGCGAACATCTGAATGCTGAGGGCATTGTTGCAGATGTCGCTCCCGGTGCCGGAGATCCATCCCACATGATTCTTTACCAGCACCTCCTCGTTGATCCCGCACTCGCCGTCGACAAGGAGAGTATCCTCCTGATCCCCCGACATCCGCCCCTCGACACAGACAGCCAGCTTCCTCACCTCCCCCGGAGCAAGGGTGATCGGCAGCTGCGACGGAGGGATGCTGTAGGCGAGGTTCCCCCGCATCCTGATCGTGGCCAGGCTCAAGGCCCGCGCCCCGTAGTTGCTCAGGGCGACGCTGTCGCAGCGCCGGCTGGTGATCACAAGGCTGTCCCCCACCCAGTCGCGTCCCAGTCGCATTGCGAGAGTATCGCCCAGCAGGCCGGTCACGGCGAGGGTGAACCCGCCGATCGTGTCGGTCACGACCCGCTCGTTCCCCACCACGTCGCGGAGCCGCACCGTGTAGATCATATCGTGCCGGGGATCAATTCTCCGGAAGCCGACGGTCGCCGAGGAAGCGGGGAGGCCGGTGGAGTCGGGACTGATGATCGCCTGGCAGTTTACCAGGTTCTCCGTCTCGATCGAGGCGATGCCGGACTGAAGGTTGTGCGGTTCGGCAATACCGAGCGTGTAGTCGCCGATGCACGGCTCTCCGATACGTCCCAGCGCCGGACCCGTCGTGTCGATCCGGCTTATCAGCGGCACCCTGGCGATTTCACGTCCCACGCATTCCCCTTCGATCACAACCTGCGCCATATAGGTCGTATCAAGATATCCGTCGTAGCAGATCTGCACCCTCCTTCGCTCCCCCGGCTTCAGGACCATCGGCAGATCGGCTCCGATGCTGAGTCCCGTCAGCGCCCCTTCCCCAAGGGTGATCCTGGAGACCGTCCGCTCGAACGCCCCGTAGTTCTCGACATCGACCGAGGTGCAGAAACGGCGACCGTTGAAGATCACCAGCGTGTCGACCGTCAGCGGGTCGTTCCCGGTCATCCCGGTGGCGCGCATGGTGAAGCCGGGGAGGCTGATCACGCGGGTCAGGGAGCGCCCGCCGCTGTCGATCGCCTTGACCCCGATATAACCGTCCTGGTAGGGATCGATCAGGGTCGCCTGGAAGAAGACGCTGTCGGCGCCCGACGTGAACGGTTCGGCCTTGAAATCGACATTCTTCGTGCCGGAGGTCGTGAGGAGGGAATCGATGCCGCTGTCGGTGATCCGGTCGTCGTACGCCACCCCCTTGATCCTGTCGCAGTCGATCTCCGGAGAGATCTCCGGCGACTGGAAGTCGGTGACCAGCGTGCGGAAGAGGGTTCCTCCCGGATATCCGTAGGAGTTCGCCTTGCCGTAGCCGTAGGAGTAGAGACCGAACGCGGAATCGGCCCGCGCATGGTGCGAACCGGCGTCGAGCTCGATCTGGGCGTAGCTGAAGCGGGTGCCGGGAATCTGATTGAAGGGGATGGCGATCAGGTTGCCGTCGATCGTCAGGCTGTTGACCGCATCGCTCGGAATCACCACGTTGACGAAATGCCGCAGGAACTCCGGATGATTCACGCACTGGAAGGCATACGATGTATCGAACTGCTCCGGAGGAGGAATCAGCATCATGAAGGGATCGCCGAGCGAGTACCCCTCGGAGGCGCTCGTCACATCACCGACCGAATGCTCGTACTGGGCGACCATGATCGGCTGGTCGGCGGTGATCACCACCGGATCGCGACGGATCGGAATCTCCACCGGCCTGGCCGCCGAAAGAGGGGGCTGCGGCACGCCGTCGAGCGTCCAGTTCGTGCCGTTGAAGGCGGAGAGAACCCGGACGACCGCCGTATAGTTCGAGGATGGGGTGATGTTGAAGAGGGGCGCCACCAGCGCCTGCTTCCCCCACGACTCCAGCGGCGGAAGCTGTTCCACGAGATGATCGCGGAAGTTGCCGACAAGGGTCGGAATGCTCGTTCTTCTGTTCCCCGCGAAGACGGCGATAGGCTTGCTGGCAAGCAGTTCGGTTCCCGATACGTCCTGAAGGTTGGAGAGATCGGCCTGCGCGAAGAAGACCTCGCCGCTGTCGAGCGCCACGGTGAAGGGGGCAAGATCCCCTCTGCCGTTGACCGACGCCGAAGGGGTCACCTTCAGCTCGGTGCCGTTCTCGATGGCGATCACGGCGAACTGCGAGGGCATGTCGTAGTTATCGAACCCCTGCTGGCCGTTGAGCGCGTTCGGGTAGGCGAGGACGATATATCGGCGTGTGAGGATATCGTCCGGCAGCCCCAGGAACGCATCTGCCGACATCGCCCTGATATTGACGCCGTAGAGGGTGATGTCATCCTCCGCCTCGACGATGATCGTCTTCTTGGTGACTCCTCTATCCCCCATGTTCAGCTCGACGCCCGCGCCGTAGAGGGCGTTGATGTCGATCTCGACCGGAGTGTTGGGGAAGTCGACATCGACGTCGAAGATCTGCACGGTCTCCTCGTAGGTGATCCGCACCTTCGTCGGCTTGTCGCAGCTTACGTAGAGCCGCAGGTCGGAGGTCTCCCCCTCCCCGCCCGACCCGTAGTTCGCCATGAACGCCACCCAGAACTTCTTCCCCTTGGAATCGCGATGGAAGGGATCGGCGGCCCCCTGCGCGTTCGTTTCCGGAGCCGCCGCAAGCACGGCGACAACGGTCACCAGAACCGGCAGGGAGAGCAGGAAGCGCCTGATGCGGGCCCGGAAGAGATGTCGGACATCGATAGTAGTCATAGTGCGACAGGTGTCATGGTATCCACGAGCCGTGAACATACGTTCCGGGTCCGAAAAGTTAAACGGATTTTTACATCTCCATGGTCGCCTGTTTCCCCGACCCGATCATGAGGAGGAGCGCTACTTGCGTACCAGGAGCTTCGTTGTATGGAGGGACCCGGAATCGGTCATCAACCTGACATAGTAGAGACCGCTCTCCAGGCCGGAGAGATCGAACCGGACTCTGCTGAGTCCTCCCTTCATCGGCATGTTCAGAAGAATGCTCCGGACGAGCTCCCCCTGCACGCCGCTCACGACATCGAGCGAAACGGTCGCATCGCGATCGAGTCCCAGATCGACATAGGCGACGCTCTCCGCGGCCGGGTTCGGGACCGGTGTGGAGATGAAGGTCCGTTTGGAGAAGGCGAGCATCTGGATGCCGAGCGAATTGTCGCAGGCGTCGGTGGCCGTTCCGTAGACCCAGCCGACCGGGGTCTTCAGATAGAGGGCATCGACGACCCCGCACTCTCCCTCGGCCAGAAGCGTGTCGACCATCTCCCCCGTCACCTTCCCGTCGATGCAGACGGAGAGGGCGCGTCGCTCGCCGGGAGCCAGATCGAGCGGGAGCTGGGCCGGCGGGATGCTGAACGATTCACCGCCGGTCAGACGGACATTGGATAACCGGAGCCGATGCGACCCGTAGTTGACCAGCACCAGACTGTCGCAGACGCTCCCGGAGACGGCGACGCTATCCCCGGTCCAGTCGAGCCCCAGGTAGGCGCCGATCGTGTCTCCTCTCTTCCCCACCATCGCCAGCGTGAAGCCGGGGATCGTATCGGTAATGATCCGCTCGTTCCCCACGGCGTCACGCAGGCGGAGCGAGAAGAATGCGTCGCGGCGGGGATTGATCCTTTTGAAGACCACCATGGCGCTGTCGGTCGGCATCGCCTCCCCGGCCGGCGTGATCGCGACGTCGCAGTTGACCGCCTGATCGACCGTCACCTTCGCCACACCGGAGGCCATTCTGTACGGCTCCGCGGCAAGCACGGTGACCTCCCCGGCGCACGGCTCGGTGATGCGGGAGACCGCCGGCGGATCGAGGTCGACCCTGCTGACGATCGGCACGACCGCCAGGGGACGACCGATGCATCCGTTGCCGATACGCACGGTCACCGTCGTGTCGGTGGTCCCGTCGTAGCAGACCGTGACCACCCTCCTCCCTCCGGGGGGAATCTTCAGCGGAAGCTGGGTCGAGATCCTGAGTCCGTTCGCCCCCCCGATTCCGAAATCGGCCTCGGTGAGCGTCTGGTCGAACTTCCCGTAATTCTCCACTTCAACGGGATGACAGAACTCCCCTCCCTTGAACGATATCAGCGTATCGACCGAAACCGGATCGCCGTTCGGGGAGGCGGGAGACTTGAGGGTGAAGCCGGGGATGGCGAGGACGCGGTTCATCGACCTGCCGCTGCTGTCGATCGCCCGGATGCCGACCGAGCCGTCGTTGAACGGATCGATCAGCCTGCCGCTGTACCTGACGGTGTCGGCGCCGGCCGTAAAGGGTTCGATCGTTACGGTGACGTTCGTCGTGGCGTCGGTCGTGAAGACCGAATCGACGCCGGTATCGGTGATCCGGTCGTCGTAGACGATCCCCTCCACATCGCCGCAGTCGGCCGACTGGCTGATCTCGGGCGCCTGGAAGTCCGACACCAGCGTCCGGTAGAGCGCCCCGCCGGTGTAGCCGTAGGAGTTGGCGCGGCCGTAGCCGTAGATGTAGATCCCGAAGAGTGAATCGGAGCGGGCGAAGTGGGAGCCGGGGCTCATCTCGATCTGCGCGTAGCTGAACCGGCTCCCGGGAACCGGCTGGAAGTTCGCGGTGGGAGCCTTCCCGTCCAGCATGAAGCTGGCGATCGCCGAGGTCGGGATCACCACGTTGACGAAATGCCGCAGGAACTCCGAATGGCTGACGCACTGGAAGGAGTAGACCGAATCGAACTGCTCCGTGGGAGGAATCAGCATCATGAAGGGATCCCCCAGTTCGGCCCGCTGGAGCGAGTCGTACAGACCGACCGAATGCTCGTACTGCGCCACGCAGATCGGCGCGTCGGCGGTGATCCACATCGGACCGTTCACCACCAGCTCCACCGGCTTGGCGGCGTTGAGCTGCGCCTGCGGCATGCCGTTGAACGACCAGGAGGTGCGATCGAAGGCCGCCAGCACACGGACGACCGCCGGGTAGGTCGATCTGGGAGTGATCTCGAAGAGAGGGGCGATGATCGCATCCTTCCCCCACGACTCCAGCGCCGGCATCTGCTCCACCACATGATCGCGGAAGTTCCCCACCTGCACCGGGATCGCCGTCCGCTTGCAGCCGCCGTAGACCGCCACCGGCTTGTTGGCGTCGATCTCGGTGCCGCTCACATCCTGCTCCATCCCCACACGCGCCTGGCCGAAGAAGACCTGGCCGCTGTCGAGGGCGATGGTAAACGGAGTGTTTGCCGGACGGCCGTTCACGTTGGCCGGGGAGGTGATCTTCACCGTGGTTCCATCCTCCGTGGCGATCACGGCGAACTCCGACGGCATATCGTAGGTCGACTGCTGGAAATTCCCGTTGGTGAACCCGTTGGGATAGGCCATCACGATATAATGGCCGGTCAGCACATCGTCCGGAAGCGACATGAACGCGTCGGCGCTCATCGTCCGGATATTGACGCCGTAGAGGGTGACTTCATCGGGGGCGGTGACCTGAAACGCGCGGCGGGTGATCTCGTTCGTCCGTCCCGCGAAGATATTCTCCAGTTCGATACGGTTCCCGAACGCCGCGTTCAGGTCCACTTCCACCGACACGTTCGGCGCCGGCAGCGGCACGGTGATCGACTGGGAGTTCTCCTGGAAGGTAACGGTCGCGACCGTCGGTCGGTCGCAGCTCAGGTAGATGCGGAGATCGGAGGTTTCCAGATCCCCGCTCGATCCGGAGTTCGCCATGAAGGTCACCCAGAACTCCTTCCCCTTGGAGTCGCGCGCCTGGGCGTGCAGAAGGGCGGGAACGAGAACGAGCAGGAGAAGCGCCAGGGCTCCAGAGTGACGGCGACGGTGTAAAGGGTCGAAATGCCGCATGCGCCTCCTTCGGATGGCATGGATCGGAAGACGAAGGGAAACCGGGAGACGGCCCACCCGCACAACGGGCGCTCCCGCACTTTCCCTGAAGACAACGGAAACTGCGGGAGCCTAACCGGTCATGCGCCGAATTGCGTGGGGCTCCCTTCCGGAGTTACCCATATGAGGATCGTTTGTTACCGGCTGATGACGAGTTTCTGCGTCACCGCGTCGCCGTCGGCGGTCCACATCCGGAGATAGTACATCCCCTGGTCGAGATCGGCCACATTCATATCGATCCGCGCTATCCCCGCCGGCATCGGATCACGATCCAGAAGACGCCGCACCTCGTTCCCCGTGCCGTCGAACAGGCTCATCGTCACCGGCATGTCGCCGGTGAGACCGAAGGTCACCAGAGCCGTGCCGGAACCGACCGGGTTCGGGGTCGGGGGCTCCAGGAAGTTCCGCTTGGCGAACCCGCCCACCTGGAAGGTGATCGCGTTGCCGCACTTGTCGCGCGCCGAGCCCCCCAGCGGGTCGACCATCGAGTAGAGCTGCACCTGTTCCACGAACTGGGCGCATCCGAACTCGATCGAAAGGGTGTCGATCTTCTCGCCGACGCTCGTCGGTCGGAAGCAGACCCCGAGCCGCTTCACCTCACCCGGGTTGAGGGTGAACGGAAGCTGGGCCGGCGGGATCGAATATTCCATGTTGCCGAGAAGTCTGATCCGGGTCAGATCGAGCGGACGGGTTCCGTAGTTCTGGATCACGACCGTATCGCAGATATCCTCGCCGTAGACCACTTCCTCGTAATCCCACGGGTTGCTGAGGTGCAGTCCGACCTGCTCGCCGCTGAGCCGCTCCACCTTCAGAGTGAAGCCGCCGATCGTATCCCGGAGACTGAACCTGTTGCCGACCAGATCCTCCACCTCGATCGAATAGATCAGATCCTGTCGCGGATCGATCCTTCTGAGGGTAAGGGTCATCTGCTTCGAGGGGGGGGCCGGCGACTCGATCGGCTCCGCGTTCTGAAGCGTGTGATAGATGATCGACTTGATGCCGGCGTTGCGCGCCCCCAGCTCGCGGATCTCGAAGATCTTATCCTGCGCGCAGGGATCATCCACCGTGGTGATGACCGGCAGGAGCGTGTCGCGACCGCTGATCACCGGCAGATCGGCCAGCGGCCGGATAAGGCAGCCGTTGGTGACGCTGATGCCGACCGTGAACGACTCCTCGTTGCTGCTCTGGTAGCAGACGCTCACCTCGCGCGACTCACCCGGAGCAAGGGTCAGCGGGAACTCCCCTTCCGTCAGAAGCCCCGGACGGGTCTCGGAGAGGTTGAGCCCGGTGATCGTCTGGGGGAACCGGCCGTAATTGTGGAGCCGTATCGTCGAACAGAACTTCAATCCGTTCAACGAAGCAAGGGTGTCGAGCGTCACCGGAAGCGGTTCGACGGTCTGGAGCGAAACGGTGAAGCCCTTCACCGGGAAGGTGACGCGACTGTCGAGACCGGCCGTGTCGACGGCGATGATCTCCGCCGTCCCGTCCTGATACGGATCGACCAGATCGATCCTGAACTTCGCGGAGTCGGCCCCCGGCTCGAAGGTGTAGGGAACCAGCTTCACGTTGCTCGATCCCCGCTCCACCAGCCGTATGCTCTCCATGCCGAAATCGTAGGTGCTGTCGTCGTACGCCGCCCCCAGAACTCCGCCGCAGGTGTCGAGCACCCCTATCAGCGGCGGTTTCTGATCCTTGAAGAGCGTATCGAACACGACCGCGCCGGGAACGCCGTACGAGTTGTAGGGACCGTATCCGTAGATGTAGACACCGAACGGCGCGCGTGCCTTCATCTTATGGAATCCCGGCTGCACCGGCAGCTGCGCGAAGCTGTAGCTGGTCTTGGGGATACGTGAGAACGAGGCGATGACGGGGTTGCCGTCGAGAGTCAGCGAGGAGATCCGCTCGGTCGGGATCACGACGTTGAGAAAATGGTACTTGAAGTCCTTCGTCTGGTACGACTCGAACGCATAGGCCGTATCGTACTGCTCGGGAGCGAAGGCGAGCATCATGAAGGGATCGCCGATGCTGTCGTTCTCCAGCCGCATCAGCTCCTCGTCCACCGTCGAATGCTGGTACTGCGCCACCTGGATCGGCCCGCTGGCGGTCAGGAGCGCCGCGCGGTCGAGCGGAAGCTCCACATACTCACGCGCGTTCAGCGTCCGGACGAAGGCGCTGTCGATGAAGAGATCGGTCTTGTCGTTGGCCGCCATCACCCGCATGATGTTGGCGTCGTTCACCGTCTTGGGGATCTGATAGTGCGGGGTGACGATCGGCCTGTTGGTCCATCTGTCGACCGGCAGGAGCTGTTCCACCAGGTGATCGCGTCCCACCGCCTGGTTGAACGGAATATTGGTCCTCTGATGGCTGCCGTAGACGACCACGGGACGGTTGGAGCGGACCTCCGATCCGGTCAGATCGAGTCCCACCTTGTTGTCCGCCTGGGCGAAGTAGATATCGCCGGCGTTCAGCAGGACGCTGAACTGATCGGTGTTCGATCTGTTGCTCAGGTTCACCGTCGGCTTGACGGTGATGGTGGTCTGGTCCTGCGTGGCGATCACGGCGAACTGCGAGGGGAAATCGGACCTGTTGAAGAGCTCACCGGTCGGGTCGGGAGCTATCGTGTTCGGATACGACATGATCAGATAGTGCGTCCCCAGCACCTCCTCCGGAAGCGCCACGAAGGCGTCCGTGCTCCAGCGCTGCGTGTTGGCGCCGTAGACCACCACTTCATCGTCGAACTCCAGAAAGAGGGAATAGTTGCTGACCGCCGCCTCCTTCGGGTTCGGCAGAATCAGCTTCGAGGAGTCGAGGATGATACGGACGGGGGTGTTGGAGAGCGGGAGATTGATCGGAACCGTCTCCTTGGTGCTCCAGTAGGTCAGACGTCCCCGCGTCGCCTTCGCGCACCAGACGTCGATGAAGAAGCGGGGGTTGTCATCGTAGCCGTTGGTGTGGAGAAACGCCAGGCGGAACTGCGTTCCGCGGTTGTCGACCCGGTTGCGGACCTGGGCCTGGGATGAGGCCGGACCGGTCGCGAGAAGAACGAATATCAGCAGGAGGAATCCGGTAAGTGTCTCAATAGGTCGCATCGCATACCATCGGTTCCACCGGGCGGCGCCGGCGAGTTTATCGTGAGGAAAGGTTCCAATACCTGCAGGAATTGTCATCGGTTCGTAATTTGGTTCATCCGATTCCCAATTGCAATTCCCATCAGTGACCCGTCAAACAATTACGACCCGCATCACCGATCTCTTCGGCATCCGATATCCGATCATCCAGGCCGGCATGGTCTGGTGCAGCGGTCATCGGCTTGCCTCGACGGTTTCCAACGCCGGAGCGCTCGGTCTGATCGGCGCCGGCTCGATGAAACCGGAGCTGCTGGCCGAGCATATCCGGGAGTGCCGGCAGGAAACCAACAACCCCTTCGGGGTAAACATTCCCCTGATTCGGGGGGATGTGGATCGACTGATCGAGACGGCCCTGGCCGAGAATGTCCGGATCGTTTTCACCTCGGCGGGGAACCCCGCTCTTCATATCGACACTTTTAAGAAGGCCGGCCTAACCGTTGTTCATGTGGTCGCCTCGGTGAAGCATGCCCTCAAGGCCGAATCGGTCGGGGTGGACGCCGTCGTCGCCGAGGGATTCGAGGCCGGGGGTCATAACGGGATGGATGAGATCACCACGCTCTGCCTGGTGCCTCAGATTGTTGACGCCGTGAAGATTCCGGTTATTGCAGCCGGCGGCATCGCCGACGGCCGGGGGATGGCGGCGGCGCTGGCGCTGGGGGCGGAGGCCGTGCAGGTCGGCACACGCTTCGCGGCGACCGTGGAGTCGTCGGCGCACTCCAGGTTCAAACAGGCGATCGTCGACGCCGTCGACACCTCCACCCTCCTCACGCTGAAATCGCTCACCCCGGTCCGCCTTATCAGGAACAGGTTCGCGCTCCAGGCGCAGGCGATGGAATCCTCCGGAGCCTCGAAGGAGGAGATGCGGGAACTCCTCGGGGTCAAACGGGAACGACGGGGTATTTTCGAGGGGGATACCGACGAAGGGGAACTGGAAGCGGGACAGAGCTCGGGACTGGTGACCGATATCGTGAGCGCCGCCGAGGTCGTGGAACGGATGCTTGAGGAATACGATCGGGCCGTGGAACGCCTGGCGGCTCTTGCCGCCCCTCCCCGCCCGTAATGCCGACGGGAACATCATTCTGACTCTGACTGAAAAGGACGTTCAAGAGTATGGCCAAGGCAAAGGAGACGACCGGACCGAAGACGACCGATAACGATGCAGTCATGGGAAAGGCGATCGACCGGACGCTGATGAAGCGCCTGGTGGTCTATCTGCGCCCCTACACCTGGCATGTGGTGGGATCGGTGCTGATGGCGATCCTCGCCGCCGTCTTCATGGTGCTCCGTCCGCTGATCACCAAGATCGCCATCGACGACTACCTCCTGCCGGGAGATATGCCCGGCCTCCTCTGGACCATCGCCGCCATGCTCGCCCTGCTGATCCTTCAGGGATTGATGCAGTACTACCTGGCGCTCCTGATGCAGTATGTGGGGCAGGAGACGATTCATGCGATCCGCATGCAGTTGTTCGATCACCTCCAGCGCCTCTCGCTCCGCTTCTACGACACGAACCCGATCGGCCGCCTGGTCACCCGTGTGACGAGCGACGTGGAGGTGCTGAACGAGTTCTTCGCCAGCGGGCTCGTGATGATGGCGGCGAACATCTTCATCATCGTCGGCATCATCGTGATGATGCTTCTCGCCTCGGTGAAGCTCGCGCTGGTGACGCTGGCAACGCTCGTCATCCTCCTCTGGGCCACGTCGATCTTCCGGAGGAGCGTCAGAAAAACATATCGCGAGGTGCGGACGCAGCTTTCGCGGATCAACGCCTTCCTCAACGAGCATGTCACCGGCATTCTGACCGTGAAGCTCTTCCGGCAGGAGCGCCCCACCTACGAACGGTTCGACGAGATCAACAGGGCGTACACCGACGCGCAGGTCCGCTCGGTCATCTACTATGCGGTCTTCTTCCCCGTGGTCGATTTTCTCTCCACGCTCGCCGTGGCGCTGATCCTCTGGTTCGGCGGGCAGGCGGTGATCGAGTCGCTTCCGGACGCGGGGATCGTGACGATGATCAGGTCGTGGTTCGGGGATGAATCGGCGGTGGCGCAGGTGATCACGTTCGGCGTCCTCTTCCAGTTCATCCAGTACACGGAGATGTTCTTCCGTCC
Source organism: uncultured bacterium (assembly GCA_966250335.1). Classification (GTDB taxonomy): domain Bacteria; phylum Bacteroidota; class Ignavibacteria; order OLB7; family OLB7; genus OLB7. The sequence goes on along the minus strand of CBINGZ010000023.1, from coordinate 63,997 downwards.
CGTGCGCGATCTCTCGGAGAAATACAACATCCTGCAGAACACGATGGCGAGCTCGGAACGGATCTTCGAGCTGATGGACACCGCCTCCTACGCGCCGGAGGCGGCCGACCCGAAGCCGTTCAGGATAGATCGTGGAGAGATCGAGTTCAAGGATGTGACCTTCAGCTACGACGGCGCGCACACCATCATCCGTGATGTGAGCTTCGCCGCCCGTCCGGGGGAAACGATCGCGATCGTCGGCGCGACCGGCGCCGGCAAGACGTCGATCATCAATATTCTGATGCGATACTACGAGTACGCCGCGGGATCGGTGACGGTGGACGGCCGGGATCTGCGGTCGATCGCCACGGCCGATCTGCGCCGCGACATCGGTCTGGTGATGCAGGATGTCTTTCTCTTCAGAGGGACGATTCTGGAGAATATCACGCTCCTGAACGAGGCGATCTCCAGAGAGGATGCGAAGAGGGCGGCGGAGACGGTCGGGGTGGCCCGGTTCATCGAGTCGCTGCCGAACGGCTACGACACGCGCGTCGAGGAACGGGGCGCGACGCTGTCGGTGGGACAGAAGCAGCTCCTCTCCTTCGCGCGGGCGCTGGCTCACGACCCGAAGATCCTGATCCTGGATGAGGCGACCTCGAGCGTCGACACGGAGACCGAGCATCTGATCCAGAGCGCCATCGAGAAGCTGCTGCAGGGACGCACGTCGATCGTCGTGGCGCACCGGCTCTCCACCATCCAGAACGCCGACCGGATCCTGGTGATGCACCACGGCGAACTCCGCGAATCGGGGACGCACGAGGAGCTGCTGGCGCATGGAGGGATCTACGCCACCCTCTACCGACTCCAGTACAAACTCCAGGACGTCGCCCCCCCACCGACCGAGAAGACGAAGGCGTGATGTCGTCTTCGTCAATACCCGAAGCTTCTCAGGCGGCTTTCGCTTTCTCTCCAGTCGGCGCGGACTTTTACGAAGAGCTCCAGGAAGACGGGGCGGTCAAGAAACTCCTCGATCGACACGCGCGCCTTCGAGCCGAGCCGCTTGAGCGCCTCCCCCTTCTTTCCGATGATGATCCCCTTCTGTGAATCTCGCCCCACGATAATCTCGGCGCTGATGAAGATCTTCTCGGGGGGAGGATTCTCCTCGAACTGGATCACGCTCACTTCCACCGAATAGGGAACCTCCTGCTGATACTGCCGCAGGATCTGCTCGCGGATCAGCTCGCTGACGAAGAAGCGCTGAGGCTGCTCGCTGAGGATCTCCGGGTCGTAGAGGATCGGACCGGTCGGCAGGTATTTCGCCAGGACGTCGATCAGTACGCCGGTGTTCTGGGCGTACATCGCGGAGATCGGGACGATCTCGGTGAAGATCCCCATCTCCGTGAACCGCTCGATCAGCGGGAGCGCCGCCTTCTTCTCCAGCAGCACGTCCATCTTGTTCAGCACCAGCACGATCGGCTTCTTCAGCTTCGCGATATCCCCCACCGGCGACTCGGTCAGCTTCTCCAGATCGGGGGCGTTGACGTCGAGCATCAGCAGAACCGCGTCGGCGTCCTGAACCGCCGTCTGGACGTAGCCGGCCATCTTCTCCTGCAGCAGATAGCGAGGGGTGAGAACCCCGGGGGTGTCGAGAAAGATCACCTGCGCCGTATCGGTCGTGGCGATCCCGAGCACGCTCTTCCGGGTCGTCTGCGGCTTGTTCGTGACGATCGAAAGCTTCGTCCCCAGAAGGGTGTTCATGAGGGTCGATTTCCCCACGTTCGGCTCTCCCACGATCGCCACGTAGCCTACCTTCCGCTCCTCGTTTCCTCCGATATCGGAACCGTGCTCGTTCAACAGGTCGTCGTTGTCCATGTATGATAATATGATATGGTCTGTTATCTCTCCTGCGATCCCGATCACGGCAGCACCGTGACCGGGTCGAGCCGGTCATGTTCGTTCCAGATCTGGAAGTGAACGAACGTCCCCTCCGACTTCCCCACGGTGCCGATCCTGCCGCCGGCCGGTATCGACGCGCCGCGCGATACCGAGGCGCTCTCCAGATTGGCGTAGACCGTCCTGTATCCCTCGCGATGCTCCAGAATCACGAAGGTGCCGTAGCCGGGAAGCCATGAGACCATCGAGACACGCCCCCGCTCCGCGGCCTTCACCGCGGCTCCCGGTCCCGCCGCGATGTCGATGCCGGGGTTGATCGTGATCGTCTGCGTCGACGTGTTGGTCCGCTCGCCGTATCCCTGCACGATCCTTCTTCCGGAGGTCGGCCATGTGAACCTGAGAGGACCGTTCTCCTCCTTCACCGGCTTCGGCGCGGGCTTCGACGGCGTGACGGACGTTGCCCGTGGACTCGGTTTCGTCCCGCTCTTCGCTCCCTTTGCCGGCGTCACGGACGTTACCGTGGGCTTTTTCGGAGCTGTCCCTTTCGGAGGCGTCTTCGATGCGGTTTTCGACACGCTCTTCGTCCGCGCGGCAGTCCCGGTGCTTCCGCCTCCGGCGGGTTTCTTCGATCCTGATGACCCCTTCGAAGCCGATGCGGTCTTCGTGCCGCTCCTGCCGGACCCGGCTTTCGCACCCGATGCCGTTTTCGTGCCGCTCTTACCGTTCGACCCGGAGGCGGTCTTCGATCCCCCCTTGGCTCCCGTACTCTTCTTCCCGCCGGTCGACCCCTGAGCCGGACGACTCTTCCCGGCGCCGGACGCCGGTTTCTTCGTCGATCCGCTCTTCGCCGGAGATTTCTTCGAGCCCGTCGTCCGCGAAGATCCGGCTCCGCGCTTCGCCGTCGATCCCTCCTTTCCCGAAGGCTTCTGGGCGACAGGGATCGTCGACGTATCGCGATATTGACCGTCGTCGGGGAACGCTCCCGCCGATCCCGCGGCGATCCCCTCCATCCCCGCGCAGAGGGAGAGGATGAGGATCGGCACGATCACGCGCAACGCCCGAACCCGGGGAGAAGACGCCCCGGGTCGCATCGGGAGATATGTCCGGAAGGGCTCGGGGAGCATTACGGCATCGGTTCGTTCCCGCTCAGATCTCTTCGGTCTTGATACGTCTGATATCGGCTCCCAGCGACCGGAGCTTCTTCTCGATCGACTCGTATCCTCTATCCAGATGGTAGATACGAAGCACCTCCGTCTCCCCGTCGGCGACCAGTCCGGCCAGGACCATCGCGACGGAGGCGCGCAGGTCGGTGCTCATCACGGTGGCGCCGGTCAGCTTGCATCCCCCCCTGATCACCGCGTGGTTCTCCTTCACCTGAATGTCGCAGCCGAGGCGCGCAAGCTCGGGGACGTGCGTGAACCTGTCGCGATAGATCGTGTCGGTGACGTTGCTGGTCCCGTCGGCGCACGACATCAGGGCGATCCATTGCGCCTGCATGTCGGTCGGGAATCCGGGATAGACGTTCGTCTTCACATCGACCGGGGCGAGCCTCTCGGGAGCGGAGATGGAGATCTCGTCACGTCTGATATCGATCTCGCATCCCGCCTTTTCAAGTTTCTCCAGAACGACGGCCAGATGATAGGGGTTCGCGCCGGTCAGCGTGGCCTTCCCGCCGGTCATCGCCACGGCGGTCAGCAGCGTTCCCGTCTCGATACGATCGGGGATCGTCTCCTCGTCGGCCGGCTTCAGGTTCTCCACCCCGTCGACGATAATGGTCGACGTCCCGAGCCCCTCGATCTCCGCCCCCATCTTCTGCAGCAGGCGTCCGGCGGCGGTCACCTCCGGCTCCACCGCCGCGTTGGTGATCGTCGTGCGCCCGGCCGCCAGGGTGGCGGCGGCCATGATGTTGAACGTGGCCCCGACCGAGGGAATATCGAAACTGACCGATGCCCCTTTCAGGCGATCCGCCCGCGCGATGATATATCCCCCCTCGATAGTTATCTCGGCCCCCAGCCTCTCCAGCCCCTTCAGATGGAAGTCGACCGGCCTCGGTCCCCAGGCGCATCCCCCCGGCAGCGAGACCTTCGCGTAGCCGTAGCGGGCAAGGAGCGGCCCCAGAACGTGGATCGACGCCCGCATCTTCTTGACGTAGTCGTAGGGCGCCTCCTGCGACGTGAGATTGCTCGTGTCGAGATGGAGCACGTTGTTGTTCAGCTCCGCGTAGGCTCCCATGGAGCAGAGGAGCCGCGACATCGTCCAGACGTCCCGGATGTCGGGAGTGTTGGTGAACGTGTAGACGCCGGGGGCGAGAAGCGCCGCCGGCATGAGCTCGAGGGTTGCGTTCTTGGCGCCGGAGATCGAAACGGAGCCGTTGAGAGGGGTCCCCCCTCTGATGACGAATTTATCCATAGGCTGTCAAGTTTAACAATAATCCGGAGATGCCGAAGCGACCGGCGCGTTCGAACATGATCGCTTGCATCCGAGGGACGGCGCGGTTAAGTTCCGCCACCTTCCCGGAGCGATATTGAACCGATCGGTACCGACCTGCCTTCTCGGCGTTCTCTCTCTGTTTCTTCTGGCCGTTCCGTTCTTCGGAGGGAGCGCGCTTGCCCGTGGAGAGTCCCATCGGTACGGCACGCGGTTCCTGATCGCCTTCCCCGACACGCTGATCCCCGGAGGATCGGTCCGTTCGGTGGAGGCCGCAGCGATCGTGGTGATGGCCGATGAGCCCGCCTCCGTCTCGATCACCGCTCCCGGCTTCAGCCGGAGCGTGCAGGCGGCGCCGGGGGCTTCGGCGGTCGTCATGCTGAACGACAGGTCCGACCCGGCACGACCGAATATCTACGTGACGGAACCGGCCGGAAGCTCACGGAACGTCTACACCGTCACATCGGATCGCCCGGTTCTCCTCTACTGCTGGTACTTCGGCCCCGGCGGCTCGGAAGGGTTCACTCCGCTGCCGGTGGAACGCTGGGGGACCGACTATATCGCGGCAGGACTATCCGCGCGCACGATCCTCGATCCCCTCAGAAGCGCATCGAAGGAGGAGGGATTCACCGGACGCCATGCCCCGGCCCAGCTTCTGCTTCTGGCCGATCGGGACGGCACGGCGGTCACCGTGCGGGGAGGCCCCTTCGCCTCGTCCGGTCCGCGGACGATTTCTCTCGACGCCGGGGAGGTCTACCTGCTGGAACCGCCCGAGAGCGGCTCGGGAGATGGGGACCTCTCGGCGACGCGGATCACGGCCGACAAGCCGATCGGCGTCCTCAGCGGCAACACCAGATCGAATTTCATCGGGCTCCCCCCTCCCCTCAGAACGCCGACCTTCAACAGCATCCATAACGCGATCGTCGAATGGCTCGCTCCGGTGGAGCCGGGAGACCTGACGTTCGTCTACGCGCCGCTCGGGGATTCGGTGGGGGTCGAGGATCTGATACGGGTCTACGCCGCCGACACGGGCACGACCACGGTATCGGTCTCGTCGATCCTTGCTCCGCGGACGATCCCGACCGGCTCGTTCGTCGAGTTCAGAACCGGCGAGTGGCGATCGATGCAGGGCTCGACCCCGCTTGCTCTCCGCGCCGACAGGCCGGTGCAGACGGTGGTTGTGAGAGGGTCGCTGGTTGAGGAGATGCCGGGGGATGCGATCATCGACGTGCGGAGCTGGTCCTCCTCCATGTCGCTCCTCGACCCCTACCGGCGATGGATCACGGCGGGACGTTTCCATGCGCCCGGGGTCGTTCCGACGATGAAGCATGAGCTCTCGATCGTCGCCGACAGCGGCGCGTCGATCCTCCTCGACGAGGTCGACATCACCTCAAAATGCAGACGGGTCGACTTCACACCCTTCAACCGCGCGGCCGTTACCGTGGTTTCAGGAGACCACACCATACGCTCCCTCGGCGGCCGGTTCACCGCAACGCTCCACGGCCGGACGTTCGGACACGAGCGTGTGCGGCCGCTCCGAACCGGGAAACGGGAGGGAGCTGCAACCGCATCGGGAGGGAAACGGGAGGCTCCGATCCTCCTCCATCCGACCGAGTATTCGGAGGAACTTTCGTACGCCTATTCCCTCCCGATCTCGGGGATCACCGCCCCGCCGGACGGCGCCGATTCGATGAAGGTCGAGATCACCGAGCAGTGCGATTCAACGGTCGTCACGATCACCTCCTCCGGCTCCCCCTGGCGGCAGGAACAGATCGATATCGCGCTCGAGCCGGGAGCGTACAACGTAGAGCTGACGGTGAGGCCGATCCTGGCGAAAAAGATCGTTGCAGGATATCGTGCCGTGATGCGACCAGAATCGTCCGAAAGCGACGCGTACGGTGTTCTTGCCGTACGAGGATCAGCCGCGGGATTGGAACGGCGCATCCCGTTTTCCTACGCCGCCGGAACGCTCTCGGTCGAGCCTTCCCGGATCGTTCTCGATGACATCATATCGGAGAGGATATCCCTGACGCTGACCAACGGCGGCACGAAGAGCATCATAATCCGAGGCATCTTCAACCGATCCGGAAACGGCGGCGTACGGACGGAGGGAACAGGGGTTCTGCCGAGGGAGATCGCGCCGGGGGAACGATTCGATCCGGCGCTGATCGTGCAGAAGGAACGACTCGGAGCGGGCGACAGCCTGATGATCGTGACCGACTGCCGGACGATCGCTCTGGAGATCCGCGGGAACGGATCTCCTCCTCCCCCGCCCGGCGCCCCGAAGCTCTCCCTCCTCCGCCTGGACGTTACCGGACTCTGCGCGGGGAGACGTCTCGATACGGTGATCGCGCTCCGGAACAGCGGATCGGCGCAGGCGGTGATCGATCGCATGACGCCGGTCCGGAGCGACCCGACGATCGTCTGGAGCCTCCCGTCGTTACCGGTCGTGCTCGGGCCCGGCGGAACACTCGCGATTCCGGTCTCGATCGGCCCGGCGAAGGAAGGAAGTATCGATGCACGATTGATCATCGAGAGCGGCGGCGACACGCTGATGTCCGGCGCGGCCCTCCACGGCACGATCTCGATATGTACGGAAGCGATACTTCAGGCGAGCGACCACGATTTCGGAACACACTGGATCTCCACCAGCACCGGCGGAACGATTACGCTCTTCAACGGCGGAGGCTCCGACGTGGAGCTGCTGGAGATGGAGATCCTCGACGACGCGGGGGACGCCTTCTCTGTCGACTCCGTTGCGCTGCCGAGAACGATCCGCGCCGGCGGGTCGCTTGTCGTGCCGTGCAGATATCTTCCCCTGGAAACCGGCGACCATGCCGGGCTTGTGCGATTCAGAGCCGAAACGGGAACACTCTTCTCACGACTGAAGGGAAGGGGGAAACGGACGACCGTCGCCGGCGAGATCCGCCGCGATTACCATGCGGCTCCGGGAGAGGAGTTCATCGCTTATGTGGAGCTTCTGCGACCCGACGAAGAGGCCGACCCCGACACGGTCGAGCTGACCGTCGGCCACGACTCCCGGCTGCTCCGCCTGCGGGAACTTGCTCCGGCCGGGGGAACGACCGGCATCCATATCATCCGAAGCTCCGTCGACGGCGACTCGATCCGCTGCACGATCGTTCTGGACGAACGCAGGCTTCCCGACGGAAGATTTATCGCAATGCGTTTCTTCACGCATCTTGTCGATATCGAGACGTCGGGATTTCCCCTTCATCTCTCCTCTCCCCTTCCCTATATCGAGTTCGTGGAGATCCCGGGATTTTTCCTTCGTGATCCGATATGTGGACTTGAGAACAGACTGATCGACTACACCGGCTACGACTACAACCTGAAGGGGACTGTGCCGAACCCCGTCGACGGAGGAGCGACGATCGATTTCGAGATCGCGTTCGAGGCCCGGACAACGATCGCCGTGTACGATCCGCTCGGCTCGCTCCGGAGCGTGCTGGTCGACATGGTCCTGCCGGCGGGACGACATACCGTCAGGCTCCCCGCCGGACTGCTGGCGTCGGGGGCGTACAGGTACGTCATCACCAGCGGCTCATATATCGCAACACAACAGATGATCGTCCGATAATTTTTTCCGACGATCCCGATCGAGCCTCCCGAATATCGACGGGAGCAGACGAGAAATAACAGATCGCCCCACTTGCACGTTCCCGCCTCTTCGCTCCTGAATCACCGCTGAACTCTCCGAAAAAAAATTCCGTTCGTCGAGTAATCCAAATCGCGGGATGTTGGTCACATCAGCGTTCCGAACGGCATATCCTTCCTCGTCAGATCGATATTGAAAATCCCGACAGATGCGCTCCCGGCCCGCCGCTAACCAAATCGCAACCGATTTCGTTAGACCAGACGACGAGGCCGAAGGAATGCATCATGAACAATCAAAAAGAACAATCCCTGAGCTTATAACGGAGAAACGATGAAACGCATATATAATATCCGCTCATTCGGCGGAGTCTTCGCGGCCGTCCTCGTCACACTGGCATCGCTCGTCGGCGGTTGCGCCGACAACTCCACGGAGCCCCCCAGCTCCGACGTCGACCCTGTCGGATATCCGGGAACGGTTCAGATCAGCGATTCCGTGAGCGCCGATGAAGCTGCGTCGGTACGCCAGAACGTCAAGACGAATTCAGCCGACAGCAGCGGCGCCATCTCCTCCGAAGAGGCCGCCGACGCGGTGGTCAAGGAACATCCCGACGCCGAAATTCTGGGCGTGAACCTCGATTACGACCGCAGCGGCCCCGCCAATTACGAGGTCGTCATCCGTGAAAACGGAAAGGTCTATGTCGTTATCGTCGACCGCAAGAACGGCAACATCGTCGAGACCTCGGAGATAGATAATTACAAATACTCGCGCACGGTCATCATCAAGAAGCACTACATCAAATGCAAGGATGTGGAGAAAAAGGTTCGCGACCAGTTCAAGGGAGACGTGGTCGAAGTGAATCTTGAGGATGTCGAGGATCGCGCCACATATATCATCATTATTCTCACCCGTGAGAACAGGTACGTCACCGTCTATATCGACGCCGAGGATGGTCGCGAGCGGAAGCTGAAGAACAACGGCGACTGCGACGACGATGATCACGGCGACAAGCACAAGAACAAGCGGGGTCGTGGACATTACCGTCACGGCAAGGGACACGGCTACGGTCATCACTACCACTGCGACTGTCAGTGCGACGACGATGACGACGACAACGGCAACCCCGGCGACGACAGCACCCAGACCGAAATCAAGGTCATTCCACGAGACTCAGCGCGCGTCATCGCAGCGTCGATGATCGACAGCGCGGAGGTCCTTGACATAGAGCTCAACATCAGGAACGACTCCACGGCGTTCTACCAGATCGATATCGAGCGGGACAGCAACCGTTACGACGTCACGCTCGACGCGAAGACGGGCGCGCTTGTGGAGATCAAGCAGACATCGGGTGATGTCGCGAACAGCGATTTTGCTCCGCAGGTCCAGGGAGACTCTCTGGTCTCCGTGAAGGTCGCCCGCACGGCCGCCCTCACTCAGGTCCCCGGCACCGTGCAGTCATGGAAACTGGAATACGATGCAAGCGACAAGAAATGGATGTATACGTTCGAGATAACGACGGCTGCGGCCGGTGATGTGAAGAAGGTGAAGGTGGATGCGAAGACGGGACAGGTGGCGAAAGTAGAGTGAACATGAGAACCCGGGAACGCTCCGATGGGCAGATGCTCGATCGATGAACAATGGTCCCGGTGATAGAACGATCAGGCTGAGTCGGTTCCGTCACCCATTCCATCAACCAAGGCGGGCGAAGAGGCCGTCGAGGATTATCCTCGACGGCTTCTCCATTTCATGCGGCAGCCATATCTCCCCTTTCCTCCCCCTCCCCCTGATGTGTATTTTATGCCCGGCAGCCATGCGGGCGGGCAGGTCGGGAAACACGGGCGGCCTCTCCTGTTCGTCGAGAATGCGGAGGGATGCTCCCCCGCCCCCGTACCGGCGGATTCCGGCCGGTTCCGATCCTTATAGTATGATGAAGTCCCTTCGTATCGCACTGATTCTTCTTGTCGCCCTTGTCACGGGCGCCTCGGCGCAGTCCGGAGAGCGGGACAGGCTCTTCGTCGATGTCGTCCCGTTCGCGGCCGCCGGCATCGACTCCGCGCTCCTCGACGTCTACGTGGCGATCCCCTATGCGGCCCTCACCTTCGAACGGATCGACGGCAGATATACCGCCAAGTACCACGCGCGGCTCAGGATCGAGGGGAACTCCCGTCTCCGCTACGACTCCACCTTCACCCGGACCGTCCAGACGGCATCGTACGATGTCAGCGTCGGACGGACGCCGACGTTCGATTTCCTTCAGCAGCGAGTGACCGTGCCGCCGGGGAGCTACTCCGCATCGCTGGAACTTCTCGACACGAAATCGAATCTGGTCGGGACGCAGAAGCGCGACGTACGGACCGTGACGGCCGAGCCCGGCTCCCTTGTGGTGAGCGGGCCGATGCTGGTCGCGAAGATCCGGGAGGAAGGAACAGGATTCGTTCTGACGCCGATGTTCACCGACAACGTGTCACAGATGCAGGAGGGGTACTTCCTCTTCTTCGAGGCGTACAACGGCACCACCGCCGAGGAGTTCACGATCACCAGCAGATATCGTTCGGCACGCGGGGATACCCTCTCCGGTCCCTCCTTCCGGAAGCGGATCCCGGCCGGCAGATCGCAGCAGTGGGTCAGGCTCCCCGGCACCGGACCCGCACGCGGAGTCTACACGCTGGAGCTGAGGTTCACGGCAGGGGATTCCGGCGGGGCGGCGGCGGCGACGACCGAACGGGGAGTCCGGTTCTCCGAGGCCGCCGACGGCATGCCGATCGCCGAGGGAGAGCTGGAGGAGAAGATTATCGAGCTCAGATATGTCGCGGCGCAGAGCGATATCGACGACATCACGAGCGTGGAGAACTACTCCGAGCGCCGGAAGAAATTCGCATCGTACTGGGAGCGACTCGACCCGACCCCCGGCACGGCCGCCAACGAGGCGATGGTGGAATACTACAGGCGGATCGACTACGCCAACACCAACTACCGGAGCTACGCGGCGGGCTGGCTTACCGACAAGGGGCGCGTCTACGTCATCTACGGTCAGCCGGACAACATCTCGACCGACTCCTTCAGACGGGACGGCCGCACGGTGGAGACATGGCACTACTACAACCGAAGCCTGCGGCTGACCTTCGTGGACGACAGCGGGTTCGGAGATTTCAGGCTGGTGACCCAGATCCCGCTCGGCGAGAAATATCGTTATCCAGGAAGTTGAAGCTCTCCCCCCATCCCATGAGCCCCGGCACATCACTCTACGATACACCCACCCCGGCCCTCCTCCTCGACGCCGCGCGGCTGGAACGGAATATCGCGTCGATGCAGAAAGCGGCGAACGCCGCCGGGGTCGAGGTCCGTCCGCACGTCAAGACCCACAAGAGCACGGGGATCGCCCGCATGCAGTTGAACGCCGGCGCGGTCGGGCTGACGGCAGCGACGGTCCACGAGGCGTTCGTGATGCTGGAGACGGGGACGACGGCGATCACCGTCGCCTATCCCCTCATCGATCCCCGGACGATCGGGAAGCTGATGCATGCGGCGCTGGAACGGCATGTGGAGCTTGTCTGTATCTTCGATTCCGACACGGGGCTGAGCGCCCTCGAATCGGCCGCCAGGGGGTTCGGCGGGGGACTTCAGGTCATGATGAAGATCGATGTCGGCCTGCATCGATGCGGCCTGCGGGAGGATGATCCCCATCTTCCGGTGCTGGCGCGCCGCGCCGCCGGGTCGAACGTGGTGAGGTTCACCGGGCTCCTCTCGCACGCCGGCAACGCGTACGGAGCGGCGGGACCGGAGGAGATCCGGGAGATCGCCGCGCGGGAGGGGGAGATCCTCCGCCGGGTGCGCGACGGGCTGAGGATGGAGGACCCCGCGATATCGGTCGGCTCCACGCCGACACTGCTGACGGCCGGTCCGATCGGCCCGGCGACGGAGATCCGGCCCGGTAACTACGTTTTCCGCGACCGCACGCAGATCGGGCTCGGGGCCTCCGATCCGGACGACGTCGCCCTCTCCGTGCTGACGACGATCGTCAGTATGAACCACGACTACTATATCGTGGACGCGGGTTCCAAGACTCTCAGCTCCGACCTGGGGGCGCACGGCGGAACCGGCCTTCGCGGATACGGCACGGCGGTCCGGGCGGGGGGCGGCGATGAGGAGGCGCTCACCGTGGAACGGCTCTCCGAGGAACATGGGTTCGTGCGCCGGGGGGGAAACTCGCTGGCGATCGGGGAGCGGCTTCGTATCGTTCCGAATCATGCCTGTGTCGTCGCCAATCTGGGGGAACGCTACATCGTCATGGATGGGGAATCGGCCGTCGACCGCCTGCCGATCGACGCGCGGGGAGGTCGCCACGGCTGACGGGCCTCCGGATCATATCCTCATAGATGTAACCTGCCGAGGGGGCAACCCTCAACGCATCATTCCTTCCATCGCCGGCGCGATCGAATCGTGACAAGGTGATACGGAACGCCCCATGGGAGAATGAGGTTAGTCTATCTGCTGCAAATAGCGCATATTTGCGCTTCAACCCTTATTCTCACGTCTGCCGGAACTCCAATAACGCGAATGTCGACAACAAGACTAAGTGTCTCGGACACTATTCAGAACTCGTGGTTCGTTCTGGTACACCTTGCGTGTATCCTTCCGATATGGGTCGGAGTCAGTCCGATCGCCGTCGCCGTCTGCATCTTCATGTATGTGATACGGATGTTCGGGCTGACGGCGGGATACCACAGGTACTTCTCCCACCGCAGTTTCAAGACGTCCCGCGTCTTCCAGTTCATGCTGGCGCTTCTGGCGACCTCGGCCGGGCAGAACGGTCCTCTCTGGTGGTCGGCACACCATCGTCTTCATCATCGCCATTCCGACACGGACGAAGATATCCACTCCCCGATCACCGGGACGATCTGGTGGTCGCACATCGGCTGGATTCTCTCCAAGAAGTTCAAGGAGGTCGATCCGAAGCTGGTCCCCGACCTGCTGAAGTTCCCGGAGCTTCGCTGGCTGGAGAAGCTTCACGGCCTGGTCCTGCTCGCCGCGATAGCGCTCCTCTACGGAGTCGGCGCGTGGCTGGAGAGCAGCGCTCCCGGTCTGGGGACGAACGGCGAACAGATGATGGTCTGGGGTTTCTTCGTCAGCACCTGCATCCTCTACCACGGCACCTTCACCGTGAACTCGATCGCCCATCTGGCCGGAAGCCGCCGGTTCAACACCACCGACGGAAGCAGGAACAACTGGTTCGTGGCGATCATCACGCTCGGAGAGGGGTGGCACAACAACCACCATCGCTACCTGGCCTCGGAGCGTCAGGGGTTCTACTGGTGGGAGATCGACATATCGCATTACATCCTTACCGCCCTGTCGTGGGTCGGCGTGGTCTGGGACCTGAAGGCGCCGCCGCAGAAGATCTACGATGAGGCCGCCGCCAACAAGCAGTCGCAGGTCTCCCTGGCCGTCACGCGCAAGGAGATGATCCGTCGCGCCGAGCAGATGCGCCACGATCTGGCGCTCAAGGCCGAGCATGTCCGCGAGGGAGTCGCCGAGACGGCCGAGCGCGTCAAGCATTACGCCGAGCACGTGATCGAGGAGAGCAACAATCCCCATGTCGCGGGCGAGATGGGATGATCGCAGGCCGGGCAGTCTGCATCTTCCGCGAAGGGGGATGCAGACCTGTATCGGGACAAGATAAGTATGGAAGGCTGAGCCGGTGTTCACGTTCTTAAGAACTGAAACCGGCTCATTCGTTTTCTTCCCGTCCCGAAAGGATTGACGCATCCCCCACCATCTCTACCCCCCGATATCGGGTCGCCCGGGTTCGGGTATCGCGACACGATCCGATGTATCGTGATCCGGCTCGACCGGTGAGATTCGGGAACGGGAGCGCGCGCGGAGGAGACGACGGATCGATTCCACTCCCCAGAGAACGGCCGCGGCGATCAGGGCGCCGATGATCGCTCCCCCGAGCACATCACCGGGATAATGTACCCCCACGTAGATCCGCGAGAACGCCACGGCGGCCGCAATGCCCCAGGCGAGCGCAGCGAACCTTCTGAAGTAGAACCCGATGATGAGCGCCGCCGCCGCGTTGTTCGCCGCGTGCGAGGAGGGAAACGACTTCCCCGCCCCGCACGGTATCAGCAGCCTGACGTCGGCCAGCTCCCAGCAGGGACGGAGACGGGCCACTTCCTCCTTCACGATCCGGCTGCAGAAGGGATCGACCATCGCCACCGCCAGCACCAGCGCCAGAACGCACCACGGTCCCGACGGCCTCCCCTTCCATATCAGCAGCGCGAAGAGAAGCAGGTACGGGAGATAGAAGAACTTTACCTCCGTGATCACCGGCATCACGACGTCGAACAGACCGTTCGCCAGATCGTGATTGAGGAAATGGAAGAGAGACCGATCGAGACGGAGAAGGAAATCGAACATGAGGGCTCGGTAGGTTCGAAGAGGGCCGCGGCAACGCCGGTGAAAAGGATCGGAAAACGACAGGAACAGCGCAGTGCGATACGAGCGCTACGGAACCCGGATCGCTCCGCAGACGACCGGTCGCGCCGCCCCCGTCACGCTCGGCACGTTTGCGGGGACTTCGTTGAGCGCCTCGTTCGCAAGGATCGCGAAGCAGATCGCCTCCTTGCCGTCCGAGGGAATCCCCACATCGTCGGCGGCGATGATCGCGCTGCCGGGAAGCTCCTCGCCGAGCATCCTCATCATCGCCATGTTGTGCGCCCCTCCCCCTCCCACGATCACTTCATCGACGGCCTCGGCGCCGGCCGCATGGTCGCGGATTCCGGAGGCGATCGTCGCGGCGGTCAGTGAGGTGAGGGTCGCAATGATGTCGTCCGGGAAGAGACCGGCATCCAGACCGCGCCGGGCGATCACCCTCCCGGTCTCCTCGCCGAACCGCTCGCGTCCGGTCGATTTGGGGGGAGGAAGCCTGTAGTAGGGATCGGAAAGAAGCTCGCCGAGAAGTATCGGATCGGGACTCCCCTGCGACGCATGAAGCCCCCCCGCATCGTAGTCGCGGCCGTGCAGTTCACGCATCGCCGCATCGATCAGCACGTTGCCGGGACCGGTGTCGAACGCGACGAGCGCCGCCGGATCGGCGTCGCGCGGAAGCCAGGTGATGTTCGCCATGCCGCCGATATTGAGAGCGACCCGGGCGGCATCGGGACGACGAAGCAGCAGGTAGTCGCAGTACGGAACCAGAGGCGCCCCCTGCCCCCCCGCCGCCACATCTGCCGACCGGAAATCGTTCACGACGATCGTCCCAAGCCGCCGGGCAACCAGGGCCGCGGAGCCGAGCTGGACGGTGACGCCGTTCGGCCTGCGGCCGGGAGCATGATAGACGGTCTGACCGTGAAGCCCCACGGCGTCCAGCGTCGCAAGGTCGATCCCCCCCCGCTCCGCCGCCGCCGCAATCGTGTCGGCATAGAGGGCGCCCAGATCGGCATCGAGTTCGAACGCCTCGCGAAGCGAGATGTCGCCGACCGAGGCGGTCAGGAGCCGTCCCCGCATCTCCTCATCGAACGGAACGGCGCTGAACGAACGGAGCGACATGGTCAGCCCGATCCCCGCGCCCGAGATCTCGACGAAGGCGACGTCGATCCCGTCGAGCGACGTCCCCGACATGACACCCGCCACCAGGCGGAGAGTCCGATCACAATACGATTGAATTCTCGAGGTCATGCTCTTCTATCTCCCCCGCAATCTGAGCGAATTGGTCACCACACTGACGGAACTGAGGGCCATCGCCCCCCCGGCGATCATCGGGTCGAGGAGTCCGAACGCGGCCAGCGGGATGCCGATCACGTTGTAGACGAACGCCCAGAAGAGGTTCTGACGGATGATCCTCATCGTCCTTCGTGAAAGCTCGATCGCCTCCGGAACCCTGGCGATATCCCCTCCGAGCAGCGTAATATCGGCCACCGACATCGCTATATCGGAACCGGTCGCCATCGCGACGCTCACGTCGGCAAGGGCGAGCGCCGGGGCGTCGTTCACGCCGTCGCCGACCATGACGACCCGCCGTCCCTCCCCCTGAAGCGCCCGGATCGCCGTCCCCTTCTCGTCGGGCCGCACCTCGGGGATCACCCGGTCGATCTCCAGACGAGCGGCCACCCCCTCGGCCGTCGCGCGCGCGTCGCCGGTGAGCATCACGACCTCGAACCCCATCCCCTTCAACCGCGCCACCGTCGCGGCCGCCGACCCGCGTATCGTATCGGCCACGGCGATCGCTCCGGCGAGCACCCCCTCCACCGCCACATGAACCGAGCCGGCTCCCGCCGGCGCCCTGTAGAGCGTCGCCGCCGAGACGTCGGGTCGTTCCACCCGTACCTCCTTCCCCTCCACCTTTCCTCTGACGCCGACGCCGGCGGTGGAGGTGAAATCGGAAACGGGAGCAAGAGGGATGCCGCGATCCTCGGCATGGCGCACGATGCCGACGGCGATCGGGTGCTCGGAGTATCGCTCCACCGAGGCCGTCAGCCGCAGCAGCTCGCGTTCGTCGACCCCGTCGAACACGGCGGTATCGACGACCTGGAGATTCCCCTCGGTGAGCGTGCCGGTCTTGTCGAAGACGATGGTCCGGCTCTCCCCCGCCCGTTCGAGCGCCTCGGCGTTCCGGATCAGAATACCTCGCGCCGCGCCGTTTCCCGTTCCCACGATCACGGCGGTGGGGACAGCAAGTCCCATCGCGCAGGGACAGGCGATCACCAGCACGGCGACCGCGTTGATGATCCCGATCTCCAGTGTCCCACCGACCAGCAGCCATCCCGCGAAGGTCGCGAGCGCGATCGCCACCACAACCGGCACGAACACCGCGGCCGTGCGGTCGGCGATCCGCTGGATCGGCGCCTTGGAGCCCTGCGC
Source organism: uncultured bacterium (assembly GCA_966250335.1). GTDB lineage: Bacteria > Bacteroidota > Ignavibacteria > OLB7 > OLB7 > OLB7. Next base: position 47,223 of record CBINGZ010000023.1, on the reverse strand, counting down.
CTCCTGGACGATCCGGATGATCCCGGCCAGCAGCGTCTTCTCTCCGACTCCGGTCGCCCGCATGACGAACGCGCCGGTGATGTTCGACGTCCCGCCGATCACCTCATCCCCGGTCGAGCGTTCCACCGGAATCGATTCCCCCGTCATGATCGACTCGTTCAGCGTCGAGCCTCCCTCGACGATCACACCGTCGACCGGCACGTTCTCGCCGGGACGCACCATCAACAAATCTCCCGCCGCGATCTTCTCCGGATCGACGTCGACGATCCGGGTACGATCCTCCGGCGAAACACGATGGGCCTGCGCCGGCACCAGACGGGCCAGCCCCGCCAGCGCGCTCGACGTCTCCGACCGGGCGCGCGCCTCCAGCCACCTGCCGAGGAGGACCAGGGCGATCACGACGGCGGCCGAGTCGTAGTATACCTCGTGGGCCGATACGCCGGGAAGCATGTCGGGAACAAGGGTGACGACGGCGCTGTAGAGATAGGCGGCCCCCGTCCCCACCGCGACCAGCGTGTTCATATCGGCCGTCAGATGCCGGGCGTTGCGCAGGGCGATCGTGAAGAAGCCGCGGCCGGGCCCGACCATCACGACGGTGGTGCAGGCAAGGAGGAGCAGGTTGATCTCTCCCGCGTGTTCCATCGCCCACATCCTCCAGCCGTGCAGGGCCATCGGGACCATCGAGAGGAGCATGACGATCGCGGCCAGCGGGGCGGCGACAAGGAAACGGCGACGCGACGCCCGCAGCTCCGCCTCACGGTCCGGAGGAGCTGCGGTCTCGACGAGGGTCGCGGCGTACCCGGCGCGATCCACTCTGTCGCGCAGCGCGTCGACGGTCACCTGGTTCGAGGCGGTCACACGCGCGCGTCCCGTTGCCAGATTCACGTTGACCTCTCTCACCCCTTCGACTTTTTTCAGAGCCTTCTCCACGCGTGCCACGCAGCTCGCGCAGGTCATCCCCTCAATCGCCAGATCTATCGTTTCGGCATGAGCCGTATCGTTCAGGTTCGGCATATCGATCATATCGCATCTCGTCCGGGTCGTTCGAGCCCGGTCATTCCTATGACGAACCGCAAGTATAGAAAACTTCCTTCTTCCACCCGGGGCTCGGCGCTCTTGATCCGGGGAACCGACGGGGCTAAGTTAGCGGGATGAACATCGGCGCTCACACCTCGGTCGCGGGGGGACTTCACAACGCGATCATTCGCTCTCGAACCTTCGACGGCACGGCACTCCAGATCTTCTCCAAGAACAACAACCGCTGGCAGGCACCTCCTCTGACGGAGGAGGCGATCCGGAGCTGGCTGTCGCATCTCGCGGAGTCTCCGATCAACGCCGTCGCGATTCACGATTCGTATCTCATCAACCTCTGTTCTCCCGACGAGGGGACCCTTGCCAGATCGATCGAGAGTTTCGCCGACGAGCACAGGCGGGCCGCGCAGCTCGGCATCAGACTGCTGAACTTCCATCCGGGCGCCGCCTGCGGCCGTGATCGCGAGAGCGCCGTGGCGCTGGTGGCGGAGAACATCAACCGTGTCCACCTCATGACCGCCGACATCGATACCGTCTCGGTGATCGAGACGACGGCCGGGCAGGGGACGACGCTCGGTCACAGGTTCGAGGAGATCGCGTCGATCATCGAGCAGGTCGACGACAAGGATCGTGTCGCCGTCTGCCTCGACACCTGCCATATCTTCGCGGCCGGCTACGACATACGGACCGAGAAGGGCTACGAGGAGACGATGGAGGAGTTCGACGCGCTGATCGGACTGGACCGTCTGGTCCTCTTCCATCTGAACGACTCCAAGGCCGCGTTCGGCAGCCGGGTCGACAGGCATGAGCATATCGGAAAGGGACAGATCGGCGAGACCGGATTCCGGATGCTGATGGCCGACCCCAGGTTCGTCGAGGTGCCGAAGGTGATCGAGACCCCCAAGGGGAAGGATCTGACCGACGACGTGGAGAATCTGGCGCTGCTGCGGAGCTTCGCCCTCTCCGCCGGATAACGGCGTCCCGACCGGGAAGCCGGGCAATTCCGGCCCCGCGCAATTCGTTTATAGCACATGGCGGGCTTCGGCACGGGGCCCGCCGTTCAGCCAACCCGAATCCCCTGGACCGATGGAGAGCGAGACGGGCATGATCAGCGAACTGAGAACGAAGCGCATCCAGCGCAGCATCGAGTACACCCTGCTCGCCACGATCTTTTTCTTCTTCATGCTGGCGTTCCGGGGGCTGTACGATGTATGGATTGCGATATGTGTGGGGATCATCATCTTCTGCATGAACTTCCAGCTCACGCAGCTCCGGGAACGTCGACGGCTGGGGAACCCGCGGAGCAGGTCGCGGCTGCTGGCCGACACGCTGGAGTCGGTGCTCCTGCTCGCCTTCGTGGTGGGACTGTTCGGACTGGGAGGTGTGTGGCGGCTGATGCAGATGCAGGAACAGGAGTATATCGCCTATATCGCCTCCATCCTCTTCTCCCTCTTCCTGGCGGGGCTTTCGGGGGAGGTCTACTGGCAGATCCGCAACTTCCGGGCTCTCTCCGGGGAGGAACGTCGTAACTACGTGAAAAACCTGAGCCGGACGATCATCCTTCCCTACATGATCACGCGGCAGAAATAAACCGCGAACGTATCTTTGTCGTCTCAACAACTGTCACAGTCACTCGCATCTCCTCTTCGGACCGGGATCCCTCCCTGTTCCGCGTCTTCTCATCATAGCTGCATGAACGTTTCCGAGTTCTTCGAACAGTCGCTGCGCGAAGGTGCCGACGTCTATCTCCGCACCGTCGAGGCATGCCGTGAAGGGCTTCTGCGGGGGGTCGATATCGTAGTCGAGACATATCGTAACGGAGGGAAGGTCCTCCTCTGCGGCAACGGCGGAAGCGCCGCCGACAGCCAGCACCTTGCCACGGAGCTGATGATCCGGCTCAACCACGAGATCAGCAGGCCGGCGCTCGGGGCGATCGCCCTGACGACCGACAGCTCCAATCTGACCGCGGGCGGGAACGATATCGGGTTCGAAAACGTCTTTGCACGAAACGTGGAAGGACTCGGGGCGAAGGGAGATGTGCTGATAGGAATCTCCACCAGCGGACGATCCCGCAATGTGGTGCTGGCGGTCGAACAGGCCCGCAGGAAAGGGATGAAGTCGATCTGCCTGCTCGGCGGCGACGGCGGGACGCTGAAGGATCTGTGCGACGTCGCCATCGTCGTCCCCTCGACGAACACGCAACGGATCCAGGAGTCGCATATCGCTCTGGGACATGTCATCTGTGAATCGGTCGAACAACTGCTCTACGGAACGCATGCATAAATCACTCTCGATATCACTCGCCCTTCTTGCCGCCGCGCTCATCGCGCTTCTCTCCTCCCATTCCCCCGGCATTGCGTCGGGGAGCGCCGCCATCGGCTCCGACAGCCTGCGCAGGGGAGCGTTGAGCGAAGCGGATTCGGCGGCGGCGCTGGCGAAGCTGGCCGAGGATATCGAGAAGCTGGTGGCGCTCCCGGCCGAGAAGAAGAGCAGGAAGGTGGGAGTCGAGGTCTACTCGCTGACGCGGAACGCCGAGGTGTATGATCTGAATGCGACACTTCCGCTCACCCCGGCGTCGACGACGAAGGTCGTGACGGTCTATACGATCCTGGCCGAGCTCGGCCCCGACCATCAGCTCAAGACCACCATCCTGGCCGACGCGAAACCGAAGGATGGAGTGATCGAGGGGAACCTCTACATCAAGGGGCACGGCGATCCCTTCCTGACGGTGAGCGACGTCGATCAGCTTGTGGAGCAGACGCTGGCCGCGGGGATCAAGGAGATCAGGGGGAACGTGGTCGGAGATGGGACCTTCTTCGACAGCGTCTACGACAGGTTCGAGTACAGCGGCGACGCCGACGAGGTGGAGGCGCTCCCCCCCGTCTCGGCGCTCTCCATCGAACGGAACTCGTTCACCGTGATCGTCTCCTCGCCGCGCAGCCCCGGCCTGCCGCTGAACGTGCAGACCTATCCACGTTCCTCCGGCATCGACATCGTGAACAACGGGGTCTCCACGGCCCCCGCGCGCGCCAGATCGAAGGCCCCCGTGAAGCGCTCCAAGGGGAAAGGGAAACGACGCTCCTATCTGGACGTGATGCCGGAGGACCCGCGATTCCTCGACGTCGATGAGAACGTCCCCCGCTTCGGCGACGAGCCGATGCTCGCCTACGCGCCGAAGCAGAGCCGCCCCCGCCGTTCGTCGGCGAAGCAGGCCGCAACGACCAGGAAGACGACCGCAAAAAAGGGGAGCACGAAGAAGGCGGCTCCGACGAAAAAGAGCGCGGCCGTATCGAAGAAGGGAGCGGCGGGCAAGAGCACGAAGAAGAATGTCGTATCGAAGAAGGAGGCGCCGGCCCCCTCCTCTCCCTCGGCCGGACCGCTGCGCGTGAGCGTCACGACGCAGAACGGGCGGCAGCTGGTGACGGTGACGGGAGGACAGACGGCAAATCGGACAACGAGCTATCGATACGAGATGAAGAATCCCCCGGCGGTGACGGCCGGTCTGGTCTACGACAGGCTTCGCGCCCAGGGGATCAGGATCGGCGGGCAGGTCACGACCGGAAGCGCCCCGCAGCGCCCGTATCAGCTTGCCCTGCACGAGCGCCCGCTGACGTCGGTGCTGAACTACGTCATGAAGAACAGCAACAACTACCTGGCCGAGTACGCCTTCAAGATCATCGGCGGCGCGGGGGGCGGGCGCACGGAGACGGCGAAGAAATCGGTGGAGAAGATCGAGCAGCGGATGTCGATCGCCCATGTTCCCTTCGGCCAGTGCGTCATCAACGACGGCTCCGGTCTTTCGCGCAGGAACTGTCTCTCCGCGTCGACACTGACCGGCATCCTGAACGCCGCATATCGCGATAAGAAGCTCTTCAACGGCTTCTACCCTCTCTTCTCCGTCGCCGGCGTCGACGGCACGCTCCGCAAGCGGATGAAGGGAACCGACGCGCAGGGGAACGTCCACGGAAAAACCGGGACACTGCGGAACGTCTCGGCGCTGACCGGATATGTGACGACGAAGGATGGAGAGGTGATGAGCTTCGCGCTGCTGATGAACGGCGGCAACATCGGCGCCTACAAGGGGGTACAGGACAAGGTCGCCGCCAGGATCGCATCGTTCAGCTACAACGAGATCCGCGAGGTTGCCGAGACGGCGGCGGCAAACTGACATGTCGCGATGAACTTTTCGAGCACGGGGGATGTTGGGCCCGGTACGCGAACCGTCGGAACGGCGGAGGCGGTCTTCTCCACGGAGAGGAGGCTGTCGAGCGGAGAGGAGCGGCGGATATGTCAAGTTCCGCCGGGAATGAGCAGAGCCGGGGCAGATTAATTTCTGTAACGGCAGGAGTGTACGGAATAAACTTCTTGACTCTCATTGTGCTCTCGTTCCATATTTGCAGCGGTACCCAACTCCACTGGTTCGCTCCTCCAATTGGTCTCAGACAGTCGACGTAAGAACGGGCCTCCGTTGAGCACGGAACTGTCCGATCACATCCATTCCGGATCAAACCAATCGTTGCTGACAACGCATGGACCTTCCGCGAAAGCCCGGGGGAGTTCATGCCGATAAGAAGTTTCCAGTCGGTGGCAGCAGGCTTTACAAACATTGCCATCACTCGCCAGTAGTTAAGCACCATAAGACCCTGCACTTCCCCGCCTAATTACCGACGATCGTCTTCCGACTTGTTCAGCAGCACTTGACATTTTCATAACCAGGTACACACGAAACTCCCGAGGCGCGGCGAAGCAGCATCGGGGATGTGACAACGGCGCCGACCGCGGGTCCTTGCGGCGCCGATCTACCGAAGCTATTCAGTACGAACACCTTGTCTCTCACAAAAGCAAAACCCATCATGGCCAGCAAAGATGAAGCCGTCGCTCCGGCGCTGCTCGATATCGCTGAGCTGAAGGCGAAACGAATCGCCGAGCTGACCGAGATTGCGAAGCGGCTCAATGTGCCCGGCTACACCGACTACCGGAAGCAGGAGCTGATCTTCAAGATCCTTGAGGCGCAGACGCAGGCGCAACGTCAGGAAGGACGCGACAACGGCATCAACTTCTCCGAAGGGGTGCTCGAGGTTCTTCCGGACGGATACGGCTTCCTCCGATCCTCCGACTACAACTACCTCCCCTCACCCGACGACATCTACGTCTCCCCCTCCCAGATCAAGAAATTCGGCCTCCGCACCGGCGATACCGTCAGCGGTCAGGTGCGCTCGCCCAAGGAAGGGGAACGGTTCTTCGCCCTCCTCAAGGTCGACCTGGTGAACCACCAGTCGCCCGATATCATGCGCGACAGAACCATCTTCGATAATCTCACCCCCCTCTACGCCAACGACAAGCTCGCCCTTGAGACCACGCCGGGAGAATTCTCGATGCGGATCATGGATCTGCTGACGCCGATCGGCAAGGGGCAGCGCGGCCTGATCGTCTCGCCGCCGAAGTCGGGAAAGACGGTGCTGCTGCAGAAGCTCGCCAACGCCATCGCGCGCAATCAGCCGGAAGTGAAGCTGATCGTGCTGCTGATCGACGAGCGCCCGGAAGAAGTGACCGATATGGAACGCTCCGTGCAGGCCGAGGTTATCTCCTCCACCTTCGACGAACCCCCCGAGCGCCACGTCCAGGTGGCCGACATGGTGCTGGAGAAAGCGAAGAGACTGGTGGAGGCGAAGTTCGACGTCGTGATCCTGCTCGACTCCATCACCCGTCTGGCCCGCGCCCACAACACGGTCGTCCCCCACTCCGGCAAGATCCTCTCCGGCGGTGTCGACGCCAACGCGCTCCACAAGCCGAAGCGATTCTTCGGCGCCGCACGAAATATCGAGGAAGGAGGCTCCCTGACGATCATCGCCACGGCGCTTGTCGATACCGGCTCGCGTATGGATGAAGTGATCTTCGAGGAGTTCAAGGGAACAGGCAACATGGAAATCATCCTCGACCGCCGTCTGGCCGACCGTCGCGTCTTCCCGGCGTTCGACGTGGTCCGCTCCGGAACGCGCCGCGAGGACCTGCTGCTCGATTCCCACGAGCTCAACAGAATCTGGATCCTCCGCAAGGTCATCAGCGATATGACCCCGATGGAGGCGATGGAGTTCCTGCTCGATCAGATGCAGGGAACGAAGGGGAACAAGGAGTTCCTGAAGGCGATGAGCTCGTAATATCGCAACGCGTGGTGTTCAGCCGCGTGGGAAGTATCGAACGGTGCGGAGACGGGATTGCGATCCCTCCCGCACCGTTTCTTATTTCCGCCTATATCGTTTTGCGAACATGTTCGAGTTCCGTTCGTCGATCGGTGCGCACCATTAAGAATGCGACAGCGGCCTGTTCGTGGGTGGGGACACCGGGGTTCGCCCCTTCGGGGCTGGAAGAATGTGGATGCTCATGGGGAAAAATTCCCTGGTATCCCAGAGCCGGAAGAGAACCGCTTGCCAGGCCGTCGGCTCTCCCTAGATCACCCTCTTCCTGCACCGGCGGCACTCCATGACATCACATTATCGATTCTCCCTACACCACCTTCTTCCTGCATTTCTGGCATTCGAGGAAATCTCCCTCGGTTTCGCTCCAGGCCTGGGCCATCCAGCTGTTGCCGCATGAGGGGCATGGGGTGTTCACCGGTTTCAGGCTGGAGGTGAAACGGCAGTCGGGGTAGCGGCTGCAGCCATAGAAGACGCTCTTGTAACGCCCCCCCACCCGCTGGCCGATCTCCCCCGTCCCGCAGAGAGGACATTTGATGCCGAGCGGGACGGGACGCGTGTGCCGGCAGTTCGGATACCCCGTACAGCCGTAGAAGTCTCCGTTCTTCCCCGCTCTCCGCACCATCGGCGAACCGCATTTCTCGCAGATGACGGCCGGCGCGCCCGGTTCGCTCGCGGTCGGCGGAGGCGCCGAGGATCCTTTCTTTAACGATACGATATTTCTGCACGTCGGGAACGCCAGGCACGCCAGGTAGGGGCCGTACCGTCCCTCCCGCTCCTCCATCGCCGAGCCGCAGAGATTGCAGGGGAGGTCGCTCTTCACCCCGGCCGGCTTCTTCGACGCCCGACGGGGCTCGGTCGACGACCCGGAAACGGCAGCCCCCTCGCTCCCTGAACGGAGACGCTTCGGCGCCGCCCCCCCCCGGTTCGCGGGCGCCCCAAGGTTTCCGGCGCTCTTCAGCGACGAATCGAGCGGACGGTAGAAACGTCGCAGCACGTCGAGATAGCTCGACTTCCCCCCCGCGATCGTGTCGAGCTCCTCCTCCATCTTCGCCGTGAATTTCACGTCGAACAGCGCGGGGAAGCCGTTCACCAGCGCATCGCAGACCATCATACCGAGATCGGTCGCATGGAGCTTCCGCTCCCGCTGCTCCACATAGCCCCGTTCCTGAATCGTGGAGATGATCGACGAATAGGTGCTCGGCCGCCCTATCCCCTTCGCCTCCATCTCCTTGACCAGAAGGCTTTCCGTGTAGCGGAGCGGAGGCTTCGTGAAGCTCTGCTTCGTCTCGATCTTCTCCAGACGGAGGCTCTCCCCCTTCGACACCTGCGGAAGAATACGATCGGTCTCCTGCTCGTCGGAGCCTCCCGGCCCCTCCCCCTTCTTCTTCCCGCCTCGTCGCGCGGCGCCGGCGGAATCGGCCGGGGCCTCCTCCTCCTCCGCTTCGGAATAGACCTGGAGCCATCCCTTGAACCTCGTAACACGACCTGTCGCCCGGAAGAGGAAGGGCCCTCCCTCGATGTCGAGCGTGGTCTGGTCGAAGATCGCGTCGGCCATCTGGCTGGCGATGAATCGCGACCAGATAAGCTCGTAGAGGGCCGCCTGGTCGGCGTCGAGATGCTTCTTCGCCTCCTTCGGCGTGATCGTCACGTCGGTGGGGCGTATCGCCTCGTGCGCGTCCTGCACCTTCGCGGCCGACTTGGGGGCCTTCAGCCGCGGACGCCCCGTCCCCCTGATATACTCCTTGCCGTAGTTCTCGTAGACGAACTGCTCGGCGGCGTCGGCCGCCTCGTCGCTCACCCTGACCGAATCGGTCCGCATGTAGGTCACAAGTCCCACCAGCCCCCGCTTTCCGAGCTCCACCCCCTCGTAGAGCTTCTGCGCGAGCTGCATCGTCTTCTTGGTGTTGAACTTGAGACGGCGCCCTGCATCCTGTTGAAGCGTCGACGTGGTGAAGGGGAGCGGCGCGCTCCGCTTCACCTCCTTCGTGGCGACGTTGACGACGCTGTACTCCTCACGGAGCGCGCGTTCGCGAAGGGCCTCGGCATCGGCCTTCGTGTTGATGAACTTCTTCCGATCCTCCTCCTTCAGATCGACGGCCGAACCGTTGGGGTTCCTGATATCCATGCCGTCGAAGCGGACGAGACGGGCGGAGATCTCCTCATCCTTCCGCGTCCTGAAGAGGCCGATCAGACTCCAGTATTCTATCGGAATGAAGGAGTTGATCGCCCGCTCCCGCTCCACGACAAGTCGCAGCGCGACCGACTGCACACGCCCCGCCGACAACCCTCTCGACTGCCCGGTGAAGGTCTTCCAGAGGAAGGGAGAGACCTTGTAGCCGATCAGCCGGTCCATCACGCGCCGAGCCTCCTGGGCGGCGACCATCTTCGCGTCGATGTCGCGGGGGGCCTTCATGGCGGCGGTGATCGCGGGCTTGGTGATCTCGTTGAAGAGCACCCGCTGAATCCGCTTGCGCGGGGCACGGATCTCCTCGGCGATATGGTGCGCGATCGCCTCCCCCTCCCGATCGGGGTCGGTGGCAAGGAAGATCGAATCGCACCGCGATGCAAGGTTCTTCAACCGCTTGATCACCTCCTGCTTGCCGGCGATGATCTCGTAGGTCGGGAGAAAGCCTCCCTCCACGTCGATCGAGAGCCCCCCTTTCGGCAGATCCTTCACATGGCCGACCGACGCCTCCACGATGTAGTCGGAACCGAGATATTTGTTGATCGTCTTCGCCTTGGCGGGCGATTCGACGATGACGAGAGATTTCGACATTCCCGTTCTCTATGCATGTTGAAGCTCGGACGCCTCTTCAGGCTGAACGAATAGGAAATGTCGCGAACAGGTAGAGCGTGACATTCCGATTCGTATCCGACCCGCTTCCCCCCTTTCCTCTTTACCTGTCGTGATGAACGACATGGGTGATGCCGTCCGTCAGCGACCGTATGGCTTCATTGAGGAAGGAGGGCTTTATGATGACGTTTGTCAGCGTCTCGATAGGGTGCCACTGGAAGATCAGTTTCAAGGTCCCCTCATAGACGTCGAACGGTTCGCGGGCCAGGCAGGGAGCCGAGTCGGGGGGGAGCGACATCAGGTAGTAGAGACCGAGCTCGTGGGAGCTGACGCCGTTGTACTCGAAGAAGTTCTCCACGACCCAGAGAAGACGCTCCACCGTGACGTCGGCCTCGATCTCCTCCCGCATCTCCCTGGCGAGCGTCTCGGCGGAGGGTTCAAGCATCTCACACCGTCCGCCGGGGAGCCCCCAGAAGTCGTCGTGGTCGGCGCGGTGGAGGAGCACTTCCCCGTCGCGCAGCGCCACGCCCGCTACACGATAGGTGAATTTCGTCGATTCCCGGTCGAGAACGATCATAGGACTTCGGATGAATTATCGGTATGGATACGTGTCGGAATACGGCAGCGGGCAAATATACCAACGCGGGGGTATCGCCGTTCCCGCGTCTCCACGTATTTTAGGCGGCTTATGAACAAGGTCCTGATCGTAGCCTATTACTTTCCCCCCTCCGGCGGCCCTGGTGTGCAGCGTGTCCTGAAGTATGTGCAGTACCTGCGCGACTTCGGCTGGGAACCGGTGGTGCTGACCGTGGCGGACGGCAACTTCCCCGCGCGCGACGAATCGCTCCTGAAGGAGATCCCGGCGGGGGTACGGGTCGTCCGCACCGACATCTTCGAACCGTACGACCTCTACAGGAAGCTGACCGGCAAGGGGAAGGGTGTGGCGATCGACGTCAACACCATTCGCAAGGAGGGGACGAAGCTCTCCGCCTCCGAACGGATCTCCGAGTTCATCCGCTCCACCTTCTTCATCCCGGACGCCCGGATCGGATGGCTGAACCCGGCTGTCAGGGCGGGGCTCGATGTGATCCGCGAGGAGGGGATCTCCGCGATCTACAGCTCCTCCCCCCCCTACACCTGCGCGCTGATCGCCCGCTCGCTGAAACGGAAGACGGGGCTCCCCTGGATCGCCGGGTTCCGCGACCCCTGGACCGGCTTCATCACCACCCCGGAGCGGTGGGCGATACCGGCACGGATCGACAGGATGCTGGAGCATGCCGTCTTCAAGGAGGCGGAGGCGGTGGAGGTGGCATGGCTTGGGATCACGAAGGACGCGCTCGGGAAATATCCCTCGCTCCCCCCCGCGAAATTCCATCATCTGCCGAACGGCTTCGACAGCGCCGATTTCCCCGCCGTCGACGGGGCCGAACGGAGCGACCGGCGCTTCACCGTCACCTACACCGGCTCGATGTACGGCCGCAGGAACCCCGATGCCTTCCTCAAGGCGGTCGAGGGGCTTGCGCTCCGGAAGGAGATCGATCCGAAGAATATCAGACTTCGATTTATTGGAAGGTTCGGCGAGGAGGTGATGGAAATGTTCAGGAACAGCGACCTGCGCGATTCGATCGAGATCGTCGGCTACATGGCGCACTCCGAGAGCATCCGCCAGCTCCTTCTCTCCGATGCCGTTCTCCTCGTGGTGGACGAATGCGACGAGAGCGAGGAGGTGGTCCCCGGCAAGGTCTACGAATATATCGGCTCGGGACGTCCGGTGATCGCCGTCGCTCCGGAACGGGGGGCGATCTACGAGCTGATCCGGGAGACGCGCGGAGGGTACGTGGCGCACCAGTCGAACATCCCCGGCATCGCGCGCGCCTTCCTGGCTCTCTACAACGATCATATCACGAGCCACAGCTCGCTCCATCCGGATCGTGAGGCGATAGAACGTTACGAGCGCAGGAACGTCACGGGGCGTCTTGCCGGACTGCTGAACACGGTGGTCGCCGGCCGTCCCGAACCGGAGCGTCGCCGGTGATTCCCTCGGCCCGTTCCGCGGGCATCCTTCAATCAATTCTTCAACTCTTCAACCCCGACGATCATGCATCAGAATTTCGAGCACACGTCGTACCTGATTCGCCGTAAGGTCCTGAAGCTCTTCGGCGGGGCGTTCCACGTCTTCGGTCCATCCGGCGAACTCCTCTTCTTCTCCAAGATGAAGGCGTTCAAGCTCAAGGAGGATATCCGCCTCTACACCGACGAGACGATGACGACCGAGGTGCTGACGATCACCGCGCGGAGCGTGATCGACTTCTCGGCGTCGTACGACGTCATCGACCCCCAGACCGGGGAAAGGGTCGGTGTGATGCGTCGCAAGGGGTGGAAGTCGATCCTGAAGGATGAGTGGCTGCTGCTGAACGAGGATGAGCGGGAGATCGGCCGCATCCGCGAAGACAGCACGATGCTGGCGCTCATCCGCCGCTTCATCACCAATCTGATACCGCAGACCTTTCACGGAGAGGTTGAGGGACGGGTCGCCTGCGTCTACAAGCAGCAGTTCAACCCGTTCGTGATGAAGCTCGAGGTCGATTTCAGCTACGACGACCGGAAGGCGCTCGACAAGCGTCTCGGTCTTGCGGCCGGGCTTCTCCTCTGCGCGATCGAAGGACGCGAAGGATAGCGCGTGGATCTCCGTTCGGACAGATACACGCTCTCCCGTTCCGAGACGCGCCGGAAGGATCTCGTGCTCCGATTCGACGACGACGAGGGGGAACCGGTCTGCCGCGCGGTGACGAAGATCCTCTCCCTCAAGGGAGATGCCCGCGTCTATGCCGACGAGGAGCTGACCGAGGAGATCTGGAGGGTTCGGACACGCGGCCCGGTCCTCACTGCGTCGCGATACGATGTGATTGAATCGGGGAGCGACAGGCTGATAGGAAGCCTTGAGCACACCGGGATCGGCGCGGTCTGGAAGCTCTTCGACGCGAACGAGAAGGAGATCGGGCGGTTCGAATCGCCGAGGTTTCGCTACTATCTCTCGTTCGTCCTCGACGTCGCCTCCCATATCAGTCTGATACCGAGGCATTATGTTCTGAGGATCGGGATCGAGGAGCCGTGCCGGATCACCGCCGGCGGAGGGCTCGGCAGGAAATCCCGGAACTACTACGAGCTCGATTTCACGGGAGACCTCCATCACCGGTTCGACAGGCGGATGGCGCTGGCGTTCGCGATCCTGCGGACGATCCTCCCGTAGCGATCCGGCTCCGGCAGGACCGGTTGCAGTAGCTATATTGCGACTCTCGATCGTGCCCGGCCCGCGGGCATCAGCATGCTACGACTTCATATCCACGGCATCCCGGCGGGCCGACCCGCCGGCATATTAACGAAGCATCCATGGCAACTACGCGCAGCGGCCCCCCGAAGCGTCCGCAGTCGACGACACGGAAAGGGGCGACGGCACGGGCCGGTTCCGAGGGAGCTCCCTTCCTCGGCATCAACCCGAAGTATCACACCGCAATATTCGTCGGGCTGATCTTCCTGGCGCTGATCCTCTTCTTCAGCGGTCCCATCTTCTCCAACCGGATCTTCGGCGCCAGCGACTACCTGGCATGGGAGAGCTTCCGTCCCTACCTGGAGATGATGGACAAGAACGGGGAATCCCCCCTCTGGATGCCCTACATCTTCAGCGGCATGCCCGCCTACGCCGCCTACATGGTGACCGGCGACCGCTGGTGGGATCTGACGATGAAGATCTTCTACTCCAGCGAACATCTCGTCGGGGTCGTCAACTACCCGGTGATGCGCGTGGTCTTCCACTACTTCATCTACGGCCTGGGGATGTTCCTGCTGATGCGGAGCAAGAAGGCCGCGCGGTCGACCTCCTTCTTCGTCTCGATGGCCGCCCTCTTCTCCACCTGGATCATCATCTATATCATGATCGGTCACAACACCAAGATCACGGTGCTGATGACCTTCCCCTACATCTTCCTCTGTCTTGAGAAGCTGATAGACCGATGGAGCCTCCTCTACGCGGGGCTGCTCGTTCTGGCGGTGCATATCATGGTGGAGGCGGCGCACCTGCAGACGGCGTTCTACGGGATCTGCGCCGTGGGGATCTACATGCTGATCGAGCTCATCTCCGAACTCACCGGGAGGAGCGAAAGCAAGCGCAGGCTGGGAGGTGTCTTCCGCGCCGCGCTGATCCTGGCGGTCGCCGGCGGCATGGCGTACGGCATGGGACTCGATCGCAACCTGGCGGTGAACGAATATCTCCCCTACTCCACCCGGGGCGCGGCCTCGATCACCGTCGACCCGAAGCATGAGCAGAGCGCGATGGCGGTCGGTCAGGGATACGACTATTCGACCCGCTGGTCCTTCTCTCCGGAGGAGATGATCACGTTCGTCGTGCCGGGATATTACGGCTTCGGCAAGGTGCAGTATCCCCCCGACGCCCCGGAAGGTTCCGAGCGGGCGATGCTCTACTGGGGGCAGATGGACTTCACCGACGCGGCCCACTACATGGGGGTCGCCGTCCTGATCCTGGGGATCTTCGGCGCCTGGATGAACAGGCGCAACAGATTCGTTCAGGGGATGATCGGCGTCGCGATCTTCGGACTTCTCCTCTCGTTCGGGAAGAACTCGTTCGGGTTCCTGTACGATCTCTTCTATAATGTCGTGCCGGGATTCAACAAGTTCAGGGCGCCGAGTCAGTCGCTGATCCTGATGGAGTTCGCCTTCCCGATCCTGGCCGGGTTCGGGATCGAGTCGCTGATCGCGATGCACAAGGCACGGGAGAACCCGAAGGCGACCAGGACGATCCTTTACGGGGCAGGCTTCTTCGGCCTCTTCACCCTGATCGGACTTCTGGGACAGTCGATGCTCCAGTCGAGCTACGCAGCCTCGGTGAACGCGTCGCAGAAAGGGGCGGCGGGGAACGCGGATGCGATCAACTTCGTCTTCAACATGGCGATGACCGACTGGCTCGTCAGCGGGTTCTTCGGCGTCTGCACCCTCCTGCTGATGTACTACTATCTGAAGGGACGGGTCTCCCCGATCCTCTTCAAGACGCTGCTCCTCGGGATCCTGGTCTTCGACCTCTGGCGTATCGCGTACAGACCTATGCACACGGTGCCGGCCGATCTGGTGGCGCAGGAGTTCGCCCCCAGCGATGTGGACCAGTTCCTGAAGCAGGATACCTCCAGGCACAGGATCTTCGATCTGACCCGGCAGCCGAACTACCCGGCGCGACATCTGGAGGAGCATATCCTGGGATACTCCTCCGCGAAGATGCGGAGCTACCAGAACCTGCTCGACGTGGCCGGTGACGGCGACCGCCCGACCTCGCCGCTGGCGCAGCGGATTCTCAACACGAAGTATGTGATCATTCCGCTCCAGGGGGGACAGACCCCGCCGCAGAAGTACGAGGGGATGACCCTTGCGTACGTCTCCCAGAGCGGCCGAGCCGTCTACCGGCTCGACGAGGCGCTCCCCCGCGCCTGGTTCGTGAACAGGACCGAGGTGCTCGATGAGAAGACGACGCTGGAGCGGATCAAGGACAACCTGTTCGATCCCCGCGACGTCGCCTATCTGGTGAAGCCTCTCGAGACGCAGGTCGCGCCGGTCGGGTACAACCCCGGCCTGGCGGGGAAGATGAGCCTCGATTCCGCCGGCAATCTGATTCCCGACACGACGGCGACGGCGACCGCGGCCGACCCCGGCAAGGGGAGCGTCGTCATCTCGCGATACGAGCCGCTTCATATCGAGATGGATGTGACGGCGCCGGGACCGGGGAGCAACTTCCTGGTGATCAGCGAGATACACTATCCGCCGGGATGGTCGGCGACGATCGACGGCAAACCGGCGGAGATCATCCAGACCGACTACCTGCTGCGCGGTCTCGTGGTCCCGGCGGGGAACCACAAGGTCGAGATGCACTACGTCAGCTCCGGCTTCGAGACCGGCAAGTGGACATCCCTGGCGCTCAACCTGGGGATGTTCGCGGCGATCATCGGCGGTGTCATGATGGAACGCCGCCGCCCGCAGGACGCCGATCCGATCCACGACGCCCCGGCGATCGCCGAAGACGACGTGTAAGAAGAGTCCCGAATCGACGAATCGCGCGAAGCCCGGCGCCGATCGCCGGGCTTCTCCGTTTGTTCCGGCCCGTTCCGATATCGCTCCGCGAGCCGACAGGCGGAAGGGTCGATCACCGAAGAATTATCCGAACACGATGAACGTGGAATCGACAGAGGTCGACGAGACGCTCCCGCCGCTGCGGCGGGGCAATCAATACATAGTGCGGGCGGAAGCCGCCGCATTCGAAGGGGGCTGCGTTGCCCGGTACAACGGCATGGCGGTCTTCGTCTCCGGCTGCGTCCCCGGCGACACGGTCCGCGCGCTCGTCACGAAGACGAGGAAACGACATGCCGAGGCGCGAACGGTCAAAGTGCTCGACCCGAGCCCGGTCCGGGTCGATCCCCCCTGCTCCTATTTCGGGACCTGCGGCGGATGCAAGTGGCAGAACCTCGCCTACGAGGAGCAGATCATGTGGAAACGGCAGCACGTGGTCGACGCGTTCGAGAGGATCGGCGGGCTGGCCGGGGTCGAGGTTCGCCATACGATACGCTCGGCGGAGGAGTATTTCTATCGAAACAAGATGGAATTTTCCTTCGGCAGCCAGCGCTGGCTCACCGACGAGGAGATCGCCGCCGGCGACGTTCTGGAGAAGAATTTCGCGGTGGGGCTTCATGTCCCGGGACGGTTCGACAAGGTGCTCGATGTGCGGCAGTGCTGGCTTCAGTCGGAGCTCAGCAACACCATCCTGAACGCCACACGCCAGTTCGCGCTGGAGAACGGCATCCCCCCCTACGACTTCCGGACCCATGAGGGGCTGCTGCGGAACCTGGTGATCCGCCAGTCGCGGGCGACGGGAGAGACGATGGTGATCCTGGTCACCTCCGACGACGCGACCGAGACGATCGATCGATATGCGAGATTCCTCAGAGTCCACGTTCCGGAGACGACCACGATCGTCCAGGGGATCAACAGGAAGAAGGCGCAGATCGCGTTCAGCGAGGAGACGCGGGTTCTCTACGGACCCGGCACCATCACCGAGCGGATCGCCGGGAACGACTTCACCATCTCCCCCTTCTCCTTCTTCCAGACCAACTCGCGGCAGGGAGACAGGCTCTACGAGGAAGCGTTGACGGCCGCCGCTCTTACCGGATCGGAGGTCGTCTGGGATCTCTACTGCGGCGCCGGAACGATCACCCTGGCGGCGGCCCGGCGCGCGGGGCGTGCCGTCGGCATCGAGCTGAACGAGGGAGCGATCGCCGACGCGCGCGACAACGCGACGCGGAACGGCGTCGACAACGTGGAGTTCATTGCGGGGGATATGCGGAAGGCGATCGAGGGAGAGATCCCCGCCCCGGACGTGATCATCACCGACCCGCCGCGCGCCGGCATGCACGAGGATGTCGTCCGCCGCATCCTGGAGGCCGCGCCGGAACGGATCAGCTACGTGAGCTGCAACCCCACCACCCAGGCGCGCGACTGCGCCCTGCTGGCGGAGAAGTACGACATCGTCTACGTCCAGCCGGTCGACATGTTCCCGCAGACATATCACGTCGAGACGGTGGCGCTGCTGGTCCGGCGGTAGGAGCATTCGACATAAAAATGAAGAAGGCCGTACCCGATGGGTACGGCCTTCTTCGTGTAAAGGGAATCTTCCGCCCGGCCTACCAGAACGTGGCCGTCGGCGTCCAGCCCTGCGGCAGACGGGCAACGGCGGCGCCGATGAGGGCGGCGGCGATCAGGATCATAAAGAAGGTATTGCGCGCGCGGACCGGCGCGGGCGAATTCTTCCACTTCTTTGTGCCTATGTGCAGCAGGGCGATCGCGATAAGATTCGTTCCGGCGTGTTCGTAGACGAACCGTCCCATCGTGTTGTTGACGATCCAGAGGATCAGAAGGACAACACCGATGAGGAACTGAAGGTCGACCATCCCCGTCATCATCTTCAGAAAGCTGTTGTCGGATGACGTGAACTCCCGCTTCGAGATCCAGATGGTCAGGAGCCTGATGAGCCCCAGAACGACCATGAGCACCACCAGCCACCGGACAAGGGAATGAAGTTGCAGTGTGAATGTCAGCATGAGATGTTCGTTATGTTGAGAGGAATCTGTCGAGATATATGTCGATCCGCGATATCGTTTCCCTCGGCTATTTTCCCTGCGGCAGACGGGCGTAGAGGATACCGCGCACGCGATGGAAGGCTTCCATCAGGCTGTTGTCGAGCTCCCGGTCGTCGCCGCGACGGAAATACCGCTCCCCCCCCAGGTAGGCGTTGTCGATCGTGATCTTCGTCTCCCCGATCCGCGCCCTGAGCCAGAAATGGGAGAGATCGGTGACGACCATCGTGCTGTCGGGAACCAGCTCGTAGATCCCCGCCTCCTCCAGACTCCGGAAGGTCTCCTCCGCCTCATCCTTCGGCACGGCGCTCTCCGCCCGTCTGACGGGAACCGCCGGCCCACGGCCGCCTCCGCCGCTTTCGGCGCTGTAGCGATAGGAGCGGCCCTCGACCGAGTAGAGCGACGCCCTCCCCTCGCAGCTCCCGAAGCAGGGGCCGATCTGCAGATGAACGTAGTCGCCGACTGAGAGCGCGGCAAGGCTGTCGAGCCGGTCCGCGATCGGATCGTCGTATGCGGTCCAGGTCTCGTCCGTCTCCCCGCCGGTCGTGTCGGCCGCCTGCGTCTCCGATTTCTGCGACGACGAACAGCCGGGCAGAACAAGGAGCAGAAGCATCGGAAGAAGATATCGTTCTCGCATCGAATGTTTACCGGATTGGTTTCATGCGGGCTTCACCCCTCCCTTCTCATTTCCCCCCCGACAACCCCGCGAACAGAATGCTCCGTATCAGATAGAATCTCTCCAGCAGCCTGCCGTTGATCTCCCCCGTCACCATGAAGTTGTAGTACTTCTTCCCTCCGAGATAGGCGTCGTCGATCGTGATCACCTTCTCTCCGATCCGTGCGCGGAGGGAGAAGAAGCAGAGATCGGGGACGACAAGGGTGCTGTCCGGAACGAGGAAGCGGAGCCCGGCGGCATCCAGATTCCCGAACATCTCGACCGCCTGCTTACCGGGAAGCGCGTAGTCGGCGCGCTGATCGTCCGGGTTCGGTCCATCCCCCATCCATGGGTTCCAGAGCGCTGCGCTGTAACGGTATGCCGAGCCGTCGAGCGAATAGAGGGAGACCCTGCCGAGCTGCGGCGTGGCGCACGGACCGATCCGCAGATGAACGTAGTCGCCGACCGAGAGCGAGGCGAGACTGTCGAGCTGACGCGCAACCGATTCATCGAGCGGTTGTTCCTTCCTGCTCCCTTCGGCATCATATCGTTCTACGACAGCCGCCTCGTTTGCGACCGTACGGAACGAGAGGCTGCCGACCCCAGCCATCAGAACCAGCAGCAACACAACACTCTGTTTGCACATCGATGGTACCCTCTGGTTGACGTATCTGAATGGGAGCCCGCGCGCGGCGCTACTTCGATCTGCGCCCTCCCCCCGATCCCGGCCCCATGCGAAGAGACTCGTAGAGATCGATCTGCGCGGCGGTCAGCACGGCACGCATTTCGATATGTCCGTGCAGATGCGCCATCCGGAGCCGCTGGTTGAGCCCGGCGATCTCGGCGACGATCCGATCGACCGCCGGAGCGGCCGCGCTTCCCGACTTGAAGAGGCTGTCGAGTCTCCGCTCCGCGTCGACGATCCCCTCACCCGCCGCCGTCGCCTCGGTCCGGACGCGCTCGTAGACGGCCTGGGCGGTTTTCCGCTGCGCCACCGTCAGACCGAGCGTGTCGGCCAGTTCGAGCACATGCTTGGGGGCGGGATAGCGGTTCCGTTCGGCAACCCTGGCTCCCCCCATCGATTTCCCGGCACGATATGCCGCGGCATCGTCGGGCGAGAGCATCCCGATCCCCTGCTCCCCGCCGGAAGAGGGCTGCGCGGCGGCAACCCACGGGGCGACGCAGATCAGCAGCAGCAAAAGAATGCGATACAGACGCATGAAGGTCGTTCCTCCAACCCTTAACAGCATTGTTCCCGAAGAAGTCCGTCGAGCGCGACCTCCAGATCACGGCATCGACCCGGATGGACCGCCGAGGTCTGGAGCACGGCCGACTTCGGGGCGGTCAGCCAGTGGAACCGCTCCGACGGCGGCAGAAGCCCTACCATCCCCGCCTCCGCCCCACCCGCTCCAACCCGACGATAGGCGTCGAGAAATCGATCGAGAACCGATATGTCGAGCCGGTCGTCCAGACGACGCAGGCGTTCGACGTCGACGTTGAATCTGGTGTCGAGAAACCCGGCCGTGCGGGAATGGAGGACGATTCCGATATTCACGAAGACGCCGATATGAACCCTCGGCACCACCCGCACCACCGCGTAATCGTAGTCGATCCACGGCTCGACGTTCGCCGCTCCGTCGCTCATCGGCGATACCCCTTCTGCACCTCCGGCGAGGACTTCAGATTCAACCGCGCCCGCTCCGCCTCGGCGGCGAAGAGGCGCTCCCCACCGAGTCTCTTTCCGAGATAGTCGGCATAGGCGTTCCTGTTCTCCTCCGGTGTGGCGAACGACGGCTCGACCCCTACAGGGGTGTCCATCAGAAGGTCGTCGGGCACCCCCTCGACGATCGAGCGGAGGAGATCGGGAGAGAGCTTCCCCGCCATCGCCTCATCGATCGCGAGGACGTCGTCGGCGAAGGGGAGCAGGACATGATTTCTGATCGCGGGGAACGCCCCGGCCGCCGACTGGTCGGTGACCGCCCCCCAGTTGTGATGGAAATAGAGCGCCGCGCCGTGATCGATCAGCCAGAGCCTCTCGTTCCAGTAAAGGAGATTGGGATTCCTCGGCGTGCGATCGATGTTGGTCACGAACGCGTCCAGCCAGACGATCCCGGCCGCCAGCTCCGGGGAGATGTCGGAGACGGCAAGGGGATCGAAATTGAAAGCCCCCTCCAGATATCGGAGTCCGACGTTGATCCCGCGACTCCCTTTCAGGATATCCTGGATCTCCGGATCGGGCTCGCTCCGTCCGAACGATTCGTCGATCTCGATCAGAGCGTGCTCGGGGAGCGGAAGCCCCAGCGCATCGGCGAGACCGGCGACGATCAGTTCGGCGATCAGCGCCTTGGCCCCCTGGCCGGCGCCTCTGAACTTGGCAACGTACTTGCCCTCTTCCGTGTCGAGCACGGCCGGCATGGAACCTCCCTCGCGGAGAGGAACGATATATCGGGTAGCGGAATATGTCGGAAACATGCGGTCCTGGGCTTTCTCGGGGTGTCTGAATGATACCGCGGCGAAGTTACGTAATCCGGCGCGAGCAACATTCCGACGAACATAGGAAGAGCCGGGTGAGAACTTTTCCGGAGATCGTTGTCTATGCATTGACCGGCGGTATCAAGGCCTCGAGCGAGGGTCCAACGGCTGGGGATCTTCAATCGACCCACGAGTTGAATATGTAACCATGAGAGGTTGAGCACAGTCGATTCGTACGGGTACCGCCGGTCTCTTTTTTTTCACGGTCCCGTCCACCGGGTTGTCACGATCTCTCAGATCGGGTCCTCGAAGCGGACGTTCTTCGGTATTCTGAACCGTTCCGGAGGGATCTCCACGCCGACCGTCACCTGCACGGCGCGGAGGATCGTCGGTGTCTCGCGCGGATCACTGCTCCACCGCAACGTCACATCCAGAGGTATTCTCTCCCAGGCCCAGACCTCGTACCGCTCGCCGTGCATCGAATAGCGATATCCCGCCGCCATCTTCCCCACGACCTCCTTCCCCGCAAGCGACGTGACGGCCCCCGCGCCGGCGAACCGGACGGGATCACCCCATGCATGCGGCAGCGCCCCCATCAGCGCGCCGTGGCCGCTCATCGTTCCGCTCTTCCTTCCGCTTTCCGAGTCGGGGTTGAACGCGTACCGCCACTCTCCATCCTGCACGATCACCCTGAAAGGCCACGCCGACGAATCGGAGGAGGGCCCGAGCGTGGTGTAGAGCGCCTCACGCGCGCCGTACCGGTCGAAGTAGAGGGTCTGACGTACGTTCCCGTCGGAGTTGTCGTATTCCACCACCCCCGACTCGACGCCGTACTTCCTGTACCCGGTCGAATCGACTCCCGGCGTCCCCGCGCCTGCCGAATCCTCCAGCGTGAGCGCGGCGATACGGTCGCCCGAGGAATCGGCCGGCACCTCCGCCGGGCGCTGAGCATCGCTGCACGATACAAGAAGGAGGAGTGAAAGCAGAGGGAGAAGATTCTGACGCATGAATATTCTTCTACTGATTCGGAACTGTGGATCCCCGCGGGACGGCGGGAAAGTACGAAATAATGTATCGGGAGCGTCGCGCCCGATCGTCGGCGGAACCGGGCCGAGGGGGGGGAACGTTGTTTATGGTAGATGATATGATCGCGCCTCTGTTGGGCGCAGTATAAGAACGATGAACGGGCAGGGATACGGACGGGGACGACAGGTATGAAACTGACGACAACACACCACGCCGGACGACGGCCGCAGGGACGGATCGCGATGCTGATCACTCTGGGAGCCGTGGCTATCGTGGGCGCCGCGATACTTCTGCGGCAGCCCGACAGTACGATTGACGGTTCCGCCGACTCGGCGGCAACGGGGACGAAAGCCCCCTCCACGGCCGACATACCGCCGCCGCAGGTCTCGGCTCCCGCTCCACCGATCGATGCGATCCCCTCTCCGCCCGACAGAACGGAAGCGGACGATCTCGCCTCCGGACTTTCAGGAAGCGATCGCTCCGCGGGCCCCGGCATCGCCGGGTCTCCCTCGCGACGACTGATCATTCCGGTCGCCGGCGTACGCGCGCGCGATCTGCTCGACACCTACTCCGACGCCCGCGCGGAAGGACGAACCCACAACGCCATCGATATCATGGCTCCGCTCGGCGCCCCGGTGCTGGCGGCCGCCCCCGGAAGAATCATCAAGCTTTTCCAGAGCGACCGGGGAGGGATCACCCTCTATCAGCTCGATCGGGACAGCAGTCACATCTATTACTACGCGCACCTGAGCGGTTATGCGCCGGGGATCGGCGAGGGGAGATGGGTTCTGCAGGGGGATACGATCGCCTATGTCGGTGATACCGGCAACGCCGCGCCGGGGAATTACCATCTCCATTTCGAGATCATGGCGACCGACGATCCCTCCCGCTTCTGGGATGGAACACCGATCAACCCCTATCCCCTGCTGATGAAGGGAGATACATCGAAGCGCGATCGGCCTGGAACAGGAACCGGGAGGAGCCCGATATGAGCAAGCTGAAGATTATCGTTATGAGATATGCGGTTCTCGGAGCAACGGCGCTCCTGGGGATGATGATCGCCTGTCAGAGCGAGCAGAGCCGGCCTGAACCTGAATCGGAAGCGGGCGGAACGATTATCGAGCACGATTCGGGCCGGGGGCGGAGCGCCGCCGTCGACACCATGCCGGTCACCCTCCCCGTCCTCGACGCCTTCCTTGCCGACAGCACGTTTCTGACCGAAGCGGGGATGCAGCTGGCGCTGACGGAGGAAGAGGTGGCGAAGCTGCGGACCATAGCGCAGGAAGAGACGATGAGGCTGAACGAAGGTGAGGAGGATGAGTACACAGGTTCCCCCGCCGACGCGCGCGAGCTGGCCGGACGGAAAATCGCACAGGTGATAGGATATGATCGCGGGGCGGCGCTGGCGCGGCTGATCCGCAGACACTGGTCCGGACTGACCGAGGAGGAACGCAACCAGATGCTGGCGCAGCAGGGCTACGACAGTACGCGGACCCTGTCGGCGGGACGCAACACCTACAACGCGATCCCCTCCGACTCCCGGATCGTGGTGAACGCTCCGGCCTACAGAATGGATCTGTTCGAGGGGGGAAAGCTCGTGAAATCGTACAAGATCGCAATAGGATATCCCGAATTTCCCCTCCCCACCGGGCTCCGCTACGCCAGGTCGATCATCTTCAATCCGACATGGATTCCCCCCGACGAGCCGTGGGTGGAATCGTCGACGAAGGTGAGACCGGGGCAGAAGGTCGAGGCCGGATCGAAGCTGAACCCGCTCGGCCTCATCAAGATCCCGATCGGCCTCCCCTCGCTCATTCACGGCGGGAAGTCGACGGCAAAGCTGGGGAAGTTCGGCTCGCACGGGTGCGTGGGGCTGACGAACGACCAGGTGCAGGAGATCGCCGTGGAGATCGCACGGCTCGGCGAAACCGACCTGACCGACTCGACGGTCGAGGCCCGCGCGAAGCGGAAGACCGAGACGAAGAGCGTCACACTCGCGAAGCCGGTTCCTGTCGAACTGCGATATGAGACGATCGTGGTGCAGGATGGGAAACTCCACCTCTATCGCGATGTGTACGACTACAACACGAACACGATGGAAGCGCTGGAGAGCGTGCTCCGGCAGTACGGGGTCCCGATGAGCGATATCTCGCAGAGGGAGCTGGCCATGATCGAGGAGGCGATCGGGAGGATGTCGCGCGACGCCCTGGGCCGGACCGATTCGACCGGCGCCGACTCGGCGGCCGGCGCACGGGAGACGGGAAGAAAGGGAGCGAAGAAACCGAAGGAGAAGGTGACGCGCACCGTGAAGGGAGATCTGGAGGCGATCATCGAGATCGCTGCCCTTGCCGGAAAGGGATATCCGGCCCCGATCGGGATCGAGGAGACCTCCCCCGAATCGAAGCCGGAGACGAAGAAGAAAGACTCGACGACGGCCGGTGTCGTCCGCGGAAGCGGGCCTACATCCCCTTCCGTTTCCTCTCGGTGAGCCGCACATCGGCAGGCACTTCGAAGAACGACGGCAGAATCGGCGCGTCGGGGCTGATCGAGATCGCCTCAAGGGTCGGAACCGTACCTTCCTCCGACCCGGCCCCGTTCCGTGTCTGAAGGTAGAGCGGGATTCCCTCCCAGAGCCAGACCGTATGCTCGCCGTTGTATCGGAAGGAGTATCCTGTCGCCTCGTGATCCAGGAACGTCTTTTTCCCGAGCTCCTTGATCTCGAACGAGGGCCATTCCTCCTTCGCACGGTTCCAGAGATCGGGGATGGCGCCGATGATGGGGCCGGTCGGCTGAGGCCGCTCGGTCTTCTCGCCGATCTTATCCTTGACGCTGTAGATGTACATGTAGCCGTCACGGTAGATCGTGACGTTCTCTCCCCCCCGTCCCGACTTCGACGGCTTCGAATGATACGCCTCCAGCGCTCCGTAATCGTCGAAGAAGAGGATCTCCGGAGCATCGGTCAGGGAGTTTTTGTAGTGGACCGAGCCTGACCTTACCCCGTATTTCTTCACCGGCTCCTGCGGAGGCGGCGGGGGTGTGACCATCCCGGTCGAATCGCCGGCGATCGAGTC
Source organism: uncultured bacterium (assembly GCA_966250335.1). Taxonomy (GTDB): domain Bacteria; phylum Bacteroidota; class Ignavibacteria; order OLB7; family OLB7; genus OLB7. The sequence continues at coordinate 21,790 of CBINGZ010000023.1, read as the reverse complement.
GCGGCGGGTGGAGTCACCGTCCTGAGCCTTCTCCGGCGCGCACGATTGAAGGGCGACCGTCGTTGTCAGGAGTGCCAGTATGCAAAGAGCCCGTGTAGCGTTCATCCGACGTGATCTATGGAAGTTCGACATCTGTTCATGAGGGAAGAGAAGAGCCGCGAAGATATCGATAATCGCGATATCACGGATCGACCGGGCGTATGCGCGGCGCGGCATCCGTTGACGAGATGCTCCGAACGGACGGTGGTCGGCGAAGCAGAGTACGATATACCGTTCAGCGCACCAGACGTATCGTTGCGGCTGCGGAGCCGAGCGGCTGCGAAACCGCCCTGCAGAAATAGACTCCTGAGGGAAGTTCCTCCACGGGGAGCCGATAGATCGACCGTCCCCCTTCCTTTCTTCCCTCGAACAATGTCGCGACGGGGTCTCCGACGGCGTTGTAGAGCATGATCGATAGATCGCTGCCGGATACAAGATCAAGCTCGACATGGGTGGGATTACCTGAATCTCCGATGATCGTCAATCCCATCCTCTTCGCGGTTTCACGGCGAAGATCGGGGGCGTCGAGGGTGACCGAATCGGCTCTGTAGACGCCGGCGTCGGTGCCGAGATAGAGCCCTTCGGGGACCGCCAGCAGCGTTAGCGTCCGCCGCGCCTCTATCCCGTTGCTCTCCGCTCTCCATGTCTCCCCCCCGTTGGCCGATCGGAGCACTCCCCCCATGTCGGTCACGCTGTAGAGCGCGTTGTGAGCGGAAAGCACCCGGTAGTTCGGGTTCGGCGCATGCTCCGGGTTCAGACCGGTCCAGTGCGACCCGCCGTCGGTGGAACGGTAGAGCGTATCGGCCGAACCCACATATATCACATTACTACCAAAGGTGAAGCTGCCCGCCGAGGTCATCCCCGGAATCGCGATGCGGGTCCAGGAGACGCCGCCGTTCTGCGACCGGTAGACGTCATCCTTCGCCCCTCCGGCCCAGAGGTCGCCGTTCGGAGCCACCGTCAGCGAGACGAGGCTCGGGAAGCGGTTCGCCTCTTTGTCCGAGCTGTCGACGACGGCATGAATCCATGTCTCCCCTTCGTCGGTCGTCCGGTAGACGCTGGTGTCGAGCGCGGCGTAGACCGTATTGTTCGCCCCGAGCGCGAAGGCGACAGGGCGGAAACCGGTATCGGCCTTCCATGTCTTCCCGTCGTCGACCGAGCGGAAATGTCCCGAGCCGACAGACATGATCGTCCCGCGCGGCGTCACGATCCCATGCTCGACGATCCCCGGAACACGCAGATCTCGCCATATCTCCCCACGATCTTCAGTGACGACCAGCCGTCCGGAGGCCACGGCGAAGAGATCGCCGCCGTTCCCCGGAATCAGTTTCACGGCGGGCGACACCCCGCGCGTGCATCCCTTCCAGCTCTGCGCCCTGTCGGTCGAGCAATAGAGAGAATCGTTCCTGGCGCCCGCCAGCAGCAGCCCTCCCGGCAGCGACGCCATCGCCCTGACCGGACCGATTCCCCAGAACCTGGGGACGGAACTCCACGACTTCCCGTTGTCGGTCGAGCGTGCCAGCAGTTCCAGCGTCCCGGAGAGCTGGGTGCTGCTGGCAAGGATCATCCCTTCCGGGGTGATCGTCATGGTCAGGAAGATCTTCCCCGGCAGGCCGATGTTCTTCCAGGTGACCCCGTCGTCGGTCGAGAGAAGGATGCCGGCGTTGTAATATCCCGCCACGATCCGTCCGGCGCCGGCGGCTATCGATGTCACGATGTTCGACGTCTGTCCGGTGACCGGGCTCGACCATTCGTCGCCGCGATCGGTGGAGCGCATCACCCCTTTCTCCGTCGCCATCACGATCGTGCCGGTCGGCAGAACGACGACGGCCCCCACGTCGGCCTTCCGGAGCGTATCCCACGCAGCGCCGCCGTCGGCCGAGCGGAGGAGCAGATCATCCTCGGTGACGGCGAACAGATCCCCTTCCTCGCTTGCCGCCAGCGAGACGACCTCCTTCCCCTGCAGCGTGCGGAACGACCAGTTCGCGCCGCCGTCGGTCGATCGGTCCACGCCGAGCCTGCTCCCGGCAAAGATTCTGCCGAGAGAATCGACGGCCACGGCATTGACGACGGGGTCGGCGATCTGCCGGCCCCAGCGGGTCCAGGTTCCCCCCTGATCGGTCGAACGCATGACCCCGTCACCGAGCGTGCCGCCGAAGATGGCGCCGTCGGGACCGGCGGCGAACCCGGTATATCGCGATACGGCCGGAAGCACCGGTCCGCCGGTGAACCGCCAGTCGATGGAAGGTTGCGCCGCCAGAGGAGATGCCGCCGGCAGAAGAAGCGCGATGAGCAGGCGAACGAGCCTGAAAGGGGTCATGATCGAAATTCCGGTATGCGTTTACGAAGCCGACGGCTATTTCGGAACGTCCAGCGCGGGGTTGCGCGAGAAGAATCCAACGGGGACGAGTCGGAACCCGATATGGGTAACCGGCATGATCGGCCACTCCTCGGGACGCGGAATATGCGTGATCCCCATCGTGTACCAGACCACCAGATCCTCCTTCTGCACCGACTCGTCGTCGGCGATCCACTGCGGCAGTCCGTCGCCGCCGCGGCTCTGGTTCGGGTAGACCCCGGCGGCATACATCTCATCAGGATGATACTGCGTGCTCCAGAACTGGTTGTCGACGAACCCGGCGCGCCTGCGCACCGAGGATTCCGGCGAGGCGAACGGCACGCTGGTGGGGCCGGGAAGAAGCGCGTAGCCGCAATGATGGCCGAGAGAATTCATCGTAACGGGATTGAACACGTTCCAGATCCTCGCCGACTCCATGCTGACGTGCCGCGCCGCGGCGGCCTCGCTTTTCAGAAGCGTCTCGGTCATCGAGAAGGAATTGGCGAGCGGGTTCTCCCGGCCGGGAGGGAGCGCCGCCGAGTTGATCTCCGCGACGGAGTTCTTCTGTCCGTCCACATCGATGTCGAGCCTGAAGCAGAAGAAATGCTGATGATGGGGAGCGATCACGTTCGGGGAGACGAGATGCCCGAACGCGCTCCCATGCGTATGCTGCCCCGGCTTCTCCACCCCCTTCGGGAGCATGATCCCGGTCAGCGCCGCGTCCACTTCCAGCGTCCCGTCCTGATGGAAGATCCAGCTCACCGAATAGTCGTAGTTCCCGATGCACGCCACCGACATCAGGACGAGCTGACGGGCACGGCGTGACTCGTTCGTTCCGCTGTATGTATCGTAATGCTTCCAGAGCAGACCGCCGTCCCGCTCGTAGATCCCGATCGCCGAAGGGAGCGTATATGCCTTGCCGGAATCGTCGGCGAAGACCGCATCGAGCAGCATGGCGTTGGCGGGGACGTCGATCCCGGCCTCCAGCGGACTGGAGAGACGGCCGACACCGTATTCCCCCACATCGAACGCGTTGCGCCAGTTCCAGTTGGAGTCGGGATCGGAGTACGGGACAACCATCTCGGAGAGCGAGCCTTTATAGAGAACGGGCCGCACCTTCCCTCCATCCCTGTATCCCACCCTGTGGAGCATCAGCCCCTCCCGTGGACCGATCGAAAACCGGAAGCTCCATCCCTGCCACTCGATCTCGTTCCCGTTCAAGGTGAAGCTCACCCCTTCCGGCTGCGTCACGATCAGGGGACGGGGAGCGACACGGGTTCCGATCGAAGCGGTGTCGAGCTCCTGTCCCGGCGGGGGGATCGGCAGGACCTTGTCGTCGGTGAACGACACGACCCGCCGAGTGTTCATGTCGACGACGGCGATCACCCCTTCGATCGGTCTGCCGTAGAAATTTATCGCAGTCCCCTTGTAATAGCTGAGCGCCCGGAGAAGCCTGCCGCCGAAACGTCCCGAGAGATCCCCCGCCGCCCAGGTGTCGATCTGGATGCTGTCGAAATCGGAGACGCCGCGACGACGCATCGCCTCCTGCCAGCGCGGGTCGGCCTTCACGATGGCGGGAACGGCATCGTACTCCGAGACGAAGACCTGCGGCTGCACGCCGGGAATCTCCTTCCACGATTCGACTTCCCCGTTCGCGAGATCGACGATCGCTTCATAGGTGATGTTCCGCGCCATATCCATGACCACGGCGAACGTCCTCCGCGTGAACCGGTCGCCCGGCTCGTACGAGAGGATCTCCGATTTCGGAGGCTCGTGGAGCGAGATGATCGAGAAGAGCCCCTCCGCCGGAAACCCCGGATGGGCCCGGAGGATCCGTGACGTTGCCTCGATCTCCTCCCCCGTCAACCGCTCGAGCGGATGAGCCGGCTGGGCCGAAAGCCGGCCGGCCGAGGCAAGCGCCAGGAAAAGGAAAAGCGCGGACAGGAGACGAGCCGTACGGACGGAGATCATATCGTGATGATTGAATCGATGGATGCGCGGGATCACCTCAGGGCATCCCTCAGCAGCCTGCCGTCGCAGGCGCTGGGATAGGAGATGCCGAGAAGCGCCGAGAGCGTGGGAGCCACGTCGGCCGGTGAGACCGTCGCCGTATAGACGCCGGAGACGATCCCGGAACCGGCCACGAAGACCGGAACATGAATATCGTAGATGTAGGGCGTTCCATGCGTCGCCGCATACTGGTCGGAACGGTCGAGCATGATATAATTCTGCTCGGTGAGGAGCAGGATATCCCCGCTCACCTTCGGATAGAATCCGTTTGCGATATGCCTGGAGGTCTCGACGGGCGGGAGCATCCCGTTCACGATCCGCGACCGCGGATAGGCGGTATAGACGCCCGGAACCTTTTCCACGGCGCGGGCGGCGGTCTCCTCGATCTCGGCGCGGGAGCCCGCCTTCCGCGCGGCCAGCGCACGCTCGATCGACCGGTCGTCCAGGTAGAGATAGGGATCGACGTAGCCTCCGTTCGCGTAGGATACGTCGACGCTGTCGAGATTCCATGTGCTCTGACGGATGCTGAGCCATACGTCGTCGCCGTATGCGGCGACGAGCGCCTGGTGGGCCGCCTTCATGACATCGCGCCGGAGGACGCGTCCCGCTCCGATCCCCTTCTCGGAAGCGGTCTCCGGAACCATCGAACCGCCGTGGTCGGCGGTAAGGGCGATGACGACATTGCTCAATCCGCCGGGAACCGTTCTCTCCAGAAAGCCGAAGAACTCCGCGAGCTGCCGGTCGACCCGGACGGCCAGATCGAAGACCTCAGGACTGTGGGGACCGAATCCATGTTCGGCATAATCTATCGAGGAGAGACCTACCGCCAGAAGATCGGGGATCTCGTCGGCGCCCAGTCCCTCCTTCGTGATCCCCTCCATCGCGGTCGCGAGCACATATCGTGTCGCGTCGGGAGTCATCCTGAACGCCTTGTAGTTGGTCGCCGTCCTCTCGGAGCCGATCGTGTGCGGGAACCTGTTCCCCATGCCGTAGACGGGAAAGACGGCGGCGGCCGGAACCGTCCGTTTCATCGCGACATCGGAGAGTTCGGAGGCCCATGTCGAGCCGAGCGTCTTCTCGGGGATCTCCCTGCCGTTCAGCTCCTCAACCCATGAAGGGAGAGCGCCGCCGGGAAAGTAGGCCGTGCTGCTGATCCAGTTTCCCTTCGTCTCGTCGAACCAGATCGCGACATCGGGAGCATGGCCTCCCATGAGGATCGCGGCGCGATCCTTCAATGCGAGCGAGACGACCTTCGCGGCGCCGCCGGTCGCCATCTTCAGCTCGTCGCCGACCGTGGTGGAACGGAGGTTGAGAGGTCCCATCGGCCTGGCTCCGCTTCCGGAACGCGCCCCGACGACCCTCTGTCGCGGGTCATCGACGCAGTAAATCGCCCTGCGATTCTCCCTGTCCCACCAGTCGTTGGCGACGATGCCGGTCTTGTAGGGGTAGCCGCCGGTGAGGATCACCGCATGTCCCGGACCGGTCTCCAGCGGAAAATGTCCGTATCGCGCGTCGATGAACCACGCTCCCCGCTCCATCAGATAGCGGAATCCCCCCACGCTCCCTCCCGGGCCCGTTGCAGGAAGAAACTGATCGGAGAGTCTGGTGAGAAGATCGGCGCGGAGAAGATCGATCGAGATCGTCACGGCCAGCCGCGGGCGCTTCGACGTCCTGATCATCTCCGAGAACGATCCTCCCTGCTGTGCCCGGAGAGGAGCAGCAAACGTAAGGATCGCGATACAACAGGCGCCGAGGCAACGGAAGCGTCGGGTAGGGGCCATAGAGGATACGGGATTGGTCGCCGGCTCAGGGCGCGCAAAGATATGGTGTCGGGAAGGTCCGACAATCAATTCGTCGGCGTATCGCCCTCCCTGCCGAGCGGTCCGAGATGTGTGTGGGAGGCTCCTTCCGGCAGCTTGAGCCCGAAACCGAGCGCCCGATCGATGCCGATATGCGAGATCCAGATGACCCCGGCGGCCGTGACGGCAGCCGTGACGGCGGCCGTGACTCCGTCGTGCGGCAGCAGAAACCCCGTCAGCGTCAGGGCGATCGCCCCGACGTAACTGTGGACCGCGTTGTAGAGGGCTGCCCCGACCTTCCTCCCTCCCAGATACCCCAGCAGCGAAAGGTCCGGCGCCAGAAACCCCGCAAGGTAGACCCACCACGAGACGCCGAGATACCGGTAGAGAAATATCGTGCCGATAAACACCGCCAGCCCCTCCAGCCGCAGAATATTCCGTACCCCTCCGGTAACGGAGCTCATACTCTTATCCCCCTCCTTGTGAAATTCAGCACCGCTACCCGAGCAGTCCCCCCGCAAAGAGGAGATCGGGATCGGTGTTCGATCGCCACTCCAGCAGCGAGGGAAGCTCCGAGCCGGGGATCACGTCGGTCGCCCCCTCTTCGGCCTTCGCGAAACAGAGCACCCTGCCGGCCCCGGCCAGCGAAAGGATGACGGGAGAATGGGTCGTCATCAGAATCTGCGTCCCCTCCACCGCGGAGAGAGCGTTGAAGACGATCTCTATCGCGCCGGGATGCAGTCCGTTCTCCGGCTCCTCGATCAGATAGACCCCCTCGAACGAGGGAACGAAGGCCGGCAGTGTCAGGGCGAGCAGACGGAGCGTTCCGTCGGAAGCTGCCCACGACGGAATCTGGATGCCGCTCCTGTAGGAGAGCATCAGATAGCGATGCATATCCTCCGGCCTGTGTACCACCCGGATCTGCTCCAGGTCGGGAAGGACGCGGCGGATCAGCTCCATCCACGCGTCGAACCGCTCGGGGGAGTTCCGCTGCAGCGTCTCCACCACCCAGGGAAGATTGGAACCGTCGGAACGGAAGGCGCGGCCGAGCCCCGGCGGACTGGCGCGGCGGAGCAGATCGGGATCGAGCCGCACCGTGCGGACCCCTTCCTCCAGAACGTTCTTGAACCAGGTCGCCACCGGATATTTCCCTTCGTCGGCCGGCAGATGCCCCAGCGCCGGACGTCGCGATCCGAGCTTGAAGGCCACCCATCCCTTCCCCGATTCGGGGCTCATCTCGGAATAGAAATTGTCGTTCCCCCCCTCCACCTTGTGGATGATCGTCCGTACGCCGCGGGCCCCCTTCGGCGTCGCGATCGTATCGGGAGCAAGAGGGATCGAAGGGAAGGGAGAACGGAGGATCGGATGGTCGGGGGCGTCCTTCTTGAGCAGAAGCCGCTCGGAGAGAATGGCGAGCTCCCCGGCCGCCTCGGCGCGCCCCAGCGCCACTTCGTATCGGACTCTGTCGAAGTCGTCACCGTCGAAGAGCGCGCGCAGTTCCTGCGGGATCACCGCCTCCACCGCCAGCTCGAACCCCGCCCCGCCGCGCGCCCAGACGAGATCGTCGATCACGCCGACCCGCTTCCGGACGGCAGCCTCCAGCCCGTCGCGCACAAGGTCGCTGAGGAGCGCCGGCACATCGAGGAAGGTCGATTTCCCCCCGCCGTTCGGTCCCACAAGGATATGAAAGCCGTTGAGGGGACGACGGATATATCGCAGACAGCGATAGTTGAGCGCTTCGATCAGGGTAAGCATATCGGGTCGTGCTTCGGTTGATACGGCGGACGGAGAGCGGACGCAAAGATACGGATCAGTCGAACAACGCCCAGGTGACTCCAAGATAGAGCGACCGGGCGGGGATCGGATAGCGGTAGACGGTCCAGAACTCGGCGTCCAGAATGTTCCGCATTTCGACCCGGAGGTACGCCGATCCGATCCGCGCCCGCGCGTAGGCCGACCAGTTCGGGAAGAGCTGCTCATCCCTGCGGGTCGCCGAGGGCTCGTAGATGAACCGCCCGCTGATATTATCGTATCGTGCTCCCTGCAGGCTCGACTGGAACTCCAGGACCGTTCCGAGCCGCAGATCGAGGTTCCCCTGCAGCAGCGGCATCCCCCAGTAGAGATCACCGACCGCGTCGATCAGCGGGAATCGGTCGTCCCCTTCCGGCGTGACCGTCGCTAGAACGCGCACGTCGAGCCTGAACGCCCGGTACGGAATCACCGCTCTCAGGTCGCCGCCGATCACCGTATGGCTCGCTCCGTCGGGATCTTCTCTCGGCACGGCGCGCCGAAACAGGGCGCTCGCAGAGAACCTTCCCCCGCCGCTCCTCCAGTCGATCCCTCCCTCCGCCATGAACCCGGTGTAGAAGTCGGAGAAGGCGCGGAGCGTGTCGTCGAGCTCGTAGTCGAGCGGCTCGGCCAGGGAGTCGCGCAGCCGCGCCGACTGCCGGGCCGAACCGAAGAGGGAGAAGGAATCGGTGAGCTGGAACGATATATCTCCCGCGAAGGTGAGGAAGTCGATCCCCCTGCTCCTGTGAAGCCTGGCCGCCCCCCGGAGCGCCGCCAGATCGGAGACCGGCAGCTCCAGCATCCCCCCCGCCTCCAGCCTGAGGCGTCCGGAGCCGAGAAGCTCCGCCGAACCGTTCGCCTCCAGCAGCGCGAACGCCAGCGGCGCCTTCGCCGAAACGCGGACGCCGGCAAGATCACGGGCGATATGCGTGGGACGGAAGCCGAGAAGGACAGGTGATGCGATAGAATCGTTCAGCAGGATGTTCCGCTCGGCGTAGGTGTAGTAGAGCGAGGCGTCGAACCGGGCAAGGTTCTCCTCGTCGACCGGCACGGAATCCGACGTGCGCGAGGGGGGGGCGGGATACCAGCGGGCGGCGAGGGTCAGATCGTGGCGGAGCGTCTCCTCGTCGAGCGTCGTCACGAAGACCGGGGCGCTCGCGGTGGGGAACCGGGAGGCGGTCTCGGTCAGTCCGCCGTTGAGCCCGCGCTCGGCGTCGGAGTAGATCTCCGTGAGCGAGACCGTGAGGGCGTCCGACGGGTCCCAGCGGAGGGAGCCGCGTATATCCCAGCTCGAGACGTTCTGGTTCTGGAACTCGCCGTCGTCGGGTATCCTGCGGACCCCGAGGGTGAGGTTCGATCGTTCACCGATATTGCGATCGTAGGTGACGTCAAGGCCGGTCTGGTTGTTCGGCCCCTGGGCGTACCAGAGCCGCGCGTACGTTCCGACGACATCGAACCTGGGCTGCACGAAGTTGAGCGTCGCCAGCGCTTCGCCGCTTCCCTGGATCAGCGCGCGGGCCCCGCGCAGCAGCTCGATCCGTTCCAGGAATTCGACGGGATAGAGCTCCAGATCCATCGCGTCGTCGAGCGGACCGCGGAGCGCTCTTCCGTTGAAGAGGGTCGACACGGCGTCGACCGGAGCGCCGGCGATCGAGAACCCGCGAACGAGTCCCGGTCCCCCCTGCGAGAGCCCGTATCCGGGAAGCTCGCGCGCGACGACCTCGTACGGCGTGAAATAGAAATCCCAGACGATATCACGCTTATCGATATATGTGACCCCGGAACGCTCCCGCAGTCTGGTGACCGACCCGAACGGCGCCCCGATCTCCCGGAAGAGAGGGGGCTTCGGTCCCGCCGGAGCAGCCGCGCCGGAATCGATGCCGGGAACGGCGGTGGTGTCCGGAGGAACGATCCTGGAAGAATCGATCTGCGACGTATCGCTCCCCTGCGCACGGGCGCGATCGGACGCGATCGCGACCAGGAGGAGCATGAGCGAAACAACGCACACGGCGCGGCCGAGCATGAAGGTCCGACCGCGCCGCTGATTCTTTCCGGAGTTCATGCCGGCGATATTAGGCTTGACCCGCGACCTGTGCAAGAGTGGAGCGATACCGTTCGGTCGCCTCCATGATGATCCGTCGGGCATAGTCCACTCCCTCCCACCCGTCGATGCGGGTCTGCTTCCCCTCGAGATCCTTGTAGATGGAATAGAAGTACTCGATCTCCACCCGCTCATGCGGCTTCATGTTGTCGAGCGCGGTGTAATGCGCGTATCGCTGATCGGTAAGGGCCACCGCCACGATCTTGTCGTCGGCCAGCCCGCCGTCGATCATCCGCATCACGCCGATCGGCCTGACCTCCATCAGACAGCCGGTGAAGGTCGGCTCATCGACCAGAACCAGAATATCGAGCGGATCGCCGTCGGTGTAGAGGGTGCTGGGGACGAACCCGTACGCCGTGGGATAATGCATCGGCGACGCGAGGACGCGGTCGAGCTTGAAGCAGTTGTATTCCGGGACGTACTCGTACTTGCTCCGCGAGCCACGGGGGATCTCGATGACCGCGTTGATGATCTCCGGCAGAGCGCGTCCGGCGGGGATATCGATAAAGGGAATCGGGGGTTGGAAACCTGTCATTATCTCTGCTTATGGTGTATCGTGTCCGGATTCGTTGTCGGCGTGGACGACGGGCGGCACGAGCTCGACAAGGACCTCCGGCGGCGTATATCGTTTGTCGGGAATCCGCAGTCTCTCTACCGGGACCCCGCTAACCAGATGCGAGTCGATGATCTCGTCGACATCCTCCGGGGTGATCCCGCCGTACCAGACGTTGTCCGGATAGACGACGGCGGCGACGCCGTACTCGCAGGCGTCGAGGCAGCCGGCGGAGTTGGCGCGCATGCGTCCGTGCAGTCCCCTCCCCTTCAGCCCCGCCTTGAACCGCGCGCGGACCTCCTCCCCTCCCTTGTCGGCGCATGATCCCCTCGGATGCCCCGGTTCCCGCTGATTGGTGCAGATGAAGATATGCCGTGTATATCGCATGGAGTACAGATTCTACTTCTTGTGGCACGCCTGGCCGTCCGCCATGAACACGAGGTCTCCATCCTCGGTTCCGGTCTCCAGAAACGTCTCGTGCATCAGGTATTCGAAGTCGCGGGTCATGTTGTAGAGACCGATCTTCTCGAAATCGGGGGAGTAGTAGTTCAACTGGTCGGCGATCAGCGGCAGCGACTCCTCCACCGTGTCGAACACCGACACCTGCGCCCTGATGATCTCGCCGGTGAACCCCTTGCAGAAATAGAGGAAGATGGTCGAACATTCCTCGTACGGAGTCATATCGATCTCCGTGATGTTCAGCTTCCTCCGTCTCCCCTTCCTCCGTCGCGGCGCTGCGGTACCGTCGCCGTGGTCGTGACCGTGCTCCTCGTCGTCATGATCGTGGTCGTCATGATCATGATCGTCATGATCGTGGTCATGATGGTGATCGTCGTGATCATGCTCATCATGATGATCGTCCTCGTGATCGATCAGATCGTAGTCTGCATCAACTGTCGTCATGAACGTTTCCTCCTGCTCATTGGTCTCACATATCGTCGTCATCATTTCAAGGGGGGACGGCTCCTGTTCAGATATGCGTCGCGGATCCGCCCGGCCTCCCGCACGTACATCGGCTCGGCCAGATCGATGAGGGCGACGATGAAGTCGCGATCGATCCGGGTCGACTCGAACGCCGTGCGGGAGAATATACGCTGCGACTGGTCGAGGAGCGAATCGCTCGACGGGGAGGTCACCCGGCGGAGTTCAAGGCGCACCGCCATCGAATCGTTCCCCATGAGCCTGACCGACCCGGTCACATATCTGTCGATGCCGAGGGAGAAGAGGGCGCGCCGCTCCAGATCGTTGATCTCGTGGAAATCGTCGACCGCCTTCACCCCGACCACCCCGTAGACCCGGTTCCGGGATTCGTAATCGAACGCGAGGAGTTCGGGAAGATGGAGCCGCGCATATTCTCCCAGCGCCTTCACGCCGAGGGTGCTCAACTCCTGGCGGCGCGCCGAGATAAGGCCCAGACGCGCGTCGGTCGGGATCAGGATGTTGGCGACCACCATCGGCTCCACGGCGACCGGCAGCGAATCGACGTGCGGGACCGCGAAATATCGTCCCACGGACTTTCTCAGAACATCGTACAGCGCCGGCCCCACCAGCATATCCCCGGTGGAATCGCGGTAGCGGATCAGGCTGAAGTTCAGATCGCGATAGATCACGCTTCCGTTCGCCGGATCGACGATCCGCAGCTCCAGGGCGAGCACCGAGCTGAACCTGGCGAACCGTGTGAAGATCACGCCGTCCAGATCGAGCCTGCGCCCCAGCTCCTCGACCGTGACCCCCTGCGCGCCTGAATCGATCGCAATCTGAGAGATCGAGTCGCGATGGTTGAGGGTGAGGAACGAGGTGTTCGGGATCGAGTCGAAGACGCGCCGGAGCGCCTGGTCCACGAAGAACTCCTGCACCACGGCGGCGCTGTCGCGGGCCTCCGAGCCGGCCAGCATCAGCCGCATCGTGCGGGTCCCCGGAGCGGTCGTCGGTTTCCCGGCGGCGGTGGAGTCGTTCCCCTTCCTCCCCCCGTCGGCGGCGCAGGCGGCCAGGGCGGCCACCAGCAGGAGGACCAGGATCCAGAGGAGCGGAAGGTACCATCGCCCCGTCCGCTCGGGACGGCCGACGGCCTGTTCTTTCTGAGTATCGTTCATCGATAGATCGTTGTGTCGGCGTCATGCATCGGAGACGCCGACCGGCTCACCAGTATGTCGTCGTCACCGTCACCCGACCGAGGACCTCCGCCTGGCAGCTCGCCCGTTCGTCGGGAGCGAACCGCTCTCTCCGTATCAGCCGCGCCTCGTCCGCCTCGATCGGCGAAAGATCTTCCATCCCCTCGATCACCCGCATCCTGCACCAGGAGCAGATCGCGAACCCGCCGCACGACTGCGCCACCGGAAGGCCCGCCGAACGCGCCGCCTCCAGCAGGAGCGTCCCGGCCGGAACCTCGGCGACGATCCCGGAGGGCTCGAAGCGGACCCGGCAGTTTCCATCGGTTTCCGCCGGGCGCTCCGGCCTTCGCGGAGCGTCATCCTCGTCGAAGAGTCTCTGTTGCATTCCGGGGAGACCTCCGGTCCGGCTCAATCGCCCGTGAAGATCGCCTTGAAGATATGCCCGGCGATCTTCGGATTCTCCTTCAGCCGCCGCACCGAGTAGCCGTACCAGTCGTGGCCGAACGGCACGTAGACCCGCAGGCGGTGCCCCTGCCCGATCAGCTCGCGGCGCTTCTGGTCGCGGACCCCGAGAAGCATCTGAAACTCGTAGCGGTTTCTCTCCAGCCGCCGCTGCGCGATCAGGGCGCGGGCGCCGTCGATCAGTATATCGTCATGCGTGGCAATGCCGACGTAGCTGCCGTAATCGAGCATCAGGTTCAGGCACTTCAGATAGTTCTGCTGGACCTCCTCCCGTCCCTTGAACGCGATCGTTTCCGATTCGATATAAATCCCCTTGCAGAGCCGGAAGGTGATCCCGGTCGGCGCCAGCTTCCGGATGTCGGCTTCGGTCCGGCGCAGGTACGCCTGGAGGACGATCCCGACGTTCTCCGGCCAGGTTTCGCGCAGGCGCATCGCCAGCTCGATGGTGGCGTCGGTATAGGGGGAGTTCTCCATATCGAGCCGGACGAAGCTCCCCAGTTCATGGGCTCTGCGGACGACACGGGAGACGTTCTCGAAACAGAACTCCTTGTCGATGGCAAGCCCCAGGGAGGTGAGCTTCACCGAGAGATTGGAGTCGACCTTCCGGAGCGCTATCTCCTCCAGCACCCGGATCGACTGATCGGTCTCCCGCCGCGCCACCTCGGCGTTGTCGACGAACTCCCCCAGCACGTCGATCGTGGCCATCGCCCCCTCGTCGTTCAGACGGAGGACGGTCGCCATGGCGTCGTTGAGGGTTTCGCCGGCAATATATTTCTTTGCGATAATCTTGACGATCGCCTTCGGCGTGAACGGCAGCGCCGCGGAGATCATGGAGTCGATGATGCTCATTCGACCGGTTCGAGAGTCGGATGGAGAAGGGACGTTGGAATGTGTTTCCGGAGAAGATCCCGTTCCGACCGTGGGCCGGAACGGGAAACGATCACCGGGAGCGCCGCAAGTTACCACGCCCCCGTCGTCGTGACTTCCTCAAATGGTTACGGCCCCCCCGGCTCTCATGCCGCGGCAGGAGCCGGAGCTTTCGCGGAACGGCCCCGGACGACCAGGAAGACCGACCCGCCCACGGCGATGACCAGCGTGAGGATCGTGATCCACATGCCGGCGCCGAACGAATCGGACTCGTATCGCAGTTCGATCTTATGACGTCCCCCCGGGACCGCCACGGCCCTGAGCGACGAGTTGGCGATCAGGAGCTCGGCCTCCTTTCCGTCCACATACGGCTTCCAGGCGGGATACCAGACCTCGCTCAGGAGCAGGATCCCCGGCTTGTCGGTTTCGACCTCCACGTCGATCGCGCCGGCGTCGTAGCGGGTGACCTTCGCCGTTCCGGTCCCTGTCCCGTCGAGCGTGATCCCCGGCTCCTTCTCCAGCAGCACCGTCCGTCCGTGATCGACGGTTCCCCCTTTCAGAAGTTCGAGCACCCCCTCGGGTGTTGCGGTCCTGGCATCGTACATCATTCTCGCATGCGGATATGCCGTCGTCCGCTCCACGACGCCGAGCTGCCGGGCCATCGTGTCGATCCTGATCCCGTAACGGATGTTCATCAGGTCGTACGCCTTCTCCGGCGTCTCCGCCGGGGGCACCCTGCGCGCCAGCAGGAGCGGGTTGTATCCCTCGAAGAGCATGATGCCGCTGTACGCTCCCTGGTTCCGCTTCATCAGCATCGCCCCCCCCTCTCTCATCTTCACGCGAAAGAGTTTGTCGGGAGGGACCGCCTTCAGCATCTCGAAATCGCGGTCGATGCTCGAGTAGATCTGCTCGGGGCTCACCGTGGCGGCATTCTGATCGACGCCGAAGATGAAGAGATCGATGACCGCCAGCGAGAGAAGAGCAACGGCCGCTCCTACACCGGGCATCTTCCCCCTGAGCGAGGCCCAGACGATCGCGAGCGCCGCGCCGCCGATCAGGATCGGGGCGATCCCGGTGCGGGAGAGACTGGCGCTCAGTGCCTCCGGCGCGCCGAGCGCGGATGCCAGGATCCCCCCCGCCGTCAGAAGTCCGATCAGCAGGATGAACCCGCCGAGGATCAGCCCGACCTTCAGCAGCCGTCCCTCCTCCTCATCCCGTCTGATCACACGCTCCAGCCCCACCCCCGCCAGGAGCGCCGCCCCGAACGAGAAGAAGAGCGCCATACGTGTGGGAATTCTGAACCTGTCGAAGAGGGGAAGTCTGCTGATGATGCCGTGGACGAAGAAGTTGTCCCCCAGGGCGAAGAAGATCCCGAAGATCGCCATCCCCGCCAGGAACCAGCGGAGCGAGCCGAGCCTGCGGGAGGCAAGCCCCACCGCCGCCAGCAGGAGCACCACGACGCCGACGTAGATGACCGATTCCCAGTAATGGAACATCTCCATGGAGGGCCAGTACTGGAGGTCGGGGGGCGTATCCCCCGTCACCACGCCGAAGATCTTCGGAACGATCAGAGTCACCAGATGACCGAAGCCGATCGAGCCCTCGGCCATCTTCTCCGGCGTGAGGGTTACGCGCTCGGAGAGGCCCGCCAGTTCCTGCGCCGGGAGGAGCTGGATCGCGAAGATCCCCGCTCCCACAGCCACGGCGACGGCAGCCATCACCCCCCGCATGACCGCCGAACGCTTCAGCGCGTCATCCCCCCCCCGCATGTCGCGCACGAGGACGTAGAGGGTGTAGCAGCCCAGGTAGAGGATGATATAGAGCGCAAGCTGCGGGTGACCGCTCAGGAGCATGACGCCGAGCGTGATCCCGCAGAGAAGCGTGTGAAGCCAGCTCCCCTGGTTGACGGCCTTATGGAAGAGATAGAAGACGACCGGAAACCACCCCATGTGGAAGAGCATGTTCGGGTGGATCATATGGACCACCAGCATGCCGCCGAGCCCGTAGGCGACGCCGGCCAGAATTGCTCCCCATCCTCCGATCCCGATCCCGCGCGCGGCCTTCCACATGCCGATCATGGCGATCAGATAATGAATCACCACGAAGAACTGCGCCAGCCAGATCCCGAGATCACCTCCTGAGAAGAGATACATGAGCTGGTTGCCGGGATAGAAGAATCCGTTCTGAAGATCCGCCATGAAGGGCATCCCGCAGAATTCGAACGGGTTCCAGAACGGGATCACCCCCTGGCTGAAACTGCGGGCCGCGTAGACCTCGTGCGGGAAGAACTGCTCGAGAAAATCCTCCCAGAGAAATGCCTTGCCGAACAGGAAGGGGCTGAAGAAGGCGACGGCGACGACGGCGAAGATGAGATAGGCCCAGAGGTTCGAAGGTTCGATCATCGGACGCGACGTCTTCCCCGCGCGCGCGGAGCGTATCGTCAGCGGTTCGATCTCCCTCTTCTTCGGGGATTGTTTGGACATGATTTTCAATCAGATTCATTGAAAACGATGATCCCGGCGTCGACGGGGCGGCCGGGATCGAGCCGTAAATATACGGCAATCCGTAACTTCGCCGGATATGGTTATTCGACGCGCTACGAAGATCGAGATCGAAACCGAGGGAACGGGAACATCCGAGCCGCCGCAGGCCGGCATCCCCTCGGTCAGCGAGTTCACGCGGACCCTGCGGGATCTGATCGAGGGAGAATTTCCGGAGATCGCCATCCAGGGGGAGATCGCCGGCTGGAACCGCGCGGCAAGCGGCCACACCTATTTCACGCTCAGGGATGAACGGGCAAGCCTGAGCGCCGTCCTCTGGAAGACCCGGCAGCTCCGCTTTCCGATCCGCGAGGGGATGCGCGTGGTCGCCCTCGGCAGAGTCACCGTCTACGAACCGAGGGGACAGTACCAGCTCGACTGCTTCTCGCTGACGCCGCTCGGGCAGGGGGATCTCTTCCAGGCGTTCGAGGCGTTGAAGAGACGACTGCAGGAGGAGGGATTGTTCGATCCCGGCCACAAGGTCCCTCTTCCCCTCTTTCCGACCCGGATCGGCGTCGTCACCTCGCGCGACGGCGCCGCGCTCCGCGATATCGTGACGACGCTCCGAAGGAGGATGCCGCTGGTGCGGGTCATCGTTCACCCGACGCTGGTGCAGGGGGCGACCGCGGCGCGCGAAGTGGCGGCGGCCGTCAGAAGGTTCAACGAGCGGAACGACGTCGATCTGCTGATCGTGGGGCGCGGCGGCGGAGCGATGGAGGATCTCTGGGCGTTCAACGAGGAGGTCGTGGCGCGGGCGATCTTCGAGTCGAGGATTCCGGTGATCAGCGCCGTGGGACACGAGACCGATTTCACGATCGCCGACTTCGTGGCGGATGTGCGCGCCGCGACACCCACGGCCGCGGCGGAACTCGCCGTCCGTGACATCAACGAACTGAGGGCGCTGGTCGAAGATGTCGGCGACCGCCTCACGCTCGCCGTCAACGACAAGCTGCGACACAGCCGACGCGAGCTGGAGTCGCTTCTCCGCACCCGCGGTCTCTCGCGACCGCTCGACATGGTCCGTGCCCACCAGCAGCGCCTGGATGACCTCTGGGGCCGCGCCGGGCGGGGGCTGGGGACGAACCTTCGGACGGCAGCGGATCGGCTGGAGCGGATGGACGCCTCGCTCCGCGCCCTCAACCCGGAGAACGTCCTCGCCAGGGGCTACGCCATCGTCGAACGCGGGGGGCTTCCGGTCTCCTCGGCCGACCAGGTGGCTCAGGGGGAGAGCATCGATATCCGCTGGCACGACGGATCGCGTCGGGCCGTGATCGAGTAGCGGACCCCTTCCCCGAAAAAAATTCAATCCCATCAACAATCCCTCGTAACGCCCGGCGAATGTCGGCGTGAAACCGTACCGAGATCGAATTTCATGAAGAACCCCTCGTTTGAAGAGTCTCTCGACCGCCTGCTTCGGATCGTGGAATCGCTGGAGAACAACTCGATCGGCCTGGCCGAGGCGATGAAGCTGTACGAAGAGGGGACCCGGATAGTACAGGGATGCCGCAAGGAGCTGGAGAGCGCGGAACTGCGCGTCACGGAACTGCGGGCCCGGATCGACGGGGAGTACGAGGAAGAGGAATTCGTGATCTGACCGCACTCCGATTCGCGCATCCGCCGGGCATCCGTTCCGGCGGTCGATCCCTACGGATAACAACTTCTACGCATACATAGTAGACCCATTAACTCTTAACCAATCTGGAGAACTAATCCACATGGTTCGCAAATCGATCAACTCGCTTTTTGTCCTCGCCCTCTCCGCCCTTGCGCTGACGAGCTGCGGCAAGGAAGACGTCACGGATCTGACAGACGAGTGGACGAAGGCCGAGAACGAGGTGACCACCGAGCTGCAGGCCTTCACGGCGAAGCACGGCGAGCTCAACACCAAGTTCCAGGCGATGCAGACCGCCGCTGACCCGGCCGATTCCGCCGGTGCCGCCAAGCGCGCCGCCTGCGACCTGAAGCTGAAGGAGCACGAGACCGCCGTCGCCGACATCCAGAAGGAGCTCGACGCCGCCAAGGCAGGTCGTGATTCCGCCATCGCCACCGGCGCTCGCGCCGACGTCGAGGCCGCCTGGGGCGCAGCGAAGGCCAGCTACGAAGGGATCAAGGCGAAGCTCTCCGAGCTCAAGAGCCAGCAGAGCACGATCGAGAACGATCTGAACGCTCCGGCCGCTGCCGCTCCTGCCGACACGACGGCTTCCGCCGCGACGGCCGACACCGCCGCCAAGACCGCTCCGGCCGGCGACGCAGCCAAGACCGAAGGCGCCGCGAAGAAGTAATTCTTCCGCCCTTTCGAACGAACAACGCAAGGCCCGGCTTCCGGAAGGAAGTCGGGCCTTGCTCGTTTACCAGGATGCCGAATGATGGGGCCGATGCCCTGCACGGCGTGTTATCGTACCTCGTTGCATGTCGATCTTCTTCCAGCCCCGAAGGTGCGCACCATTCTTCCCTGTCGAGGACGAGACGAATGGTACGCCCCTTCAGGGCTTAAGAATTATGGATGGCCCGTGGCTACACATCGGTGCTCCCTACGGGAGCCGATATACCCGACGGAACGAACCATGCGGAACGCCACTCGAAGGAATGTCCCACAGAAAAGATCACACGATACGATATTCTCAATCCTATATTCCCTCTTCATGAAACATGGTCGGGAAAACGTTGTGGACCGCCGAGGGATGGTGGATAAAGAGATCGCCCGGCCTCCGGAAGGAGGTCGGGCGATCCCTGTTGCTGCGGTTGTAAGGGTCGGAGGAACGGCTTACTCGGCCATCTCGCGAACCTTCGGGCCGGCGGCCTTGATCTCGTCGGAGGCGCCTTCCTCGTACTTCTTGAAGTTCTCGACGAAGAGGCGGGCGAGCTTGGCGGCCTGCTCGTCGTAGGCCTCCGGGTCGGCCCAGGTGCCGCGAGGGTCGAGAACCTCGTCCGGCACGTTCGGGACGTGCGTGGGGACCATGAGGCCGAAGACCGAATCCTCACGATACTCCGCGTTGGCCAGCTCGCCGGCAAGCGCCGCGTTGATCATGGCGCGGGTGTAGGCGATCTTCATCCGGCTGCCGACGCCGTACGGTCCCCCCGACCAGCCGGTGTTGATCAGCCAGCAGTTGACGTTCTGCTCCTCGATCTTCGTGCCGAGCAGACCGGCGTAGACCGACGGGTGATGGACCATGAACGGAGCGCCGAAGCAGGTGGAGAAGGTCGGCTGCGGCTCGGTGACCCCCTTCTCGGTCCCCGCCACCTTGGCCGTGTAGCCGGAGATGAACTGGTACATCGCCTGCGCCGTGGAGAGCTTGGCGATCGGAGGAAGGACGCCGAACGCATCGGCGGTGAGCATGATGATGTTCCGGGGATGTCCTCCCTGCGAGCCGGGGGCGATCCCCGGGATATACTCGATCGGGTAGGCGCCGCGGGTGTTCTCGGTGTAGCGCGCCGAATCGAGATCGAGCTCCCGGGTCTCCGGGTCGAACACCACGTTCTCCAGAACCGTGCCGAACATCCGGGTCGTGGCGTAGATCTGCGGTTCTGCCTCCGGGGAGAGCTTGATCATCTTGGCGTAGCATCCACCCTCGAAGTTGAAGATGCCGTCGGCCGACCAGCCGTGCTCGTCGTCGCCGATCAGGGCGCGGTTCGGGTCGGCGGAGAGAGTGGTCTTGCCGGTGCCGGAGAGGCCGAAGAAGAGGGCGACGTCCCCTTCCTGACCGATGTTCGCCGAGCAGTGCATCGGCATGATCCCCTTGAGCGGCAGGAGATAGTTCATCGTGGTGAAGATCGACTTCTTGATCTCACCCGCGTACGAAGTGCCGCCGATCAGAATCAGCTTCTGCCCGAAATCGAGCAGGATGAAGGTACCGCTCCGGGTGCCGTCGACCTCGGGTTCGGCATCCATATCGGGGACGTGGACGATCGTGAATTCCGGCGTGAAGTCGGCATCGCGCTCGGCGATCTTGGAGAGGGGGATGAAGAGGGTCTGGGCGAAAAGATTGTGCCAGGCGTGCATGTTGATCACCCGGACGCCGAGCCGGTAGCGCGGGTCAGCGCCGACGTAGCAGTCGGCCACGAACAGATCCTTCCCCTCGAGAAACTTCTTCGCCTTCTCCATCAGACCGTCGAACTTCTCCTGCTGGAACTCCTTGTTGACGGGGCCCCACCAGACCTTGTCCCGACTGCTCGATTCGCTCACCAGGAACTTGTCGTTCGCCGAGCGACCGGTATGCTGCCCGGTGAGGACGGCCAGCGGACCACCCGCGGTCAGCCATCCCTCCTTCCGGCTGACCGCCTCCTCCACCAGATGGGGAGTGGTCGCATTGTAGATGATGGAGCCGGCATTGGAGATGCCGAACTCTTCAAGTTGTTTACGAATGTCGTCGCTGTTCATGAATGTTCTCCACGTGATGTGTATCTCCGGAAATCAATCGTCGATGCCAGAATGACGCGAGGACCGGGCCTGATACGCCGGGCTCCGTCCCGAGACCGGGTCTCCAACCGGTCGCTCCTCCACGGAACCGTCGCCGGGCGCTCCGAACGCTTCGAAAAGCATCCGGAAATCGGTACGGCAACATCCTGCTAACTTCGGCTTTTGTTCGGAATTCAAATGTAATAGATCACAAGCGGAACGAAAACGCCCCCGCTTCCTTTCCGGAAACGGGGGCGAAAAAAAGAGCCTGAAACGACGATCAGACGTCGAGATTCCGGACGTAGCGGGCGTTCCGCTCGATGAACATCCGGCGCGGTTCCACGGCATCCCCCATCAGGGTCTCGAAGATGTGGGCCGCGTCGGCCGCGTTCTCGATCGTCACCTGCTGCAGGGTGCGGGTCTCCGGGTTCATCGTGGTGGCCCAGAGCTGCTCGGGGTTCATCTCCCCAAGACCCTTGAACCGGCTGATCACGATGCCGTCGCGCGTCCTGCTGGAACCATCCTCGTCTGCTCCCCCATCCTCGGCGCCATCCTCCGCCACGGCAGCGGCGGCCCCCCTGGCCCCGGAATCCTTCCGGATACGGGCGATGATCTCGTCGCGCTCCGGCTCGTCGTAGGCGTAGAACTCCTGCTTCCCCTTCTTCACCTTGAAGAGAGGGGGCATGGCAAGGAAGATCTTCCCCTGCTCTATCAGCTCGCGCATGTAGTTGAAGAGAAGGGTCAGAAGGAGCGTGCGGATATGGGCGCCGTCGACGTCGGCGTCGG
>CBINGZ010000022.1:0-85608 GCA_966250335.1 uncultured bacterium | reverse complement strand
TCTTCGCGTTGGTGATCGAGTTATCGGCGATCGTCGAGCTGTTGATCACGCCCGGTGCGAGATCCGCCGACGTGATCGTGCCGTCCTGAATATCGGCGCTCGTCAGTGAGTTGTCGATCACCTCTGCCGTGCCGATGGCATTGTCCTGCATCTCGGCGTTACCCACCGAATTATCGGCAAGATCATCAGCCGTCAGCGAGTTGTTGATCACTTCGGTCGAACCGATGGCGTCGTCAGCCATCTTGGCATTCGTGATCGAGTTGTCGGCGATCGCCGAGCTGTTGATCACGCCCGGTGCAAGATCCGCTGCGGTGATCGTACCGTCCTGGATATCGGAGCTGGTGACCGAGTTGTCGACCAGTTCGTTCGAGCCGACCGAGTTGTCCTGAAGCTCGGAAGCGCCCACCGAGTTGTCGGCGAGATCGTCGCCGGTCAGGCTATTGTTGATGACCTCGGCCGAACCGATGGCGTCGTCGGCCATCTTCGCATTGGTGATCGAGTTATCGGCAATCGTCGAGCTGTTGATCACACCCGGGGCGAGATCGGCTGCGGTGATCGTTCCATCCTGAATATCGGCGCCGGTCAGCGAGTTGTCGATCACTTCCGTCGAGCCGATGGCGTCGTCGGCCATCTTGGCATTCGTGATGCTGTTGTCGGCGATCGTCGAACTGTTGATCACACCCGGCGCGAGATCCGCCGACGTGATCGTTCCATCCTGAATATCGCTCGATGTGATCGCGTTATCCTGGATATCGCTGCTGTTAACCGAGTTGTCGACGAGTTCAGTCGAACCGACCGAATTGTCCTGAAGCTCCGAAACACCGACGGAGTTATCAGCCAGATCATCAGCCGTCAGGCTGTTGTCGATCACTTCCGTCGAACCGATGGCATCGTCGGCCATCTTCGCGTTCGTGATCGAGTTGTCGGCGATCGTCGAGCTGTTGATCACACCCGGAGCAAGGTCGGCTGCGGTGATCGTGCCATCCTGGATGTCCGTCCCCGTGATCGAGTTGTCCTGAAGCTCAGAGGCACCCACTGAGTTATCAGCCAGATCATCGGCCGTCAGCGAGTTGTTGATCACTTCCGTCGAGCCGATGGCATCATCGGCCATCTTGGCATTCGTGATGCTGTTGTCGGCGATCGTCGAGCTGTTGATCACACCCGGCGCAAGATCCGCCGACGTGATGCTGTTATCCTGGATATCCGTCCCCGTGATGCTGTTGTCCTGGATGTCGCTGCTGTTGATCGCGTTGTCCTGAACATCACTCGAGGTGATCGAGTTGTCCTGAATATCCGAGCTGTTGACCGAATTGTCGACCAGCTCATTCGAACCGACCGAATTGTCCTGAAGCTCCGAAGCGCCCACCGAATTGTCGGCGAGGTCATCGGCCGTCAGGCTGTTGTTGATCACTTCGGTCGAACCGATGGCGTCATCGGCCATCTTCGCGTTCGTGATCGAGTTGTCGGCGATCGTCGAACTGTTGATCACGCCCGGCGCAAGATCCGCGGCCGTGATGCTGTTGTCCTGGATATCGCTGCTGTTGATCGAGTTATCCTGGATGTCGCTCGATGCGATCGAATTGTCCTGGATGTCAGAGCTGTTGACCGAGTTGTCGGCGATCTCGTTCGAACCGACGGAATTGTCCTGAAGCTCCGCGCCGCCCACTGAATTGTCGGCAAGGTCGTCAGCGGTCAGCGAGTTGTTGATCACTTCGATCGAACCGATGGCATCATCGGCCATCTTGGCATTCGTGATGCTGTTGTCGGCGATCGTCGAGCTGTTGATCACACCCGGCGCAAGATCCGCCGACGTGATGCTGTTATCCTGGATATCCGTCCCCGTGATGCTGTTGTCCTGGATGTCGCTGCTGTTGATCGCGTTGTCCTGAACATCACTCGAGGTGATCGAGTTGTCCTGAATATCCGAGCTGTTGACCGAATTGTCGACCAGCTCATTCGAACCGACCGAATTGTCCTGAAGCTCCGAAGCGCCCACCGAATTGTCGGCGAGGTCATCGGCCGTCAGGCTGTTGTTGATCACTTCGGTCGAACCGATGGCGTCGTCGGCCATCTTCGCGTTGGTGATGCTGTTGTCAGCGATCGTCGAGCTGTTGATCACGCCCGGCGCGAGGTCGGCTGCGGTGATCGTTCCGTCCTGGATATCCGTGCCGGTGACCGAGTTGTCCTGAAGCTCAGAGGCGCCGACCGAGTTGTCGGCAAGATCGTCAGCCGTCAGGCTGTTGTTGATCACTTCCGTTGAGCCGATCGCATCGTCGGCCATCTTCGCGTTGGTGATGCTGTTGTCAGCGATCGTCGAGCTGTTGATCACGCCCGGAGCAAGATCCGCCGATGTGATCGTGCCGTCCTGAATATACGTACCCGAGACACTGTTGTCCTGGATATCGCTGCTGGTGATCGAGTTATCGACCAGTTCGTTCGAGCCGACCGAGTTGTCCTGAAGCTCTGAAGCACCCACCGAGTTATCGGCAAGGTCATCACCGGTCAGCGAGTTGTTGATCACTTCCGTCGTGCCGATGGCATCGTCGGCCATCTTCGCGTTGGTGATCGAGTTATCGGCGATCGTCGAGCTGTTGATCACGCCCGGGGCGAGATCCGCCGATGTGATCGTTCCATCCTGAATGTCGGCGCTCGTCAGCGAGTTGTCGATCACTTCCGTCGTGCCGATCGCATCGTCGGCCATCTTCGCGTTGGTGATGCTGTTGTCAGCGATCGTCGAGCTGTTGATCACACCCGGAGCAAGATCGGCCGCGGTGATCGTTCCATCCTGAATATCCGTACCCGAGACACTGTTGTCCTGGATGTCGCTGCTGTTGACGGTGTTGTCAACGAGCTCGCTCGAGCCAACGGAATTATCCTGAAGCTCGGCCGATCCGATCGAGTTGTCCTGAAGCTCCGAAGCGCCGACCGAATTGTCGGCGAGGTCATCAGCGGTCAGGCTGTTGTTGATCACTTCCGTCGTGCCGATCGCATCATCGGCCATCTTGGCATTCGTGATCGAGTTGTCGGCGATCGTCGAGCTGTTGATCACGCCCGGCGCGAGATCCGCTGCGGTGATCGTACCGTCCTGGATATCGGAGCTGGTGACCGAGTTGTCGACAAGTTCGTTCGAGCCGACCGAGTTGTCCTGAAGCTCTGAAGCACCCACCGAGTTATCGGCAAGGTCGTCGCCGGTCAGGCTATTGTTGATGACCTCGGCTGAACCGATGGCATCGTCGGCCATCTTCGCATTGGTGATCGAGTTATCGGCAATCGTTGAGCTGTTGATCACACCCGGCGCGAGATCGGCTGCGGTGATCGTTCCATCCTGAATATCGGCGCCGGTCAGCGAGTTGTCGATCACTTCCGTCGAGCCGATGGCGTCGTCGGCCATCTTGGCATTCGTGATGCTGTTGTCGGCGATCGTCGAGCTGTTGATCACGCCCGGCGCGAGATCGGCGGCCGTGATGCTGTTGTCCTGGATATCGCTGCTGCCGATCGAGTTGTCCTGGATGTCGGCGCCGGTGATCGAATTGTCCTGAATATCGCCGCTCGCGACACTGTTGTCCTGAATATCGCTGCTGCCGACCGAATTGTCCTGGATGTCGCTGCTGTTCAGGCTGTTGTCCTGAACGTCGGCGCTCGTCAGCGAGTTGTCCTGAACGTCGCTGCTCGACACGGAGTTGTCGGCGAGTTCGGCCGAGCCGACCGAATTATCCTGAAGCTCGGAGGCGCCGACGGAGTTGTCGGCCAGATCATCGGCCGTCAGCGAGTTGTTGATCACCTCGGGCGAACCGATGGCGTCGTCGGCCATCTTCGCGTTCGTAATCGAGTTGTCGGCGATCGTCGAGCTGTTGATCACGCCCGGGGCGAGATCGCTTGCCGAGATCGAACCGTCCTGAATCTCCGAGCCGCCGATCGAGTTGTCCTGGATGTCGGCGCCGGTGATCGAGTTATCCTGAATATCGCTGCTCGAGATGCTGTTGTCCTGGATGTCGCTGCTCGACACGGAATTGTCGACGAGTTCAGTCGAACCGACCGAATTGTCCTGAAGCTCGGAAGCACCGACCGAATTGTCGGCGAGATCGTCGGCGGTCAGGCTGTTGTTGATCACCTCGGGCGAACCGACGGCATCATCGGCCATCTTGGCATTCGTGATGCTGTTGTCGGCGATCGTCGAGCTGTTGATCACGCCCGGCGCGAGATCGCTTGCCGAGATCGAACCGTCCTGAATCTCCGAACCGCCGATCGAGTTATCCTGGATGTCGGCGCCGGTGATCGAGTTGTCCTGAATATCGGCGCCCGATACGCTGTTGTCGGCGATCTCGCTGCCGCCGACCGAATTGTCGGAGAGATCGGCGGAGGTGACGCTGTTGTCCTGGATATCAGAGCTGTTGATCGAGTTATCCTGAATGTCGCCGCTCGACACTGAATTGTCGACCAGCTCAGTCGAACCGACCGAATTATCCTGAAGCTCGGAGGCGCCCACCGAATTGTCGGCGAGATCGTCGGCGGTCAGGCTGTTGTTGATCACCTCGGGCGAACCGACGGCATCATCGGCCATCTTGGCATTCGTGATGCTGTTGTCGGCGATCGTCGAGCTGTTGATCACGCCCGGCGCGAGATCGCTTGCCGAGATCGAGCCGTCCTGGATGTCGGCGCCGGTAAGGCTGTTGTCGATCACCTCGGCGGTGCCGATCGCGTTGTCCTGCATCTGGACATTCCCCACCGAGTTCGGAGCGAGGTCGGAGGAGGTGATCGAGTTGTCCTGAATGTCCGTACCGGTGACGCTGTTGTCGGCGATCTCGTCGGAGGTCACCGAGTTGTCTCCCAGATCGGCGGCCGTCACCGAATTGTCCTGAATATCGGCGCCCGATACGCTGTTGTCGGTGATCTCGCTGCCGCCGACCGAATTGTCGGAGAGATCGGCGGAGCTGACGCTGTTGTCCTGAATATCCTGGGACGATATGCTGTTGTCCTGGATGTCGGCGCTGGTAATGCTGTTGTCGGCGATGCTGGCTCCGCCCAGGGCGTCCTCGGCGAGATCGATCGCCGTGATGCTGTGGTCGATCACTTCGGCGCTGCCGATCGAGTTGTCCGCCATATGACGGTTCGCGATCGCGTTGTCGTCGATGTCGGCGCCGGTGATGGTATTGTTCTGGATGTCGGCGCCGGTGACGCTGTTGTCGGTCAGCTCGGAGCTGCCGACCGAGTTTTCACCGAGATCGTCGGCGGTGATGCTGTTGTTGGCGATCTCCGACGTGCCGACCGAGTTCTCGCCGAGATCGTCGGCGCCGATCGTGCTGTTCTGGATGTCGGCGCCGGTGACCGAGCCATCCTCCAGATCGTCGCCGCCGAGCGAATTGTCCTGAATGTCGGCGCCGGTAATGGAGTTGTCGGCGATGGCGTCGCCGTCGAGCGCGCCGTCGGCGAGGTCGGCCGCGGTGATGCTGTGGTCCTCGATATCGGCGCCGGTCAGGCTGCCGTCCTCGACATCATCCCCGCTCACGGAGTTGTCGGCGATCTCGTCGCCGGTCACCGTGTTCTCCTGCAGGTCCGATCCGGAGATGGTGCCGTCGTCGATATCGGCCGACGTGATGCTCTCATCCTGAATCTCACGTCCGCCGACGGCGCCGGTGGCGATATCCTGAGCCTCGATGGCGTTGTCGACGATATGTTCGCTGGTGATCGAGTTCGGGGCGATGTTCTCGCTGCCGAACGCACCCTGGGCCAGGTCGTCGGTCGTGATCGAGCCGTCCTCGATCTGGAAGCCTCCTACCGAACCTTCACCCAGATCGTCCGAGTCGATCGTGCCGTCGGCGATATCGTCGCCGGAAACGGAATTGTCCTGAATATCGGCGGAGGTGATGCTCCCGTCGTCGATCTGGGCGCTGCCGACCGCGTCGTCGGCGATATCGCTCCCCTCCACCGCTCCGTCGATGATCTGATCGGAATCAATCGCATTGGGAGCAATGTCGTCGTTGGAGACGCTGTTGTCCTCGATCTCCGACGTGCCGACGGAGTTCGGGGCCAGATCGTCGGCGGTGACGCTGTTATCCTCGATCTGGAAGCTCCCCACCGAGCCTTCGCCGAGATCGTCCGACTCGATGGTACCGTCGGCGATATCGTCGCCGGTGATCGCGCCGTCGGCGATCTCATCGGTGCCGACCGCGTCGTCGGCGATCTGCGGGTTGGGGAACTGTCCTGTCAGGTCGCCGCCGGCGTTGCCGCCGGGTGTGGGAGAGCCCCATATCAAGTTGGTACCATTATAGACAAGGGCTTGTCCGGCGGCAACGCCGTTCGTTGCGATCTTGGAGGTCGTGACCGCTCCGTTGGCGAGTTTCGTGGTGGTAACGGCGCCGTCCTCGAGTTTCGGGGCAATCACCGATCCATCTGCGAGTTTCTCGGAGTTCACCGCGCCGTCGGCGATCTTGCCGGTGGCAACGGCTCCTGGTGCGATCTTTGCGGTCGTGACGGCCTCGTCGCCGAGCATGGCGGAGGTCACCGCCTTGTTCGGAATGGAGACGGTGACCGCGGGACCGTTGGGATTATCCGTCTTGATGCCGGGTCCGGCATTGACGGAGGTGATCAGATCCTTGTCGGCGGGAGGAGTGCGCCAGATGAGGGATTTCGTGTTGGCGTCGTAGACCAGCACCTGCCCGTCGGCCGGGTTGCCGACGTCGATCTTGTCCAGAGTGATCGATCCCGGAGCGATCTTGTCGCCGGTGATGGCGCCGTCACGAACGTCGTCGGCAACACGGGAGCGGATGGCGTAGGGAACGCTCGTGAGCTCCGTGCGCGCGACAATCAGATTGCCGTTCGCCTCGATTTCAAGGAAGTAGGGTCTGTCGAACGCAAGCTGCCCCATTCTCGGAGCGCCGTGGCGTCCGACAACAAGGCTGAACATTCCTTCCTTGACAGGGACGTTGTCGATCGTCTCCTGCCAGACGCGCCGGCCGCCGATGTCGGAATCCCACAGACTGAAAACGAAGGTGGCGGTCCCGTTGATCGGGTTGCCCAGGTTGTCGGCCAGGAATCCCTGATACGATATAAACTCAGGAACCTGCGCCGATGCGGTCGCCACCGCTAGAATCAACCCGGCCAGCACGATTGTAAAACGGTCGAGCATCCGATACATTACCTGCCTCCTCAAGAGCGAGCATGATCTGGGAAATCGGACCGCTGCGGTGGGAAGTAATGGTAGGATCTTGCGTAGCCCCGTTGAGTGCCCTGTACCGGCAACTCAAATACACTGTCTCAGTGTGGAATCCACACAAGCGGAAGCCTGGCAATTAATAGTACCTGCGGAAGAGAAGCGTGCAGAACGACATGGGAAGTCCCCGGTTATGTTCGTAAATGAACATGACCGACCGTTGCGTTGAAGAATATCGTATTCAACGCGGTTAGGACATCACCGGCCGTCGAGCGGCGCTGGTCACCTTTTGTCTAACTCCGGTTGCGATGTACCCTGTTACATCGCATCGGATGGTATCCAGAAGGCTTCGGACTGCTTGATCTCTCTCTCACTGCCGTCGCACTCCCATTGCAACGGTGACCCGCATCTCGGGCAGAACCGGTCATCCCTGTAACAGACCGTCCCACACGCAAGACATTGCGGTATCGGAGCGAGGATCATGACTTCCGAGAACCTGGACGAACCGGCGGTTCGTCCGCGCATCTCCGCCACGGATTCAGGCGTCTACGAGTTGTTGGTTGAACTGATGAACAGTGTGGGGCCACATACCTGTACCTCCTCGGATGCAGCGTCCCTTTGCCGCCACGCCATCGCGTAACGACAGCCTCAAATATACACCCACATGATCAATAAAGATCGAACGGCCGATCCAAGTTTCAGCCGGCGTCGGTGTAAAAAGAATCTCGACCTCGATTCGAGATCCCGACGTTGAAAGTCTCGCCTTCCCGCTCCGCATCCTCCTACAGACTGGGAGCGGGAAGGGAGTAACAAATTTTCAAGTCCGGATCGCGTTTCGAGCCCGGGTCCTCCACCGCCGGAATACTCCAGCAGCATTGAGACGCTTCCCATCATTACTAAAATCATGCCACATGAATAATGGGCGATTTTTTGCTCCAATCGCCTGTTTCGAAAAGATAAATGTGTACGATTCCACGACAGATTCCGGGAATCGTGCACATTTTCGGATGGAACCCCGACATCTTCCCCTCCGAAAACGACGCGGGCGACGGCCTCCTGAAAAGCCGCCGCCCGTTCCTGTACTGCTCCGCCGGAATAATGCTCCGGCACGATATTCCGTTCCGGACCCTCTCCGGCAACAGATCCGATTATTCCTTCACGAATCGCCCGATCCATTCAATCGAACCGGAGATCGCTCGCAGATGATACACTCCGGGAGCCAGCCCCTCCACCTGAAGCTCACGACGGTAGAGGCCGGAGGCTCCCTCGTCGGTCTCCCTCATCACCTCGCGCCCCGACACATCGGTCACGATCATCTCCACATCCCCTCCGCGCGGCAGGAGGAACTCCAGCGTGAGCACCCCCTTCACCGGATGCGGGTAGAGGAGGATCGTTCCGGGCGCCGAAGGCTCCTCCCCCGGAACCGACGAAACCTCCACCGTCACCTGCATCCCTTCCGAGATCGCACTGCAGTCATGCTCGGTCGTGACCGATACGGTGTAGGTGCCGTCCTCGACTACCGTGTAGGTTCTGCCGGTCGCGCCGGCGATCGGCTCGTCGTTCCTGTACCACCGGTTGCCGCTCTCGGCCGATGAGGTCAGGACCATGGCGTCACGGGTGATCTGGGGCCGCGGCGGATTCGGGTGGATCGTCACCACGATCGACGCGGTGTCGTTGCACTGGCTGGAATCGATCGAGCGAACGGTGTAGGTCCCCGATGTCGTGACGGAGATCGACGGCCCGGTCACCCCGGTCGACCACATATAATGAACGAACCCGGGGCTGGCGACGAGATCGACGCTCCCACCTTCGCAGAAGGAGGTCGGCCCTCCGGCCTCTATCCCCACCTGGGGCTTCGCAGAGATCGGGATCGGCGCCGCGCTCACGCTTCCCACCGCCGGCGGATCGCTCGAGATCACGCGGAGACGATAATCCCCCCCGAAAAGATCACACGAGAGCATGCCGTTGACGGTCCCACCCTGCAGACCGGTCAGCGATGCGAGAGGGGTCGGGGAGCTGAACGATCCGTTCGCGTCCGAAAGCTGGAGGGTGAAGATGTTCCCCTGCTGGAACTCCCCGGTGGCGGTGAACGATGCCTCGATCGGGTCCCCGGCCCTGTATGAGCTTCGATCCGCCGTCGGAGCGCCTATCGTGCCGGTCGGCGGGGCCTGCGGTATGATCTCGATGATGCGGTCGTCGTTCTGGGCCGGATTGCCGCGACCGTCCCGATTGCTGGTGCAGATGAAGACACGTCCGTCCGGAGCGATGCAAATGTCGCGAAGCCGTCCGAAGGTGGTGTTGTACATCGTCTCCTGGGAGACGATCGACCGTTTGTCGCTCCCCAGCTTGAGGATCCGCAGATGCCGACCCGCAAGCGTCGCCATCAGAAGCGAGCCGCGCCATTGCGGGATCGCGGGATGGTCGTAGTAGTCGATCCCCGCGACGGCGATCGTGGGGGTCCATGCGGCGATCGGCTCGGTGACCGACGAGTCTTCGCAGAACTTCTTCTCGGCCTGTGTGTTGCAGAATCCCTCCACAAACGGCCATCCGTAGTTGTTCCCCTTCTCGATGATGTTGATCTCGTCGTCGCTGCCGGGACCGTGCTCGGAGGAGTAGAGGATGCCGTTGGCGTAGACGAGTCCCTGCGGGTTACGATGTCCGCTGGTCCAGATACGATTCGTCAGCAGGGGAGGATCGTCCGCATAGGGGTTGTCGGCGGGGGCACTGCCGTCCAGGTTCAGACGGATGATCTTACCGTTGAGATACATGTGACTCTGAGGGGCCTCCGCGATCTGCGCGTCCCCCAGGGTCATCATGAGCTTCCTGTCCGGGGTGATCACAAGGCGGCTCCCGTTGTGCGTGCCGTTCCCCCGAATATTGTCGAGGAGGATCGTCGGGTTGACGAGGGCGCTGCCGTCGTACTCGTACCGCACCAGCCGTTCACGGATCCCGCTGGAGACAAGGGTGTAGACCAGATAGACGTACGCCGAATCGGCGAAGTTGGGATGCAGCGCCATTCCGAGAAGCCCATCCTCCGACCCTCCACTCACGTTCGGAATCGTCACGAGCAGTTTCTTTTCCCCCGTCTCGGGGTTGACACGACTCACCCGCCCCGGTCGTTCCGTATACCAGATCCAGTTGTCGGGCCCCCAGATGATCTCCCAGGGAACGGTCAGCCCGGTCGCCACATCGCGGGTCTGCAGACCCTGCGCCCCGGCGGGAAGAGGAACGAGAAGGAGAGCGACCAGAAGAGAGAAGAGTAACGCGTAGTTCCGATTCATAAGCGTTTCTCGAAATGATATGCTTGGGAGGAGACGGCCGCCGATCGGTTCATCCGACCGGCGATTCCATCAGTGCGATATGTATAGAACCCCGGCGACGGAGCTAGGGTTTCACCCCCCGCTATTTCACCAGGAGAATTCTCCGGCTCGCCGACCAGTCGCCCGAGGTAAGGCGCACGTAGTAGACCCCCGAGGGCTGCTCGGCCCCGTTCCACGAGACGATATATCGTCCCGGTTCCATCCGCTCGTTCACCAGACGGGCGACCTCCTCTCCGGAGGCGTTGACCACCGTGAGAACCGTATGCCCGTCGAGGCCGAGCGAGAAGGGGATCTCGGTCTCGGGGTTGAACGGGTTCGGCCGGTTCTCCTCCAGCGCATACCCCTCGTTCGTCCCGACGACGAACCTGATGGTGGCGCCGCAGAAGGGATCGAGCTCGATGCAGCCGGGGTCCGGAACGATCCGGGTGCAGTTGTTGCCGGGGAGCGAGATCGTGTACTCGATGCACGATTCGGTCGCCGTGCGGAGGTAGAGGAGGAAGGCGAGATCGAGCATCTTCCCCGTCCCCTTCAGTGTCGTGAAGGGAGGGGCGACCAGCATGGCACTGAACCTGCCGGGGAACGCCTCGATGATCTTCAGATCCCATCCCTCCAGAATCCCTCCCTTCAGATCCTGGCTTCGCAGGACCATCATGCCGTCGTCGTAGGTCAGATCGATCATGAGGGAATCGACGGCCGCCGAATCGAGACGGTCGTCCAGTAGCAGGGGGACGCGGACCGTGGCGCCGGTCGGCCCCTGGGCGTTCTCGATATGCGTCCGCACGGTGCGGGGGGAGCGGTCGACCCGCACCGTCACGACATCCCGGGCGACACATCCCTCCGCGCCGGTCACCGTGACGAAATAGGCGGTCGTCACATCGGGGAAGGCAAGAGGGGTCTGACAGTCGGTGCAGCTCAGCCCCGTCGCAGGCTCCCATCTGTACGACACGCCGCCGATCGCGTGCAGCCGCGCGGTATCTCCCAGACAGATAAGCTCATCCCCCCCGGCATCGGCCTGGGGAGGGGGGAGAACGGTCACCGTCACCCGATCGACGGCGACGCATTCACCGGCGCTGCTGGCGGTGAGGGTGTAGGTCGTCGTCGTCGTGGGGGCGGCCCTCGGCGTCAGACAGTCGGCGCAGCTCAATCCGGTCGTCGGCGTCCAGGAGTAGGCGCCGGGGGTCGCCGTCGCACCGATCGTGACGCTGTCACCCAGGCAGATCGTCGGATCGTTCCCCGCTTCCACCTCCATCGCCTCGACGACGGTGACGATCACGGTATCCCGCGCCTCGCAGGTGCCGGGGGTGGAGGAGCTCACGATATACATCGTGCTCTTCGACGGGTTGGCGATCGGCTCGGGACAGTCGGTGCAGCTCAGCCTGTCGGTCGGCGTCCATGAATATGTGGTGCCCCCGCTTGCGCGAAGCTGGACCGATTCTCCGCTGCAGATCGTCGTGGCCGACGGCAGCACGCTGATGATCGGGGCCGGCTTTATAAAGACAGTCACCGAGTCCCTCGCCTTACAGCCGAACTCGTTCGTCACCGTGACGGTGTAGGTCGTGGTCACCGACGGGGTCGCGACGGGGGACCGGCAGTCGGTACAGGAGAGCCCCGGCGAGGGAGTCCATTCGTACGTATCGCCCTGCGATGCCGTCAGCGTGACGCTCTCACGTTCGCAGATGTTCCGGTCGGGGCCGGCGTCGACCGTGGGAGAGGGATGCACGACGATCGTCTGAACAACCGTGTCGGCAAGCTCGTCGTCCTGGGCGAGCATCTTCGAGGCGATCAGGCGCACCGTGTAGGAGCCGGGAGCGGCATAGCAGACGTTGGCCGGATTTCTATCGCTCGACGATGCGATGGATGCCCCGTCGAACCTCCATTCCCATTTCGTGGCCCCCCTCTCCGAACGATCGGTATAGTCGATGCACTCACCCACGCATATCTCCAGCCGGCTCGGCGCAAAGAGCGCGCGTGGGGGAAGGCAGTCGTCGTTCGGCGTCGGGCGGTAGGCGTCGATATTGTTCGGCAGGCCGCGCCTGGTCTCGCGTCCCGCAAGATCTATCGCATCCAGACGAAACCCGGAGGCGGCCCCCGCAAGGTTGGGATTATCGAACACCGAGAGAAATCTATATCTGTTCCCGATCTCTCCCTTCCGAACCAGATAGAGCTTCCCGTCCGGACCGAGGGCGAGCGCCCCGGCGCCGACGGTGACCGCCACGTTCGTGCGCGAGGCGATGATCGTCGACGGATCGGAACTCGATACGTCATACTGATAGATCGCATCGGGTGTCTGCGTGGTCCGGGTGATGTAGAGTTTGGTGTTGTCGGGGGAGAAACTGGCGCCGTACTCCTGGTTCCCTCCGGGGAGGTCGATCCTGTTGAAGACGGTCCCTGTCCTGTTGTCGAAGTTGAAGAGCTCGACGCTCCCCGTGCCGGTCACGACCGAGACGAGGCGGCGGCCGTCGGGGGAGGCGCGGAGCCAGCCGATCGAGTTCTGCGGGTCTCCCCCGTGGACGCTCCCGATGCTCGTCACCACCGGAGGCTTCAGGCCGGCGGGGGTAAGGCGGTACGCATAGAAACTGTTGTCTCCCCAGCCGTGCGCCAGAATCCAGAAATCCCTGCCGTTGCAATGTCTGACCGCCGTCAGTTTCTCCGTGGCGACGTTGAGGAGTTCCACGTTCTTCTGCGTGACGGCGCCGAGCCCGTTCTCCTGCGTCATGTCGACGATGGAATAATGGAGCCCGACGTTCGGCGGCTCGTAGTAATCGCCGGCATCGGTGGTGAAGACGTAGTAGAGGGTGGAGCTTCCGGGAAGGGGGACGATCAGCGCCCCCTGCGTGCTGCTGATATGCCCGGCCAGGCGCCTCCCGTTCGCCATGAACTGATGGTTCGCGTTCCAGACATCCTCACCCGATACATAGAAGAGGAGCTTTCCGGTCGCGGGATCGGAGAAGACGGCGGAGGCCTCGTCGCCGAAGTCGAACATCGCGTTGTCGGTCAGCGGAACCGGAGCGCCGCCGTTGAAGTCGAGGCCGGCCATCAGCGGGAAATACCAGATGTTGTATTCCCTCTGGGCGAAAAGATCGCAGACGGAGAGGAGAAACAGGGCGGCGACGATCGCCGGCGCCATGCGCGGCATGCGAAAAAGAGTGTTCATCGATCATCCATCATGATTCGGAGAAGGTCGGCGACATCGGTATCGAGAGGAAAATAAGGAGTCCGCACCCGGGACGCGAGGAGGATTTCGCTCGGCCGGACCGTCATGAAACGTGGGGTCGCCGCAAAAAGTTGGATCTCCATACCGGTAAGATGCCGAAAGGGGCCCCCGCCTGACGCATGGACCCCTTCGAACGACTCTCTCCGTCGTGCCGTCACCGATTACCCGACGTGGAACGGAACGGCGATCACCCCCGATTCCGCCTCAGAAGAACTCATCCAGCATCTGATAATATGCGATCCGGCGCATGTCTGGAGTCGCGAGGCCGTAGGCCTCGAAAAGCCGGGAGAGGTGTTCGGCTCCGAAATTAAAGGCAAGACTGCGCGCGGCAAGCGCCAGATCGCGGTAGCGGTCGCCGATCCCCGCCGCGCCGAGGTCGACGAACCCGCCGAGACCTCCCCGGTCGATCATGATGTTCGGCAGGGAATAATCGCCGTGGGTGAGCACGGGGGTCTCGCCGGCGGGCCTGGTCGCCAGCAGCTCCTCGTAAAGCTCGACGGCCTTCCTGCCGTGTCGCGATATGTCGAAATCCTCCTCATCCACTTCTCCCCGCTCCATTCTTCCACGCGCCCGCGCAAGTTCGGGGTCGAGCCGGTGATCGAAGGGGCATCCTTCCATCGAGGTCGAATGGAGCAGCAGAAGCCCTTCGGCAAGGATATCGACGAGACGGGATATATCGGAATCGTGAGATCTGTGGGAGGCGTCGAGACCGGGGAGGCAGGTCGTCAGAAGATAATCGGCGTCGGCGGTGGAAATATAACGGAGAACGACAGGAACGGGAAGCCGTCCCTCAAGCCAGGCGAGGCGCTCACACTCCCCCGTGAGAAGACCTGGAGCGGAGATCTTGAGCACCGGCGATTCGCCCCCGGAACCGCTCAGCCTGAGCACCCGCGATCCCGACATCCCGTGCGTGATCGGGGTTGCCCGGAAGCCGGCCGTGAGATCTCTCAGCTCCTCCGGGTATTCACGGTCGTGATCGAAGGAGCCGGTCAATTCTCCAGCCTGAAGGTGTAGGTGATCGTCCCCTGCTGCGGTATCTGCGGAACAGACGACGGCAGCGGCCGGGCGCGGGCCCTGCGTAATCCCGCCGTCGCCGCGTTGACGAGCGCCTGGTTCGCCCGTTTGACCGGTTTCACGTTGGTCACCTCCCCCGACGGGGTCACGGTGAACGAGAGGACCACCTCACCGGAGGCATCGGCCCCCTGCGGATAGCTCGCGCGGGGCGATCTGATCCACCCCCGATTCCCCAGTCCGTTGACCGAATATCCGCTCGTCGTTCCCCCCGTTCCTCCCGCCGGCCTTGTCCCCGTTCCGTCCGGACGCTGCCCCCCCTGCTCTGCTTCGGAGGACGAGGGACGCGGAGTCTCCTCGGTGCTCGGCCTGGCGGGCTTCGGCTTCTCCGTCGTAGGAGAAACGGTTTCCGTGGAGGGGGAGGTCGTCTTCGGCACGTCGATCTTCTTCGGCTCCGGCGTCGTCGGAACCGGCTTCGGCTGCTGCCGCTGAACCGAGGGATTCCCGCGCTGCGCGGGACCGGCGGGGGCGTCGACGTCGGGCGAACCTCCGGAGCCGCCCCAGACGATCTCCGTCAGATCCTCCTGCTCCGTCGGCGAGGAGCAGGTGACGAGCATGGTCAGGAGAAGAAGGCCCAGGTGAAACGCCCCCGAGACGATCATCGCCGTCCGTCTTGTCCGTTTGTCGTATGTCTGCTCGGAATACTCCGAGGGATGTTCACTCATGACGGATTCCGATATTCTTCACGATCTACTTCGCCTTCTCGGTCGCTATGAAGAACCGTCGCGCTCCCGCCCCCTTCACCACATCGAGCAGCCCTATCACGTCGCTCATCAGCAGGGTCTGATCGGCCCTGATGACGACGGTCTGCGAACTGTCGCGGGCGATCTCGGCGGCCACCAGACCGGGGAGGGTCTCCATCGTGGCGTCCCTGTTGTTGATCGAGATCTTCCGCTCCTCGTCCATGCTGATATAAAGACGCGCCTCCTCCTGCGTGTCGGCGTTCCTTGCCTCCGGCAGCACCACATCCATTCCGTCGGTCGCCACGAACGAGCTCGTCAGCAGGAAGAAGATGAGGAGAAGCATGACGATATCGGTCAACGATGAGAAGTTGAACGCCGAGAGATAGGGAGATTCCCCTTTCTTTCTGAACTGCATGGGCTCCTCCTACTCTGCCGGAGATATGGCGGGTCGCCCCGGTTTGTCGAGGGCTTCGGCGGGAAGCTCCTCCTCGAGCGTGTCGAACATCTCCCTGGCGGTCCCTTCCAGCGTCGCCACAACGATCTGGATGATGCCGGAGAGGTAGTTGAACGCCGCGAACGCGGGGATACCGACGATCAGACCGAAGACCGTGGTATAGAGTGCCTGCGATATACCGTCGGCAAGCGTGTCCGGACTGACCTTCCCCCCCATCGCCGCGATCTGATCGAACGCGATGGCAATACCGACGACGGTTCCCAGGAACCCGAGGAGCGGCGCCACGCCGGCCATGGTGGCAAGCACCCCCATGCTCCTGTCGAGCTTCGCCGCCTCGGCGCGCCCCTGATCCTCCATCGCCTGCTGGACGCGCGTGCTGCCGCGATGAAGTTTCTGCAGTCCCGACTTCACGATCCGCGCCACCGGAAGATCGTACCGCGTTACATAGAGGAGCGCGCTCTGCACATCCCCCTTGCGGATGAAGTTCCGGAGCTCACCGACGAATCCCGCCGGAACCGTGCGGGCGCGCCTGAGCGCCATGTATCTCTCTATCACGATATACAGCGCGATAAACGAACAAAGGAGAATGGGGTGCATCACCCATCCTCCCTTCATATACATATCGAACAGACTGGACATAGCTGCGACCTGCGTTGAAGTGATCAGGCGGCCGGTCGAATCATCTTGCGATATTACCGACTGAACGGCCGCCCTTTACTTGAGCTTGAAGTTGAAGGTGATCGACGCCTTCTGCACCGACTGCGCCGCACCTGCGGGGAGCGCCGCCGCCCTGGCGCGACGGAGCCCGGCAACCGCGGCCTTGAGCAGATCCGCGCTGGCGCTCTTCACGGGAACGATAGTTCCGATCTTCCCGTCGGGAAGAATCGTGATGCTGAGGGTGACGGCCCCCACGGCGCTCGACCCGCTCGGGTATACCGCATTGGGACGTACCTGCCACCCGCGCCCCCCCATATCGGCCGAGTAATTCCCGACGCCGCTTCCGCGTCCGAACCCGACACCGGGACCGCCGCTCCCCCCCGCGTCGACGACTCCCTTCCCCTGGTCATGCTGGCCGGGGTTTCCGCCGGGGCGGACGTTGTTCGTGTTGGTGTCGCGCTGGTTCGGGCTGCGGGGACGGTTGTCGCTCTTCGCGTCCGCCACCGGCGTCACCTTTCCGGCTCCGGCGGCGACCGTCGTGGTTCTGCGGTTCGGGGTCTTCAGCTTCGGATCGGCATCCTCCGCCCCCTTCTTCGCCTGCCCCTCCGGCTTCTCGACCGTACGGCTCCCGCCGCCCCCCCCCACTTTTCCCACCTTCACGTTCATCAGCGTAAGCGGCACGGAGAGCGTATCGCTTCCGATCGGGGGGAGCAGAAGCCCGGCAGGCCGCGACGGATCGTGCGTCTCCCTGTTCATGAAGAGGAGGAACGCCACGATCAGATGGAGCGTCGCCGAGACAACGAAGCCCTTCCCCAGATTACGCTCGTAGGTCGCCTTGAGTTCGGGAGCACCATATCGCATCACCTTCTGCAGCATCAATCGTCCTTCGTCTGTTCCTGTTGACAGCATCACCGCGTGGATGGAAAAGCCTCTGCTCCCTCCCTCCGTTCATAACATCTCTCCGCGCCGAGGCCCGCCGCCCCGACTCGCGCCGATCAGATCAGAATGCCACCCGAACGCCGCCGCGCAGTTCCAGCCCCGGAGCGCTGTAGTTCTGCCAGAGATCGTAGCTCTGGTTGAAAAGATTCGTCAGTTCGGCGAACGCCTGCACCTTCTCATGGATTCTGTACGCGGCCCCGCCCCCCAGAGCAAAGACCGCGTCGATCTCGCTCATGCCGGCCGGGAGCCCCGCCGTGTCGAGCGTGGTGTTGCGGGCCGACTGAAAGAGGACCGACGCGAAGAGATCCAGCTCGGGATTGAGCGCGTAGTCGAGCCGCCCGCGCAGGTCGAGGGTGGGACGCATCGGAAGCTGCCGGTCGCTGCTCCGCTGCACCGAGGTGCCGATCGACGCGTCGGCGTTCAGGCTCATGCCGGGGATCAGCGGCATGCGCAGGCTCCCCTCGGCGGCAATCGTTCGCGATGCGACATATTCATACCGGAGATCGCCGAAGGCGCCCAGGGCGCCGGAAAGAGAATCCCCTACGACCACCACCGGCGTGTTCTCGGCCTGCTCCACCACCAGCCGCGCCTCCACGGTCAACGGCTCGGTGCTTATCCGTATACCGCCCCCCAGCCGCAACGAGACATCCTCCGGACGGAGCGCGATCTCCCGGCGGACGTAGGGAGCGCGGGTAATCATATCACGATATGATGCCGGACGCAGCTCCGGCGCGTACCACGCGAAGAGCGAGAGGGTCGGGCGGAGTTCATATCGGATCGAGACACGAGGGCTTATCATATCGGTCGAACCGCTGTCCGAATGCTGACCGCTGGCGTAGAACGCTCCCAGGGTCAGGAAGAGCTTGTCGACCGGTCGCCACTCCACATCGCCGCCGGCATGGAGGAAGGCGGGGGTCTGCGCCGGGGAGCCGTACTGGAGCGAGGTCGTCATGAAATCGAGACGGCCGGTGATCCGGAGCGAATCGGTTCCGTAGGAGACCTTTCCGCGAAAGAACGGCGTGAGCGCCGAGACCTCGTCGGTGGAATCCCCCAAAGCATCCCCGAGCGATATGCTTCCGACGTCGAGCTTCAGGTCGACCCCGAGCGGCTCGGCCTCCAGGTTTCTGATGCCGACCGTGAACCGTGTCGCGGAGCGGGAGCGGTCGTACGGCGTACGAGTGTTTCCGTAGAGGAAGTAATCGTCGGCGATATATTCAACGTCGCCGTAGGCGCGGAATTGCATATCGGTCAGTTCCCGATCGCCGATCTTCAGCCCCCCTCCCACGCCGAACATGAGCGAGCCCGCCTCGGCGCTGTCGATATGGCCGTTGGTGCCGCGATAATCGAAGACGCCGTTCAGGTCGAGATCGTTCCTGGCGTACTCGCCGCGGATCATGGCGCGGGGCGATATATATGTCCCCATGCTCGCTTCGCCGTCCAGCCTGAACGACGAGGCGAACTCCTGGTACTCCGGCAGTCTGCCGCCTGAGCCCCCCAGGTTGGAGACCCTCTCGCCGAAGACGAGGGTATCCTGCGCGGTGAGTCTGTAGACGGTGCTGTCGTACACCTCTCCCTTCCGCGCGGCCGGGAGCACCAGCGTGCGCCGCCCGATCACCGTCACGTTCTCTATCTCCAGCGGTGGAAGTCCGTCCCCACCCGTCTCCTGCGCGGCCAGCGGAAGAACGGCCGCGAAGGGGAGCATCAGATGGAGTATTGCCTGCTTGTTCATGGAGTCCTCTGTTCAGGCCGCGCCGGCGGCCTCGATACTGAAATCACCGATATCGGAGTCGTCACTTCTTCAGCTTCTTCAGGCGCGCCTCGGCTTCCGCCTTCAGGGCCGGGTTCTGGGTCTGCGCGATCAGCGCGTCGTAGATCTCCCTGGCCGCCGTGTAGTTCGTCAGCATTTCGTAGACGATCCCGAGCTGCAGCATCCCCGGCTCGCTCTGATCCGGATATTCCGTGAAATCTGTCGTAAGACGACGCAGTTCCGCGAGCGCGCCCGAAAGGTCG
The DNA here is from genome assembly GCA_966250335.1 of uncultured bacterium. GTDB lineage: Bacteria > Bacteroidota > Ignavibacteria > OLB7 > OLB7 > OLB7. The sequence continues at coordinate 66,110 of CBINGZ010000022.1, read as the reverse complement.
TTGACCGCGGTCAGGAGCTGGCCCCGCAGAAGGAGCGCCTCCGCCGCGATATCGTCCATGCGGCGGGCGACGACGGAGGCAAGAAGATCGAGCGCCGAATCGTTCTGGTTCCGCCGGGCATAGATCCGCGCCAGCATCAGACGGCTCTTGTCGTTGAAGATGAAATCCTCCTCCCCCGCCGTCGAATCGATCACCGTCCTGAACTGCACGAACGCGGAGGCCGTGTCCCCGAGCGCAAGATGAGCCTCGCCGAGCCCGTAGCGCGCCTCGTGAACTCTATCGGATTCGGAGAACCGCTGCAGGAAGAGGGAGAAGTTCCCGGCCGCCTCGCGCGCGCCTCCCCTGTGCGACTGCAGATGCGCCAGCTCTATCAGCGCCGACTCCGCGGCCGAACTCTGCGGGAAGCGGGAGATCACCTCCCCATAGACGATGAGCGCGCTGTCGGCGTTCCCCATATACTCGTAGGCGCGCCCCACCTGGTAGAGCGCGTCCGATCCCAGAAGGCTTTCGGGATAATCGTTGATCAGACTGCGATAGATCACGATCGACTCGGCGTATTCCCCCGCCTCGAAGAGAATCCCTCCCTTCTTGAAGGTGAGGGAGTCCGCCGGAAGCCTGTTCGGGTTCCTGACCATGAAGCTGTCGATACGGGTGATCGCCTCGCGGCCGCGGCCGAGTCCCTCCAGGGTGAAACGGATCTGATCTATCGCATCGGGTACGATCGTGCTGTTCGGGAAGCGCTCCAGCACGGCGTCGTAGTAGACGTAGGCGCTGTCGTAGTTCTGCCCGTTGTAGTAGGCGTCGCCGATCGTGAAATATGCCTGCGGCAGAAGCTGGCTCTCCGGATAGTCGACGATGAAGCTCTTCAGCTCCTCGACCGCCAGCGAGTCCATCTCGTTCTCGCGATAGATCACGCCGATGTTGTAGGCGTACACATCGCGCCGCGGAGAGTTCGGGTAGTCCTTGATAAGCGCCCGGAAGGTCTCGACCGCGCGGTTGACATCCTTCATCTGGAGGAAGACCTCGGTCAGCCTGAAGCGCGCCTCCTCATCCCTGACCCCCTTCCCCGCCAGCTTGGCGATCTTGCCGTACGCCTCCACGGCGCGGTCGGGGTCCCCCATCAGACGATAGGCGTCCGCCAGCCGGAGCGTGGCCTCCACGATCAGCTCGCTGTTCGGATAGCGTGCGATGTATTCCTGAAATGTCTTCGCGGCCCCCTTGAGATCCTTCTGCTGGAATCGCGCCCAGGCCAGGCCGTAGAGCGCCTCCTGCCGCCACTGGGAACCGGGATAGCGCTCCATCACCACGCCGTAGTAGCGTTCGGCCTCGTCGTAGGCGCGCGCCTGGTAGAGCGCCTCCCCCAGCCAGAAGGTCGCGTTGTCGATGTCGGCTCCCTTCTCGTTCTCGGCCACGTACTGGCGCAGGCGGTCGATGGCGCTGGTGAAGCGACCGATCTTGTAGAGCATGACCCCTTCGCGATACAACGCGCGGCTGTTGAGCGGACTCTCTCCGGCCAGCTTCCTGGTGCGCGCGAAGGAGTATTCGGCGTTCGGGAAGTCGCCGAGGACGGCGTACGATTCCCCCAGCAGATAGTACGCTTCCTTCCGCACCTCGCTCTCCGGGAACTGCCGCGCGACGATCAGGAAATAATGTCGCGACGAGTCATAGTTCTCGCGGCGGTAATGGATGCGCCCGAGCTGATAGTAGGCGTTGTCGCTGAACGACTCGTACGGGAGCCTGTAGATCAGCTCGTGGAACGTGCGGAACGCGGAGGCGGTATCCCCCGTGATCGTCTGAACGGCGCCGATCTGATAGGTGGCTGCCGCCGCGATCGAATCGAGGCCGCGCTCCACCTGACGGAAGGCTCCGATCGCCTCGTCGTATCGTTTCAGCTGCAGCAGCGACCAGCCGGCGCCGTACCTGGCGCTCCTCACTCTGGGAGTGGCCGGGAACTCGCGGAGCAGGTCGGTGTAATATTTCAGGGCGTCCTCATGACGATCCATCGCCGAGGTGACCTCGGCCAGATAGAAGAGACGTTCCTCCCGCTGCCGTGCGCTGGAGGGGGTTGAACTGAGAAGGAGACGATAGGCCGACTCGTTGTAACCGCGGCGCGCCTCGATCACCCCCAGACGGAGCTGCGCGTCCAGGGCGAGATCGCTGCCGGAAAATTTCTCAAGAAGCCGCCGGTAGAACTCGGCGGCGATATCGATCGAGTCCTTCCCCTCGTAGATCCAGCCCGAGAGATAGAGCGCGTCGTCGCTGAACTCATGGGGGGGAGCCGAAAGGGACTGCCATGCGTAATACTCGGCGGTATCGAGCTTCCCCTTGTCGGCGTTGATCCGGGCGATCCAGTACTGCGCCTCGCCGCTCTTGTAGGTGGCCCCGTCGAGCGCCTGACGGAACGCCCCTTCGGACTCCTCCTTCCGTCCCTCCTGATAGCCCGCCACCCCACGCATGTAGAGCACCTCCGGCGTTCTCTCATCCCCCGGATAGCGGAAGAGGAGTTCACGGCTGGTCACGAGCGTCGCCAGATAGCGCCCCGCCATGAAGTTGGCGTGCGCCAGCAGATAGAGGGCGTCCGACCTGTCCTGCCCGGCGTCGGCGGAGTCGAGCGCCGCCTCCAGCGTGTTGATCGCCAGCGGGTAGTGGTGCTGCGTCACGAGCTCCCTGGCTTCATGCACGGCGCGAGCCAGCATCCGATCCTCCCCCACGCGGGGCTGGGCCAGAACCGTGCCGCAGAGAAGAAGCAGGAGAAGAGAGGGACCGATGAGCTTCACGAGCTGAAAGAACTTCACAATACGATTCACTAGTTGTGCTCCCCCGGAATCACGCCCGACGGCGTCCCCAACGGATCGGGCACCGGAAATGTTCCGGAGGTGATCCGGCGGTTCAAAGATAACCAAAGCCCGGAACGCGAGCGGCGGGCCGGTCCGTTCCGCGCGGTAACGGAAACTCCCGCGAGCATGACCCGCGGGAGTTTCTTCGATTCATGGCCGGCCGCGCGGTTTATCCCCGACCGCGGAAGAGCGATCGGGAGGGCCGACCTCGACCTGTCAGCGCTCCGGAACGATCTCGATGATCACCGTGCGGTTGTAGTAGCGCTGCTCCGGCATGTTGTTGTTGAACGCCGCGCGGCGCTCATCCTCGCCGAACCCGTAGGTGTCGAACGTGACCGACTTCCCCGCCTTCGTCAGCTCGCGCGTGAGGATCTTCTGGACCTCGTCCGAGCGGCGCTGCGAGAGCTTCGAGTTGTAGTCGGGCTCGCCGATGATATCCGAATGGCCGTGGATGATCACCGAGGAGCGGTTCGGGATCGCCGGGGCGACGGTGCCGACCAGGAACTCCTCGTAGGTCTGCACGGTCTTGGAGTCGTCGAACTCGAAAAGGATCGAGAAGCGGGTGCCGGTCTGCTCCTCCTCCTCGTCGGCGCGGACCAGACGGAACTCCTTCGCCGGAACCGTGATCGACTTGCCGTCCTTCATCGTCATCGAGATGACCGCCGAGTAGCGGGCATCGCGCTGGGCGCCGATCAGATCGGTCGCCTTGATGCGCGCCACTCCCGTGTTCGTGTAGGGACCGAACGTGCGGGGGGAACCGTTCCTCTCGGTGATCTCGATATTCCAGGTGGCGACATCGTCCGGAGAAGCGACCGAGAAGACGACGTCGTTGTCGATCGGCTCATCCTGGATCGAGGTAATATAGACCGGCTTCAGAATATCGGGGGGCATTCCGATGATCTCGACACGATAGTTCTCGGCGTCGATCAGCTTCTTGTCCTCACCCTGCGAGCCGCCGGAGCCCGACTTGTGTGCCGGCATCGCCCTTCCTTCCGTCGTGATTCTGGAGCCGTCGATTCCGAAGGTGGAGACCACGTAGCTCTTGACGTTCTCCGCCATCTTCTTTCCGGCATCGGCATCGCCGTTGGCCGAACCGACCAGCCTGACGGTAGCCGAGGGATTGCGACGCATCCGGTCGCCGAAGACGTTCAGCGCCGAGTAGTAGACCTCCATCTGCCGCTGCGAACGGGTGACCATCGGGTCCTGTCCCCCTGTCTCCACCGACGGCTTCACGAGCTGCTCCTCACGGAAATTCGCGGCCTGGCTGTTGCTGATCCGCTTGTAGCGGGCCGGGATCTCCGTGGAACCCGCGTCGAAGAAGATATAGTTGCGGAGCGGGAAGGTCTCGTCGAGACGGCGGCTGCCGGCGATGACGCGCGGCGGCTGCACCGTGAAATCGCTCGTGAACTCCGGATCGATTGGGTCCGGAGCCTTGGAGGGACGGCTGCCGAACTTCAGGGCGATGCCGGCGCGGATCGTGTTCTCCTTGAACTCGACCGTGCTTGCGGCGGGGGGATCGATGAAGTTCTGGAACCCGAGCCGGAACTGCGCGAACGGTGTCAGCAGGATCTGCGTGTTCGCCTCCGGTCCCGCCAGCGGGATATCATAGCCGACGCCGAGCTGGGCGCCGATCAGGAAGCTGCGGACGTTGCTCATCTCGCCGCTCGTGTCGCTCGTCACGGCGGTCCCTCCGGCGCCGATCGTCGTCGTCGACTCGAAGCTCTTCCCCACGTTGATCCCGAAGCTCGGTCCCACCAGCAGATGGAAGAATCTGTTCCCCAGGTTGAGGCGCAGGTTCGGCTCGATGGAGAGATAGGCCGGGCTCGCGCTCATCGTGGAGGTGCCGGTCACCCCCAGCTCGTCGGTCGCCGTCACGTCGTCGAACGTCACGGCCCGGTTGTCGTAGCCGAGCATCAGATTGAACCCGAAGAGAGATCCCGGGTTGTACTCGAGTAATCCTCCGAGCGCCATTCCGAGCCCGCTCCCCTTCTCGAAGGCGCCGGTCAGGGCGGGGATCTCACCGCTGAACATGTTGTAGTTGGCTCCGCCGTAGAAGCCGAACCACCATTTTCCCCACGGTTCCTCCCCGGTCTCCTGAGCCGCGGCCGGGAGCGCCGCCACCAGCCCGATCCCCACGACCAGCGCTGCAACGACTGCGCGATAGTTTTTCTGTCGATTCATTCTGCGTCCACCTGTATGTGATTGGTTGTCCGAATGCGCTCTACCCGTACGATTCTTCCTTCCTGCCGTTGCAGCGGCATCTCTCTTCTCCGGGAATCTCTCCGGACGATCCCTCCGTGAGATTCTCTCCAACGTCCGCTTTCCGTTACGACGCCCCGATGCGGTCTCCGTCACGTCACGGCGCGGTCGCGAACGGAGTCGGCCCCCGTGAGCCCTCCCCTCGCGTCTGCCCGGATCGCTCTGTTCTCAGATCGGTTTCAGTGCGCTGATGCGTGTGGTTCAATCGGTCCTGTCCCTGTTCATCAATCCGACCTCCCGAGGTCGAAGGCATGGCAGGAAGATAGGGTAGCGGAAGAATTCAGTCCTCACCAAAAATGTAAGAACTGTAATTTTTCTCCGGTCAGCTTATAGCCTGAAGAACCGGGATCGGAATAATGCTGCGCTGGTTCCTGCCGTCGGGGAGGCGACAGCTCGACCTCCTGGAGGTCATCGGAGGAAGATAACTGCCGCATACCAGCGTCCAGCCCCTGCGCAGGAGATCGAGCTCCAGCGTCCCCTGCTCCAGCGCGTTCCGGAGAAAACGGGAGACCGCCATGTTCAGCTCCCCTATCGCCTCCTCCTCGGAGTCGGCGTGAGCACAGATCTCGAGCGAGGGACAGCACGCCTTCCATCGATCCGGCTCATTGAAGGAAAACGCGGGGATGCTTGTCGGCAGATAACGGTTATGGTCGGCGGGTACTGGCATACAGGCAGGAGGTTTGCCGTCCCTCTCGGAAAAGAGAGAGGAACGAACGTAAGTGGAGTGAGGAAGTAATGATGTCGCTGTGGAGCGGAGACCGAAGTCCCGCGATCGCTTATTTCGTGCAGCGCTTGAAGACGATCCCCTCCGGAATCCGGGTCGTCGCCCCATCCAGCGTCACGGTCTCGGGACCGGAGACGCGGCAGAGGCGGCGGCTGGTGAGCTGGTCGTCGTCGAACTTGAGCCTGAACTCACCGGCCGTGACACCGGCGAAGAACATGGTGCCGTCGGAGAAGATCTCGCCGTCGTAGATGGCGCCGCTCTTCTCGGAAAGGAGCTGCACGCGCAGCCCGTTGACGAAGGCGGAGGACTTCGCTTCCGTCTCCCCTTCCACCTTGCAGGTTCCCGTGACGTCGTTCCCTTCGGCATAGGGAACCTCGATCGTATGCACGCCGCTCGGAAGGGAGTAGATGCTGAAGCGCGTGCGCGAGGGATAGATGTTCTCGTCGGCGTAATCCCACCTGTCGATCTCCACCATGCACTCCCGGTTGGCCGGAACCGCGCGGAAGAGACCTTCCTGAGCCGTGACGCTGGAGCCGCTGACGGTCATCCTGGCCGGAGGAGAGGAGAGCCACTCCTCGCCCGAATCGTGAATCCCGTTGTTGTTCTCGTCGCGGAACGCCTGGACGATGATCGCCGCCTGGCCGATCGTCAGATCGCTGAAGGTGCGGACCCCCTGTCCCGTGACCACCGCGCTCCCCTGGGCGAAGGAGCTCGCCTCCATGTGCCCTTCACGATAGGTGGTCGACGCCGTCGCGCGGAGCGAGTTGAGATCGAGCGCGACCGACGCCTGCAGCATGCCGCGCCGCCAGTCGAGATCGGGAACCGTGTAGCCGATATTCACGCCGACATGATCGCTGAACCGGTAGTAGGCCGAAAGGTCGAGCGTGGAGAGCTGATTGTCCGTGTGATCGTACGACGCGCCGGCCGAGATGAGCGCCCCGTTCACCGGGGAGATCATCAGACGAAGCGAGCTGGCGATGTCGTTGGTGATCGACTCTTCGACCATTCCCTTGATCGAGGCGCGGGTGAAGCGGGTCGAGGCGATGAAGTTGATCCCCGCCGCGTAGCCCGAGACCTGCGGAACCACCTGGAATTCATCCCCCCACGACCGCCGCCCGTACATGACGCTGCCGCCGAAGGAGAGCTGCCCCACCGCCAAATTCGTGGCGACGGTCGACCGGAAGGTGGCGTCGTCGATCAGGAGAGAGTCGACGCCGACACGGATCATCGTGTTGTCCGAGGAGATCGTGTAGAAGTCGCCGGCGACGATCCGCGAGCGGACCTGATACTTGAGACCGACCGACGTGGAACCGCCGAACCAGAGCGTGGCGTTCGCCGCCGGATCGACGCTGTCGGCCGACCATGTGTCGACGTTCGGCGCACGGTAGGTCGCCTCGGTGCCGAGGGTCAGCCATTCGGTCACCCCCGCGTTCAGCAGGGCGACGGCGCCGCCGGATGAACGACGGTCGAGACTGTCGGCGCCCCCCTGGATCAGATATTCCACCTCGCCGGCGGGGAGCATCTGCTGGTTGATCTCCAGACGGCGGTTCTCGAAGATCTCCTCCCCGTTCGGGCCGATCTGACGGAGGACGCGGTCGACCGTCCCGTAGCTCACCGGAACCCGGAAGGTGTAGCGTCCGGCGCTGTCGGCATGGACCACATCGACCAGACGGTTGCCGTCGTACATCTCCACGGTCCAGTCGGGACGGGTAAGCCCCGTCAGATTATACATGCTGAAGCCGATCCGCGGAGCAAGGGGAGCGTTCGTGATCTCGACACCGTACCGGCGGCGATCGGCGATGTTGAGGGTGCCGAAGATCAACTGCTTGAAGAAGGGAGAGGTCGGCTCCTGGAATCTCCAGCTCCACGACTCCAGACGCGCGTCGAACGTCGCCGCGCTCCCGGCCTGGGTATGGGACATGATGCCGTTCATCTCCAGCGTGCCGAAGAGAGCCTGCTGTCCCAGCCGGATCGACATCGTCGTGGCGCCGTTCGAACCGGGATTGAAGCTGTTCGAGAGCGACCAGTTCAGCATCGGGCCGCTGATCGCCTTCCGTCCCATCTCCGCCGCCTGCATCGGGATGCCGGGAAGCCGCTCCTCGAAGGAGAGCGCCGCGTAGCGTCCCTTGTTGTGCTTCAGCTTGACCAGCGGGATCCGCTCGTCGGGGGTGACACGGAGCTTCAGGCGCATCGGGTCGAAGAACGAAGTAACTCCGAGAATCCTGGCAAGGAGCGCCTGCTCGATGTAGATATCGCCGCCGACCACCCGGATCAGTGCGGGATTGAACGGGATGATCTTTCCCTCGACATCCGCCGTGCTTGTGACGCGGGAGATCTCGAACGCCTTCTCCATCCCCACCTGACCGCTCATCACCAGCGCGTCCGGGGTGATCGAGCTCTTGATCCGGAGGAAATCGCAGAAGGCGATGAAGGGAACATAGAGCGTGTCGCCGGTGAAACGGGCCATGAAGTCCTGCGAGGCAACGCCCGGGACCTCGATCAGCACAAGTCCATCCTCGGAGGGGGAGACCTGCTCGTAATCGAGCAGATCGCCCTCACCCTCGGGCGCCGACCCTTCCCCGTCGGCCACCGCGACGGCGACCTGGAAAAGGGTGAGGAGCAGTATGAGGAGGGAGCGTTTCATCGGGAAGATTATCTGGGAAGCCTTATTGATGTCAGATGTATGATACGGAGAGAGATACCGTTCCGCTGTAGTTGCCGCGCTGCTGCGTCGCCGATGCCGTCACCGATCCCCCCACTCTCACCAGAATCGTCTCGCGATTCCCCTTGTCATTGTCCTTCGGGATCGGAATATCCTGATAGAGGGAGCCGGTGGAGAAGGTGATCCAGTTGGCGCCGTCATCCAGACTGTAGGCGCAGTCGTTGTTGGTCACCGTGATCGGGAGCGTCTTCGAATCGCGCTTGAGGTTGACGACCGTGACGGTAAGACGGATCGTCTTCTTCTCCTTGGCAACGACCGAGAACTGGGCGGCGGCGTTCGAGATATACTCGATGCTGCCGGTCGACGAACGATAGAGCGATCCGAAATCGAGACCGTCGAGTCCCATGACGGTCTGTGAGAACGCCGTCGTGACCGTGCAGAGGATCATCATCGTCACTATCGCTATCGTGTGTCGGATTGCCATTGTCCAGATCTCTGTCATTGTTTCGCGACCGTCGTCACTGATCTCGGCCTGCTCTGTGATAATAAGGTATAAGAATTATGCCAGGGTCGATTTCCGCAAAATCCTTGCGAAAATGGGGCTTATGGAAAGAGAATGATGTCTGAAATCCGTACAGTTCCCTCCGCGTCCCTCCGGGATACGGACATACGAACAGGCGCGTACGGCTCACCCCCCTTCACAGAATCGCGGAGCGCTTCCCGGGAAGAGGGGTTAGGTTAATGATGATGAGAACGGTCGGAGTTAATCCTTCATGGTAACAGTTACGGAGGAACCGGAGACGGCGAGAGCATAGCTCTTCCTCACGTCCGTCGAGGGAATCACCGCATCGTTGGCGCTCCCCTTCTTGACGGTGCGCGATTCGAGCTCGAGCAGATAGTTGCCGTCGGGAAGGGAAGGGAAGCGGAGCGCCTTCCGGAACCTGAATTCGGTGGTAAACTGCTCCTCGAGCCTGGCGACCTCGGCCCCCGACGCGTTCTTGAGCGTCGCGAAGAGAGTGCCGCGATAGGCGCTGTTCCCGGTCCTGGTCATATCGAGCAGAGCGATCGTCTCCGCGGCGCTCCGGCGGACCTGAAGTCCGTTGAATTCGATGCCGGTGGAGGGATTTCCCTTCCGGACGATCACCGGGAAATCGAGTTCGAGGCGCATGACGAGATTGGTGGCGATCCCCTGCGCCGTATCTCCGTCGACAGGGACCGATCCGGCGACCGGGGTGCCGGCCACGATCAGACGTGCCCAGTACTCTCCCTCCTCCGCCGCATCCGGTATCGTCGCGAGGACACGCACCGTTCTGGAGGAACGGGGGTCGAGCGTGAACCGGCGCGGGAACGCCTTCAGCCACTCCCTGGCCGATCTGGTGCGCTGTTCCGGCGTCCCGACCGAGTCGATCCCCTGCACACCCGCCGAATCGGAGGTGATCAGCTTGAAGCCGAGCTGGACGTCGACCTCCAGAGGGCTGTCGGTGGTGTTGGAGACGTTGACCTCCTTGGACCGCTCACGCATGGTGAGGATGACTCTGGTGGGAGCAACCTCGACCTGTGCGACGACGGCCGAGGCGAGCGAAAGGAAAGCGAGAAGAGTGATCGAGAGAATGCGCATCGTCATAAAGATGTTCAACATGACGGTTCGGCGCCGGATGAGCCGGGCACCGAACCAAATTACCATTCATCAGGCGAGTTTCCGTGTTGCATCCGCAGGCTTAGTTCGAATACACTGCGCTGACGGTGAACGTGACGGTGTAATTGCCGCGCTGCTGCGTCGCCGTCGGGCTCACCGAACCGCCCACTCCCGTCGCCGCTTCCGTCCGTGCTCAGGTTCGCCGTCGCCGTCCCGCGTCGAGGCAGATCCATAATCGCCGTCTGTGTGATAATACCTGCATAATTGTGCCAGGAACGAAAACGGCGGAATTATGAAGGAATAAGGGATTTCAAACGAAGAGATTGTCCGAAAGTTGGACTGTGGGGTGGATTCGGACAGAAGATGAAGAGAAATGAACAGGGAGTCACAGAGGACACAGAGGTAAGAAAGAAGAGAGAAAGAAGAGGTGAGAGAAAAAAGAATCCTCGCGGAAGGCTCTCCGCGAGGATCTGGGGGTTGGGAGAGGCGCAGCCCTCTGCGCCTCTGCGTTAATGCTTCTTCTGTCGCCGCGTCGCGGCCTCCCATCCTTAGTTGGAGTAGACGGCGCTCACCGTGAACGTCCCGCTGTAGCTGCCGCGCTGCTGCGTCGCCGCCGGCGTCACCGAGCCGCCGATCCACATGTATGCCTGACCCAGACCGTCTCCGTTCTCGCCCGCTCCCTGGTTGTCGCTGCTGAGAGCAACCGTCACCGTTCCGCTCGAGGCATCCACGGCCGACGCGCCGTTCGACGGGACGTTCACCAGACCCGTGTGTCGCATCGCGTTCCGCGCCAGCGTCACCGTCATGTTCGCCCCTGCGCCGGAGGTCGTCGAGATGACGACGGTGGCCGGGACCGAGACGGTGATGTTGTCGGCTTCGTCACCGCTGAAGTTGAAGGCGCCGGCGGAGCTGCTGTTGGCGGCGACGGTGGCGGTGGCGCCCTTGGTGATCGTGCCGAAGGCGAGCGGAGCGGTGGCAGCAGCGGTGATCGGCGTGACGATGGTGGCGGAGCTGGTGACCGAAGCCGACTGGGCGACGGCAGCGGAAGTTGCGATGATCGAGAGGGCGAGGATGGAGAGGAGGTTCTTCATGAGAGTGTTGAGCGTGCGTTTTGTATTCGTGTTGTTGTTATCTGCTGTGTTGTCGATTGGCGCGATTGCCGTTCTGTGGTAGAACCCCTTCAGAATCGTGCCAGGAAGGAACGTGAGGAATCAGGGAAAAACGGGGGATCTTAGGAGGGGGCAATTGTCCGAAAATCGGACTGTGGGGTGGATTCGGACAGAAAGGAGGAGGTGTTCAAGGGATGACCGGCGACCGCGGGAGCCTCGAAACCCCGCCGGGCATGGGGTAGATGGTCTCTCAGTCAGCCCTGCGAAACGTCGGATTGATCCGGCAGGCGCCGCGGTCGTGATCCGATCCGGCGCCTCCGGAATTACCGAGTCATCGCTACCGTTCAGGTCGCGTCATGAAAGATGATGCCGAGGGTGTGACGTCCTCCCGAACGGAGCCGGCTGACGCCGTGACGCATCGCGACCCGGTAGATCCCGCGTGTTCCCCGCACCGGCCTGTGGCGGACGGCGAAGATGACGGCATCCCCCTCTCTTAACGGCACCACCTCCGGTCGCGACGGAAACCGCACATCGATCCCCATCAGATCATTCCAGCGGTCCGCGATCGGCGCAAGACGCGTGTAGAGTGATCCCCGCAACGCCGCAACCGGGTCCGGAAGCGGGTAGTCGAAGTATTTGTATGCGCCGCGTCCGTAGCCGTGGCGCTCCATGACGACATGCTTGCGGAAAAGATCATCGTGATCGTAGAGCGCGGTGAGGGCCGTGCATTCTTCGGGGCTGGGAAGTCCGCTTATCACGGCATATCCGCGGTCGTCGAGATCGTCCGATATCCTCTTCCACTCCAGGAGTTCCACACGTTCGGGGAGATCTTCCCTCTCGATCGTCCCGGTTTCACGGTTTCCCTTCATACGCTCCCTCCTTCTCCAGCAGCGCCCGTTTCCGTTCAACTCCCCACCGATATCCGGAGAGCCCTCCATCCGTCCTGACCACACGGTGACAGGGGATCGCGACGGCAATCGCGTTCGCGGCACACGCCTGCGCCACGGCCCGCACCGACTTCGGCGAACCGATCTGCTCGGCGATCTCGGTATAGCTTGCGGTCTTCCCCGCCGGAATCCGGCACAACGCCTGCCAGACCCGCTGCTGGAACGCGGTTCCCCGCACATCCAGCGGCAGATCGAGTCCGATGCGGGGTGTCTCGACGAACCCGACGACGCGGGCGACGAGCTCCTCGAATTCCTTCTCCCCACCGATCAGATGAGCTCGGGGAAAACGGTCCTGAAGGTCGCGCGTCAGCTCGTCGGGATCATCTCCCATGAGGATCGCGCATACTCCCTTGTCGCTGCTCGCCACAAGGATCGAGCCGAGCGAGCATTCGCCGACGGCAAAGCGGATATCGGTCTCCGCGCCGCCGGCGCGATAGCTGGTAGGGGTCATTCCAAGCATCCGGTTTGATTGTTCGTAGAAACGGCCGTTGGAGTTGTAGCCCGCATCGTAGATCGCCTCCGTCACCGACGCGCCGCCGACGAGCGCGCTTCGCACCCGCTTTCCGCGATGCGCCGCCGCGTACTCTCTGGGAGTGAGTCCTGTACTCTGCCTGAAGAGGCGGTGAAAATGGTACCGGCTCACTCCTACCCGTCTCGCCAGCTCATCCAGACCGGGAGGCGTCTCCGACTCTTCGATGATCCGGCACGCCTCGGTGACCCTTGCCGCATGCTCTTCCGCCAGCGACGGCATCTCCGGACGGCAGCGGCGACAGGGACGGAACCCGGCCCGTTCGGCCTCCTCACGTGTCGTGTGGAAGGTCACATTCTCCGGGCGGGGAAGCCGGGCCGGACACGATGGGCGACAGTAGACTCCCGTGGTCACGACCGCGTAGTAGAACGTTCCGTCCGCGTTCCGGTCACGAGCCGCGACCAGAGCCCAGCGGGGATCGTGTTCGATGAGGGGGGCTCTTTCTCTGTTCATTGATCTCTTCATGGCGCGTTTTCGATCATCTCTCAGGCAACGGGATGCAATCTACCAACCCGCACAGCCCCCTCGCACTCCGAGGCTTGCTCTCAAATTCGATCGGTGAGATCAAGAGACGATCGACCACACTGCACCATCATAAAAAAATCCTCGCGGAAACGCCTTCCGCGAGGATACCGGGGTAAGAGAGTCGCGCCGTCGCGCCTCCGCATGTTCCATGCTCTTGTTCGAAGCCGCGTAGCGGCGTCCCATCCTTAGTTCGAGTAGACGGCGCTCACCGTGAACGTGCCGCTGTAATTGCCCCGCTGCTGCGTCGCCGTCGGGCTCACCGAACCGCCGATCCAGACGTAGAGCTGGCCGAGACCGTCGCCGTTCGTTCCGTCACCGCTGCCGTCCGTGCTCAGATTCGCCGCTGCCGTCCCGCTCGATGCGTCCAGCGTCGAGGCAGATCCCTGCGCGCTTGTCGTGTTCGAGCGGAGTGCTGCGCGGTTGAGCGTTACCGTCATGTTCGAGCCTGCGCCGGAGGTCGTCGAGATCGTCGCGGTTGCCGGGACCGAGATCGTGATGTTGTCGGCTTCGTCGCCGCTGAAGGAGACTGCGCCGGCGGCGGCGTTGTTGGCGGCAACCGACGCCGTGGCGCCCTTGGTGATCGTTCCGAAGGCGAGCGGGGCGGTCGCCGTCGCGGTGATCGGGGTGACGATCGTGGCGGTGCTGGTGACCGAGGCCGACTGAGCGAAGGCGGCGGCGGAAGCGATGACCGAGAGGGCGAGGATCGAGAGGAGGTTCTTCATGACTGTGTTCCTGAGTGCGTTGTTTATTTCGTGTTCGTTATCTGCTTGTCTGATCGAGCGGCGTAATCGCCGTCTGCGTTATAACACCTGCATAATTGTGCCAGGAACGAAAACAGCGGAATCATGAGGAAATGGAGGATTCTGAGATTGAGCGATTGTCCGGAAGTCGGACTGTGGGGTGGATTCGGACAGGGTGGCGGAAGTTCCGGAGGGATACGGTCGGCAAGATCGGGTCAAACCGGAACCGCTCCTTCAGGCCGCGAAGGAGAAGAGAAAGAAGCGTGGACGCCGGCCGAGATTCGCAGAGCAGTCGTATGAAGCTTACGGATAAGACACCGGAGGCGGAGGATCATCCGGCAGCGGGATGAACTCCGTTTCATCGGGAACGGGAGCGAATCGCCCTTCCCTCCAATCCTCTTTCGCCTGCTCGATCCGCTCGCGGGAGCTGGAGACGAAGTTCCAGTAGATATGCCGCGGACCATCCATCGTCGCCCCTCCCAGCAGCATGACGCGGGCGGGAGCCGACTCCGGAGCCCGCAACGTCACGACGGCTCCCGGCCTGAGGACCAGAAGCTCCCCTTCGGCGTAGCTCCCCTCCTCCTCGGCAATCTCGATGCTCCCCTCCAGAACGTAGACCGCGCGCTCCTCCTGATCGACCGGCACCGAGAAACGGACCCCCTGCCGCAACGCCACATCGGCGTAGAAGGTCTCCGAGAGGGTCTGCACGGGAGAACGGGAACCGAACATCCCGCCGACGATCAGACGGACCTCCGCTCCCTCCCCCTCGATCACCGGGAGCTCCCCGGCGGAATGATGCGCGAACGCCGGATCGGTATCCTCATATTTCGTCGGCAGCGCCACCCATGACTGAATGCCGAACATCTTCGATCCGGTCAGTCTGAGATTCTCCGGCGTCCGCTCGGAGTGCGCGATACCACGTCCCGCCGTCATCCAGTTGACATCTCCCGGTCTGATCGGCTGCCGTGTTCCCAGGCTGTCGCGGTGGAACGCCTCGCCGTCGAAGAGATACGTAACCGTCGCAAGCCCGATGTGGGGATGCGGAGCCACGTCGAGCGCTCGACCGGCGGTCAGGATTTCCGGTCCCATCTGATCGAAGAAGATGAACGGGCCGACCATCCGCCTTCGCGCCGAAGGGAGCACACGCCTCACCTTGAAACCCTCGACGATCTCGCGTGTGCGGGAATGAATCACCATCTCGAGGCCGGAGGGCTCGGGGGTCGGGGTTTCCTGGGATGGTTCGGTCCGGCTCATGGTTTTCTTGGAGATTGGTGCGCGGGTCGGGGTCGGGCTGCGTAATTGCAACGAGCGCATCTTACGGAAAACTTCTTGCTCTTCTCCTTCCTCTCACGTCCGGCGGATTCGGGCGGAGAAGAGAGAGATCTTTAGAAAATAAACCGGTCCGCACGAAGAATCTTATTCGTGCGGACCGGCAGATCGAAGCTAGGGGCAGGGGGGCTACCCCTCACTATCGAACAGGGTCTTCGGGGTCAGTTCGAATAGACTGCGCTGACCGTAAACGTGCCGCTGTAGGTGCCGCGCTGCTGTGCAGCCGCCGGCGTGACCGAGCCGCCGATCCAGACGTAGAGCTGGCCGAGGCCGTCGCTGGCGGTGCCGTCACCGCTTCCGTCCGTGCTCAGGTTTGCCGCAGCCGAACCGCTCGATGCGTCGAGCGTCGTGGCCGATCCCTGGGCGCTCGTCGTGTTCGACCGCAGCGAAGCGCGGTTGAGCGTGACCGTCATGCTTGAGCCCGCGCCCGAGGTCGTGTTGATCGTCGCCGTTGCCGGAACGGAGACCGTGATGTTATCCCCCTCATCTCCGCTGAACGTTGCGGCGCCTGCCGAAGCGCTCGTGGCTGCAACCGAAGATGTAGCGCCTTTGTTGATCGTCCCGAACGCCAGGGGGGCGGTGGCGTTTGCCGTGATCGGCGTGACGATGGTCGCGGTGCTGTTGACCGACGCGGACTGTGCCTGCACTCCGGCCGCGCCGATAAGTGCCATGGCGGACGCTGCCGCGAGGGCAATGACCTGCTTCTGCATTAGGGAATCTCCTCGTTTACCTGTACCTGTACCTGGTTCCGCCCTCGGGCGGATTCAATTATTCTGATCGGTCCTCACACCGATAGCGGAGGTACATATAATAATCGTGCCAACACCATATCTCCCCGAAATTCAGGAAAATTCAGTGTTGGCACACACGACCTTGATCCGGAATCTGTCCGGAATCCGTACGAATTCCTGAAAACGGACAGCAGATCATTTCGAAGAATTTACACGACCATCTATCCTACCAGATCTGGCAGAGGTCGCGGCAGATGCGGGCCAGTTCGCGCTGATCCTGCTCCGGCAGCCGCTCGGTGATCGCGGCGAAGAGGGTGTTCAGCCGGGGCTGCACCTGCTCCAGCAGTTCGAGACCGTGCGGGGTGATCCTGCTGATCGACAGGCGCATATCCTCCGGCGAGCGGATCCGTTCCACCAGCCCCTGCCGCTCCAGACGATCGATGAGCCGGGTGACGTCCGGAGCACGGTCGATCATCCGACTGCTGATCTCGTAGCGGGGATGCCCTTCCGGATGCACACCCCGAAGAATCCGGAGCACGTTGTACTGCGCCACGGTGACGCCGAACTCCTCGCAGATCTGGGAGATCCTGGAGTTCACCTCGCTGGCCGCGACCATGAGCCCGACCATCGCCTCCTCGATCGTGCTGGCGAATCGTTTCTGCTTGATCCGCTCATGAACGAACTCCACTTCTCCATCGGCCTCGACGCTCGACCTGTCGACGGTACCCGGTTCGCTCGACGCTGTGTCCATCTGCCTGACTACAATTCTGTGAAAAAGTTCGGGGGCTCTCCCCCGGTCGACTGCATCATCGCTCCTTCCGGCAATGATAACGTTTCTCGTCGATACCGTGCCGACGTTTCGCGGTTGCGTCAGCGCCCGAGCTCTCCCCGGAGCGCGGCAAAGAAATCGATCGTCCCCCGCACCTGATCCTCGCTGTTGAGCGGCAGACTGGGGATATGCTCATGGTCGAATCCCGGGTCGAAACTGAGCGCCAGATCTCCATACCGGACGGCGAGGGAGTCGTGTCCGTGCTTCCGCTCGTAGAGCATCCGTCCCACGGCGCTCCGCGCGTAAAGCTCGCACAGCTTGGCGGTATATCCGTCCACACGATCCCACAGGCGGAAGGTGTACTTCGGGAACTCCATCGGAATATAGGCGGGATCGCGCGTGACCCTCAGCGCCAGATAGTACGGCGTCAGCACGAACCCGGAGGTCATATCCGGGCGGACATCCCCGGTGACCAGCACCGGACGGATCTCCATATTCTTCTCCACCATCGCCCGGAGCAGCCCGATGTACGCCCCTTCGATCACCGCGTCGTTGTACGGAAGCTCGTATTCGAACTTGTGGAGCTCCACCAGATACCGGTCGGTTTCCCCCCTGACCGTCGCCATGAACTCCGGGAAGTAGCGCCGGAGTTCATCGATATACCAGGAACGGCGCATCAGTTCCGGATCGACCACGACCACATCGGGACGAAGTCCCTCCACCTCCTGCGTGTAGAAACTGCCGGCCACCCAGAAATCCCATTGCGCGGAGAAGACCACGGCGTTCTGCGGCAGCGTCGTGAGCATGTTCACGGTCTTGTCCTCCACGAGCGTGTTCCCGCTCTCGTCGCTGGAGGAGTAGTTGACGGCGAGGGTCGCCAGCACCAGGACGCCGCCGGCGAGAAGCGCTCCCCGCGAACCGATCCGCTCACGCAGGAAGGAGAGACCGAAGAGCGCCCAGATCCCGATCGCGAAGATCGCGGTCAGATAGTACGGCCCGATCTCCATAATGTCGTACCCGCCGGCCCAGACGATGCAGGTCAGGAAGAGAACCGCGACGCTGATCCCAAGGGCCGGGCTCCGCCCGATAAGCCGGACGATCCCGAGGGCCACGATCACCAGTCCGATATATCCAAGCTCGGCCGGAAGATTGCCGAAGAAGAACTTCGACTGCTGACTCCACGTCTCGGCGTTGCTGAACATCCAGACCTGATACTGCTTGCCGGTGATGTGGTCGAAGAACCTCTTCATGTTGGAAGGATCACCCCAGTTGAACCGGGGCTTCATCGATGCCCTGATCGGAAGCCAGAGATACGGAAGCAGTCCCGCCACGAACCAGGGGGCCAGTCCCCCCATCCTCAGGAACGCCCCCCCGTTGATCCCGAGCCGGATGAAGTAGAAGACCAGAAAGGCGGGAGCAAGAAGTATCGTTGTAAGATGGTTGGTGAACGAGAGCCCGAGCATGACGGCAAACCACACTCCCCGCTTCGAGAAGATATCGATCGAGTCCGCGGCCCGCTCCCCCTCCACATACCTGATGAAGAGGAGGGTCACGATCGCCATCAGAAGCACATGGAGCGAGTAGACCTCGAAGCCGTTCCCCTGATTCCACCAGGTGGAGGTGAACGCCGTGAAGAGCGCGGCAAGGGCTGCCGGCAGAACGTTCGATTCCATACCGGAGGGAGGTGCCTGCGCAACGACCGCCCCTTTTCGGGGAGCCTCCTTCCCTCTGTTCCGCTCCCCTTTTCGCACGGGAGTCGGGGCCGGACGGGGGAGATCGAAGCGGGTGAGGAGTTCATGGAAGAGGAGGGTGAGGACACCGGCGCCCCCGGCCGTGAGGAGTCCCGAAAGGATATTGAGCGCGTATGCGTCCCGAACCGGCAGGAGCTTCGCGAAGAGATACCCCAGCAGCATGATGGTGGGATATCCCGTCGGGTGAGCGATCCCCAGCGAACTGGCGACGGCCGCCATCTCCCCCTTATCGACGAACCCGTACGACGGATTCATCGTTATCAGATACGGCACGAACGCCAGTACCGTCACGACGGCGGCGGCCCTTGCGGGGGTGAGCGCGCCGAGAAGCCCCTTCGAAGCCTCCGGGGCCGATTCTCTTACGTCCGATTGACTCATAATACGATGTGACTCATGCGTTGACGTTCTCGGCGACTCATCTGCTCCCCAGCCCCCGGCGCAACGAACCGAAGAAGCGCGCGGTGGCGCGAACCTGGGATTCCCCGTCGAGCGGGATGGGAGGAAGATCTGTCGTGTCGAACCCGGGATCGAACTCCAGCGCGTACCGGAAATATGCCATCGCCAGCGAGTCCCGGCCATACCCCTGCTCGTAGAGACCGCGTGCGTAGAGACTCCTTCCGTAGAGCTCGTGCAGGTTCGCTACGTAGGGATCGGCGGGGCCCTCCCATCTCCGGAACCGATAGTCGGGAAAAGGTTGCGGAAGATACTCCTCCGTCGGCATCAGGCGAAGCGCAAGATAATTGGGAACACGCCTGTAGTTCGCCCCCATCTGCGGAGGAATATCGCCGGTCACGAAGATGGGACGGCGCGGGATGTTCAACCCGATGATCGCGTTCACCATCTCCAGATAGAGAGTCTGCAACCTGCCGGGGTCAGACGAGATCTCCCCCTCCTCATACCGGCGCGCCGCTTCCGTGAACCTCTCGATCTCTCCGTTCGTCGGAAGAACAATATCGGGATATTCGACCCTGAGCCGTTCGGCGAACCATGAAAGCCCGAGCAGGTTCTCGTAGATCACCGTGACATCCGGCCGAACCCCTTCGGCCCCCTGCAGATACCAGCTCCCCCCCAGCCAGTAGTTGAACTGCGAGGAGATGACGATCGCGTTCGGAGGAAGGCTCGAGAGCATGTTCCACGCCGTCTCCTCCACCTGGGTCTCCTCCCCCTTGTCGGCCCTGCCGTGATTGAACCAGAGGGCGCAGGCGAGAAGCAGAAGGCCGCAGACCGAGACCGTCGCCGTTCCGAACCGTTCGGCCAGCAGAAAGAGTCCGGCCGCGCTCCAGAGAGCGAGAGCGACGAACGCCGTCAGATAGTAGGCGTCGATGTCGGCGATCCCGTATCCGCTGGCGATGACCACGCAGGTCAGGAAGAGAAGGAGAGCCGCGACAGCCAGGGAAGGAGCGCGGAAGGTACGGACGATCCCGACGAGAGCCACGGGGATGCCGAGATATCCCAGCTCGGCCGGCAGCTTCGCCAGAAAATAGCCGAGATGCGAGGTGAATGTCTCGCTGCCGGTCGAAAACAGCAGACCTCTGAACGCGCTCCCCGTCACATGATCGACGAACCGCTCGAACGTCACGGGATCTCCCCAGTTGAACCGGGGAGAGGCGGCGGCGCGAAGCGGCAGCAGCGCATACGGGAGCAGCCCCAGAAAGAAACCGGGCATCAGGGGGATCAACCGCACCACCGTCCGCCGGTTCAACCCGAGGCGGGCGAAGGTGTAGACGAGAAGAGCGGGGGCAAGGAGTATCGTGGCAAGATGATTGGTGAATGAGAGACCGACGGCGAGCGAGAAGAGGAACCCGCGCGTCGTCGGACGGATTCCCGGTTCCGCGGTAGAACCCTCCTCCTCGTCGACATATCGCAGACAGAGAAGGATCACCAGAGGGATCATCAGAAGGTGGAGCGAGTAGACCTCGAACCCCGTCCCCTGTTCCCACCATGTCGCCGTGGCGGCGATGAAGAGCGCGGCCGAGGCGGATACGACGCTCCGCGCGGTCTCGGAAGGGGCGGAGGAACCGGCATCCTCCCTCCTCCCCGGACGAAGGCGCCCCAGAATATCGTACAGCAGAAGCGCCAGCAGAGCGGCCCCCCCGGCCGTCAGGAGCGCGGCCAGCAGATTGAGCGCGGCGACATCCCGCATCGGAACCAGCGCCGTCCAGAGATATCCGAGAGCGATAAGGGTCGGATAGCCGGTCGGGTGCGGAATCCCGAAGGTGCTTGCGACGGCCGCCATCTCCCCCTTGTCCACGTATCCGAACGTGGGGCTCATGGTGGAGATATAGAGGACCAGCGACACAATCCCCACAAGGATCGCGCCGAGGAGGGGCGCCGAGAGAGGCCGGCGGGATGGGACGGCTCCGTTGCGGCTCATCGTCACTTCCTCTTCGCCGTGAACGTCCCGTTCGGCTGGATGAAGTGGGCGGCCGTCACCGTTCCATCCTCCACCTCGAACCGCACGCTGTAACCCTTGATACCCTTCAGGCTGAACTCATGTTCCCGATACGGCACAAGACGATATAACGGCTGATCCGGCACCATCAGCGTCAGCGTCTTCCCTTCCAGAGAGACCGAGACCGCCTTGCCGTCCATCATATATTCCCCGACGTAGATCTTCAGCGCGCCTGCATCGTAGAGCGATGCGGGCGGACGGCGCTCGAAGAGGATATCGTCCGTCGATATTTCAAAAGGCGCCAGAAGGCTTGCGATATGGCCGCGGGAGTTCATCCGGAACATCACCTTGATGCCGTTCATGTAGCTCTCCTCATCCTTGACCTCGAACAGATCGTAGTGGAAATGTTCCAGGGGGAGCGTGATGCCGTTGTAGGTCGCCTCCAGTCCCCCTCCCTTCCCCTTGCGCTCGCGCACCACGATGCGACCGTACCCGGGGTTCTCGTACTCGCCGGCATAATCGGCAAGCCGATGCGACGGCCGGGTCCCCTCGACACGGGCCAGATTCTTCCGTTCATCATCTTCCTCCCCGTTCGCGGAGAGTGAATCGAGGGCGCTGATCTTCGCCAGGAGCGACCCGTTCCAGTCGACGTCGTTATAGCCGAGCAGCCTGTCGTAGATCGTGTAGAGGGCCGTGTTGACGAACGGCGTGCCGTCCATGTTCGTGAGGATCACCACCCCCAGATCGTCATCCGGAAGGAAGCTGACCATCGCCGAGAACCCGTCGATGTTGCCGCCGTGCTCGTAGACCCTGCGCCCGCGATAGGCATGCACCATCCATCCCTGGGCGTAGAGATCGAAGAGAAGTTCCTTGTGGGTCGAGCTTCCGGAGCCGATCACGACCTTCGGCTCATGAAGCGCCTTCATGGTCGACTCGTCGAGGATCTTCTTCCCCTGGAAACGTCCCTTCCCCAGATGGAGCATGACCCAGCGGGTCATGTCGGTCACGGTGGAGTTGATGGCGCCGGCAGGTCCGACCGCGTCGATATTGCGATATTCCGTCGGCTCGGGACGGCCCCCCAGGAACTTCCCCTTCTCCTCCTTTTCCGTGCTCTTCAACTCGTAGGGGATCGCCCGGTTCATCGCTCTCTTCATGGAGTCGACCCGGAAGTTGCTCTCCGTCATGCCGAGGGGGGTGAAGATCCTCTCGGCCACAAGGGTCTCCCAGCTCTTCCCGCTCACATGTTCGGCGAGAACCCCCGCGGTCATATACATCAGATTCTGATACTGCCATTTCTCCCTGAACCCCGCCGTCGGCTCCAGATAGGGAAGCCTCTCGAAGAGTTCCGCGCGGCTCAGCGACGAACCGTACCAGAGCAGATCATGGCGCGGAAGACCTGAAAGATGATTGAGCAGATCGCGCGGCGTCATCTTCTCTGTCGCAACGGGATCCTTCAGTCTGAACTCCGGCATATACTCGATCACCGGCTTGTCCCACTCCAGCGTCCCCTCCGCCACCAGTGTTCCGAGCACGAAGGCGGTGAACGCCTTGGTGGAGGAGCCGATCGCGAAGAGGGTCCGCTCCGTCACCGGCAGTTTCCCCGCCACATCCCGCTCGCCGAACCCCTCGGCAAGAAGGACGCTATCCTTCCGCACGATCGCGACGGCGACGCCGGGAACGCGCCACTCCGTCATCGCCTCCCTGATGAACGCGCGGATCGAATCGAGCTTCGTCCGCTCGACCTTCGCCTCCTCGGCTCTCTTCCGCTCGCTCCTGCGACCGAGCGCGAAGGGGAAGCTCCCCCCTCCCTGCCGGAAATCGCCCGTGAGAGAGTCCCCCGAGTGCGTGATCCGCCCCTCGAACGTGGGAGCGCCCGGGATGCCGGCGATGGCGAACGTCACGGAGGGGGGCGTCACCGAGATCTTCTCGAGCGCAACCCCCTGGGCCCCCTGCTGCGGAATGTCGATCGAGCCGCTCCATCTCTCACCGGAACGGGTCAGTGTGACGACCACTCCCAGACTCTGCCCCGGTATCAGGATCGCCCCCTCCCAGCGACCCGCCGGGTCCGAAGCATCCTGGGCCGAGACCGAAACAACAGTCGCAACGAACAGAGGGAGGATCGAACGGAACAGAAGCCGTGAGGAGAGATTCATATCGAATAGCGATAAGGATGAAACGCGCGACGCCGATCGACCGGCCGGCGCGGAGACCCGGAGCCGGCCGCTGATATCGGAACGACCGGAGCGATTGTTACGCCGCGAAGGCCCGTCCCGCTCCGGCCGTGACGGGAGGGGGACCGGAGGTCATGCGAACTCGGCAAGCTCCGTCCATCTGTCCATATCCTTCTCCAGACGCTCGGAGATCCGACGAAGCTCCTCGGCAAGCGCCTGGGCCTTCGTGTAGTCGGTCCCGACCTCTCCCAGCGCTTCTTCGATCTCCCCCTTTTTCGCCTCCCACTTCTCGATCTCCTTCTCCAGTCTGTCCAGCTCCTTCCGTTCCTTGTAGGAGAGCTTGCGGGGCGCGTCGCCCCGATCACCTGTCGTCGCCGGCGCTGTTCCGGCAGCCTTTCGCGCATCGTCTTTCTGCGATATGTTCTTCTGCTGCTCCTCGGCGGCCTCCCGCTCGCGGATCTCCAGGAAGGCGCTGTAGTTGCCGGGATAGTCCCGCATCCGGCCGTCACCTTCGAACCTGATGAGATGATCGACCGTGCGATCGAGGAAGTAGCGGTCGTGGCTGACGACGATCAGCGATCCGCCGAACTCGTCGAGGTAATCCTCCAGCGTCGTCAGGGTCGGGATATCGAGGTCGTTGGTCGGCTCGTCGAGCAGAAGGACGTTGGGGGTCCCCATCAGCAGCCGGAGGAGATAGAGCCTGCGCCGCTCGCCGCCGGAGAGCTTGCCGATCGGCGAATACTGCATGGCGGGGGGGAAGAGAAACCGTTCGAGCATCTGGCTCGCGGTGATGGTGGAGCCGTCGGCCGTCCGGATCGTCTCCGCGATCTCGCGGATGTAATCGATGACCCGCATCTCATCCTCCAGCGCGCGGCTCTCCTGATCATAATATCCGATAACGACAGTGTCGCCGATCACCACCCGGCCGCTCTCCGGCCTGGTCCGTTCGGCGATGATCTCCAGCAGGGTCGTCTTCCCCGACCCGTTGGGACCGATGATCCCGATCCGTTCCCCGGGCTGTACGATATAGTTGAAGCGCTCCAGGATGATCTGGTCGTCGAACGACTTCGAGACGTCATGAAGCTCGATCACTTTCTTGCCGAGCCTTCGCGATCCCACCGAGACCTCCACTTCCCCCCGCTCCTCCTGTTTCGGGGCGGACATCAGAGCTTCGGCTCTGTCGATCCTCGCCTTCTGCTTGGTGGTACGCGCCTTGGCTCCCTTGCGGAGCCACGCAAGTTCCTGACGGATCAGTTTTTTCCGTTTATCCTCCTCGGCCGCCTGACGTCCCTCCTGCTCCTCCTTCTTCTCCAGATAGTAGGCGTAGTTCCCGCCGAAGGTCTGCACCCGTCCGCGGTCGATCTCGACGATCCTGTTGGTGACGCGATCGAGGAAGTAGCGGTCGTGGGTGACGAGCAGGAGAGCGCCGGAGTAGCGGGCGAGGTACGATTCCAGCCAGGTGATGGTATCGGCGTCCAGGTGGTTCGTCGGCTCGTCCAGGATCAGGATGTCGGGGCGTTCGATCAGGGCATGGGCGAGCGCGATCCGTTTCCGCTGGCCGCCGGAGAGGGTGCCGACGCGGGCGGCGGTGTCGGTGATGCCGAGCTGATCGAGGACGATCCGGGCGTTCGTTTCCAGTTCCCAGGCGCCGACCGATTCCAGGCGGGCCGCCAGATCGGAAACGCGCGTCAGAAGCGCGGGCCCCCCCGCATCCCCCTTCAGCGCCAGTTCGCGGCACGCCTCCTCGTATTCGCGCAGGACGGCAAGGGGGCCACCGCTGGAGGAGAATATCGTATCAAGAACCGTCAGATCGCCGTCGAACGTCGGATGCTGCGGCAGGTAGCCGACGACCGGATGTCCGGCCAGCATCACACGGCCGGTATCGGCCGGCTCGACCCCGGCGATGATTCTGAGGAGCGTGGTCTTGCCGGAACCGTTCGCGCCGATGAGTCCCACACGATCGATCTCGTCGAGTCCGAAGGTGATCCCCTCGAACAGAAGCTTCGTGGCGTGGCTTTTCCCGATGTTTTCCAGAGAGAGGATTGTCATGATTCATGTTACGGAAAAGGTTCCGTTCGGGAAGCGACCGTATCGTATCGGTCTATTCCCGCCGGTTCGGGGGAAGAGACGAAGGGTTGCGAAACGGCCCCGTCGGAGTGATCCGACGGGGCCGTATTCAGAGCACCGAGGTTGCCGCCGTCATCGAAAGGCCTACTCCACGACGACGACCCGCGCCGTGCCGATGACCTTCTCACCGACCGTCACACGAACCACGTAGGCTCCCGGAGCCCATCCCAGGGTGGAGACCGAGAGATCGGGCTCCCCCTCGCCGGAGACCGTCCGGCGCTCGACGACCTCGCCGGCCGTGTTGCCGATCACGATCTCGACGGAGGCGCCGAGCGGAATCGGGGATTGCAGCACAAAGCGCTCACCGAGCCTGACCGGCGTCGGAACCGCGCGCAGACCGGTTTCGCCCGCGCCGGGAACCGCCGATATTGACGGAGCATCGGAGGTCTCGCCGGAGGTCTCCTCCTGCCGGATCGACTGGATCTGCACAGGAACGACCTGCCCCTCGACCCGGCAGATCTCGGTCTCTTCGAAGTAGTCCTCGGTCCCGTGCGTCAGCTCGGCGATCACCTCCGCCTCCAGCGGTTCGTGCTCGGGCACGTCGACCCGGCACTCCGGCTCGATCGCCGTCCATTCAAGATCCTCCGAGTTGCACAACTGACCGAGGCAGTTCGTTTTGGCCACATGCACATCGGCTTTTCCGGGGTGGACGAAACTGCAGGTCGTGCCGAAGACCACGTAGCCGCCGTCGCCTGTCTGGAACGCGCTCGCCGCATGATCGGCATCGGCCGGCATGGCCGTCTGCGGATATTCCTTCGACCATTGAGGATTGCCGCAGAGATCGACCTTGATCAGAAGTGACTGGTCGACGAGACCGGGAGTGAATCCGCTCCAGGTGTATCCGGCAACGATAAAGCCCTTATCGATCGCCTGGCTGATCGACATCGCCGTCGCATCCAGATTGACGTCACCCTCCAGCTTCTTGTCCCAGATGCGCGTGCCGTTATCGGCGATACGGAGCAGATAGACGCTGGCGATGCCGTTCCCGCCGAACGTCGTATGTCCGGCGATGGCATAACCGTCGTCGCGTCTCGAATCGACATCGTTGTCGTCGACCTCGGTAATCCAGAACCCGAGGTCTTCGTAGAATTGGCCTTCCCCGCCGGTCGCATAGTACGCGTCCCATTCGCGCGTACCGTCCGCACGGAGCTTGACGACGTAGATATCGTCATCGACCCCGCCGTTGATAACGTCGTTGGAGCTGTTTGAATATCCCACAACGATATACCCATCCTCCGCGATACCATCGCCGTCGTCGTCCGTGTTGTTGATGATGCCATCATCGTTATCGTCCGTCATCTCGATATGGTAGGCAAAGTCGTCGCGGTCGCCGCCGTACGTATAGGCCCAGGTGTTCGGGCCGCCGACGTTTCCGCTGGCGTCGGTCTTCATGACGTAGAAGTTGTACCCGGCCGGCGTCGTAGGAGCGAACCGGCTGTTACTGTACCCCGCAACGATATATCCGCCGTCGAATGTCTTATGGATCGACTTCCACAGATCATGTTCCCCCTCGTTCTGCCGACCGTATGACTTCGCCCACTGGGTGGCGCCGTTCTGGTCGACCTTGATCAGCAGGCCGTTGGTATCCCTGGTGGTGTTCCTGTAATAGATATCACCGGCAACGATGAACCCGTCGCCGGTCTGCGCGACGGCATATCCATGTTCCAGCCGATTGCCGGGATCGTTGCGATCGTCGGTCTGGGTGATGCTGATCCCCGTGTAGAGTTCACGAGCCCAGATGATGCCGCCGTCCGGATCAAGATTCATCAGAAGCGCGTCGGCGTCCTCTCCCGGATCGAACGAATTGTGGGTATATCCCACGACGGCATAGCCTGCGCCGCCGGCGGTCGGGATTCCACCGGTGCCGAAGTCGACCCTCCATCCGTTGTAGTGCTTCTGGAACGTGGGGGCGGTCAGATCCTGGCATGTGGAGCAGATCTCCTGATCCAGCACACTGACGTCGGCCGCGACAATCGACCACGTTTTCGGCTGTGCGCTCGATATGGTGACCGGTTCCTGGTGCGCAAACGTCGCAACATCACTGACGGTCATCGGCACGTCGTCTCCGGGGCAGTGCTCGCACGCCTCAAGATCGGTATCGAACATATAGAGATCGTAATTGCCGACGCCGCCGTAGCTGTCGGTGAAACCGGCGGCGACATAGCGGCCATGCTCCACCGGTCGAACGGCGCGCGCCTCGTCGGTTCCCAGATCCCCCTGAAGCTTGGCGGCAATCAGCCCTCCGTTGGAGGTGATCTCCATGACGAGAGCGTCGGCTCCTCCCGCTCCCGTGGAGGTACCGGCGATCACGAACCTGGAGCCGTTCTCCCGGATCGTATAGCCTTCGTCATTCCCCCCTGCGTCGTATGCCTTTGCCCACATGACGGCTCCGGCCGTGTTGGTCTTGACGACGTAGACATCCTTTGTGGCGCGCTGCGTGGCCCCCACGATGATGAACCCGTCGCTCACCTGCCTGACGCAGTTGCCGCGATCGGCGATCCCCATCGGATCAGGATAGGTGTTCGACCATGCGATCGCCGGCGGTCCGCCGGGCGGAACCAGTCGCAGAGCATACATCCGCTCGTTGACCGCCGGGAGGACCTGACAGGGGACGGCAAGGGGATCATGATGGTACCCCGCTACGATATAGCCGTTATCGGGCGTCGTCTGCTGCACCGACTGCGCCCGCAGCATCCTGTAGGCGAACTGTCCGGCCGGTATGAAGAGCGGCCCGTGACTGACCACGGCCGACCACTGGGTCAACCCGTTCGCATTGGTCTTCGTCAGCAGCATATCCCCCCCTACATGGCTGAGCGGGTTGAAACAGTCGGCCTGCGTCCGGTAGTTTGCCCACCCGGCAACGATGAACCCGCGATCGTTCGTCTGCTGCACCGATTGTCCCGCATCGGCGTTGTTGCTTCCGAAACTGCTGCCGTCCCAGGCGCGCGACCACTGCAGGGCTCCCACTCCGTCGATCTTCAACAGCAACGCATCCTGGCTCATGACACCGCCGATGAACCCGCTGACGGAACCGGTAATGGCATATCCGGAGGGGTTTCCGAACGGATCGAACGTCTCGTCGACCGAATATCCGGTGGTGGTGGTGAGCGGAGCCGGGTTGAGACGATATGTGCGATCCCACTGCATCTGTCCCACCCGATCGGTCTTCACGGCATACACCTCGGTAACGCCTGCGGAGAATCGTGCGCCGACCATGATGAATCCGCCGTCGCTTGTGGCATCCATATCGTATGCCCACTCATCGACGAGCGCGGATGCGTCGCCATAGTAATACTCGAACTGAGCTTCAAGCCGTGGAGCGGTCGCCATCGCGGCCGCGGCCAGCACGACCGCCGCGCAGCGTTTCGCAACGGTCGATCGTCGCTCGACCTTTTCCCGCCGGACAACCGGCGGATTCGTCGCTGTCGTGCCCGACGACATGCGCAGGAATGTTCCCATCATAACGCCTATCCTCTGTTTGAAATGGAGTGATTGCCCGTCTCCGGGCCGTTTTCGAACAGGGGCGAGTTACATCGTATTGTTCGTCGGCGCAATGGGTGGGGTGGGGGTAGATAAGGCGTAGACGAGGTGGTAGAACGTCCCCTCGGAGGGGGCTGTCTCGGAGGGCTCAGAAGGAGAGAAGGAGGCTTTCGAGGTTGTCGCCGGTGGTCAGACCGAGCTTCCTGCGGATGCGGGTGCGGTGGGTCTTGACGGTCAGGATGGAGGTGAAGAGAAGGTCGGCGATCTGCTTGTTGGAGCAGTTCATCTTGACGAGGAGGCAGATCTTCGTTTCGGTGGGGGTGAGGTTCGGGGCGCGCTCGCGCAGATGCGCCACGAACCCCTCGTGCACGTTGGTGAACTGCTGTTCCAGCAGGTTCCAGTCGCTCCGGTCGGCGGCGCTGGCGTCGATCGCCTGGATGATTCTGGAGGCCGCCAGCTTCGTCTGTCCGCGCGCCGTACGGGCGGCGGGGGCGGCCAGATCGCGCACCTTGATGAGCGCCTCGTTCCTGTGGGTGAGCTTGAGCGTGAGGGAATGAAGCTCCCGGCGGTTGTGCTCAGCCTCCCGTTCGGCCCGCTCGGCGCGAAGCTGAAGCATCTCCCGCTGCTGATCGGCTTCCATGAGCGCATGGCGGATCTCCACGGCGGCGACCGCCTCGCGGCGCTCGGTGCCGAGATGTTCCTCATGCAGAGCACGATATTGTTTCAGGTGGGCCAGCGCCGTTCTGAAATCGCCGGTTTCCGCGTAGAGATGTGCCAGATCCTGATGGACACGGCGTTCCTCCGCGGCGTTCGGCGCAAGGCGGCTTCGCCGGAGCACCTCGGCGTAGATGAGGGCGGCCTTCGCCGACTCGCCCCGCCGTCGGTGGGTATGCCCGATACAGCGAAGCGTCATGACCGCCATATACTCGTCCTGCTGTCCCTCCGAGAGGGCGAGCGATTCGGTATAGAGGGAGAGCGCCCCTTCCGGTTCGTTGAGCTGGAGGAGGGTGCCTGCAAGGTTCGAGAGGGAGCGCGCCTGCTGGGCTTTGTCGCCGATCTGCCGCCGGATCGCGAGGGCTTCCTTGAAGAGCGGGACAGCTTCGTCGTGCCTGTCGAGATAGGCAAGAGTGATACCGAGATTGTCGAGCGCAAAGGCGAGCGCCTCCGGGTGACCGAGCGAGCGGCTCAGTTCCAGACAGCGTTCCTGATATTCCATCGCCTTCTGATAATCCTGCAGGTCACCGTAGAGGGCGCCGATATTCGTGAGCGACGAGCAGATGAACATCGGGTTGCCGTGCTCCTCCCGGATGCGGAGCGCGCCGAGGAGATAGTCGAGCGACTTCTCGTACACCCCGCACTTGTGGAGGGTGATACCGATCGAGTTGTCGGTATGGGAGATCCCGAGCCGGTTCCCGACCGCCTCGCGGACCTCACGGGCTCTGTAGAGAAAGCCGAGGGCAGCCACCAGATCGTTCTGCTCGGTGTGGTAGGTTCCCAGGGCGTTGAGAGCCCAGGCACGGTCGGCGGGGAGCTCGATCCGGTCGCAGAAGGTCGCGAGCTTCGCGAAGCATTTCCCGATATCCTCGCGTCGTCCCAGAAACTTGTACGCCTCCGCCGTATAGATCACCGCGGCCGCCCGCCCCAGCAGCGAGCCGGCGGCGATCGCCTCCCGCTCGGCCTGCCTGGTGATCCTGAGAGCCTCCGCCGGGTTCGTGCGGCAGAGGTCGTAGCAGGCCACCATGCGGTCGCGGATCTGCATGCCGAGGGCAACCGGGTCGATGGGGTCGGTCGATTGCCCTCGGCGTTTATGTGGTTGAGATGAGGTTTGACTCATTGTACTATCCCCAGAGTAACTCTTATACTCAGGGTCAATGAACCCTGGTTACCTTCGCCCTCTCGTTATATAGGCCTGGCATGCGTCTTTGGGATCATTTCCTGCTTGGCAACTCTCGGAAGTTTCAGCTCACGGACTGCGAAATCGTAGTTGCAGTTCACGTTGTTGCGAGAGGTTCCCAGAAGTCAGAGTTGATTCCCATCGCGGTCCCAACGAAGGAAATTCGCTCTAGTTGTTCCGGTGAGCACACCGCGTCACGCTCGTAGAGCTGTGTACAGAAATTCTCAAAAGCCACGCCCAGTTCATTTGCATCCACTAACTCCTGAATCTGCTCTACATCAGTGAAAGTGAGGCTTGGGCCGAGTTCACCAAGGAGGTTTACAAATTGCTGTTCGAGTGTTTTCATTTTGGATACGCAGTTATGATTCCTTCTCCCATAGGCTCAATAATGACCCTGATGTTCACCCCATCACGCACGCCTTCTACCGAGAACCGTGCCGGGTTTCCAGCCTTGGTATACAATCCTCCGTTACCGGTTTGAGGAACCCATTTCAACGATGGATCTGTCGCAACGTCGGAGACGTAATCCATCACTTGATCTCTAGACCACCTTTCCGGGAAGACAGAGTGGTTGGGTTTACCGGCTTTACTGGCTTTGCTGGTAAAGTAATGTCCACCTCCGGTCGCATCACCATCCAAGATGTGCGTGGTCCGTTTAGAGCTCGCAAGGTTCATCAGTCTCGATGTTCCCTCTGCGGCAGGCTCGGCGAATTTACCAATCCTTTTGGCCAGATTCATCTCACCGCCAGCAAGCACAGGAGTCAGAGCAGAGGCTAAATACAATCCGGCATCCAACGGCTTGCCGCGTAATGTATAGTAGCCGGCTCCTGCAAGATCGACGAATGTGTCAAAAGGAGTGAAGGATGATACCGTGGAAATCCCATCGACGACATAATCGAAATCGTCCCATGTGACCGTTCCCGAATTAGGATCACGGCCATTTGGAGCATGATGCGCATACTCCTGAACTCTCTCGCGGAAAGATCTATGAGGAGCTCCCCCAGGATTCGTCTGTACCCATTTCCCATGCGGAGATTGAACCATCAGGTAGTTGATATCACCATAACGCTTGTCGTTGTGCCTATATGTCTTGACCTCCTGTTTCCCGTTCCTGTCAATGAAGTAAGTATAGACTATACCCTCCAGCCCATCCAGATCGATCGCCTGGATCGGCGTGTTGCTGGCGTACTGGTATGGAGTGAGCATCGGGAAATCCCGTGTGAGCGGATCGATGCTCAGGAACCTTCCCAGCCTCGGATTATAGATCCGGAACCCGTAGTCGTAGCTGTTCCCCACACCCGTCACCGCCCCGGTCCCGCCATCCCCATACCACTCGTTGTCCATCTCCTTCCCGTTGAAGCCGTAGCGGTAGGCGGCGCTGCTGAAGCAGCGGGCCGGCTGCATCATGCCGAACGGGTAGAAGTTGTTGTACGCCCGCAGGTCCACCTTGAAGGGGGGGCTGTCGGGGACGTACACGGCCATCGCCGGCAGCTTCAGATCGGTGAAGACCACGCGTGTGTTCCCCAGATGATCCTTCAGCTCGTACTCCTTCTCCCGCAGAATCCTGGTGAAGAGCGTAACGACCGGCGGAGGCGTTCCCGGCATGCTCCGCGTCAGATTCGGCGGCTTGACGGTCGCGAAGCGGCCGTGGAATTCGGTGCCGTAGACCATCCATTCGGCCAGACGGATTCCTGCCTGCGGCGTGAAGGATGTCGCGAACGTCGGCGTCCCGCATCCCGGTGGCGGCATCTGGCTGCACGGAACCGTCGGCGACCCGTCGGCGATATCGCCGATGTTGTCGCGGTCGAAATCCTCCTGATCGGAGTTCGGGTTCGTCGGCGCATTGTCCATCCAGTCCGGCACGCCGTCGGCGTCACCGTCGGTTATCAGGCCGTTGGTGCCGTTGGGCGCCCCCTCGATCCGCTGCTCGTAGATCGCCAGCACCTTCCCCCTGGCGTCGCGCACGTAGTAGGTCACCTTGTTCCGCGCCAGCGCCTCCGCGTTGGGACTCGGCGCCCATGATACCGCGACGCTGTTGTCGAGCGTCACCTTCCGTACACGCTCTCCCCCGGGGTCGTAGGCGTACTCGGTCATGTTGCTCGCCGTCGGGGTGAAGAGGGGACCGCCTCCGGTCAGAATGCTCTTCCTGACGATGCTTATGTTGCCGTCCCGACGCCAGGCGATCCGTACCCCTTCCTCGCGATCCTGGATCATGTTGCCGATGCCGTCGTACGAGTAGTTCGGCACGGCCGGCTGGTTGTCGATATCCTGGTTATAGGCTGCGATGTTGTAGAGATCGGTCACCCTGCCGAGCTGGTTGATCGGTCTCCCCGATATATTGTTCAGATAGCTGTACGATATATCGTCCATGTTCACGTTGGCGAACGGAGGAGTCACGGTTCCAAGCCGTCTCTGCCGCGTGATATTGCCGTTCGGATCGTACCAGACCTGGTTGAAGTAGCCGTTCGACGGAGGCGTGGTCCAGTTGGGATTGCCGCCGACCAGACCGCTGTGGATCCGGAAGTCCCCCTTCACGAGCCTGTTGAGCTTGTCGTACCTGTAGATATAGCCGGTAAGTCTCTCATTGTCCAGCGCCGTATTGCTCCGGATGATGTTGCTGCTCCAGGTGGCGATATTGCCGTTGAAGAGCCCGAACGACTGCGCGGAGACCACATAGTTCAGGTTGTGCGGACCCTGGTTGGTCGTCCCGGAATTGAACTGCGACTGCCGGAGTCCACTTCCATCGTTGTGCGACCTGTCGAAATCGCCGCGGTAATACCCCAGCGCCATGCCGAACGCATCAATCGCATAACGATTATTTCCGGTCACCGGCACGGTGATCCCATCCTTCCCCGGATCAAACGTCATCGCCGGGTCGTAGGTCTCCGCCAGGGAGGGATGATTCAATGCCTTCATCCACCCCTGGATCGTATAGGTGTAGTCGGCCCCCTGAAGGTTGTCCTCCCCCAGCTCGATCCGGCGGAGCGGACCATGCAGATAGTAGGCGTAGGTCGCGTCCTGCTCCCAGATCGCCCCGTCGCGCGAGGTCTCCACCATGCTCAGCCGGTTATCCCCGTCGAACTCGTAGCGGTGGAAGAACTGATCGGACATCCCCTCGTTGTAGAAGAGCCGCACAGCATTGCCGTTGATCAGATCGTATTCATATCGCACATAGTTATCCATGAACGGCAGCCCGCCGCCGGGCTGCGGCCGCCAGAACGGAACCCGCTGCACCACCCACTCGACGTTGCCGTGCGGATCGTAGCTGTAGAACGTAGCCGTCCCCTCGTCGGTCGTCCGGCTGCTGATGCGGTTCTGCAGATAGCGCTGCTGGAGTACCTGCCCGCTCGGGTTGTAGACGGCTGCTCCGGGTATCGTATAGGTCGTATACCCTCTGTGGCCGACGTCGACGGTCGGGAAGGAAGGGACGTCCGGGGAGATCGATGCATAAAGGAGAGCGACCACCAGCGTCGGGTTGAGCGGCAGTTTCATCGCATTGCGCGGGATCGACATCGGCATGCATTCGCCGGTCTCCACCTCGCGTCCCAGCACGTCGTACTTGATGTAGGAGAAGCGACCGCGCGTGAACTGCTCCGCCCCCTGCCTGAACCGGACCTGCCCCTTGGCGTTGTACCATATCTCCGTCTTCCCGGCATCCGGGGTCATCGACCTGACCATCCGGCCGAGCGAGGTGAACTCGTAGCCGGTCTGGAAGTCGTGGGCCGGATGCGTCATCGGGTTCGGCACGGGGAGGACGTTGACCCCCTTCGGCGCCACGGTCTTGATCAGGTTCCCCGCTCTGTCGTAGTAGTAGAGGGTGAAGTGATAGTAGTCGTCGAGCTTGTACTGAAGCCTGAACTCGTCGATGACCCTGGTCGGATCGGAGCACGAGGCATCATACCGCCTGCGGAGAATGCTCTCCAGGCTGTCGGCGCAATGCTCCATCTGCTGCGTTATCGCGCGCCGGACACGCCTCACCGCCTCCTGGTCGCAGGTTCTCTGCGAGAGCTCGATCACCTCGTCCACCGACGGCGGCGACGGCTCTTTCCATCGGAAACAGATCTTTCCGGAGCATTTGAAGTCGCAGAAG
Source organism: uncultured bacterium (assembly GCA_966250335.1). GTDB lineage: Bacteria > Bacteroidota > Ignavibacteria > OLB7 > OLB7 > OLB7. Next base: position 31,408 of record CBINGZ010000022.1, on the reverse strand, counting down.
CAGCAGAGAAGAGCATCCTCTACTTGGGGGGGACCATCCTCCCTCGTGCAGGTGCGCCGGTAGAGGATCTGGCATGAGTCCTCCGGATTGACGATGATCTCCGCGCGGATCCCCGGCCCCAGATGGAACATGCAGCGATGATCGGTATCGGGGCAGGTCGTTTCGTCACCGGTCGAACACGCGACCTCCGGATCGTTACAGTCGATCTCCGGCAGGTCAAGCTCGAAGGCAAGAGGCGATGCGCCTCCCCCCTTGTTCGTCCTGAACGGATTACAGCAGTGAATATGAAGGCCACACTGGGCCAGCGGCTCACTGGTGCATGTGGAAGGAGCATAATGATTCGAGAACGTCTTGACCAGCTTCACGAGCTGAGCCTCGTTGTAGGCGGACTGGGAGCAGAAGATATATGACTCACCGTCGATGACATCCTCCCAGTACGGAAGCCCCCCGCCTCCGTAATTCGGAGCCGTTTCCCCGGCATCCTGATACTTCTGCAGTTCATCGTTGCCATAACTGGCAAGAGCCCTGACGAACCGCTTCCTCTCCGTCACGTTATTGTCGGGAGCCCCTGCGTCCACGGTCACCCAGCCTTCCTCGGTCGGGCACGCCCCTGTCCCGTTCGGCAACTGGAGTTCGTAGCCGGAGGTGAGCGACTTGATCGCTCTGACGAACGATTCATCGTCGGCCGGCAGTGACTCCACCTCGTCTCCGTCGCACTCCACCGTCATATCGCATCCCTTCATGCATTCCTCCACCAGCGCCTCGGCCAGACAGTAGGTCTGCTTCAGGGTGATCACCGCCTTGCTCGTGGCCGGATCGGTCTCACCCCATTCCCACGTTCCGCCGCCGACCTTCGGGTCCCCCTGGATATGGAAGCCGTTGCTGCGATACTCTTTCATGACCGAGCCGAGGAAGTCGTCGTACCGCCCTCTGCACGAGTTGCTGCACTCCTCCTCGACCCTGGCGAAATATTTCGTCGCGCACTCGCAGGGGGTCAGTCCCTCGCAGTCCCCTTCCTCTTCCTCCTCCTCCGGGAAGATGTTGCCGTGGATGCAGTTGTAGAGCTTCGACCAGAGCGGATCGCCCACCGGGGGGTCCTCGGCGGGCCACTCGAGCGTCTCCAGGCAGAGGTTATAGCAGCTTTCCGGACCGTTGCTCCCCTGGCAGTTGTCCCCGTTTCCGTCGCGACGCGCGATCAGGACGAACTTGTAGGGGCGGAGGATGAAGGCTCCCACATCGGTCGTCGTCTCCTGGTACTTCGGCCCGGCCTGTCTCAGGAACTCGTTGAGAAGATCGACACGTCTTCTCTTCCCCTGGTCGGGAGACTCGGTTTCGTCGAGCGCGCGGCCGTGCACCATGCTCTCGTAGCCCATGACGATCCCCTGCCAGATCCCCCACAGCTCCGTGCAGTTGTAGCCCGCCTCGTTGACCATGCGGTCGATCACGGCGTCGAACTGGCCGTTGTCTCCCTTGTCGATCCCTCCCATAGAGAACGTCGGGAAGCCGTCGGTGAAGAAATAGTCGTCGATATCATCATCGTACTTGCTCCCCCACTTGTCGTAGAGCAGCTGCTCGAACTCGTACGCCGGCTGTCCCTCCCCACATATCTCGCAACGTTCACGCGGGATGAAGATCTCGCCGCAGCATTCGGTCTCGAACGTGTAGCCGATCGTTTCCTCGTTCTCGATCACCCGCGTGAAGCGGTCCGGCCCCATGTTGTTCTCACCGATCAGGATATCGTCCTCGATATACCGGTAGAGATCCTCCAGGGACTTCGGGGTCGAAGCGGAGGGCCCGGCCGCCACCAGATCCATGATCTGTGCAAGGCTCACGGTGCCGGTCCCCTGCCCGGCGTTCAGCACGTCGTTGATCTGATCGCGCACCTCGGCACGCTGTGTAGCGGCATGTTCCTCGAACGCGGAGAGCTCACCGAGGGTGTGGGAAGCCTTCCTGATCCTCCGTTCGATGATGTAGGTCCCCGCGCCGAGACAGACCGTGGTGCTCGTCTGCACGGTCGGCGTCAAGCACTCGACGTTCTCCATCGAAACGGGAACGACGAGCGGGAAGACGTTGAGGGCGCCGGGTGGCGGAGGGGAAGCGGAGTTGCAGACCGGGACGGGATCTCCCCCGTCGCAATCTCTGTCGACCCTGTTGATCACGAACTCCACCTCCAGATCGCACGGCCAGCAGCCGGAGCCGCATGGGGGCTGGAAGGAGTTCACGGTGAGCGTGTAGCTCATCGTCACCTCGGTCGGCTTCATGAAGACGAGCCTCGTCCCCTTCCCCATATCGTCGTCGCCGAGCATCATACGCCCCGGCACCGCTTCGTTGACCACGACGTTCTTCAGGCCGTGCGGGTTCGGGAGCGAAACCTCGTAATAGCCCTCGATCTCGGTCAGCAGGTCGTTCGCTCCGGCGATCATGCCCGATGCGATCGGCTTCCCGTGGTTGTTGATATACTGAACGGTGGCGACCTTGTTCTCGTCGACGGTGATCATCTTGTGGACCGCGTCGGCTCTGGGAGCCTCGTCGCCGAAGAGACGCACAAGCTCGGTCTGCGATACGCTGCCGTAGTATGTCTTGACGGTTCTGTCGGCCCCTTCGGCGCTTCCGCCGATCCTGTGGGCGGCTCCGACGTTCCCCGATTCACGTTCCCGCCCCGATCCGTCCCGGTAATAGAGCACACGCCGGAACGGATAACCGTCGGCATCCGGTATATCGAGATCGGAGTTGACGTCGGAGTAGTAATTCCCCACGATCCCTGCGTCGACGGGCTTGGGGTTGAGGTAGGGATAGTTCGCGGGGACGCAGCTCGCCCCTGAGGGGGTGTCGTCGTCGAAATCGGCAGCCGTGTAGAGATGCGGAGTTCCGCCCCCATGCTGCAATGTCCCGGTCCTGTAGCTGAACCCGATCCCCTCCGGAACGGGGACCGGGGCCGGAAGCGCGGTGAGGGAAGGGCGCCCGCTGTAATCGTAGACCGTCTGGCTGACCAGACGCCGCTCGTGGGTCTTCAGGATCGTCTGCTTCTGCTTGACCTGCATCAGAGAGGAGGCGTATGCCATCCCCTCGCCGATCTTCGTTCCCTCCTCTCCCTCGCTGAAGGTCCGCTCGAAGATCCAGTTCTTCTCGTCGTCGAACTGCCTGTAGAAGAGCCGGCTCGCGTTGCGCGGATCGCTCGGCCCCACGATCGTCGTGCCGCTTTCCGTCGTGATCGTGAACTCGGTGGCGGAGATCTCGACCGTGGAGCCCTGCGGCGGGGCCTGGCTCCATACCCCCCAGTTCCTGTCGTTGGCGATCCCCCCCGGATAGTAGTCGCCGATCGGGCGGACGCGCCAGAGGTAGTATCCGCTCCCCTCGGCGACCGTCAGCGTCAGATCGGTCTTCGAGTTACCGGTCTCGATCGTCAGAGCCTTCCGCCAGTCGACATCCGCCACGATATGTTTCTCATCCGGCTCGTTGTCGCGATCGTTGTTGTAGAGGCGGAGCAACTGGAATTCGTAGTTGGGGAACTTGTCGCAGGCGAGCAGATCCCACGAGAAGGTGACGGGGTTGGAGACCACCTCGCCGCCGACGGCCGTCACGGCGGTCGGAGCGACAAGAATATCGTTCCCCGAGTTGGCGATGCTCCGCCCGGCCACCTTGTAGACCTCGTGCGTGAACGCCTCCATATGGATGTTCGCCGCCAGGCTGGCGGTCACCGCGGCCGGGGTTCCGCCGGGCACCGTCACGGTCGGCGTGTTGATGATCTTGACGGTGATGCCGTTGATCGGAGTAGGCCCCGTCAGCAGCGAGAGATAACTGCTGCTGTGGAGCTGTTCCGGCTCGATCATCAGCTTCCCGGCAACCATCTCCACGCGGCTCACCAGCGTGACATCGGTCGTGGGAAGCACCGGGACGCCGTTGCGTGTATTGGTGATCCGGACCTGCACCGTCACCTTGAACTGGTTGGTCCCGAACTCGTATTCGTCGTGCGCTCCGCTCCGGTTCCCCATGAAGAGGCGGATGTTGAGCTTCGCCTCGGTCGGATCGGTCTGCGAGCAGTTCGCGGGGGTCGGATCGCCGAGAAGGACGATCGACCGGGAGGTCTGGGCGTTCGTGATGATGTTCGGTCCGTTCCACTCCACCTTGGCGGTCTTCTGCTCTATGGCATAGAAGGGGACGCTCTCGGAGGTCCCTCCGTCAACGCCGGAGAGTCCGTCGGGTGTGGCGGTGCGGCGCTCGATCTGCTGGGAGCTCGCCGGAACGGATGAGACGACAAGCAGCGCCGCCGTGAACAGGAAACGGAAGAGAATCGCGAACCGATGAACGATGGATGAGACGCTCATAATGATCCAGTTGGCTTCGGTGTCGATGGAAGAGTCGTTCGGCGGGCCCCATGCGGCCGGGGCATACTACGGAGTCTGTTCCCTGCTCGAAGAGCGCGAGTTGCGAAGGTCGGAGATCCGATACCCGCCGTACTTCGGCAGCAGCTCCCCCCGGTCGTCGAACAGGACGGAGAGGGGGGAGAGGGCCAGAGCCGCGCCCGGAGCGTCCAGATCGACCCTCTCAAAGGTCACCTCCAGCGCCGCCACCCGGTTCGGCCGGGGGTAGTGGACCGTCACCGTGCGGAGGGAGGTTCCGGAGGAATCGAGGGTGAAGTCGAGCTTCTCGACCCCGGCGATCGCCATCGTCGCCGAGTCGGCCGACGCCGAGATCCGTTTGAGAAGCCGCCCCTCGCCGTCGCGTATCTCGTCGCAGGCCTCCACATGCAGCCGGGCGAACAGGGAATCGTTGAGGGGAGTGATCCTCCCCCACATCTCCTCCGTCCCGGCCGCGGTCCCCACGGCCGACACCTGAACCATACGGTGTTCCGGAACCACGGCGACCGTGTGGAAGCTGTCGCGATAGATCTCCATCTCCGGGCTGATGTAGCGGACGCTCTCCCCGTTCATGAGAAGATCGATCCGCGATGTGCTGTTCTTCCACCGGGAGCTGTCGGCCATGATCGTCCGCACCCGGTAGGCGAGATGGTACGCTCTCTCCCCTGTCGGATATTCACTCAGTCTGCGATAGATATCCCTGACCGGGCGCAGACATTCGGAGGAGCCCTGCGCGCGGGACTCGGTCCCCGCCAGGAGGATCAGGAGCGCGCAGGCAATGAATCGTGTCGCGATTCGGAACGACGGTCCGGTCGCTCTTCCTCTGTTATTTCCGCTCGTCATCGTTTTCCTCCTTCTCCTTCCGGAGCGCTTCGGCATCTCTGTAGAGTTCTCGGATCTGATCGTCGGAGAGCTTCAGGGAATCCCTGAGGATCTCGTTCCGGCGCCCTTCCAGCGTCTTCACCTCATCGTCGAGCTTCCTCTTCTCATCGTCGCTCAGGGCGACCGTGTCGCGCCCGGCGATCTCTCTCAGCTTCTCATCCAGCGCCCGCAGCTCTCCGATGAACTTCAGTTTCTCGACCTCCGTGAGATCGAGCCCTTCAAGACTCTCCAGGAGATCGACATCGGGGAGCGATATGGCGGGAGCCGTTATCTCGGTAAAGTCCGGGAGCGTCGGGTTCGTCTCGCCGAAGAGCTTGACGGTCCGCTTTTCGGGACTCAGCTCGATATCCAGGATATCGGCGGTCGCCCCGGCGCCGTTGTCCCCCATGTCGACCCTGGCCGGGGCGCCGCGCAGGCGTCCGAGCAGACGTTCGGCATCGCCGGAGATCCTCTCGGCCGGCGGGATGCCGGCCACCGCGGGATCGATATCGCGGGCGAGCGTCGGGGTGTGGTACTGCTGCTCCTTGACGGTCTTCATCCCGCGCTCCGTCTCCCTCAGCGTCCTCACCAGCTTCCCTTCGGCGTTGTACTGATGGTAGATGCCGAAGTGCTGATCGTCGAAGGTGGTCACCAGCCGGAGCGAGGCGGGATCATAGACGTAGCAGTTCATCTGCGCCGTCACCGGCTGCACCCTGATGTCGTCGACCCAGGTCGTGTTCGGTTCGAGTCCCCCGCCCGAAACACCCCGCTGCCCCAGCGAGAACTGCAGGCCGAAGCGATCCCCGACCGACAGGCTGAGGCCGGTGGTCTTCATCTCGTGGAGCGACCATTCGCCGGTCTGCGCGATCAGCTTGAACGCGCTCGGCGCTATGGAGAGGAGCGGCTGGTCGTCCTCGTCCATAAGGGTGACATTGAACAAGGGGGCGCCGACGAGCTCGTCGCGCTTCGTTTCATCGGTGTACGATGATTTCGACCAGACTCTGACCGAGACCCCCTGCGACGCCATGTCGGCAGTCCAGGTCAGCCGCGAGATCGTCGGCCCCAGGATCGACACCGGTCCGCCCCACGTCGTCATCATCAGAGAGTTGCTGCCGGAGTGCGCGACCCCGGACGGCTGGCCGGACGCCCCCTCGAAGCTCTCGAACGCCACGGCATCGTACGGGGCGTTGTTGGCTATCAGCACCGGCACCATGTTCTTGTGACCGTACTTGGAGGCGCTCGGGATGTTCAGCACATCCTGCTGCTCCGTCGGCATGCCGTGCGGCGAGTAGGAGACCACACCGGTCGTGCGGAGCCATTTCGGGCTGTTGTTGGCCTCATCGACCGGGTTGTGGAGCGTGAACCCGGTGTAGACGCCGGCCCCGTGCGTCTCCTGCGTCGGCGGTCCCGACGGATCGGTTCCCCTGAAGCTTCGCTCGTACGACTTGCCGAAGAGGCCGGTGCCGCCGTAGATCTCGGTATTGAAGACGTGGCCCCCCTCCGGACGCCATTTCCCCCGCTCCCCGGACTCGTAGGCGTTGGCCCTGAAGGGGATTCCCTTGAACTCACCATGATCGAAGGCCCAGTCGTCGCCGAAGGTCTGCGCCGAGGCGGCCACCACGCCGTTCAGCGTCCTGACCGACCTGACGGTCTCGCAGAACGGAAGGCAGGGGATCTTCGTCGCGGCGGCCTCCCCTTCCGGACGGTAGAGGACCTCCCAGGTCACCGGATCGAGCTCGAAGGCGCCGTAGTCGAGGGCGGTCCCCGGCAGCTCGGCCAGCACGATGCTGCACGTCTCCTCCTGCTCGGGAGGGGCGAAGAGCTTGATGCCGGTGGTCAGCTTCCGGTAGTCACAGCCGTTCTCGTCGAGAAGGGTCAGCGTCAGGTTCCCCTCCGCGTCGTTCCCGAAGCGCGCGAACTGTTCGGTGAAGATGACGCCGGGATCGTAGAACGATACGATATCACTGTTGTTCTTTTCGGCGTCCTGATGCGGCGTCAGACCGGGATCATCCGCCGTATACTGCTTCGAGCAGGCCATCGGATCGGGGGAGGGTTCGAGCGCCGAGTTGGTCCATTCGGGGTTTCCCCCCTCATCGGCCAGCACCCAGTTGCCGAGGTCGGCCGGGGCCGTACAGGCCAGCGAATACCCGGCCTTCGCCGTCTGCGCCGGATCGTATTGCCCGTTCTCGTATACCCAGGTGACATCCCTCACGTAATCCCTGATATTTCCGTCCAGCGTGAGCGTAAGGGCGTTCGGCGTTCCGGGCTGCTTTACAACGATCGCGATATTCTTCAGCTTCGACGTCCGTTCCTCCCGATCCGATATACATCCGGTTCCGATATCGGAGTCTGTCGTAACAAGAAGATCCGAGCCCGACACCGAACCGCTCGCCACATCGTACATCGATGTGCGTATCGCCGAGATCCCCGCGACCGCCAGGATCGGAGTCTTCATGGCCGAGGGGAATGTCTGCTCGATATAACGCGGGAAGCCCTCATGGATCTCCTCGTCGTAATACGGGGTGCATATCGAACTGCAGTCGAACAGTGCCGACGGCGACGCCGTCAGACTCTGGATCTCCATTCCCCACGTCCTGTTCAGCATCGCGTTGAGATCGACCACGAGCGGATGGGAATCCTCCGGATAACTCGGGCTGACGAGCGGAGGGGCTTCCGCCGCCGTGCGCGTCTCGACCTCCATGCTGATATTCACCCCGGTCCCCAGCCCGGCGCCCTTCTTCAGCTCGATCCACGGCGTCCCCGAAGGGCGTGTACGGCAGGTCCCGTCCACGTCGACGATACCGATATCATCGGCGAACGATACTCCCGTGGTAGAGGTGACCGGCATCGTTTCCAGCAGATCCAGCGCCGTGTTGAGCGCGGTGACGACCCCTTCCCTGGCAAGGAACATATCGTCCCGGTTCGATGCGTACTGACCGTTCTCGTCCGCGATCTGCACGGCACGGGGCCTGCCGAACGTCCTGATCTCGGCGCTTGCGGCGCTGAGCTGGTTCGTGCGCCCGCTGCGCAGGATCTCGATCCCCACCTTCTCCGATGTAAAGATGTCGCCGCCGAGATAGGTGGGGAGAAGCGGAAGCATGTTCCCCCGCGGCGTTCCCGCGTAGTAGAGCCCCGCGAAGCCGCCGTTGTCGCGACTGAGGCGGATGAGATCTCCCGGTACGATCTTTTCCATCAGTTCCGCCGTTCCCGGCTTCGTGAACGAGAAGGAGAGATAGGGGGTCAGGTCCGTGCCGAGATATTTTCTGGTGACGGAGATATCGTCCCCGGAAAGGATCGTGCCGCGCTCGCCGAGCGCCTTCTGCCCCATCTCCCGGTGGTCACGCATGGCGGGGAGCGTGTAGGTGCGATAGCGTCCGTCGTAAAGATGCGGAGCCCTGACCGGCTCGTGCATCGGGTCGTACTCGTCGTATGTGCGGGTGACCGCCGGGCGCCCCGTCTCCGGATCGAACGCCAGGTTGTCGACTCTGTCGTAGATCCCATCACGATATGTGATCATCCGCTTGACCAGCGCCGGGTAGCGGGCGACCTTGGTCGTCACATGGGTCCGCAGGTTGTTCGTGGAGTAGGAGAAGAGAGCGACCGATGAGACGATCGGAGGAATTCCGACCGGTATCGGAATACTGATATCGCTCGGGACCGCGATGTCGGTCTTGTCGTCGGCGATCCATCGTCCCTCGAAGAGGACCTCCATCTCCTTCCCGGGATATCCGGTCTCGAACTCCTCGATCACCCCGCCCGGAACGACCGGATCGGCCATCCCCCCTTCTCTCTTGCCGATATCGGAGGCGCTCCGCATAAGCGGAACCGGCTCCCCCGGGGCGAAATACTCGTACTGATCCAGGCTGCTGAGGACCCACGAGGCGGGGTCCGGGTCGACCGGATCGTAGAGGCCGCCGTAGGCCGCCGTCCGTTTCGGCTGGCCGTGCATCCGGTTGGCGACGAAGGAATATCCCTGTGTGAGCCAGACGTTGGCCTTGGAGTAGCCGGCGAACCCAAGGGGGAGGATCATCCAGTCCGCGTGATCCTCAAGCTCCGTGCTGACCGGATTCTTGTCGAGCCCGGCCGGCTCCGGCGTTCCCTCGGTCGCCGGCACATATCGCATCCCGAAGGGATAATCCTTCGCCGTGAAGAAGTCGTGGACCGTGAACCCGGTGCCGGTCTTGCGCGTGTTGATATCGTGCGCGACCACACGCGAGTATCCGACCGAGGGACCGGGCATGATGCTGGCGCCGAGCGGCCCTTCATATTCGGCAAGGTCTTCACCCGCCACGATCTCCGCCTCCTCGTCCTCGTCGTGACGCGGCTTCATCTCCTTGACGATCGAGTTCTCATCGCGCCCCGTCGTCGGTTCGTTCTCGGCCACGCCGCTGCTTTTTCCATCCTCGGTACGATAGAAGAACTCCTGTCCGTAGAGGGCCGCGTCCCCGGACTCGATCCCCGGATCGTAGGTCAGCAACCGTTTCACCCTGATCCCCCCCCCCTTCTTCGGGCGCGTTATCGGGATGCGGAGATAGGAGTGAGGATAGTCGAGTGTGCGGCAGTTGGTCTCCAGGTCGGAGAACATGGTTCCCATGAACGACCACAGCTGGCGGACACTGCTGACGGCTTCGCCGTCGTCGCTGATGGTATAATCGTTCGGAGCATCGCAGTCGGCGCCGGGGATGACACGTCCCGCCCGTTCCTTGCGGAGGAAATCGAGGCAGAGCTCGTGCGGGATCGAGTAATCTCCATCCTCCCCGGTACCGAGCAGGATCTTGATCCCCGTCGGCTGCGGGCTCAGAGGGGGATCGAGCAGGACATCCCTCACCTGGGCGTATCCGTTCAGATACTCCGCGCCGCATCGCCGCAGGATCATCTCCTTCACCTCGTCGCTGGCCGTTGCGAAATCCTCGGGGTTCACCGGGAAGCCCGCGTTGATGAAGTCGTCGTACAGCTCGACGAGCGCATAGAGATATTTGAAATAGATCTTCTCCTTCCTCACGACGAACTGCTCGAAGATCCGCTTCTGCAGCTCCACGATCTCGTCGGCCGAATAATCGGGTTTCGTCGGATCGCTCTGGATCCCCAGGTCGGCCAGGTTGATGTCGTATCTGGCCTGGTTGACGCCCGTCCCCTCCGCGCCGTCCCGCAGCCTGTTCGATGCGGGGTGGAGCAGACTGACCATCGCCATCGCCGGCTGATCCTGCACATACGCGTAGTCGTCCTGCTCGTACTGAACGTGAATCTCGCCGTCCGATGGAAGCCTGATGACCTTCAGCTCCCACGCGGCCGGATCGAACTCCGGTTCCGGGGTCTGATCGACCCACGGGTTCATGATCCTGTAGCGGTCGGCGCCGTTGAACTGGTAATAGCCCCAGCGGTCGGAGAGGAACTGGGAGTAGTCCGGGTTCTGGATCTTCTCCTGCTGCTCCGTGGTCATGCTCGAAGGATAGTACGCATCGCCGAACGATGTGATCTCCGGGTAGGCGTCGCGTACCTCCTGCGCGTAATCCTCACTCTTCCTGTAGTTGTAGTGGAAGACGTAGGGGCTGATCTCGGCGTTCGCGGTGTTGCCGTGATCGAACCAGAGTTTCCGGAGCGTAAGCTTGCCGCCGCTCTTCTCGGCTCCCTCCGGCTTGTACGAGCCGGGAAGGCCGGGGCAGATGGAGTAATCGTACTCCAGGTTCACCCTCTGGAGCAGTTCACCGGGGGCGCCGTTCGATTTCTTCGCATGCAGTTCTATCCTGGTCAGATATTCGGATTTGTTGACCGGGGGCTCGTCGCCGACCGGGCCGATCTCGGCGTCGCGGTCCCCCATCGCCACCGCTTCATCGTGATGCGCCTCGTAGGCGTCCAGACGCTCCCCCAGGTTATCGGGCCACTTGTTGGTGATGAACCGTGCGATATGCGTCTTCGTCTCGATCGACTCCAGGTAGTAGAGCTCCTTCTCTCCGGAGGTGAGGGAACCTCTGTCGTCTTCCGGATCGGAGAGGGAGTTCCTGTTGTAGATCAGCCCGCTGAACGGGAACCTCCACTTGTACCACTCGTTCGCGTTCTCCCCCCATCCCTCGCTCTCGCCGTCGATCTTGCTGTTGCTGCCGGCGGCGCGGCGGTAGTTGAATTTCGTGTAGCCGCCGAAGTCGTCCGGGGTGGGGCCGTTGTTCGTGAGGTCGACATAGTCGGGGGTCGTGATCTCCGTCAGCAGGAACATGCTCGCATACGGCATGTTCCGTTCCTCGCCGACGACGAGCTCGGAGGCCGAGGGGGTCGTGACCGTATAGGCGATATGATTGTTCTCCCGATCATCGGCCGATGCGCCGTCGAGCCCGAACTGGAGGTTCTTCTCCTTTCTGGAATAAACCGGCAGTCCGTACACGTACCTGTTGCCGTGCTCGTTGAAGACGGCGATCTCCCCGATACCGTCCGGCTGTTCGCTTCTGTCGACGAAATCACGGGAGGCGATATTCTTGTTGTAGGAGTTGTAGTACACACCGTTGACCTCCCACGCCTCGCCGACACGCGTGTCGCTCCGCTGCATCATCTCACGATTCGTATGATATGCGATATAGTTCGATCGCTGCGTGCCGTCGAGCGGGGTGGGGCTGATGAAGGCGCTGATCTTGGGATCGTACGACTTGAACATGGGGGGATTCAGGAACGGCCCCACGGCTCTGGCGCGGACCGGCGTGTCGTCGTCGGCGAACGTCACATCCCCCCCGGGGTCGTTGTTGAAGCGGAAGAAGTAGCTGTCGTCCCCCTTGTTGGCCCTGTAGTGATGGGCGCTGTTGCTTTCATCCTCCCAGCGGTTGACCTCCAGGGTATGCTGCCCGACGCCGAGGCTGAAGCCGACCCCCACGTTGAGCCCTGCATGAAGCTCAAGCCCTGCCTGAAGGATCTCGATGCTGCTGTGCCTGCCGACGGGGCCGAAATGCCCGGCCCTGTCGCTGTGGAGACGGAATCCGCCTCCGACCCCCTCGCCGGTGACCGTGAAGTTGTCGGCGTTGCTGAAGGGGATCGCCAGGTAGTTCTCCCGTTTCACGTAGGGGGATTCACGCTCCAGGTAGTAGTCCATTGCTCCCCCCTCTCCGGCGTCACCTGAATACATGTAGCCGTAGGCGCCGTCGATGTTGGACTCGCGGTTGCGCTGCCAGGTATAGCTCCCCTCTATCCCCATCTTCATGCCGACCGGCATCGGGGTCGTCGTGAACATCCCGTTCACACGGACGTTGTACGACTCCCCCTCGTACTCCGGGAGGTTCGACGCACGCATCGACCCCGAGAAGGAGAAGACGCTCATCAGGTCGAAGAGCTTGATCGAGTTGGCGCTGTTGAAATTCTTTCGGGTATCGATATAAATGTCTTCGGTCGAGGAAGGGAACGAGGTCCCCAGCGCATGCTGGATCAACGACTTGGCGGGGTTGATCCCGAAGTTGAAGCTCCCCACTCCATCGTCCAGGCTCAGGTTCAGGCTGACCACCCCCTTGCTCCAGTCCGGCATCCCCTTCAGGTTGGGGCTGACATTAATCGACTTGGAGTATCCGAACCCCTTCCGGTTGTTGTATCGCAGTGTGTTATTGAAGCTGAACAGGTCCCCCATCCTTTTCAGTTCTTCCGGCCCGTACATCCCCTCGGGAAGCTCCTCGGCGCTGAAGAGCTCGAACGTGAGCTTCGGCATCACCGACACCGTCCAGTTCTTCCCGGTCTTGTTCCAGTACCTGACCGCGGCCCCCTTGTGGTCGTCCGGGAACCCGCGCAGGTCGCGGATCACCGACCCCGGGTTCAGCGTCCATCCGTAGCCGACCCACGACGACTGCGTCTCAGGGGTGTTGCCGCTGTGATAGGAGAGGGAAAGGGCATATCCGCTCCCCTGCGGCCCCGGGATCGTCACCACCGGAATATTGTAGGTGAACGAGCCGTCGAACGGGTTCACCATGTTCGATGTCGACACCGGCTCGAAGTTCGAGAACTCCGGCTGCGCCGGCCCCGCCGTCTGCGCCTTCAGAAGAGGGGGGAGAAGCAGGGAGAGGAACGACGCGATGAGGGCGAACGACAGTACGGCGGCGGGAGAGTACCTCTCTCCCCGATTCATCTTGCTCATGTCCGTTCAGTTGATGTTGGGATAGGTCGGGGCATCGGGCCGTGAACCGCCTCCGGGGTGGGAGGCGGCCTTAGTGGACGAGCACTGCGCGTCCGGTCAGCGTGGTCGAACCGTTCACAAAGCGATAGATATAGATCCCCGGCGGAAGCCGGTTCCCCTCCTCGTCGCGCGCGCTCCATGTGATCCTGTGCGCCCCGGCCGGGCGGATCTCGTCGATCAGGGTCGCGAGCTTCCTTCCGGCGGCCGTATGGATCTCAAGGGAGACATGCCCGCCGACGGGAAGGTCGTACGTGATGCTCAGATCGGTGGTAAAGGGGTTGGGATAGAGCTGCAGCCCGACCGCCGCGTCGGCGGCGGCGAAACGCGATCCCCCCGGCTGGAGCTTGTATATCGTGTTCGACCGCATTCCGGCGAACGTCTCACTCCCCCCTCCGTTCGGCCAGCGCACCGTCACCGAGTCGACGGCATCGGCATCGCCGAGACCGAAGAGAAGGCGAAGCGGGTCCTGCATCAGCAGACCGCGCCCGGAGGTCACCTCGCGGGTATATCGCATCGCGCCGGCATGGACCGTCACGCGCGATCCCACGACCTGCCTCCCTGCGCCGCCGGAGAGATCGAAGGTGATCGAGTTCCCGGCGAACTCTCCGTTGTTCCTGTAGAGCCGGAACCGTCCCCCCTCGAACGTCGCGAGGTCGAGCCGTCCGTCGTTGTTGTAGTCGACCCAGACGGCGTCTCCTCCGGCGGCCACCCTGTGGAGCCCGTACTCGAAGGTCTTCCGCGCCAGGCGGTGATCCGGGGTCTGCACATAGAGATCGGCGAACCGGCAGTCGCACGCGGTCGTGAGGATCAGATCGAGCAACCCGTCGTTGTCGACATCCCCCCACGAGCCTCCGGAGCGCTTCTCCTCGTAGGAGAGCCAGACAGCCCCATCGCTGTTCGATACATCGTAGTAGGGCGATCCTCCGTTGACGTGAACGGGCACATTATCCGTGAACCTTCCCGGCGCGATCGCCTCCGGCAGAAGCAGATCGATATCGCCGTCATTATCGTAATCCGACCAGTCGCAGCCGCGAGCCGCGCCGGGACGGCCGGCCTCGTCGGGAGATCTCCCCTCCAGGCCGACATCGGTGAAGGTGCCGTCGCCGTTGTTCTTCCAGAACCTGTCGTGCGCGGTCCCGGCCGAGGTCGCGAAGAGATCGAGCCAGCCGTCGTTGTTGAAATCGACCCATTCCGAGCCGAAGCTGCCGGAATAACCGGCGGGGGAGGGATCGAGCAGACGGGAGCTGTCGGCGAACCCGAGCGAGCCGTTGTTGATCAGCAGCAGATCGTGAAGCCGGCCGATCGGGTCGGAATCGGCCTGCCCGATGAAGAGATCGAGTCGGCCGTCGCCGTTCACGTCGGCAAGGCTCGCTCCGGTGGGACGCCGCAGAGCCGGCAGATCGACGGCGCTCCGGCGGAACTTGAGGTCCCCTTCGTTGCGATAGAGAGTCATGCCGGAACCGTTCATCCCCGCCTCCGCGAGGAAGAGGATGTCGACGGCGCCGTCGTTGTCGATATCGGCGAAGAGATGCGCCGCCGGCTCACCCGAGAGGCCGGCGGAGAGGGTGATCTCCTTGAAGCTCTCATCGCGATTGTTCAGGTAAAGACGCCCGCCGGCGAGCAGGTCCAGCCAGCCGTCGTCGTTCAGATCGGCCCAGGCGATGCTTCCGCACGCGCTCACCGTGTCGACAAGAGCGGCATCGACGGTGACGTCGGCCAGATATCGCGGCGAGAGCTTTTCCGCCGGCTCCAGCACCAGATCCATGGCGAAGGCGTAGGGGCACGACCGCCATCCGCCGCCGGAGATCCTGACATACTGGCTGTAGAAATCGCCGTTGCGCGAGCTGCATGCGGGCGCCACCGGACTGCTGTTGGAGAGGAGTTCGAGCCCTCCGCTGAAGCCGTCGAGCGCCACGAAGAACTGGTTGTCGGCCGCCAGAACCGGCTCCGGGAGCCGTATCACGATCCGCTCGATCCCCGCTCCCTTCTTGTCGATCGTGATCGGTGGGATCAGATCCCGCTCCAGCGCCGGAACCACGCCCCCTCCCTCGCGGCCGAAGAGGCGCAGCCGGGCGCTCCCGCTGGCCTCCCCACCGACCATGAGGGCAAGCTCTCTGATATAGACCGGGGCCGCCAGATCGAACCGGGCGACCTGCATGTCGATCGCGGGGTTCCGGTAATAGACAAGCTTGTTTCCCGGCGCGATATGACGGACGGTGTCCGACGTCTGTGCGAAGGTGGGCGCGACCGCCAGCCAGACCAGCGGAAGAAGGAGGGTGATCTTCATAGCGAAAAGGAAAAGGGTTCCTGAGTGCCGCGATGAAGTTAGGAGACGATATACCGGAGGGCAACGGGAGCAGGGGGTGGAGATTGGTAGTACGTCGGCGGAGAATCGAGTATTCACAAGGCCTGCGGGGAAGAATAAAGTCCCGCGGGACGATAGATTTTTGCGCCCCACGCAATATTCGTGAAGTCCGTGCGCGCCGGATCGGTCGCGTGGTTGAACACACGATGCGCCGTTTCGGCCGGAGGAGGAGGGGACCGGGAGGAAACGCTACAGGGATGTGAGGAGGGCGTGGAGGCTCTCGTCGGCTCCAAGGCCGAGTTTCTTCCGGATATGGGTACGATGCGTCTTGACGGTCGAGGCGGAGACGAAGAGCATATCGGCGATCTGCTTCATCGAGACGTTCAGGCGCACCAGCACGCAGACCTTGATCTCCGCCGGGGTCAGTCCGGGGGAGCGTTCATGCAGGCGTCTGATGAAATCGCTGTGTACCCGTTCGAACTGTTCCTCGAACACCTGCCATTCGGTGGTCGCCAGGGCCGCCCCGCCGATGCCGGCAAGGACCGCGGCGGCAAGCTCCCGGGTGCTCCCCTTTCCGGTCTCGGCCAGGGGGACCACAATATCGCGCAGCGCCTTCAGCAGCTCGTTCCGCTGGGCCAGGCTGGCGGTGATCGAGTTCAGTTCCTTCAGGTTGAACTCCGCCTCGATCTCGGCCTGCTCCGCGCGCATCCGCAGGATCTCCTGCTGGCGCTCGGCTTCGACCATCCTGTGTCCCATCTCCACCTCGGCCACCTCCCGCAGCTTCTCGGCGCCGAGCGTCCCCTCCCGCAGTTCCACATACCGGACGTACTGCTCGTACGCGAGCCGGAGCTCTCCCAGCGCCTCGTACGCCTCGCAGAGCCCCAGACAGGCCTCGTACGCTCCTTCCCTCATCTCCCGTTCCTCGAAGAAGGCGAGCGCCCCGGTCAGCGGCTCCGTCGCCTCGGCGGGGAGACCGGCATCGAGGCGTGAACGGCCGAGCCGCAGCAGCTCGAACGCGCGATCGGCCTCCCCGGGGACCGGGTCCGGCGGGGCAGCCGGTTCAGGCTCCCCCGACGAGGGGACCGCATCTCCGGCAAGGGGATCGGGCGTCGGTTCGTCGGTGTGTCGGCGTTGCTTCATGATACATTCCGTTCCGTTGCATCGTTTCTTTTCGGTCCCCGGGATACCTTTTGTGCCTCCCCAAATTACGTGATAGAGCGGTACCCGTCTCCCCCCGGCACCCCTTGAAACATCGGGATCGGCGACGGCCGGTCTACATTGCGCGGCGCACACGATCGTCGAGGTAAAGGCGTATATTCCGATCGACTCCCGCGCCCCCTTCTTCTCCGCCCGTCCGGGCGGCCGGACGATCGACATCGATGTTCTGACCTCGTCCGCATGCGCATATTTCTTCTCCCTGCAATTCTCCTCTCTGCTCTGCTGACCCTCTCTACGGCCAGCGCGCAGTTCGACTATCCCGGCTTCGCCTCGACCGCGGGACTCGCCACGGTTCGCGACGCCGAGCGGGTCGGCACATCTATGCGGTTGAGCAGATCGTTCCCCTATTCTCTCGGTTCCGTCTGGCATGTCGACAAACAGAACGTGGCCGGGGGATTCGTCACGGAGTTCCAGTTCCGCATCACCGACACGGCCGGCACCACCGACGAGAACGGCGGCGGCGGCGGGGACGGATTCGCCTTCGTGATCCAGAACGACGAGCCGACGCCGATCGGCGCCGACGGCGGCGGGATCGGCTACAGCGGCATCGGCAACAGCCTGGCGATCGAGTTCGACACCTGGAACAATCCCGGGGTCAACGACCCCGACAACAATCACGTCAGCGTCCACACCAGGGAGGGAACCTTCAACACCTCCGAGCACTCGGCCTCGATCGGCGCCACCTCCGACATCCGGGAGCTCTCCGACGGAGGGGTCCACACGGCGATCATCGAGTATGTGCCGGGGCTGCTCCGTATCTATCTCGACCGCTGCAACCCCCCGATCCTGGAGGTCGCCGTCGATCTGGAGAAGCGGCTCCTGCTCGACAACGGCCGCGCCTGGGTCGGATTCACCAGTTCGACAGGCTCCGCCTGGGAACAGCACGATATTCTTCTCTGGAATTTCAAGCCGACGGGGATACGACCGCTCGACACGACGGACGCCTGCCTGCGGGACAGCGTCGTGCTGGTGGGACCGCCCGGCTTCAAGGAGTATTTCTGGTCCACCGGCCAGCGGACCTCATCGATCACGGTGAAGAAGGGGGGACGCTACACGCTTCAACTCCCCTTCTCCGCATGCAGCCGGATCTATACCGAAGTCTCCTACACGGTGCTGCCGAAGCCCGACCCGCGCGTGATCGTGACCGGCCCGCTGCCGTTCTGCCAGGGGGGAAGTATCGCTCTTTCTCTTTCAGGGAAGTATGCGTCGATTCTCTGGTCGACGGGGGAGAGAACTCCCACGATCACCGTCGACAGGCCGGGGGTCTATTCGGCGATGGTGACCGACTCGAACGGATGTTCGGGGGAATCGGACAGGCTTGTGGTGACCGTTCTTCCGGCGCCGAAGCCGATCATCTCCCCGGCCGGGCTGATCGAGCTCTGCCCCGGACAGCGCCGGACCCTCGACGCCGGCGAGGGCTTCGACAACTACCTCTGGTCCACCGGCGCACGGACCCGTACGATCGAGGTCGACGGCGAAGGGGAATACAGTGTGACCGTTCAGTACGAGAACGGCTGCACAGCGACCTCCGACCCGGTCTCCGTCACGATACGGACCAGCCTTGCGCCGAAGCTGAATCCCTCCGGGACCGTCACCCTCTGCCCCGGCGACAGCGTTGAACTCGACGCCGGAGGAGAGTACGAGACCTATCGCTGGTCGAACAATCAGACGGCACGGACGATCCGCGTGACCGCCGCCGGAAGCTACTGGGTGGATGTGACCGCCGCGGGAGGCTGCTTCGGACGCTCCGATACGGTCCGCGTGATCACCGGGGAGACCCCGTATCCGACGATCACCCCCTCCGGCTCCGTCACGATATGCCACGGGGAGAGCGTCACGCTCACGGCCGCGGATGGATATCTCGCATACCGATGGTCCAACGGCGACACGACACGGGAGACCCGGATCGAGATGGGGGGCGTCTATTTCGTCGACGTCACCGATATCAACGGCTGCACCGGTCGGTCGTCGATCACGGCGGTGAACGTCAGGGAGGCGCCGAAGCCGGTTATCACATCCGAAGGCGATCCTTCACTCTGCGGAGCGAGGGAGGTGACCCTGACCGCGCCGGAGGGATTCATCGCCTATCTCTGGTCGACGCGTGAGACCACCCGGTCGATCACGACGACGGTTCCCGGCTCCTACACCGTCACGGTCACCGATGCGGCGGGATGCAGCGGAACCTCCCCGGCGTTCGAGGTCCGTGCCGGCTCCCCCCCCGATCCCGACGCCGGGCCCGACACGACGATCTGCGTCGGCGGAGAGGCGCGGCTGCGGGTTTCGGGCGGAATACGATATGAATGGAGACCGGCCGCCGGACTGAGCTGCACCGACTGCGCCGATCCGGCGGCATCGCCCAGGGGGGCAACCGATTATATCGTACGAGCATATTCAGCGGACGGATGTTTCGCCGAGGATACCGTCACGGTTTCCGTGGTCCCTTCGGCAACGGTTCGGGTCGCGATACCTCGCGATCTCCGGGCGGCGCCGGGATCGAAGCTCCCGATTCCGCTGATCCTTCCGCAGCCCGCGGATGGGGCGGGGATCGAGTCGTATACGATCGATCTCACGTACGACGCGGGAGTTCTCCGTCTGAACGACCTCTCTCCGGCGGGAACGCTCACGAGCGGATGGACGATCGAGACGATAGAGCGGTCGCCGGGACGTCTGATCCTGAGCCTGCGGGCTCCGCAGGGGAAACCGTTGAGCGGATCGGGGAGGCTGATGGTGATCGAGTCGGAGGTCTTCCTCGGCACGGCGCTGGAATCCGATATTCTCCTCGAGGTCTCCGCATCGGGCTCCGGATGCGTGGAGGTCGTCGCCGAGAGCGGGCATGTTCTGGTCGATTCGATCTGCGGGCTCAATCTGCGGCTGATCGAATCGACGACCTCCGGCTACACGCTCGACGCGAACCGTCCGAACCCGTTCAATCCGTCCACGGAGATCCCCTTCTCCATCGGCCTCGACGCCCACACCCGGCTCCAGATCCTCGACGGGAGAGGCCGCGCCGTAGCGACCCTGGTGGATGAGCCGCTCACGCACGGAAGCTACACGGTCACCTGGAACGCCGAGGGATTCCCATCCGGGCTCTACTACTACCGCCTGACCTCGGGCCACTGGTCGCGGACCGGAGTGATGACGCTGGTGAAGTGATGCGAAGGGCTCGCAGAGGTTCGTAAAGATCCCGAGCATGTATATCTTATGCCCGCAGACCCGGCCGACAGAAGTCGGGGAATCTTCTTCCGATATTTTATCCTCTCGCATGATCAAGAAACGCTCAGTACGGAAGCCGAAGCCGGAGAGCATCGAAGAGCTGATCAAGGCCTACGACGATGCGGCTCTGGAGGCCGCCTGGCGCTGGCGCGCCGAGAAGTTCGACCACTCGCCGGAAACCGTCGTCATGCTGGAGCAGATGATGGAGGAACTGCACGGCGAGCTGAACAGGACATCGTTCAAGCGGAGGATGGGCCTGGGACCGAACGAGACCGACACGATGCACTGGGCCAATCTCTGGGGGATATATCTCGGCGAGACATTACGAAGGGAGATCGGGGGGAGATGGATCACCGGCCACGAGGAGGCCCCGAACCTGCTCGCCGTGGAGTTCGACGACGGCACGGTGATCTTCCCGACCGCCCGTGTCTTCCGCAGGCTGACCGACGGCGCGGCCGAAAACGTGGCCGACTACTACAACGCCGTCAGGGAGATCGTGGCCGCGTCGGGGACGAACCCTCCCGAAGGCCGGGCCTGATCCCGGAAAAAAGGAAGAGGAGGCACGGGCCTCCTCTTCGTTCATCATATCGTTCCGGAACCGCGATTCCTCGGAACACGATCTATCCCTGCGCTTCCCCTCCGTCGCTTTCGGAGACTTCCTTCACCCCCTGCTCCTTCGGCTCCTTTCCCCCCTTCTCGTCGGGACGCATCATCGGGAAGAAGATCACGTCGCGGATCGAATCGTTGTTCGTCAGGATCATCGTCAATCGATCTATTCCCATCCCCATCCCCGCGGCCGGCGGCATGCCGACCTCAAGGGCGTAGAGGAAATCGTCGTCGATCAGCATCGCCTCGTCGTCCCCGGCCTCGCGCAGCTTCACCTGCTCCATGAACCGGGCCCGCTGTTCGCGCGGGTCGTTGAGCTCGCTGAAGCAGGGGGCCAGCTCCTGTCCGTTGACGATCAGCTCCCAGCTCTCCACCAGACCCGGCTTGGAGCGGTGTCCCTTCGCAAGCGGAACCATCTCGACCGGATAATCCATCACGAAGGTCGGCTGCACAAGGTTCGGCTGCACCCGTTCGGAGAAGATCTCGTCGATGATCTTCCCGGGACCCATCGTCTTGTCGACCTTGATATGAAGCTCCCCGGCGACGGCACGGAGCGCGTCGGCATCGAGCCCTTCCAGATCGACTCCCGTATACTCCCTGATGAGCGCGAACATCGTGGCACGACGGAACGGGGGCGTGAAGTTGATCTCATGGTCTCCCGATTTCACACGAAGCGATCCGTTCACCGCCAGCACCACCTCGGTCAGCATCTCCTCGGTCAGCTCCATCATCCACATGTAGTCCTTGTAGGCCACGTAGAGTTCGAGCATGGTGAACTCGGGGTTGTGGGTTCTGTCGATCCCCTCGTTCCTGAAATTCTTTCCGAGCTCGTAGACGCCGTCGAATCCTCCCACGATCAATCGCTTCAGGTTCAGCTCCAGCGAGATACGGAGGAAGAGAGGAATGTTCAGCGCGTTCAGATGGGTGGCGAAGGGACGCGCCGCCGCGCCGCCGTAGATCGAATGGAGCACCGGCGTCTCCACCTCCATATAGCCGCGCTGGTCCAGATAGCGGCGGATGGTGGTGATGATCCGCGCGCGCTTGCGGAAGACCTCGCGGATATCGGGGTTGACCGTGAGATCGACGTAGCGCTGCCGGTAGCGGAGCTCCTTGTCGGTGAACTGATCGTAGACCACACGGTTCCCCTGCTCATCGGTCTCCTCCTTGGGGACCGGGAGGGGGACGAGGCACTTGGTGAGAAGCTCGACCGACCGGGCATGAACGCTGACCTCGCCGGTGCGGGTACGGAACATGAACCCGGAGACGCCGATGATGTCGCCGATATCGTAGAGCTTGAGCTGGTCGTAGTTCGGCAGATCATCCTTCTTGAGATAGATCTGAATACGGCCCGAGTCGTCCTGGAGATGGCAGAAGGTCGCCTTCCCCATCCGACGGAGCGCCACGATCCTTCCGGCCACTCCGACGTTCAGCTCGGGTCCCTCCTCCCGGTACTGCGCCCTGGCCGCCGCCGCCTCATGCGTCTTGTTGTAGGAATAGGGGTATGTCGTGACACCCGAGGCCTCGAGTTCGCGCAGCTCCTCGTATCGGCGCGCTACCTGATCGTTGTCGAAAGTCTCCATCGATGCGGATGTTCTGTGTGCGATAGGGGTCGGCACGAATATCGCACTGAATGATTGAATGCCCGGCATGCCGTTGCCGCCGCGATCGTCGCGGGAACGGGCCGACTAACCTTCCGCGGGTCTTCCCGTTCTGAATGCCGTAAACGGCAAATGTACATAATACTTAAAAGGGAGTCGCACGTTACCCGCCTCCCGCTTATCTTATCCGGCGTCGAACGCCGTGGGACCTGCCGGTCCCGAACAGCTTCGACTCGGACGGTGGCCCGGCCGGCGGATCGCCGGAACGGAACGGAAGGAACCGGGCGACCCCATGAACCATACCATGAAATGATCTATAAACCTACGGAGTACCTTGTGAAGACCCCCAAGCTGCTGCGCGCGGCGGCCATCGCTCTGACGGTCGTCCTCTGGACGCTCGGCGGACGCGCCTATGCTCAGAAATTCGACTTCCGCGCGGTGAATCTGATAGATGGAGGCTCGGCGATCGACGTCCACTTCCTGGACAGAGAGCAGGCGACCATCGTGAACCTGGGCGACGAATCGATGTCCCCGATCTTCCCCGGCCTGCCGGTGCTCGACGGCAACTACAACGTCAAGTACGCGACGACGGGCGCGGGACTGAGCGGGGTCGTCGTCGGCGCCGACTTCAAGGCGGCAGCGACCACCGAGTTCGAGGGGATCGCCTACGGCGCGTCCGGCTCGCCGAAACTGGCGGTCATCTCCCGCCTCAAGAGCAAGGTGGCCCCGGCGGGACAGGCGCTCCTCCGGGTGCTGAACGGAACCACGCTCGCCGACTCGTTCGACGTCTACCTGGGGGCGCTGACCGAACCGGCGATCCTGATGAACATCAAGCAGGATTCGGTCTCGAAGTTCGCCACCGTGCCGGGGAGCGTCTCCACGCTGATCATCACCCGGAACGGCTCGCAGCAGCCGATCACGCAGCTGATCGTTCCCCTGACGCCGCTCAGCATCAACACGCTGGTGCTCAGCGGGTCGAGCGTCTCCAGCCTGAAGATCCATCAGATCAACGGCGCGCTCCAGGGGACCTCGAACGTCAAGGTGCCGGTGCTCCAGGGTTCGGATGTCCCCCTTTCGTTCGTCCGCGTGGTCAACGCATGGCCGCAGAAGAGCGTTCCGATGCTCGATATCTACCTGGACGGCGTGCTCCGGACGAACAAGCTTCCGTACAGAAGCGCCTCCGAGCGGTACGGACCGCTGACCGGCGACAGCGCGAAGGTCGACTTCGTCACCGTCGGCGACAGCCCCGGCAACTCGCTCCAGACGGTACGGATCGACCTTCAGCCCGATACCGCCTACGGCGTCATCCTGACCCAGTTCGACAACGGCGGCCGCACGCACCTGGTGCTGAAGCGCTCGCTGGCGGAGAAGCCCTCCTCGCCGAACGGCGCCCGGATCAGATTCGCCAACGTGACCGACTTCTACGGTCCCCTCACCCTCGTCATCCAGCCGAGCTCCGGCGATACGATCCACTACGGTGAGCTCCCCTTCCTCTCGTACAGCGGATATCGTGAGATGCCGAGCGGCAACCTCACCATCTCGGCATATCAGACGGGGAAGGCCGAGCCGATCCTGACCGGCAACCTGATGGTCTCCGCCGGAAGCGTCCTCACCTTCCTGGGGATCGGCGACAACACGAAGTTCGGCGTCGATATCCTGAACGATTCCGCGGCAACCCCGCAGTCCCCCATGCGCTCGTTCGACCCGGCCCTCTCGGTGCGGGAAACATATATCGCACAGGGAAAGGCCCTCGACTTCACGAGCGCCCCGAACCCCTTCTCGACCTCGACGCGGCTCGGCTTCACGCTCCCGCGCGCGACCCGTGTCACCCTCAGCATCGTCGACAACCTGGGCCGGGTCGTCGAAGTCCCCGTGACCGGAGAGCGTCCTGAGGGACGGCAGGAGATCGAGATCGGCGCGGACCGGCTGGCTCCCGGCGCCTACACCTGCCTCCTGGAAACGGAGGAGGGAATCACGGCCGTACGGCAGATCATGGTGGTGAAGTAGGAATCGCTTCGAGCCTTCTTATGATAGTAGAACGCCCGTTCCGGAGATCCGGGACGGGCGTTTCAGTTTCGTGCGGGCGCCGCTCCTTCTCAGTTGGGCGGATCGAGAATCCGTTCGATCCTGACGATCAGATCGTCGTAGTGGGCCCTGGTCGCCGTGTCGCGGGTTCTGCCGGCGGCCCCGCGCAGTTCGCTCTTCAGCGCGACGAGCTCCGCCCGGAGCATCGGTTGGATATCCGACTGCGATACGTTGACCGCAAGATCGCCGTTCATCCCTTTTCGTCCCTCGATCGACATCAGGTAGGCGACCCGCTCCAGATACGCCCGCTGCAGGTTGCGCCGGTAGGTGTCGACGACCGGCGCTCCCGCCGGTTCGCTCCAGATCCCCCGGCGCAGATCGGCCAGAAGATCGACAAGCCGGTAGGCATCCTTCCCCAGTCTCACCTCGCTCTCGATGACCCGCCCCAGCCTCTCGGGATCGAGCAGACGTGAGAGATGCAACGCCTGCATCCCCCTGATCCTCTCCACGAACCCCGTCCCCTCGATCCTCGCCAGAATGTTCTCGTCGACGAGCCACGACGGGGTGACGAACGCCTGCTCGATGAGGAAGTCGACAGCCTCCCTCTGCGCGGCGGCGGGGGTGAGAGTATAGACGGGGCCGGGCTGATCGGACATTCTGGTCGTCCCTTCCACCCCTCCGACCAGTGTGGTCACATGCGATATATAGACGTTCCACTGCCCCACCAGCTCGCCGTACAGTTCATCGAGATCCTCATAGCTGTTGCCGTCGACCGAGGTCCAGGAGATAAGCTGAGGAAGCACCCGTTTCAGGTTCGCGATCCCGTAGCGGCTTGCGCGGAGCGGGTTGTTCCCCAGATCCTCCATCTGCGCGCGGGGATCGATGCCGACCCTGTCGCCGAAGCGGTAGACCGGGTCGTCGGCGCGTTCGCGTATCCACTTCTCAAGGACCGGTTTTTCGGCCTCCGGCGTCCCGGCATCGAGGAGGACGCGGTAGCCCCAGTTGGTCGCGTAGATATCGTACGGGCCCAGGCGGCGGATGAAGCGGACTCCCGCGTCCTCCGGCTGCGCCACGTAGTTGACCCGCGCATAATCCATGATCGAGGGGGAAAGTCCCATCCGCTGCGAGAACGACGCCGAGCGGAGCGAATCGACCGGATAGGCGGAACTGCTCAGCATGTTGTGCGGGAACCCGAGGGCATGTCCCACCTCGTGGGTGATCACCGCTTCCATCATCTCTCCCAGATCCTCCTCCGCCAGCTTCAGCGAGCGAGCCTTCGGGTTGGCGGCTCCCGTCTCGATGATATATCGGTTCCGGTAGGAGCGCATATGGTTGTGATACCAGATGATATCGCTCTCGATGATCTCTCCGGTGCGGGGATCGACGACGCTGGGACCGAACGCGTTCCTGGTGGTGCCGGCGATATATCGTATTGATGAATATCGTACGTCGTCGAGATCGAACTCGGGATCTTCCTCCGGGGTCGGCGGGTCCTTCGCCACGATCGCATTCCTGAACCCGGCGGCCTCGAACGCGCTGTTCCACGCCTCCACTCCCTTCCTGAACCAGGGCCGCCAGTTGGCGGGGGTGGCCGGATCGATATAGAAGACGATCGGTTTGACCGGCTCCACGAGCTCGCCGCGCAGATACGCGGCGGTATCGGTCGGCTCCAGCCGCCAGCGTCTGATGAAGCGGCGGACGGCCGCCTTCTGCTCCTCCAGCCCGAAATCGATCTGCTCGACTGTGAACCAGCCGACCCGCTCATCGGCCAGACGCGGGCGCATCGGCTCCAGCGGCAGGAGCACCAGCGACTGGTTCATCTCCACCGAGATCGTTCCGGTGCCGGCGGTCTGCGGCGAGGTGGAGGAATGGGTGAGGGTATGACGCACCTCGATATTCATCGGGAAGCTCCGGGCTCCCACCACATAGCTGCGGGAGGCATCGAGCGCCCCGATCTCGAGCTGCTTGCGGAGCCCGGCGGAGAAGGGGGTGGTCGCCGGCAGATCCTTGGTGAAAAGGCCGGTCACCTCGATCACGACGCCGCCGGAGTCGGAGCCGAGCGACTCCACCTTGAACGACTGGATGATCGGCTCGAAGCTGCTGTTGCGGACGGCGCGCGCCACCGGGAGCGAGTCGTCGGCGATGTAGCCGGTCGGCAGCCCGCGCAGAAGCACCTGATTCCTCACCCGATCCCACCGGACGAGCTGTTCGTTGGTCTTCACGCCGCCGGGGAGAAACGCGTTGATCTCCATCGGAGCCCTGGCGATGCCGCTGATCCAGAGCATCTCCCGTCCCAGAAGGCTGTCGGGAATCTCATAGAAGATCTTCTCGCCGACCATGTGAACGGTGAAGAGCCCGGTGTCGGACTGCGCCGCGTCGGTGATCACATCGCGAAACGAGCGAAGGCCGGGATCGGATCGTGGAGCCGAGGATGTCGGGGTTCCCCCCTTCGACGGATCGGAGGTCGTATCGCGGGAGGAAGCGCAGCCGCCGACGATGGAGACCGCCGTCAGCAGCAGAGGGACGAAGTGGAGCCGAACAGAAACCATGGAGAGACGATTCGAAGAGTGATACTGGGGATATCCGGTAGCTCGGGAAGATACGGACGAAGATCGGATCGATGCGAGAGAGGCCGGGGAGGAATCGAAGCTCCGTTCCGGCCGATCCATCGAATATCGATATGCCATAACGACGAAGGCCCGGCAATGCCGGGCCTACTGAAATGTCCGCGGGGAGTTTCACTCAGGCGCGGGTCTTTATCCGCCGCATCACATGCTCCCCGATCTCCTTTCCGTTCCTGGTCCCCGCCTCGTTGCCGTGGCGGAAGTGGATGCCGCCGTAGAGCCGGCTCATGGCGGCCTCCTGCGCCGCCTCCATGAAGGTGTTGAAACGGCGGATCGGCATCCCGAGATAGGTCTCGGTGTCGTCGTCGAACGGCACGGGACCGAAGAGCTTCATCAGGACGGTGGCCGCCGCCGCCGAGATCGTGCTGTGTCCGCTCGAATGCTCCGGGAACGGCGGCGTCTGGATGTTCGGCTTCCAGGTCGAATCGATATATCGCTGTATGTAGGTGATCGGACGGATGCCGTTCGATCTGTACTTCTCGGCCCAGCAGCTCAGGAACCCGTCGGCCAGCGCCAGCGAGACGAGCGTGTACGCCTCGGCCGATTCCATCATATCCAGATTCTTCTGCCGGCAGGCGATCGCCGTGATGTTGATCCAGTGACCGGCCGGGCTGATCTGCCTGGTGTTGAAGGCGAAATGGCCGTGGAAGTTCGCATGGATCGGATTGCAGTCCCAGAAGCCGGCGACCAGAGCTTCCTCTTCGGTGAGATTGCGCCCGATGTTGTAGACCTCCAGCGCGTTCTTGTAGAACTGCGAGGAATGATCGGTGCTGAACTGCACGGGCGGGTCCACCGGATACTGCCGGACGCTGTCCAGGGTGAACGGCCGCATCGTGTACCAGAAGGGATCGACCGGAGGATTGAAGAGGGGCGGGGTCGGCGCCCAGTGGGTGGAATCTTTCGGGAAGGTGTACTTCTCGCGCGCCTGGATCGCCTTCAGACCGTCGGTCGATCCCCATTTCACGATCGACGAGGCGATCGCCTCGCCGTAGGCGACGGAACGGTCGATCACCTCGGCCGGAACTCCCTCCCCGCGGATTTCGGCGAGCTGGGCGCCGTACATGCTGTCGATCAGCGTGTAGTTGTAGAGGAGCTTCTGGGCGGAGAGGTAGTAGGCGGCGATGCTGGTCACGCGCCAGTCGTACGTTTTCCCCGCTTCCGGCTGCGGCAGGCCGCGCAGGGCAACGAGCTGTCCGTCGAGCGAACGGCACTTGGGGAAGCCGTGGACGGCGGCCTCGTATGCGGCAACGTTGGCGTAGGCGTAGATCCGTCCGATGGTGCAGGGGGTGCGCCCCTCCTCGTCGACGATGACGTCGGTGATCTTTCTGTTCCACTCATGGACGTATCGCGACGCATCACGATACATCTTCTCCGTATTGTCTCCCGCGCGCGTTTCCGGCGCAACCGCCAGGAACAGCAGCGCAAGCAGGGCCGCGGTCCCGAAGCATACCGATCCGTTGTTTCTCTGCATGGTGTTCGTATCGCCCGGCCGTCGCCGGGGCATGGAGTTCAAGGGGGGAGAATCTGAGGGGAATCCGGGCCAGTTGGGCTGCGGGATTATCCGGCTTCCGACAGTCAGCACATCTATGTGCTGCGCAGCGTATGTGCAGTCGAACCCTCCAAAGGTTACATCCCCCTCTCTATCCTCCCTCGGTCGCATGGCCCCGCTTCTTCAGAGCGTCCTCGAGCTTCTCGCGGAAGAGCTGTTTCCGCTCATCGGTGAGCAGATCGTTCCGCATGAGGGAATCGAGTCGGGACCGGAGCGAATCGGCCAGGCTCAGACTCTTCGCCAGCACCTCCTGCTTCTCTCCCTCAAGCGTCGTGAGCCGTTCCCGGAGTCGCCCCTTCACGATGCTGTCGGCCGATCCCAGGAGCGTGTCGGTGGCGAACCGTATCGCGTCGGCCAGCTCGAAGCGCCGCTCGCGCAGATCGATCGCGCGCGACTCCATCACGGCGAACCGTTCGGCCAGAGCCTCCACCTCCTGCTCGTCGGAACCGCATCCGGCCGATGAGACCGAGATCAGAACGGCCAGAAGTGCCGGAAGGAACCGGAGTGATGTCGTCGCGCGCTTCATACGATCGCTTCGTTATCTGATATTTTTCGGCCAGTTGATGCGGTTGTTCACGTTATCCCCCACCGCCTTGCCGGTCTGAAGTCCCTTGATGTTGTCCATGGGGAAATGGATTCCCCCGTAGAACCGGGAGTTCGCGCACTCCATCGCCATGGCGTCGAAGTTGGTGTAGTTGCGGGCGGGGAAGCCGTACTGAAGCTGGCTGAAATCGGTGAAGAGATAGTTCCCGCTGCCGTCGGTGAAGAGCCGGGTGAAGACCCGGACGGCGGCGCCGATCTCCGCCGAGTGCCCCGAGCTGTATGCCGGGAAGGGGGGGGTGCCGATCACCGTCGTGAAATTCGGGTCGATATATCGTTTGATGTAGGAGATCGGGCGGATCAGCATGTGGTCGTACTTCGTCTTCCAGCAGGCGATGAACGCGTCGTTCTCGGCGATGGCGAGCATGGCGTATCCCACCGACGCCTTTTCGAGCGTCGCCCCCGACTCCTCCAGAAGCTGCGTCATGATGTTGAACGTATGCCCGGTCGGGGTGCAGGTGTTGAAGGGATCGTCGGCCCAGTACTTCGCGATCTCCAGCTGCTCCATCGTGTTCCCCTTGACCTGGTTGTAGACATCCATCGCCTCCTTGTGGAACGCGGAGGAAGGATTGCTGGAGAAGGGGACGGGTGCGGTCGGCTGGGTGTTCGTGACGTTGGCCTGAAGGAAGGGACGGCACGATCCCCACGTCGGCGAGACCGGGGTCGTGACGGCGCCGGTCGGCACCCATGCCCCCGAATCGGTGGAGACGGTATAGGGGAGCTGGAACGGATCGAGATACGATTCATGTCCCCCGTCGGTCGTCGAGAACTGATAGACGGCGGCGGCGATCTCCTTCCCGAACCCGACCGAACGCTGCACCACGGCCTGGTCGACGCCGGCCGAAAGGGCTGCAAGGTTCGCCGCCTCGGCGCTGTCGATCGAGGCTCTGTTGAGGTCGGTGACCCGCTTCTCCACCATCTTCCGGATCGTCTCGGCAAGCGCCGAGTTCGAGGCGATCGCCCAGTTGTAGGGGAGCGTGCTGTCTGCCTTCGGCATGGTGACTCCCGACCAGCCGTTCAACTGTCCCTGCAGGCTCCGTCCCCCGGGGATGCCGTTGACCACGGCTTCATAGGCGGCGATCCCCGTATACCCGTAGGCGCGGGCCGCCTGCGGCGGGAAGAAGCCGGGGGTGCTCTTGACGACCTTGCAGAGAAGCACGAAGTAATCGCGGACGACATCACCGGAGTAGGTGTTCGCCACCTTGCTCACGGGAGTCGTGTCGGGCTGGACCGGGTCGTTCTCCTCGGAACAGCCGCCGATAAGCAGCGCACACGCCGCTGCACCGAGAATCGCTTGTACGGAGCGTTTCATGGGATGAAGTATGTTCTAATGATCGATTGTCCCAGCCCCCTCCCACTTCCATCCTCGCCTTCCTGAGTCCCTAAAGGTAATCAATCGACTCACGTTGCAAAATGTCTTCGCCTGTCATTCTTCTCCGCTCCTCATACTGATCCCGGAGGCCCGCCGAAGCATCCTGATACTGTTATCACTCCTTTCCGGTCGTTCGATCGAAGATCATCTCGAGTTGAGACCCTGATTTCATGCACGGTCGAACAAGAAGCAACAGTATGGGTGATAGCTCTGGAGATACTTGAATGAGTCCATCTTATCTATTTAGGCACACCCTCTGGCAGCTCGAATTGAAAAGGTATAAATCCTGCCGACTCCCAATATTCAACAACTCTTTCTAAAGTATTCCAGGCGACATCAAAAGGAATATTGTCAGGGATTGCAGCCTCGTTTTCGTACGTAGCACGTGTCACCTCAAGAGCTTCCTGAAACGAGGGAATCCCCACGCAGTCAATATAACGAGACCGGCATGCCGACTGGAATTCACGACCCGCCGTCGACTAGAATGTATCGTCGGTTAACGGTCTTGCAACAACGACTCGGGCACAATCATACACGTCCTTCGCTCGAACCGCTTCCCCGGGTCTATTCATCTTTCGCCGATACGCAGGTAAGCTGCTGAGGAATGCACGCAGTTTTTCTCCCGCGATCCGTTCAAGTGTATATGCGGTTATGGTATTACCTCGAACGTCCAAAGGTGCTGTAGAGTCCAGACCCAGGGCTTCCGGAGCAGCAATGTCAATCCTAAGTGCCGGAAAGCCTCTTATACCTGGCTCACGAAGATCTCTCAGGTTGATTCGAACTTCAAAGGCATTCCAGCCCCTTGGATGATCTTGCTTCGGTTTCAGTCCGACCCTGACGTCTTCCAGGTCATATACAATTTCTTCCTGTGCATCAAAGAAATGTGTTATACCCGGAAGTAAGAGGTTTGCGAAAATGGAGGAGGGATAGGTACGTCATAGG